>JAHDQN010000095.1 GCA_018433775.1 Deltaproteobacteria bacterium
AATGGTCTTCATGGCGCCCACGGTCTCGTCGACCGCCTTGCCGCCCTGGATGGCGTCGTCTGCCGACTTGACCGCGATCTTCTCGGTCTGCTGGGCATTGTCAGCGTTCTGGCGGATGTTGGAGGCCATCTGCTCCATGGAGGACGACGCCTCCTCGGCAGCGGATGCCTGCTCGCTCGCACCCTGCGACATCTCCTCTGCCGCGGAGCTCATCTGCTCGCTGCCCGCCGCCACGTTGCCAGCCGCAATCATCACGTCTCTCACCACCTCGGAGAGATCGTTCGCCATCCTCTGCATGGCTATCATGAGCTTATCGGTATCGGAACGCAGTTTGATCTTCACCGTGAGATCGCCCTGAGCTATCTTCTCAGCGGTCTCCGTGAGATCGTTCATTGCCTGGATCAGTATGTTGAGGTTGTTCTTGATCGTGTTGAAATCCCCTTTGTATTCCTCCGTAATCTTTTCCGGTATGACACCTTTGCTGATGCTGTCGACGTATCCTGCAGCCATGTTCAGCGGTCCGATCACCGCATCGAGGGTCTCGTTCACCCCCTTGACGATATTTCTGAACTCGAAATTGACCTTGTCCGGGTCTCCGCGAATGTCGAGCCTGCCTGCAAGCGCGCCCTCCACCAGACGATCCATCTCGCTCAGCAGGGAACCCAGGATGCCGGAGATGTTCCGGCTGAGAAAGATCGAAAGGCCGATTGCAACCACAAGGCCCGCCAGGATTACCACCAGCACAATCGAGAGGCTCTTTTTCAGCGTGGTTTCGGCCTGGGCGTATTCGTTCCCCGCAATCTCCAGGTTCATTTCCTGGAGTGCGTTGAGTTGATCCCTCATCTCTTCGAATTTCTCTCCGGCGGGTCCCATGCTCAAGTCAACGGCCGCATCCGAGTTCCCATTCAAGGAATTTTTCCTGAGCGTGATCACCTCGCCAGACAGCTTCTCCCACTCTGCCCGGGCCTTTTCGTACTTCTCGACAATGGCCCGCTCTTGAGGTGTTGACGCAAGGGCCTTGAATTTCTGAAAACGATCATCGGACTGGCTCAAGTTTTCCTCATAATCCGCGAGCAGGGTTTTGAACGATTCCTGATCGGGCGAGGTAAAGATCAGCGAGCGCTCCGCCACCAGCAGCTGCTGAAGGTCGCGGTCCGCTTCAACCAGATAATCGATGCTGGGAAGCCGCACGGTGAAGATATCGTTTATGTTCCCGCTGAGTCTGGTAATGCCCCAGTAGCTGCAGCTCCCTATGATGACCATGAAAACGATCATGGAGAAGAAGCCGAGAATGAGCTTTGTTCCGATTTTTACTCCCGAGGTGTCCTTCATGTCGCCCCCTGTTCTCTTCGAGATTTCATGTTCGGATTGTCAGGCTTACCTACTGGCTCTCTATCGGAAAAAGGATTTTTTTATTTAAAATAAATTATATGACTCCTGAATGAACCATATGTTGCGCCTGTTGCAGAACGTCTCAGCCGAGGAGAATGAGTGCAATGAGGATGGTGGTCACACCTGCCAGGGAGGCGATGTCGCTCTTTCCGGCGTGGGGGCGCTTCATCCGGGTCCGGGTGATGCCCGGGGAGTAGCCTCTTAAGGTGAGCGCGATGGCGAGGTCGTCGGCGCGGCGGAACACGCTGTGCAGGAGGGGCACGATGACCGGCACCAGGGAGCGCATCTTCCTGAAGACACCGCCGGTCTCCATGTCAACGCCCCGGGCCTTCTGGGCCTTGATGATGCGGTCCGTCTCCTCGAACAGCAGGGGGATGAAGCGGATCGCCAGCATAATGAGCAGGGCGATCTCGTCCACGGGCACCTTTAAATACTTCAGGGGCTTCATATACCACTCCATGGCCCACACCATGTCGAGCGGCGAGGTGGTCAGGGTCATGAGGGTGGAGATCCAGATGGCGAAAACCAGCTGGAAACCGGTGTTGACGCCGTTCGACAGGCCCTGCCAGGTGGCGTGGGGAATCCAGGGAATGGGACTTCCCGGGGTCATGAAGAGGTGGAGCACCGCGGTCATGGCAAAGAGCCAGAGAAAAGGGCTCAGGCCCTTGACGAGCCTCCGGAACGACAGGCCCGCGATCAGCGTGACAAAAGAGCACGCCGCGAAAAACAGCACCAGCCCGGGCGGCGTGTCCATCTGAAACGCCGCCCCGATGCTGAAGGCCATGAGAAAGAGCTTCACCCGCGGGTCCAGGATATGGACCGGGGAGTCTCCGGGGATGTACTGCCCCAAGGTCATCTGCATGGCTCGTCCTGCTGAAGGGGGAACGTCATGCTCTTTACCGCTCCATTCCTTACCGTTCCATGGAGATCAGGTGCTCCGCGATCTGGACAGCGTTGATGGCGGTGCCTTTCCGGATGTTGTCCGAGACGCTCCACAGGGCGATGCCGTTTTCCGTGGATAGGTCTTCCCTGATCCTGCCCACGAAGCACTCGTCCTTCCCGGTGGCGTACACGGGAAGCGGGTAGACGCCCTCAGCCGGATTGTCCTCCACCCTGATGCCGGGCGAGCGTTTCAGGACCGATCTGGCCGTATCTGGCGGCAGCTTTTTCGCGGTCTCGATGTTCACCGACTGGGAGTGGCAGTAATACATGGGCACCAGCACCGTGGTGGCGCTGATCCGGATGGCGCCGTCCTCCAGGACCTTCCTCGTCTCGTCCGCGATGCGCATCTCGTCGGCGGTATAGGCATTGTCCATGAACGAGGCGGTCTGGGGGATGACGTTGAAGGCCATCTGGTGCGGAAACACGGCCGACCGGGTCTCCCGGAAGTTGAAGAGGTCTGCGATCTGCTCGGTGAGCTCCTCCAGCGCAGTGTCACCCATGTCGGAGACAGCCTGGTAGGTTGAGAGGACGACCCTCAGGACCACGGCTGTCCGGTGAATGGGGGCCAGCACCAGGGCTGCCTGCACGGCTGCCGGAGACGGGCTCGCGATGATGCCCTTGTGCCCGGAGATCCGATGCGCGTTGATCTCGGGCACGACCAGCGGGATATCTTCATCCATCCGGAAGCAGGGCGTGGTGTCGATCACCGTGCATCCTTGCTTCGCCGCTCCGCGGGCATACTCCCGGCTGATCTTCTCGGTCGAGGCGAAAAAGGCGATGTCCACACCCTGAAACGAGGTGTTCTGTATGGTCTGCACCGGAATGTCCTCATCCCGGTACTGCACGGTGCTGCCGAGCGATCCCTGTGTCGCGAGGGGGACGATGGCCGCGGCCGGAAAATCCCGCTCTTCAAGCACGCTGATGATCTCTTTGCCTGCTGTGGTGTTCGCACCCGCCACAGCGATCCGTAATTGTTTTGCCATGGTATTCCTTTCCTGGTTATGACCGACGGGGTGCACTGACAGGCTCGCATGTGAAAAAGGCAGGCGTTCGCTGCCTGCCCTGTTCAAAGGTCGAGCCATACAAAACCCCGTTGGCGGTTCGTGCGGCAAATCCCGGTGACTGTCTTTTGCTGGAGTACCGCTGGTTACCGTCTCGATAGCGGGATGTGCTGCCGGTTTCCCGATCAGAAAACCGCTAGATCCCGCCCCGTTTGAGAATGTGCTCCATGAGGCCGCCATCCGCGATGAGCTCCTGCATGAACTGCGGTATGGGCCGTGACCGGTACTGCTTCCCGGTGGTGATATCCGTGATCAGGCCCGTCGAGGCTTCGACCTCGACGATATCGCCCTCTTTGATCTCCGCTGACGCCTCGTCCGACTCGAAGATGGGGAGCCCCATGTTGAAGCTGTTGCGGAAAAAGATGCGGGCAAAACTCGACGCGATGACGCAGCTCACGCCGCTGGCCTTGATCGCAATGGGGGCGTGCTCCCGGGAGGAGCCGCACCCGAAGTTCTTGCCCGCCACGATGATGTCGCCCCTGCTCACCTTGGAGGGAAACGCGGGGTCGGCGTCTTCCATGCAGTGCTTCCTGAGCTCTTCCGGGTCGGAGGTGTTCAGGTAGCGGGCCGGGATGATTGCGTCTGTGTCGATATCGTCTCCAAAGCGAAATACGCGTCCGTGGATGTTCATTCCATCACCTCCGAGGGAGAGGATATCCTGCCCGTGACCGCGGATGCTGCGGCGACCGCCGGGCCCGAGAGGTACACCTCGCTGCCCGGGTCGCCCATGCGGCCCACGAAGTTGCGGTTGGTGGTGGCCAGGGCCTTTTCCCCCTTTGCGAGGATCCCCAGGTGCCCTCCCAGGCAGGGTCCGCAGCTCGGGGGGCCGATGATGGCGCCCGCCTGAAGGAAGATCCTGATCAGGCCCTCCTCCTCGGCCTGGAGAAATACCTCGGGTGTGGCGGGCAGGACCACGCACCGCAAGCCCTTGTCGACCCTCTGACCTTTCAGGATCCCGGCGGCGACACGCAAGTCTTCGATCCGGCCGTTGGTGCACGAGCCGATCACCACCTGGTCGATCCTCACCTCGCCCACCTCGCTGATGGGCTTGGCGTTCTCGGGCAGGTGCGGGAAGGCCACCTGGGGCTCGATGTTGGCGCAGTCGTACTCCCTGACCGACGCATACCGGGCGTCCGCATCGCTTTCGAACACGGTGTAGGGCCGCTTTGCCCGCGGCCTGACATATGCTTCGGTCTTCTCGTCGGCCCGGATGATGCCCGCCTTGGCCCCGGCCTCGATGGCCATGTTCGACATGGTGAGCCGGTTGCTCAGGTCGAGCGAGGTAACGGCCGGGCCTTCGATCTCAAGCACGCGGTACAGGCCGCCGTCAACCCCGATGTCGCCGATGAGGTAGAGGATGAGGTCCTTGCCCCCGACCCAGGGCAGCAGCTCGCCCTTGAAGATGAACTTCATGCTCTCGGGCACCTTCATCCAGGCCTGGGCGGTCATCATTGCCGCGGCGAGGTCGGTGCTGCCCACGCCGGTGGCGAATGCGCCGAGCGCGCCATAGGTGCAGGTGTGGCTGTCCGCGCCGATGACGAGGTCGCCGGGCAGGACAATGCCCTTCTCGGGGAGCAGGGCGTGCTCAACGCCCACGTCGCCGCCATCGAAGAAGTTCTTGAGCTCGTGCTGGTGCGCGAAGTCCCTGACCATCTTGCACTGGTTGGCCGAGGCGATGTCCTTGTTCGGGGTGAAGTGGTCCAGAACGAACACGACCCTGTCGGGGTCGGCCAGCTTCGTCTGCCCGCCGGTCTGAAAAGCCTTTATGGCGAGCGGCGCGGTGATATCGTTTGCCAGGGCCACGTCCACGTTCACCTTCACGATGTCGCCCGGCTTGACCTCGCGCGCATCCGTATGCGCCGCGAGGATCTTTTCGGCAATAGTCATTCCCACGGTTTATAAGCCTCCTTGTCAGCCTCTTGTCTGAATCGTGCGTGCTGTCTCGTGTGTACTAGAGATGGGGAACGTCTCCGGTTCTTTTGCGCTTGAGGAACTCCATCCGGTTGAGCGCGTTCACCAGAGCCCTGGCCGACGCCACGAGAATGTCGGGGTCGGCGCCCTGGCCGGTGGCGACGGTATCTCTGTCCATGAGCTCGACCGTCACCTCGCCCTGGGCATCGAAGCCTCCGGTGACCGAGCTCACCGAGAACCGCTTCAGGTCGGCATGAAATCCGGTCATCTTGATGATGGTCTTGTAGAGCGCATCGACGGGGCCGTTGCCGAAGCACGACTCCTTGACGACCTCGCCGTCCACGCCGAGCACCACCGTTGCTGCCGGGGTCGACACGGTGCCCGAGCTCACGTTGATGTGCTTGAGCTCGTACTTGTCGGGCACCCGGTAGATCTCTTCGATCACGATGGCCTCGATGTCGGCGTCGAAGACCTCCTTTTTCTTGTCCGAGATCTCCTTGAACCGCCTGAACACCTTGTTCACGTCCTCTTCGCTCAGGCGGTATCCCATCGACTCCAGGCGCTTGCTCAGGGCGTGCCTGCCCGAGTGCTTGCCCAGCACGAGGTTCGACTTGCCGTAGCCGATGGCCTCGGGCGTCATGATCTCGTAGGTGGAGCGCTCCTTGAGATAGCCGTCCTGATGGATGCCCGATTCGTGCGCAAAGGCGTTGGCACCCACAATGGCCTTGTTGGGCTGGACCGGGATGCCGGTGATGTGCGAGACGAGACGGCTCGCGGGATAGATCTGCGAGGTGTCGATCGAGGTGTCCAGCTTGTAGAGGTCCTTGCGGACATTGAAGATCATGACCACCTCTTCGAGCGAGGTATTGCCCGCGCGCTCGCCGATGCCGTTGATGGTGCACTCGATCTGCCGGGCCCCCGCCATGACGGCCGACACCGAGTTGGCCGTTGCCATGCCCAGGTCGTTGTGGCAGTGCACGCTGATCACCGCCTTGTCGATGTCCCTGATCTTCTTCTTCAGATAGCTGATGAGCTCGAAGAACTCCTGGGGGTTGGTATACCCCACGGTATCCGGGACATTGATGGTGCCCGCTCCCGCGGCGATGGCCGTGGAGTAGACATCCACGAGAAAGTCCCTGTCCGAGCGCGTGGCATCCATGGCGGAGAACTCCACGTCCGGGCAGAGCGAGCGGCACATTCCCACGGAGTGTTCGACAGACTCCAGCACCTGGTCGCGGCTCATGTTCAGCTGGTATTTCAGATGGATGTCCGAGGTGGCGATAAAGGTGTGAATCCCCGGCATGGCCGCGTTTTTCACCGCGTCCCAGGCGGCCTGGATGTCTTCGTCCCTGGCCCGGCACAGCCCGATGACCATGGATTTCCTGACCTCGCCGGCCACTGCCTGCACCGCGTCGAAATCCCCGGGCGAAGAGATGGGGAACCCGGCCTCGATCCGGTCCACACCCAGCGCCTCGAGCTGCTTTGCCACCAGCACCTTCTCGTGCACGTCCATGCTTGCCCCGGGAGACTGCTCGCCGTCCCGCAACGTTGTATCAAATATGATTATTTTCTCTTTCGGCGTTTTCATGCTCTGCCTCTTTCGATTGCTTTTTCTCGCGCGCGTGACTGCGGATCTGTACCACCGCGTTGCCGATCGGCCCACCCACGATGAATGTCGTGACCAGCACGAAGATCATGATCTCCGGCGCCAGCGCCACCACCACGAGCACCAGCAACCCGGCGACCAGGAGCTGGAAGGGATGGGCCTTGAGATAGTTGATGTGCTTGAAGCTCGGATACCGGATCGCACTCACCATCATGAACGACAGGGCATACATGACCATGAGGATAACCGGCGGAGGGATGGTCCCGATCTGCTTCGAGAGCAGGACCATGCTCGATACCGCGGCTGCGGCTATGGGGATGGGAAGCCCCACAAAGCCCGTGATATCCGAGGTGTCCGTGTTGAAACGGGCGAGCCTCAGCGCTCCGCACGCCACGAACAGGAAGCAGGCGATAAACCCCAGCCTGCCGAACTGGTTGACCTGCCAGAGGAAGGCCAGGATAGCGGGTGAGACGCCAAAGGCGACCACATCGGAGAGCGAGTCGTACTCCTTGCCGAAGGCCGAAGTGGAATTGGTGGCCCTGGCTACCCTGCCGTCGATGCCATCGATGAACCCGGCCAGCAGGATCATGATCGCAGCCATGTAGAAATTCCCTTTCAGGGAAAACGAGATGGAATAGAACCCGAAGAAGAGACCGACCGTGGTGATGAAGTTGGGCAGAAAGGGCACCGACCGCTTTGTTTCCGTTCCTGACTTTGTCCTGGTTTTCTTCTTCACTCCTCTTTCCTCCCTATGACCGTCTCACCGGCGAAGACCGTCCGGCCCCTGCCCACCGCGGCGGTGTAGCCCGCCGGCATATAGCACTCCAGAAGCGACCCGAACCGGATCAGCCCGATCCTCTGCCCGGCCTCGACCTTATCGCCCTCACCGGGCATGCAGGATATCCTCCTGGCCACCAGGCCGGCCACCTGGTCGACCCGGAACACCCCGTCCTGGTTTTCGATATAGAGTATCATGCGCTCGTTGGCTTCGGTCTTCTTTCCGAGATTGGCCATGTGGAAGGTCCCGGGCCGGTAGTGCTTGCCGACCACCGTGCCCGAGACAGGAGAGCGGTTCACGTGAACGTTGAAGACCGACATGAAGACGGACACCTTCGTGCACGGCCCCACCCGCTCCTCGTCGGTGTTCACCACATCGAGGACCTTTCCGTCCGCAGGAGAGATGACCAGACCTTCCCCTGCAGGCACTTCCCGCTCCGGATCCCGGAAGAACCAGGTCACGAACATCACGGGGATGAGCCCCAGGATCCCGAGCCCCAGCCGTGCAAGGACCAGGGAGAGGATTCCGGAGCCGAAGATGAACGGAAAGCCCTCTCTGCGGATCTTCACCTAGTTCTCCTGTTTGTTGACCTTGCGGTCCTTCTGGATCCAGGGCATCATGGCGCGGAGCTTCTCGCCCACCTGCTCGATCTCGTGCCTCTCGCCCATTCTGGTCAGGGCGTTGAACACGGGCCTTCCCGCCTTGTTTTCCAGGATCCACTCGCGGGCGAAGCTGCCGTCCTGGATCTGGGCCAGGATATCCCTCATGGTCTCCTTCACCTCTTCGTCGATGACCATGGGGCCCCGGGTGATGTCGCCAAACTGGGCGGTGTTGCTCACCGAGTAGCGCATGTTGGAGATCCCGCCCTCGTAGATGAGGTCGACGATGAGTTTGAGCTCGTGCAGGCACTCGAAATACGCCATCTCCGGCGCATAGCCAGCCTCGACCAGGGTTTCGAACCCGGCCGTGATCAGGGAGGTGACCCCGCCGCAGAGCACGGCCTGCTCGCCGAACAGGTCGGTCTCGGTCTCTTCGGCAAAGGTGGTCTCAAGGATGCCGGCCTTCCCCCCGCCGATGGCGCCGGCATAGGAGAGGGCGAGCTCCCGGGTGTTCCCCGCGGCGTCGGCCTCGATCGCGATGAGCATGGGAACCCCCCTGCCCTGGGTGTATTCATACCTCACCATATGGCCCGGCGACTTGGGCGCCACCATGAAACAGCTTACCCCTTCGGGGAGCCTGATCTGACCGTAGTGGATATTGAAGCCGTGGGCGAACGCGAGGTACGCGCCCTTTTTCAGGTGCGGTGCGATCTCACGGGCATACACGTCGGCCTGGAGCTCGTCCGGGATGAGGATCATGATCACGTCGGCCCAGGCGGCCGCATCGGAGGTGCTCATGACCTTCAGCCCCGCCTTCTCGGCCTTTAATTTCGATGCGCTGCCCTCGCGCAGCCCCACGACCACGTCGACCCCGGAGTCTTTCAGATTGTTCGAGTGGGCGAACCCCTGCGACCCGTACCCCATGACCGCGACCTTCTTCGACTTGATGAGATTCAGATCCGTGTCCTTATCGTAATAGACCTTCATTACGGCAATTTCCTCCTTCCTTGCATTTCTCTCGCCATGACCACGGTGCCGGTACGGACGAAATCAATGATGCCGATGGGGGTGAGGATCTCCACAAACCCCTCGAGCTTTCTTTTATCGCCGGTAAGACTCAGGGTGTACGATTTCGGCGAAACATCGATGACCTTTGCCCGGAAGATGTCCGCGATGCGGAGCACCTCGGCGCGGGTCTCTTTTTCCGCCTTGATCTTCACCAGGATCATCTCCCGTTCCACATATTCCCTGTCCGCGCAGTCGACCACCTTGATGACGTTGATGAGTTTGTTCAGCTGTTTTTTTATCTGCTCCAGCACCTGCTCGTTGCCGGTGGTGGTGATGACCATCAGGGATTTCGCCGGGTCCAGGGTCGGGGCCACGGAAAGGGACTCGATGTTGAACCCCCTGCCCGAAAACAGCCCGACCACCCGGGAAAGCACTCCGGCCTGGTTGTCCACGTAAACCGAGATCGCATGCCTCATAGCTCACATCCTTACACGAGAAGCATATTGTTGATCGGCGCCCCGGCGGGCACCATGGGATAGACGTCCTCCTCGGGGTCCACCACGAAGTCGACGAACACCGGCCCCGGTATCCGAAGGGCCTCCTGTATGGCGTCCTTGACATCTTCGGGCCTGGTGACGCGAAGGCCTTTTGCGCCGTAGGCCTCGGCCAGCTTCACGAAATCCGGCGAAACGGCCATGGAGGTGTGCGAGTAGCGCTTTTTGTAGAACAGCGCCTGCCACTGCCTGACCATGCCCAGGTAGCCGTTGTTGAGGATCATGACCTTGACCGGGAGGTTGTACTGGACCACGGTTGCCAGCTCCTGGATATTCATCTGGATGGAGCCGTCTCCCGCGATATCGATGACCGTGCGGCCGGGAAAGGCCGCCTGTGCCCCGATGGCCGCGGGGAAACCATAGCCCATGGTCCCAAGCCCGCCCGAGGTCAGGAAGTGCCTCGGCTCCTTGAACTTGTAGAACTGGGCCGTCCACATCTGGTTCTGGCCCACCTCGGTGGTGACGATGGTGTCGTCGGGCGCGATCTCGTCGATCATCTCGATCACGTACTGGGGCTTGATGATCTCGCTCCTGCAGTACCTGAGCGGCTGCTGTTCCTTCCATGCATCGATCTCACGCCGCCACGGCTCTGTCTGCGCGATCATCTCGGCCAAATCTCCATCCTTGCCGGCGAGCTCGGCGAGCATGCCTCTGAGCACCATCCTGCAGTCGCCCACCACGGGCAGGTCCACCTTCACGTTCTTGCTGATGGAGGTAGGATCGATGTCGATGTGGATAATCTTGGCCTTTGGCGCGAACTCGTCGACCTTGCCGGTCACCCGGTCGTCGAACCGGGCCCCGATGGCGATGAGGCAGTCGGAGTTCGTGACCGTCATGTTTGCCGCATAGGTGCCGTGCATGCCCAGCATGCCCAGAGACAGCGGATCGCCCGATGGAAAGGCGCCCATGCCCATGAGCGTGGTGGTGACCGGCAGCTTCAACTTTCTGGCGAATTCCGCGAGCTCTCTCGACGCGTCGGCGAGCGTGACCCCGCCGCCTGCATAGATCACCGGGCGCCTGCTCTTGAGGATCACGCCCATGATGCGCCTGATCTGTCCCTGGTGCCCCTTGTAGGTGGGACAGTAGCTGTCGAGGTTTACCGATTCGGGATATTTGAAGTTCACGGTGCTGTTCATCACGTTCTTGGGGAGGTCCACCAGCACCGGACCGGGCCTGCCGGTCCGGGCGATGTAGAACGCCTCCTTGATCGCCCTGCCCAGGTCGCAGACATCCTTGACCAGATAGTTGTGCTTGGTGCACGGCCGGGTGATCCCCACGATGTCGGCCTCCTGAAAGGCGTCGTTGCCGATGAGGTGCGTGGGGACCTGGCCGGTGAACACCACGATCGGTATGGAATCCATATATGCGGTGGCGATTCCGGTGACCGTGTTCGTGGCCCCCGGCCCCGAGGTCACCAGGCATACGCCCACCCGCCCCGACGCACGGGCATAGCCGTCCGCTGCATGGACCGCCCCCTGCTCGTGCCGCGACAGGATGAACTGGATATCCCGGGCATCCATGATGGCATCGAATATATCGAGCACAGCGCCGCCGGGATATCCGAACGCATGTGTCACACCTTCACACCGCAAGGCCTCGATGAAGGCCTGCGCTCCGGTAATTTTCTTCATCTTCCGCGCCTCTTCTCACCACATATCAATTCAATATGAATCAACATTCTCCCTGTATGAGCGGAGTATTTCTTCTATTCTGTCCTTGCCCCTGAGCTTGAGCTTCTGGATTTCCTTTCTGCGTATCTCTTCCTCAGTGCTCAGATATCGCCGCTTGTTGAGCTGATCGAGCTTTTCTTCATAGTCCATGTGCTCATCCCAGAGCTTCTTGAGCTCCTGATTTTTGGGGATAAGCCTGCGAATCATCTGCAATTCTGTTTCTTCCATACACGCTCACCTCGTGATTTCTTGGTAAACTCTATGTACATCATAGATAGCTCACCATGTCAACATAGTGATTTTTTGGGTAGTGGGTCAGTTTGGAGTTTATCCTTGCACTCAATTATAACATATGTTATGTATAAATCGCTATCGCTGCTCCTCTTGTTCGAGATTTGGTAACCCGGTTACTTTTTAGTATATATAAGATTATGCCGATAGCGTGAC
>JAHDQN010000099.1 GCA_018433775.1 Deltaproteobacteria bacterium
AAGGGGCAGTCCGTGAGACTGCCCCGCGGATCTACCCTTTCACAGGAGGATTCGGCAAGGCCTTCTTGGTGAATCGCTCCTTTTGGTAAGAAAGCAGAGGCGAGACAAATGAGTGTAAATCCAAAAACAGAAGAAACGAGTATAAACCCGGAGATGGCGATACGGTATCCCGAATTTGTAGGGCTCGGGCTGTCGGACGCCCGGCAGCTCGAGTATGACAAGTTCAGGTTCTGGCGGGTCGTCATCATCGTGGCGGTCTGGTACAGCTTTTACTATCTCGGGCGCCTGAACTGGGGCATGTGCATGCCCTGGATGATCAAGGACCTCGGCATCACGAAGCTGCAGGCGGGTCTCGGCGCAACGGTGCTGTTCTGGTCCTATGCAGTCGGAACCCTGATGAGCGGGCGGTTCGGCGATATCTTCGGCGCCAGGATCATGAACACGATCGGCGGTGTCGGCACCACGATTCTGAATGTCATTGTCGCGAGCCTTTCCAATATCGGGGCCATGCTGTTCCCCTGGGGGGTCAACGGGTTCGTGCAGGGCCAGGCATATGCCCCCACGAACATGATGATCACCCAGTGGTACCCCAAAGCCAAGAGAGGATTCGCGACAGGCATCTTCGCGACGTCCATGGGGATTGCCTCGGTGTTCGTGTGGCTGATAACCGGCACAGTGGTGGCCAAGTTCGGATGGAGGGCCGCATTCATCTACCCGGTTCTTTTCTGCACGCTCCCCCTGACCATCGCCTTCTTCGTGCTGGCGCGCCACAAGCCCGAGGATGCCGGGTTCCCCCGGTACAACGAGACCATGGCGGACTCGATCTCGGGCAAGGCCGAGTGCATAGCCGATGCCGACATCGCGGGCTTCAAGGCATGGGGTATGCTCCTGAAAAACTGGAAGTTCGTCTGTGTGGCAATTGCGTCCTTCATGCTGTACATGGGGAGATACGGGCTCCTGACGTGGATTCCCCTGTTCTATGCCGAAACCGCGGGCATCAACCTCAAGAAGATCCCCATCGCCACGATCGCGCTGCCGCTGGGCATGATGTTCGGCCCGATCCTGGCAGGATGGATCTCGGACAAGTTCTTCAAGGCCAAACGCTACCAGGTGCTCACCGCCTACATGATCGCCTTTACCCTCATCATGATCATCCTGGCGAGCTGCGGTCTGAAGACGCTGGGCCTGCCGCTGGCGTTCGGTCTGCTCGTCCTGGGAGGCTTCTTCGTCCTCGGTGCCGTGGGGCTGGTCTTCACCACTGCCTGTGACTTCGGCGGCAGGAAGATGGCCGGAACCTGCGTGGGGACCGTGAACTTCTTCAACTATATGGGTGCGGGCGCCCAGGGCGTGATCATCGGCGGCATCCTCACCGCGACGCAGAGCTGGCCCCTGGTGTTCGGCATGCTGGCGGGCTGCACGGTTCTGGGCATGATACTGGTCAACATCGTACGGGAATAAGAAAAGGCCGGGAGGAACGGTTTTGTGCGCCCAATACCTGCCCACTGTTTTCTTCATGGAACAGCCGGCCTGAAAAAAAGAGGGCTCCATGTGGTGTGCCATGGAGCCCTCTTCCTTCTGTTCTCACGGTTCATCCAGAGACCGTGATACGGACAGAGACCAACGGCGCAAAAAAGGTGGCGGAACCCTCATC
>JAHDQN010000010.1 GCA_018433775.1 Deltaproteobacteria bacterium
CGATGTAGTCCATCGGCAGCAGGTCGGTCGTGCTCAGGCTGTAGAGGATCTCGGCCCAGTCGTCCTCGCAGCTGATGATGGAGTCGCTCTCTAAGATGTTCTCACTCGTGGCCTCGTCGATCTGCCGGTTGATCGCGCCGACCTCCAGATCGTAGAGGCTGTACTGCATCTCCGGGCGATAGCACCACCGGTAGAGAGGCTCGGGCTTGATTGCCCCCGGGTTGCCCGCCAGGGCCTCGCGGTAGGCCTGGCGCCTGATCTCGGTTGCCTCCTCGTCAAAGACCGGCACTAAAAACGGCACGTAGCGGTCAGGACGGCTGGAGAGCTTGCCCGGGTTGGCACCCGTGGAGGTGAAGTCGGGCGAGCCCCTGCTTACGTTGTTGTAGAACACGGGCGTGCCGCTGATGGGCTCGCCGGAGACCTGGATGTAGAAGTGCTGCGAGCTCAGCCTGTCCTGCGGAATCTGCAGCACCTGGATGTGCCGGCCAGGGTCGATGGCAAAATGGTACAGCCCTCCCCCCTCGTTGCCGGGCAGCTGTTTGTCACCGCTTAAGCACACGAGCCTGCCCGTAAAGCCCGCACCGCTCAATTCCTCGGGCAGCGGCGAGCCGCCCGCATCGAGCCACTCGGTGTGAACAGCAATGAACGTGTCGCTGCTCAGCCCCGCCCCCTCGAACCCGATGATCTGCTCCCTGCGGATCTCTCCCCTGCTCAGCCCCGCGGTGATGTTGTAGTCGCGCTCCACCCATACCTTGAGGTTCGCGGGCGTCATCACGATTTCGTCGATCTCGAATGACAGGTCCGCCCCGCCCGATGAGCCCGGCGACTGCATGTCCGTGTACACCGAGCCCGTGTACCCGCTCGTGCGGTTGATCGCCACGATCCGGATCCTATCGCCGGGCTTTATGTGATCGGCCCTTTGCTCAAAGAGCTCGGGGTTCATCCCGCTTTCCGCCTGCCAGTCGGCATAGTTCGCCATGGACTGGGAGAGATTGTGCTGAAAGTCGCCAGAGCTCCCCCGCATCTCCATCCGGTAGAAGTACCTAGCCTGCGCACCGTCCACCCCCCAGTCCAGCCCGCCTACGTCCTCCTGCCTCAGGCCCACCCGCTCGGTTATGAGCTTGCCGTCCGATACCCGAAACACGTACAGGTCCGTGTTCATCAGGTCGCCGGTGCTGATGCAGGTGAGCAGCCCCTCGTGGCCCACGTTGGGCGTCCAGTCCATCACCCGGGTGAAGTCCGGCTGCCCTTCTGCCGGGTCCTTGCCCGAAGCGCTTAAGTAAACCCCCTGCACCAGGGCCTCGGGCGGGGTGTCCTCCTGCTCGGGCACGAAGATCGTGCTCTGGGGATCTTCAGGGTCTGCCTGAAGCGAGCCGACCACCACCGTGTCGTTCGAGCCGTCCCCGTCAAAGTCGTAGTACGCAGAAGACGACCGCTGCGGGGCAAACCCGCTCAGGCCGTACGCCGTGCCCTGGCCCACCGGGATCACCTCCGGGACCCGGCCCTGGCCCTGGCTCAGGTAGGCGCGGCCCGCGAGTATTGTGGTGTCCACCAGGAAGTCCAGCGCGTCGGGATAGGTCACATGGTTGCCCATGGACGAGGGAGACGCCAGGCTGCCCGTCATGAAACCGAAGGTGTACAGGTGCTCGAAGTTCAGCGGGCCGGGCGAGCAGGCCTCCGTAAACGTCCTGAAGACATAGTACGGCCTGGGGCCGGAGCCCGCCTTGGGGTTGAACCGCCGGGAATACAGCCGCGCCGTGGCATAGCTGCTGATGGTGTAGCCGCTATACGGGCACGGGATCGAGTACCACCGCAGGGTATAGCGCCCCTGATCGTCGGTGTAGGTGCCGTTGTATCCCGGCCGCTCCACCCACACGCCCTCTATGGGGCCGTGGATCGTGTCCGTGGACTTCCTGAGCCGGTACTGGTCGGGGTCGTAGACGCCCCCCTGCTCGCTGCTCAAAAAGCCTGCCTTGAACCCGATCCGGTTGTTCGACCACACCAGGATGTCTCCGTCTGCGCCGATCAGCAGCGAGCAGGCGGTGGGCGGCACCACGGCCGTTGGGTCGACAGGATACTCACTTAAGATGAGCTGGTCCGGATCGGCAAGCAGCCGCATCTCCTGCGGCAACACCACCACGAAGTTGGTCGAGGCGCGAAGGGAGGGTTTGACGATGGGCTCGCCGCCCGCGGTGAAGAAATCGCCCGCAAGGTAGTCCTGCCGGCTTAAGGGAAGGCCCAGGCCCGGGTAGGATGCCTGAAGGCCCTGGTAGGCCTGGCAGTGGGAATTGAACTCCTGGCCCGAGAGCACGAGGCAGCCCAGGGCAGGGTCATACTCTCCGGTGGCCTCCGCCAGGTCGCGGACGATCGAGCCGTCCTGGGCATACTCGCACCAGATCCTGTTGCCCGACTCGGACAGAATCGGCGAGCGCGTGTAGACATACCCCGCGATCTGCGCCGCCTGTGATCCTCCTGCCAGGCTGGACCATACCATGCCGATCATCAGAACCAGTGCCGTGAAGTGTCTTGCATATGTCATCATGAAACCCTCGAACAGCCTCTCCCTTTTCATCACTGACCCTCTCCGTACGTCAGCCGGTGGGTCTGCAGCCTAACCATGAGATCTTCAAACGACAGCTCGCTGTCCGCATACGCCTTGAGGTCTTCGAGCTGGTCGGGCAGCGCCCTCGCATATCCGATCTCGTCGAGCACACGAAAGCGCGTGGGGCCACTGCTCACGATGCGGTTGCCCTGCATCCGGCCCACCCCTGAGGGCACCAGGCTGAAGCTCTCGGGGTCAACGCCGATGAGCACCACGTACTCGCCTTCCAGCGGTGCGTATGCATGGCCGCCCTGGCAGGCGGGCAGGGCGAAGTCCACCTGCATGCTGCCGGAGACCTGTATCCCCGATGGCTGGACCGAATAGGTCCACAAGGGGGCGCAACCCTCCATGAACCGGTACGGCAGCGCCGTTATCAGGCTGAACTGCACGTGGATGCCCCCCTGGTTCCGGGAATCGGGGAACAGGAGACCCACCCCGGCAAGCCCAAGCTTCACCTCTCCGCCGTTGATCACCGCCTCGCCGACCCCGGAGCCCACGTGACAGAACGGGATCTCCATGTTCAGCCGGGGCAGGCTCA
>JAHDQN010000075.1 GCA_018433775.1 Deltaproteobacteria bacterium
ACCAGAGCAGGTGCATCAAGTGCGGGGTGTGCAGAGACGTCTGCAAATTCGACGCAGTACGGGTAGAATAAGGACAAAAGCCATGGAAAAAATCACGATAAAGATCAATGGAAAAGACATCGAGGCCGTCAAGGACCAGTCCGTTCTGGAGGTGGCCCGGGAAAACGGGATCGCCATTCCCGCCCTGTGCGCCCACCCGGAGATCGAGACCCGGGCCGGCTCGTGCCGCGTATGCCTGGTGGAGGTCTCGCAGAACGGCCGGACCCGCCTGGTGACCTCCTGCAACTACCCGGTGCGGGGAGGGCTTGAGGTCAGGACCGATACGGACCTGGTCCGCAGGATCCGCAAAGGGGTGGTGGAGCTCCTGCTCTCCCGGACCCCCGACTCGCCTGTGATCCAGAAGCTGGCCCGGGAAAACGGGATCGAAGAGAGCAGGTTTTTCGTCGACGAGGGAGAGCACTACCGCAACCGGTGCATCGCGTGCTCGCTGTGCACCCAGGTGTGTGAAGAGGTGGTGGGGGTGAGCGCCATTTCCATGCTGGACCGCGGCCGCGACAAGGCCCCGGGCACCCCGTACCTGAAACCTTCACAGGCCTGCATCGGCTGCGGCGCATGTGCATATGCGTGTCCGACCGAGGCCATCCCCATGATCGACGAAGGCGAGACCAGAAAAATATGGGGCAAAGAGTTCAAGATGGTCACCTGCAGCGTGTGCGGAAAGCCCTACATCCCCGAGGCACAGGTCGACTGGATCGTCAAGACCACGGGCAAAGACCGGGCATTCTTCGACAAGTGCCCCGACCACCGGTGAGGCTTGGGACCGTCCCGCCATCCACAGGCGGGCGCGGCTGATACTGCGGGAAAAGAGACCTTCCGGCGCATGCCGGAAGGTCTCTTCTGTTATCTTACAAAAGGGACTCGTGTGAGGCCTTGACCCCCTCCCACAAAAGCCCTGTTCAATATGCTTGGCAATATGTTATGGATATTCCGGGGGATGCCGGGGAGCTTGGAAAATCTCATCTCACTGAAACTGATATCTAAAACTGAGGCATCCTTCTAAGGGATATTCCCGTGCTGGAGGCATATGAGGCAAAAAGCCCGGCAGAAATGCCGGCCGGTACGGAAGTATCCGATAGCAGTATTTCCCTTTTGAAAAACTACAGGAGACATAAAACATGCTGGAAATGATATCAGGCGGATTCAGAAAGGCCCAGGACCTGCTCCAGGGGAAGGTGGTTCTCCAGGAGAAGCATATAGACGAGGCGATCAAGGAGATTCGCATCTCTCTGCTCGAGGCCGATGTCGAGTTCCACGTGGTTAAGCAGTTCATCGAGCGGGTGAGAGAGAAGGCGGGGGGAGAGATCGTCCAGACCCGGGTGTCTCACGGCGGCAGGAAGCTCAAGGCAACCCCGGGGCAGCACTTCGTCAAGATCTGCTACGACGAGCTGGTGAACCTCATGGGACCGGTGGATACTTCGCTTGTCCTTGATGCGAGGGCGGTCAGCGCGATCATGATGGTGGGGCTGCAGGGAAGCGGCAAGACCACCACCACGGCAAAGCTGGCCCGGCACCTGCAGAAGAGCGGGAAAAAGCCCATGATGGTGGCAGCCGACGTCTACCGCCCCGCTGCCATCGACCAGCTCAAGGTGCTCGGCAGGCGCCTCGACATCCCGGTGTTTTTCGCGCCGGGCAAGACACCGCCCCAGATCTGCAAGGACTCTCTGGAGGCCGCCCAGTTCAAGGGCTGCGACGTGGTGCTCTTCGACACCGCGGGCCGCACCATCTTAGACGACGTGCTCATGAACGAGCTCGACGAGATCAAGGGGATCACCAGGCCAGAGAACATCCTGCTCGTCCTGGACGCCATGATCGGCCAGGAGTCGGTCAACGTGGCCAGGGAGTTCGACCGGAGGCTCGACCTCTCGGGCTTCGTGCTCACCAAGCTCGACGGCGACGCCCGGGGCGGCGCAGCGCTCTCCATCAAGGAGATGGTGAAGAAGCCCATCAAGTTCCTCGGCATGGGCGAATCCCTGGACCGGCTCGAGGAGTTCAGGCCTGACGGACTCGCCTCCAGGATCCTGGGGCACGGCGACATCGTGGGCCTGGTCAAGGACTTCGAAGAGGTTGTGGACGAGAAAAAGGCCGAGGAAGACGCGGAAAAGCTCCTCAGGGGCGACTTCACCTACAACGACTTTCTCAAGCAGCTCAAGCTCATGAAAAAGATGGGCTCGCTCACGGACCTCCTCGGCAAGCTCCCCTTGGGCCAGCTTGGCATACCCCAGGGGTTCCAGGTGGACGACCGCGAGCTCGTCCGCGTGGAGGCCGTCATCAATTCCATGACCACCTATGAGCGCGAACATCCCGACTGCCTCGACGAGAGCCGCGTGGCCCGGATCACCCGCGGGTGCGGCCAGCCCAGGAACAAGGTGACCGACCTCATGGGGAGGTTCAACACCATGCGCGGGGTCATGCGCAACCTCGGTTCGGGCAAGAAAAAGGCCCTGGGGAGGCTTGGGCTCAACCCGGGGCTTGCCGGGATGCTCGATGAGCAGATGCCCAAAGGCCCGAAGAAAAGCCTGGTGGATCTGAAAAAAAAGAAAAATACGCGCAAGGCTGTAAAGAAGGCAAAGCGACGTAACCGATAAGCACGGTCAGGAGATCGCATCGTCAAAGATGACTATCGTCGATAAAGAGCTGACAGTCTTCAGGCGGGTGAACGAGGCCATATCCCTTTCACCCGATGTCGAGGCCGTTGCAGGGGCCATCCTCGATATTGTCATCGATGAAACCATTGCGGAAAACGCATCCTTGATGATGCCGTCTCCCGACGGCGGCCGGCTCCATATCAAGGCCGCCAAGGGAAACCGCGACAGGAGCTCCCGATTCTCCGATACCTCGCTGGGACAGGTGTTCCCCCTGGGCAAGGGGATCGCGGGAAGCGTCGCGCTGACCCTCAAGCCCGTGATCATTCACGATGCCGCTTCGGACCCGCTGTTCGAAAACAAGGAGACCAAGATCGCCATCGGGTCTCTCATGTGCATGCCTCTGGTCTACGGCAAGGGCGAGCTCGTGGGCGTGCTGAACATGAGTCATTCCCGGGCCCGTGCCTTCAGCGAGGAAGACCTGAACCTGGTCAATGTACTCCTGCCGCCCGCGGCCCTTGCCTTGAGAAACGCCCGGGCCATGAAGGAGCTCGAAGACATCAACTCCCTGCTCAAGGCAGAGCTCTGCATGACAGACAATGCCCTGAGCGATTTCGGGAAGAACATCCTGCGCATCTTCACCTGCATGTCGGTCGGCGTGCTGACCGTGGACCGCACCGGGACCATTACCTCCATCAACAAAAAGGCATCCGAGCTTCTCGGGCTCGTCCCGGGCGAGAGCCTGTCCGGTCTGATAAGGGACGGGATGCCTCAAGGCCCGGAGTCCGGGGTGACGGAAGTGACCCTTGACGTGGAGCATGGAGGGAAGGTCCTGAGCATGGAAATCTCGACCCTTCCCATGAAACCCGACTGGCAGATGCTTGCATGCGTGCGCGACGTGACACTCGAGCGCTTCAAAGAGCGTGAGCTCGTCCGGGTCAAGGACCAGTACAAGGACATGGTGGAGAACGCGCTCGATGCCATGTATATCATCAAGGACGGGCGGTTCCTCCTGACGAACCGGAAGTTTCAGGAGATGCTCGGGTTCGTCCAGGACGAGATCCTGGGCAGGCATGTCCGTCATTTCGTCACCAAAGGATCGATCCGCAGCCTGGGGTCCTGCCTGAGACTCCAGGCAGGTGATATCTTCGTGCCCAACCTCGAGATCCAGGCCGTGAGAAAGGACGGGAAGAAGCTCTTTCTCGAAATCAGCATCGGCAGGCTCGTGATCGAAGGCCAAGAGTGCTACGTGGGCGTGGTCCGCGACATTACCAGCAAGAAGGAGCTCCTGGCCCTG
Organism: Deltaproteobacteria bacterium; assembly: GCA_018433775.1. Lineage (GTDB taxonomy): Bacteria > Desulfobacterota > Desulfomonilia > UBA1062 > UBA1062 > Phosphitivorax. The sequence continues at coordinate 3,940 of JAHDQN010000075.1, forward strand.
AAGACCCGGTTTCTCCACGTGGCCTCCCACGAGATACGGGTGCCCCTGACGGTGATTCGCGGCTATGCGCGCATGCTCTCCAAGGACGCCCAGAGTCTCCTGTCCTCGAATCAGATGGAGAACATCAGGGAGATCGAGGGCCAGTGCGAGAAGCTCCTGCACTTCAGCAACTCCCTCCTCGATTTCGCCAAGATCAACACGGAAAAGATCTCGCTTCACCGGCAGCAGATCGATGTTGCCGACTACATCGGCGGGGTTGTCCGCAGCATGCAGATCAAGGCGCGGGACAAGAAAGTCAGGATACTTTTTCAGGGCGGGGAGGACACGCCCGAGCTCTCCGTCGACCCCTTGCGGTTCGAGCAGGCGCTGTGCAACCTGCTCGACAATGCCGTCAAGCACTCTCCCGAGGGAGGGACGGTCACCATCGCCGTATCCCGGGGCGTCCACGAGCACAACGCCATGAACAAGCTCCTGAACCGCGAGAGCCTCATGATATCGGTGCTGGACCAGGGGCCCGGGATCACGCCGGAGGACGCCCGGGAGCTGTTCAGCGATTTCTTTGTCGGGGCCAGCGGCAGGGCAAAGGGGGGGATCGGTCTGGGGCTCTCCATCACCCGGGAGATCGTGCATGCCCATGGGGGCATGGTAGAAGCGCTTCCCACGGGAGAGGGAGGATGTTTCGTAATTACAATGCCCTTGAATAGGGAAGATGATTAATGTATTTTATACTTTTAAGTATTGGTGGGTTTAATGATCATGAATGAAAAAATTCGGATCCTGGTTGTCGATGACGATGAAAGCATTCGGAGGTACATAGGCAAGCTCCTGACCCAGGCCGGGTACGACGTCCTGACCGTATCCAACGGCAAGGACGCCCTCAAGGAGCTGAGGACCGGGCCGGAGGTTTCTCTGGCGATCCTTGACATCCTCATGCCGGAGATGGACGGTCTGGAAACCTTGAGCGAGATCCGGAAACTCTCGGTCGATCTGCCGATCCTCATGCTCAGCGCGCTGGGGCAGACCAACATCATCGTCAAGGCCATGAAGGCGGGCGCCACCGACTACCTCGTGAAGCCATTCGAGGAGGAGGAGCTGGAGCTCGCGATCACCAAGTCGCTGGAGAAGAAGAAGCTCCTCACCGAGATCTCCAGCCTCAAGAAACAGCTCAGGGTGGATGAGCTCCGCGGCGAGTTCATCTACAACAGCCCCAAGATGCAGCGGGTCAAGGACCTGGTGGACCAGATCGCGGAGACGGACGTGAGTGTGCTCATCGAGGGGGAAAGCGGGACCGGCAAGGAGCTGGTGGCGCGGGCCCTGCACTATCGCTCCGGGCTGAGGGACAAGCCCTTCATCAAGGTCAACTGCGCGGCCCTGCCACACGAGCTGCTGGAATCAGAGCTCTTCGGCTACGAGCGGGGCGCGTTCACCGGCGCCTACAAGGCAAAGGCGGGCAAGTTCGAGCTCGCCAACAACGGCACCATTTTCTTAGACGAGATCGGCGAGATGGACATGTCCATCCAGTCGAAGCTCCTGCAGGTCCTGCAGGAAGGCACCTTCTCCCGTCTCGGCGGCAAGCTGGACGTCAAGGTGAATGTCCGGGTCATCGCCGCGACCAACAGGGATCTGCGCAAGGCGGTCGAGGAAGGAATCTTCCGGGAAGACATCTACTACCGGCTCAACGTGGTCAACATCACGATACCGCCGTTGTACGAAAGGCAGGAAGACATCACCTACCTGTTCGAGTATTTCATGGATGCGTATAATGAGAAGTACGGGAAGAGCTTCCAGGTGGACAAGGAAATCCTCTACCCCATGCTGGTCTCCTACCCGTGGCCCGGGAACGTGAGGGAGCTGAAGAACCAGGTGAAACGCCTCGTCATCCTGGGAGATTTGGGCGATCTGATGCACTATCTCAAGGACGGAAAGACGCACGCGGCTCACGAGAGGCTTCTTCGCGACAGCAGGCCCGAGGTCCTGGAGATCGAATCGGACGAAGATGAGATCATCCCTCTGAAGCTTGCCGCAAAAGAGGCCTCGGTCAAGGCCGAGAGGGACATGATCCTCAAGGCCCTTCGGGGCACGAACTGGAACAAGAAAAGGGCGGCGCATCTCCTGCAGATAAGCTACAAGGCGCTTCTGTACAAGATCAAGGAATGCGGAATCGAGAAATAACCAAAAGGGGGTTAATTTCATGAAAAGACTTCTCTTCGTGCTGGTGGGCATTCTTGTCCCCCTCGTCGTATCCGCGCAGGAAAAGCAGTATCTCATCGGAGAATCGGATCTTCTGGAAGTTTCCGTGTGGGGGGAGGAAACCCTCTCCAGACAGGTTACGGTAAGAAGTGACGGATACATATCCCTGCCGCTGGCAGGCGACCTCAAGGCTGCCGACAAGACCCCTTCTGAGCTGCAGGGCGACATCGAGTCGGCGATCGCAAAGTATGTGAAGGAACCCCACTGCGCAGTCATCGTACTGGAGCCGAGAAGCAAGCGGATATATGTCGAGGGGCATGTGAACCAGCCGGGCGAATACATCCTCGACCGGGGCATGGTCATCACTCAGATCATCTCCCGGGCAGGGGGTTTCAATGAATGGGCCGATACCGACGATATCGTCATCCTCCGCAGGGAAAAGGGCGAGCAGATCCGGATCAAGGTGGACTACCCCAAGATCGTCAAAGGCAAACACGAGAATATCTCCGTTCATCCAGGTGACACCATCATAGTCCCGTGAGGATACACACCTGCACTCCCCTGCTGGGGGCTCTCCTCGTATCGATGGCCTTGAGCACCCCTGTGCATGCGGCCAGCTGTGAATTTCACGGCGGGCTCTACAGCTCCTGGGAATATACGGACAACTACCGGGGCACCGCACATAACGAACGCAGCGAGACCATCTACGAAATCGGTCCCAGCGCGGATCTCATCTGCCGGGCCTACCCGTTCGCCTTGAGTCTCTCGGGCCACGCGGCGAGAAGCTATCACAACCGTTTCGAAGATGACGACGAGACCGAGGTGGACCTGATCTCAGGGCTCACGGCCTCGAGCCGGAGAGATTCCCTGGAACTGGCATATACCTTTGTCCAGACCAGCCGGTCGGATTTTTTCAGCGATGTCTCCGGAGAAACCCGGATACACACGGGAACGCTGAGTTACAGCAGAACCCTGTCCCCGCTTACCACGCTCGGTCTGGGCTATACCCGTCGCCTGGAAGACAACTCGTTTCCCGAGCAGGACATCGAGTCCGACGGGGCGTCCGCGAGCCTGTCACACCGCATCACGCCGCGCAACACCGTGAGCATTGCCGCGGGGTATGACTGGTACGATTATGATGTCTCGGAGGATGCGCAAGTTCTGAGATCCTCACTGAGCTTCGAGCACACCCTGTCCCCCCGGACGGATGTGGGCGTGGACCTGGAGTATCAGCATCAGTACCGCGAGGAGGAGCTGCCGGATTCCGACATCAAGTCCGCATACCTGTTCTGGGGGTATGCCCTGACCCCGCAGACCCGGGTGCGTCTGTCCGGGGGTTACAGCTGGCTGAGCACCGAAGACGCGGACCGGGAGCGGGCCTTCGTCGCCCGAGGAGAGCTTTCTTCCACGTGGCAGAGGGATGTTCTCACCCTGACCCTCTCCCGGGAATACACCGCGGAATTCACCACCGACGAGTACGGAACCTATGACGTGCGCCGAGCCGCGGCCTCCTGGGAGCGGGAGCTCTTGAGAAGTCTCAGCTTATTGACTACTATCACTTACGTAGAGCGAGAACCCGTTACCGGCATCGACTTGACCACCGGTATTGAACGTCAGGAAGAGGAGGAAATCACCGGCCTCGTTTCTCTGAGCTGGTCCCCGATCCGCTTCATTGACATTGTCTCCTCCTACGAGCACTTGAGAGAGGTCGAAGAGATTTCAGATACCGTGACCGAAAACCGATACAGGATAATCGTAGAGGTGTTATATTGAACGAACAGGCAAAGCAGATCAACGTGCAGGATATCCTCGATGCACTGCTCAAGAAGTGGCACTGGGTGACTATCCCGCTCCTGATATTCCTCTTTATCGGGGCATGGCTCTACGTGGTGCTTCCCCGGCAGTACGAGGCGACCACGCTCATTCTGGTGCAGCCGCAGGAGATCCCCTCGACCTACGTGGCGGCAACGGTGAGTTCGGGGATCGAGGAGCGGCTCAGGACCCTGTCCCAGGAGGTCATGTCCCGGTCGAACCTCGAGAACATCATCATGGAGATGGACCTTTCCCGGGAGGAGAGGGCCCAGGGGGTGTCCATGGATCTCCTGGTCGCCTCCATGCGCAAGGCCATCGAGGTGAACACGATCGGCGGCGGCAGGGGGCAGACGAGCTCGTTCACGATCAAATACCGGGGGCAGGACCCCTGGAAGGTGGCCGAGGTGACCAACCGGCTCGCGTCGTTCTTTATCGAGTCGCATCTCAAGCTCAGGGCCAGACAGGCCTCGGAAACCACCCTCTTTCTCGAGAAACAGCTCAATGAGCTCAAGATCCTGCTCCAGCAGCAGGAAGACAAGGTAAAGGACTACCGCAACCAGTATATGGGCGAGCTTCCGGAGCAGCTCACGAGCAACATCTCCACCATATCGGGCCTGCAGCTCAGGCTCGAGTCGGTCCAGGCGTCCCTGACCGAGGCACTCAACGGCAGGTTGATGCTCCAGTCCCAGCTTTCCCAGCTGGAAAGCGACCAGCCGGGGGCCACGCTCACCCAGCGCGCTCAGAGGCTCATGACGCTGAAATCCCAGCTCGAAGAGGCCAGGGCCCGGTATACCCCGGAGCATCCCAGCATCAGAATGCTGGAGGAGCAGATCAAAGAGCTTGAAAGCAGGAAAGACGAGCAGGGCGGCATGGATCCCCAGGCAGCGGAGATCAGAGCCCAGCTGGCCGCCGCGAACATCGAGATAGAAACACTGAAGAGCGACGCCAACCGGCTCAAGGAGCGGATCGAATACTATCAGCAGCGGGTGGAGAACACCCCGAAGAGGGAGCAGGAGCTCGCCGGACTCACCAGGGACTACACCATCACCCAGCAGAATTATCAGAGGCTCCTGGACAGGTTCTATGAGGCGCAGCGCGCCGAGAGCATGGAAAAGAGGCAGCAGGGCGAGCAGTTCAGGATCGTGGACTACGCGCAGCCTCCCGAGGTTCCGGTCAGCCCCAACAAGTTCAAGATAGGCCTCATCTTCCTTGTCCTGGGTCTCGGAACAGGGGCGGGGCTCATCTTTCTCTTGGAATTCATGGATTCTTCCATCAAGGGGATCAAGCAGCTGGAGGGCTGGAGCGACGGGATCCCCTGCATTACGGCCGTCCCTCTGGCGCTTACCCAGGTGGACAAGCAGCGGCAGAAATTCAACATGTTTTTTTCCGTCGGCGTCAACGTGTTCATCATCATCGTGGGCATCATCATCGTGGGCTATTCACGCATCAACCATGTCATACTGGATCTGCCCGTGCCGTTGCCGTTCTGAGGGCACGACATGTACAGAAATTATTTCGGCCTCAAGCTCAAGCCCTTTTCCATAACCCCTGACCCGAGGTTTCTCTACATGAGCCCCGGCCACAAGGAGGCCCTGGCTCATCTCCTCTACGGCCTCAAGGAGGCGAGCGGTTTTGTCGTGATCACCGGTGAGGTGGGAACCGGCAAGACCACCATCTTGAACGCCTTCCTGCTCAAGCTCCCCCCGCGCATGCCCAAGGTGGTGGTGAAGAATCCCCACCTGAGGCCGGAGAACCTGTATTACCTCCTGGGGGAGGCCATCGGCGTGCCCGAGGAAAAGCGCTCCCGCGACTATATCCAGAACTTCGAGGACCGCCTGAAGGAAATCGGGGGGGCGGTGCTGATCGTCGACGAGTCCCAGGGGCTCTCGCTGGAGATGCTCGAAGAGGTCAGGCTGCTCTCGAACCTCGAAACGACCAACGAAAAGCTCGTCCAGATCATGCTGCTCGGTCAGCAGGAACTCAACGAGAAGCTCAGGAGCCCCCAGCTCAGACAGCTCAAGCAGCGGATCGGGATCAAGTATCACATCCCGCCCCTGGACAGCAACGAGACCAAGGACTACATCGATCACCGCTTGCGGGTCGCAGGCTACGAGCCCAGAGAAAAACCGCTGTTCACGGTGTCTGCCCATTCGGAGATCTACCGCTACACGAAGGGATTTCCCCGGCTCATCAACATCGTCTGCGACAGCGTGCTCATCGCCGCCTATACGGAGAACCACAAGCAGATTACCGCCCAGATGGTGCGCAAGGTCGTGTCCGAGCTGGAGAGCACCTATTCGCCCAAGACAGGGGGAAAGCATTCGCCGGTCCTGAAACCCCAGAGACAGGGACCGGGACGCGAGTGGCTCGTAAGGGCTGCGTATCTCGGAATCCTGATACTCGCAGTCGCCGGGGGGATCTGGTTTTTCATCCCGGGCTCGAATGAACGCACGCCCTCCGCCATCGGTCTCGACTCGCCGGACCGGCCGGTGTCCGGGAAGGTGGAGGTGACCGGGCAGCGCGAGGCGACGCCCACGCAGGAGGCGCCGGACGCCCCGGTGGAGCCCCCTGCACCCGAAGAAAAGGACGTCAGCGGGGAAAGGGCCGCCGCGATCCAGAAACCGGTGGAAAAGGTCGTGCAGGAAAAGGTGGTCTTAAAAGACGAGGAAGAACCGGTGAGGCATGTGATCCCGCCGCCGCTCATGGAACCCGAGATGCCGCAGGGCACCGTGGTCGTCGTGGTGCCGGGGGATACGGTCGCCCAGCTCGCCGCCGATTACTATGGCAGGTTCGACAGCGAGATTCTGCGGGCCGTCAAGCAGGCCAACCCCGACTTAAGAAATGTCGACCTGATCTACGAGGGGCAGAAGATCTTCCTGCCCCAGGTCAACATCGCTCCCCAGGTCATCTACAGCGTGAGCGTGGCATCATATCACTCCATGAACGAGGCAAAGGCCGTTTTTCTCGACCTTATCGGCAAGGGATACCAGGCTACGATCTATCCGTATCTGGACGATAACAGAAACACCTGGTACCGCATTACCATTGGGACATTCATGGCGCGGCAGGATGCGATCGACTACTCCAGGGAGCTTCTGGACAAAGGGTTTTTCTACGCCAAGCCCGTCAAGGTCAGCACGGAGGAATAGACCATGGATTTGTGGAAACTGCTGGAAAAGCAGGATATCGAAGGCCTGAACGAGGCTGCCATCACCGGCAGGCTCGACGACCATCTCTACATGTATCACATGCCCTACTCGTACACGGCCGAGCAGATCAGGAAGCTCAGGACCTATCTCTTCCACATGCCTGACAAAGCGCCTCCCCGCATTCTCATGGTGACGAGCGCGCTGCCGTCCGAAGGCAAGACCGTGATCGCGTCAAACCTCGCCATCTCGATCGCCAAGGGCGAGGACCAGCACGTGCTGCTCGTGGAGTGCGATCTCAGAAAGCCCTCCATGTACAATCTCTTCAAATATCCCCCGTCCAAAGGCGTGGCGGAGATCCTCCAGGGAACGGCTGACGTGGCGGACTGCCTGATCAAGACACCCATCGACAAGCTCACCATACTGCCCGCGGCAAAAGAGGCCCCGGCCAACCCCTCCGAGCTGCTTGAGTCCAAGAGACTGAGCCAGCTCATCGAGGAGCTTGCCCAGCGCTATACCGACCGCTTTCTCGTCATCGACACCTCGCCCATCCAGGCGACGGTCGACCCCAAGATCATCGCGGACCAGGTGGAGGGCATCATCGTGGTCGCGAGGTACCGGTACACCCGGGAGTCGGACTTCAGGATGGCGCTTGACAGCCTGCCGAGAAACAAGATCCTGGGCACCGTGCTCAATGCCGTGGACGAGCTCCCGGCAAAGAAATACAAGTACAAGAAGTACAATTATCACAAGTACTACTGAAACTCGACCTCCTTTGCCGTGACAGAAGATCCTCCTCCTTGAAGCCCCATTGCACCGCGAGCCGGATCCTTCACTTCGGGTTGATTCCCGTTCAAGCGTGCTGCGAATGGCCTGATCCACATCCAAGTCCTTGAACATTCCGCTGCCTGCGGCGCAGATGCTTTATTGGTTGTCTCTTCAGGATACAGGTGCAGCAGGATTTCCTGATCGGCGGCTCCATGATCTTGGAGAGGTAAGACCCATGTGGTATACTTCGGCCGATGGCTTTTTCGCTGTTGACCACACTTCTGCCGGAGCGGTGCCTGATTTGCTCGGGCCGGGAGCGGGTGACCCGGGGCATCTGTATCCGGTGCCGGTCCCTGATTAGGCGGCTCGATGCGCCGTTGTGCGAGATCTGCGGCCGGCCCGTCGGGACCCCGGGCGTATGCCTGCAATGCCTGAAGAACCCGCCGCCTTTCGACAGGATGGTCAGCGCCTGCGTGTATGAAGGGTTGATTCAGGACATTATCCATCAGTTCAAGTATCGCCGGGGCACCGTGTTCAGCAAATTTCTGGCCGGGCTCGTTGCCGAGAGCCTTTCCGCCGATAGTGAAAGCCCCGACATGGTCACTGCCGTTCCCCTGCACTGGTCGCGGCTGATGCAGAGAGGGTACAACCAGTCCATGCTGATCGCTCGTGAATTGTCTGGATATATTGGAGGTGTTGTGAGATATGATGTGCTGCACAAAACCAGAAAAACTCCAAGCCAGGTGGGATTGCCGAAGGCCGACAGGGAGAGGAACCTTGAGCGTGCGTTCACGGCGAAAGGAGTGGAGGGGAGATCGGTTGTGGTTGTCGACGACGTAATCACTACAGGCAGGACGGCGCGGGAGATCTCGCGGGCGTTGAAGCGTGCCGGCGCGGAGCGTGTCGTATTCGCAAGCGTGGGGAGGACGGTGTCGTGACGGCGCAGAGGCCCCATGCCCGCAAGAAGGAGCCCCGGTATCTCGAGGACATCACCCTTGCCGTGGACAGTTCGCTGCCCAGACAGCAGGAGGATCTGTTCACCTCGGACAGGTTTCTCGGCCTGTACGACGAAAAGCGGCTCATGGGCAAGCTCAGGAAGATCGGGATGATGGAGATCCTCCACCGGAGAGGGTACAGGGACTTGCGCATCCGCATGGCAAAACAGGACAACTACACATCCCGGCTCTACGTGGATTCCGTCGATTTTCCGGACGGTGAGACCAGGCTTGTGGAGCTGATCGTGCGGGAAGGGGTCTTCAGGCCGAAGAAGACCTTCATTCCCGGGTTCGATTTTCAGGAGGGTCTCTCCATGCTCCTGATCGAGTGGCTCGCCCTGCAGGATCCCAGGGCCTCCTTTACGGAAGACAAGCCCAGGCTGCCCGGCCAGCAGTATCCCGGGCTCGGAGGCCTCAAGAACATGCAGGAGCTCCTGTACATGTTCGGCAGGGATCTGGAAAAGGACGCGATCATCGACATCCCGGAGTATTACCATGCCGCGGTGATCTACTCGAGGATGTACTCGGAGATCTATTCCCGGAAATACTCGTTTTTCTCGCCCGTGGATGCCGGGACCCTGGAGGCCGTCATGCGGGATCTTCAGGGTGTTCCGCTGGCAGAGGTATCGTTTGCCGTGACCTTCGACTGCCTGCTCGACGCCAGGACAGGCGAGCAGGTCAGGTGGAAGCCCTCGGAACAGATGTACCCCATCTCGAAAAAGCTGCACCGGTATTTCGAGCAGAAAGAGTACAGGGAAATCCTCGAGAACACGATGAACGGGCTCTCCTTTACCATGGACTGGGAGAGGTTCCGGAAGCTCAAAGAGCAAGGGGCGATGGATGAGGTATAATTTTTCCGTGATCGGTCTGGGAAAGGTCGGAGGCGCCATGCTTTCCCTGCTGACCCGGGCGGGCCACTGCCCCTGCTGGGCTGTGTCGTCGGGTGGAGAACGGGAGGAGGTCCCGGTCTATCCCGATGTACCGTCCGAGCCCCGCGGCACCCAGGTGGTGCTGCTTGCCGTTCCGGACAGCGTTATCGCATATGTTGCCGGCTGCATTGCGGAGAAGTGGAAGGAGTCCTGCGATGGCGTGGTCTTCTACCACTTCAGCGGCCTGCACGCCTCCGATCTTCTGGAGCCGCTGGCATGGTATGGAGGGGAGACCGGGAGCCTCCACCCTCTGCAGTCGATCGTCGATGCCTCGCAAGCCGGGGAGGCGATCCGCGATGCATTTTTCACCTTCGAGGGCTCGTCCCGGGCAGGCGAGGTGGCTTCAGACCTGGTGACGTCCCTTGGTTCGCACATGCTCACCATCGCCCGTGAGGACAAGGTTCTCTACCATGCCGCGGCGGTCATCGCATCCAACTACCTGGTGGCCATCGCCTCCCAGGCCTCCGAGCTGGTGAAGGCCATGGGGCTCGGGATGGAACACCTGATTCCCCTCATCCGGAGCACGGTGAGCAACCTCCAGGCCCTTGGTGAATCCGCCCTTACCGGGCCCATCCAGAGGGGTGACTGGAATACGGTTGATGCGCACATATCTTCGCTGCGCGAGAGCTTTCCCGACCTGCTTCCCTCCTACCTTGCGCTGGGGCGATACGCGGCGCGGCTCGCATCCATAGCCTGGCCTGACGCCCTGGGCGCCGGGGAAAAGATTCTGGACCGCCGTGCCCTGGAGATGCGTCTGGACAGGGCGAGGTCCAGGGGCATGAAGGTGGTTTTCACGAACGGATGTTTCGACATCCTCCACGAGGGCCATGTGTCCTACCTGAAGGAGGCGAGGGCCATCGGTGACGTCCTGGTGGTGGGGCTCAATTCCGATGCCTCGGTCAAGAGGCTCAAGGGGCCGGAGCGCCCCGTCAACGGCGAGGCCTCCCGTGCGGCCGTTCTCTCGGGCCTGGAGGCCGTGGATTACGTGTGTGTCTTTGAAGAGGACACGCCGTACGAGCTGATCAAGGCGCTCAGGCCCGACGTGCTCGTCAAGGGGGGCGACTGGGACACGGACAGGATCGTGGGCGCGGACATCGTGGCATCATACGGTGGTGAAGTGCTTTCCCTGGCGTTCAGGGAAGGCCGCTCCACCACCGATATCATCAACCGTATCCGGTCTGAAGGGTCGTCCTAAAACCCCATGATGAACCGCAGGGCGTATCTCCTGTCGACGCGCTGGCCCGCGTATGCCCCGATCTCTTCGGCATAGGTGAGGGCGTCGAGCTGGACGAACCGTGCGTCGAGGCTCACGCCCGAGGTGAAGTACCCCTGGTAGAGGCCCGCGCGCACGGAGAGGAACATGGGCAGCTTGAGCTCGGCCCCCATGCGGATTCTCTTTGCGAGATCGTCGTCGTCTCCCAGCTGTGAGAAGAGGTCAACGTAGTCAAGGGCAAAGGTGGCCTTGGTGATCCAGAGATCATAGTCCACGGCCAATCCGATGTCTACGTGGTCATCCAGGTCCTGGGCATCGCCCAGGTCGCTGCCGATGAGGTTGTTGGCGCACAGACCGACGCGGGCGTTCTCAAAACCGAAATGCTCCAGGGAGACCATCACCCCCAGGTCCGCCAGAACACCGCTGCCGTCTACCAGGTCGTCTTCTATCTGCTTGTCCAGATCGTCCTGGGTGATGTCGAGGACAGTGTATTCCTTGGTCAGGCTCTTTCTCGTGATATACTTCAGGCTGACGCCCACGGAGACGGTGTCGTCGAGGAAGGGGTGCGCGTATCCCGCCCCGCCCCCGATGTCGTTGACCACATGGGTGCTCAGCTTGGGATACTGCCTGTCCTTCACCTCCAGGTCCGCCCGCGCCGTCCCGATGAGACAGAGGGCGAAGCGCGGCATGGAATAGTAGGGAAAGAGGTTCAGACCCAGGTGGGCCCTCTCCCCGATGTTGTCTCTCAGATACGCCGCGGTCTCGGCCTCGCTGTCGAAATCCACGTCGTTCGCATCGTTGAACATGTCATAGGCCTTTTCGCCGATCTCCAGCTCCAGGGGAAACAGCGACGCACGGACCTTCTCTATTCTCGCCAGCCCGGCAGGGTTGTAGAACAGGGCGTTGGCATCGTCGGATACGGCCACGAAGGCGCCGCCCATGCCCATGGGCCTCAGGCCCTTGTAGATGTAGGGGTATTCCTCTGCGGAAACCACGCCGGCAAAAAGCACTATCAGCACGATAAGAACCGGATATCTTTTCATCTTCCCCTCCTTCAGTTGTAGCCGAGCAGTTCGCTGTCGACATAGGCGGCTGCACGCTGGCCGGAGAACGTGCCTATGCTTCCGCCGCCCAGGAGCTCTGTCAGAAATTCATCGAACTCCTCGGCGAGGTCCTCGTCCGCGCCCTGAACCTCCACCAGGGTATCCACGGCATTGGAAACTCTCTCCAGATCTTCTCTCAGGGATGAGATGGTTTCGTTACCGGGGTCGTCGAGGTGGTCGGCGAAATCATTCAGCAAGGTATCCAGATCCGGATCATCGGGGAAGGTTTCCCGGTATGCATCTTTATTGAGGGGAATGTCGTTGTCTGTCACATCGGACGCCGCCGCTCCTATCTGGATGATGAAGTGCATGGCCGATGCCATGCCCATCTGCACGATGTCGTCCTGATTCGGGGTGAGCCCCTGGCCGTCGTAGTAGACCAGCAGGTCATCCAGGTAGTCTTGCGCCTGTTCGAGGTTTGCCAGCAAATCATCTGCGGACCCGGCGGTTATAAACCGGGCTTCCGTGTTTTGTCCGGTGTCGGTGAGCGACAGGGCCGAGGCGATGGCATCGAAGCTGTCGCCTTCACTCTCCTCGGAATTCTCCAGAATATAGGTGAGGTCGATCCCTGCAAGACCCATATATGCCGATGCAAGGATCCTCACGGCCTCGGGGTCGGGGTTGGATGCATCGTAACTCGCTGCCAGGATGTCGATGGCTTCCTGGTAGTTGCCGTCATCCAGCGCCATGCGCGCTTCTTCAAACTTCGCCGTGTGGCTCGAATCGTCGGACAGGGCTTCGAGCATGTTGCTGTCGCAGCCCGCGAGGCAGAGAAGAATGCCCAAGGAAAGAAAAAGAACAATTTTCTTCATGGTCCGCTCCTTTGTAATGGACTGGAATATCTCCTATTTCATCTCGGATTTACTCGATGGACTATACGCCATAAGGAGTAGATCGGTCAATTTGCAATAATTTATTACACAAGATACATACTCATGTGATGGTGCAATTACTTATAAGCCTCAGAAAAAATCAAGGAACCTCGAAGCCCTATGAGGAGAAGGGAAACAGGTTTGCGTTGATATCAGTGGTTCTCTCTGCTATAGGCAGGCTATGGATGCATCGTTCGAGAAGAACCTGAAGGACATTTTTCAGAGTTCAACGCACTACACCGCGCAGATCGGGGAGTACATCCTCAGTTCCGGGGGGAAACGTCTCCGTCCGAAAATGGTCGTTCTCATCGGGAGGGCCGTTGGTCTGCCCGACGAGAAGATCATGCCGGTCGCCTACACCGTGGAGCTCATGCATACGGCAAGCCTGCTGCATGACGATGTGGTGGACGGGACGGAAATACGCCGCGCCCGGCCCACGGCCAACCAGGTCTTCGGCGACAAGCCGGCCCTGCTCGCCGGAGATTTCATATCCGCATCCGCCATCGATACCATGTGCGGAATCGGCAGCCTCGATCTCATCAAGGGCATGGTCCAGACCATCAAGAAAATGGCCGAGGGCGAGCTCAAGGAGCTCGAGTATGCGAGAGCGTTCCACGACAATCTCGAGGTGTACTTCGATATCATCTATCTCAAGACGGCAACCCTTTTCGAATACTGCGCCTATGCGCCCGGCCTTCTCGCCGGCCTCGCTCCCGATTCCCTGGATGCGCTCGTGGCCTATGGCCGGTCCGTGGGCATGGGCTTCCAGATCGTCGACGACATCATCACTCTCACCCCGAGCGACGATGACAATAAAGATCCGTTCAACGACATCCTCGAGGGGAAATCCACCCTGCCTCTGGTGCTTATCTTCAGGGAGAACCCCCGGGTGCTCGCCGGCGTGTCCGAGCTCTCGGACCCGGTAGAGAAGCAGAAATACCTTATTCCCTACATAACTCCTGATATTCTGAAGAAAAGCAGGGACATCGCTCAGTCGCATCTCCACAGCGCCCTGGAGGCCATCAGGCGGGCCGGACTCACCGCGCCCGAGCTCCTGCAGATACCCGGCGCCATCCTGGCGCAGCTCGACAGACGATTCTGACATGGTGTCCTGCCGGACCTTCTGTTTCCCCGCTCTTAAGGCCATTGAATTTCCAGAAACGCAACCCTACTTAATAAATGACGAAAGCACGAGGAAGAGGGCCTATTCTTGGAATATAAAGACTATTACAAGGTCCTGGGGGTCGAGAGAAACGCCACCCAGGAAGAGATAAAAAAACGCTACCGGAAGCTCGCGCGGGATTGTCATCCGGACACCTGCAGGAACGATCCGGGTGCGGAGAAGCGCTTCAAGGAGATCAACGAGGCATACGAGGTGCTCAAGGATACCGAGAAGCGCAAGCGATACGACGCCCTGGGGAGCCACTGGCAGGAAGGGCAGTCGTTCAGGCCGCCTCCGGGGTTCGAGCATATCTTTGGCGGGAACCCCTTCGGTGGCCGGGGCAGACCCGGAAGGACCCATTCCTTTTCCTTCGACTTCGGGCCCGGTGCCGGAAAGGCCGGAGGATTTTCCGATTTCTTCGAGTCGCTCTTCGGTGATTTCGGTGCAGCGGCCCAGACAGCACCGAGGTCTCCATTTGCCCGAGGCAGCGATATGGAGACCGAGGTCCGTATCTCCATCGAGGAGGCTCACAGCGGAACCACCCGGGAGATTCAGCTCCAGGGAGCCGGGGACAAAAAGAGGCTCAACGTCAAGATTCCCGCCGGCGCGCACGACGGGATGAAGATCCGCCTGGCCAACCAGGGCAGCCCCGGTGCCGGTGGGGCGGGAGACCTCTACCTCAGGGTGCGGATCTCCTCCAATGGGAAGTACCGGCTGGAAGGCAACGATATCGTGGCAGACCTTCCCGTCACCCCATGGGACGCGGCCCTGGGGTCCACCAAGACCATAGAGACGCCTGACGGATCCTTGAGCATCAAGATTCCGGCCGGGGTGTCGTCAGGGCAGAGGCTCAGGCTCAAGGGCAGGGGTCTGGCCCATAAAGGGGACTTTTTCGCACAGGTAAAGATCGTGATGCCCAAGAGCCTCTCCAGCGAGGAGAAAAGGCTCTTCGCCGAGCTCAAAAAGGTGTCGAGCTTCAGCGTCTAGCACCTTGGTTTTTCAGGATATCCCCGGGTGGACGAAAAAGGCCGGTGTCACGGGACACCGGCATTTTCTTCCTATGGGAACCAAAAGAAGACCCCGTTGCCGGGATTACAGTGACTCCTCAGGGGAGGGGTTTTCCATGGGCTCGAAATCCGTTTTCCCCTCGGTCTTGAGATAGAGACGCAGTTGCTCCAGCTTGCGGTCTCCGATGCCCTTTACCTTGATGACGTCTTCCACCGACGTGAAAGGCCCGTTGGCTTCCCGGTAGTCAAGGATGTTCTGTGCGGTGGCCTGGCCGACTCCCGGAAGGAGTTGCAGCTCTTCGATGGTGGCTGTGTTGATGTTGAGCTTCCCCGTTGCCGATTCTCCGTATGCGAGACTGCCGAGGGTAAGCAGAAAAACCAGGACTGCCCCTGTCAAAATGGTACACGTTCTCACCTGCATTGTTTACCTCCTTATGGATTAGCCCCTCTAAGAGGGCAACATTCATCATTGCAATGCTTTCTATATAAGACGAGAGACATTCCCGTGACAACAAAAAAATCTCCCCGGTAAGAAATAAAATGCCGGTGTTTTTTGCACACCGGCGTCATATCCAATCATAGCCTTGGCCGCAACCTGATCCCCCGGTTTTCTCCGCCGGGCCCGCCTATGGGCTCACGGTATCGGATCAAACCGCTGAAAGACGACAGCGCTGGACGAGCCCTTAGATGCCGCCACCTCCAGGAGTGCCTTCAGGGCTCTGCTCGGGCATCTGGCCGGGCGACTCTCCGGGCATCTGGCCGGGGGCCTGCTCTGGAGCACCTCCACCCTCCCCGACAGTGACCCAACCCCTGATGGAATCCAGTGTCTGCTGGTCCATGCCGGTTACCCGCGAGAGATCATCTACCGATGCAAAGGGTCCATTGGCCTCGCGATAGTCGATGATATTCTGTGCCAGCGTCTGATCGAGGCCGGGAATCAATGCCAGTTCCTCAGCCGTTGCCGTGTTGACATCGATGGGGGTCGAGGGCATGGCCTGCTGCCCTTCCATCTGCTGTTCGCCCGGTGCCTGGGCGGTCTGATCTTCCTCCTGCATCCCTGGCTCCGTCTGCGCCTGTTGACCCTGCTGGTCACATGAGACCGCTCCAAGCGCGAGTATGACGGCCAGTATGCCTATTACGATAAAGATATGTCTCTTCATGTCTTTCCTCCTTAGCGTTTCTGCCTTTATAAAGGGCACGGTTCATTGAAGAAGACCGTATTTCACTCACTTTTCTCTGAGTCCGGTACACAGGAGAATGCCGGTGTTGTCGGCACCGGCATTCTCCTGTTTGTCTGCAAACCCGGGTGCGGATGGTCGAATCGTTCATCATCGGTGCATTCCGCCGGAACGCCCGGGACATTGACCATTCTGGTCAGCAGAGAGAACCGTAAGATTTTTCTACTGGTATATTCCCCCGTCCCCATTTTCGAAAACCCCGCCCCGATCCTGGGCAGGGGGTGCGGGTCCTTCCTCGATGGCATCCGGCCCTTCTTCCATGACTCCGGGCTCTTCCACCGTGATCCAGTCACGCAGCGAGTTAAGCCTCTGCTCGTCGATGCCGCTGACGTTCAGGAGTCCGTCCACGGAGTCGAAAGGCCCGTTCACCTCGCGGTACTGGACAATGTTCTGCGCAGTGGTCTGATCCATTCCGGGGACAGCCATCAGCTCGGCAACCGTGGCGGAGTTGATGTTGACCGGCTCGATCACCACCCCGGGCGTGGGTTCTTCATACACACCGCCCGGGGCTGTTTCTTCTCCGTATGTGCCGCCCACCTCCTGCTCCTGTGTACCTGTACACGAGGTCATGCTACCAATCGTGAATAAAAGTATCAGGATCACTCCTGCAACATTGATACGCTTCATTTTCAGCTACCTCCTTATGAAAGATCGGTTTCCCTTCAGGACACGGGTGCCCTCAGGCTTTGGCGTTCTTTTACCAAAGCTCGATCGATGTCCAGGATGCTCGAGATCTCGTCCACTGAAGAGAAAGGCCCGTCTGTCACACGGTTCGCCGTATTTCATCACGGGCAAGATTCATGAAAGCTGGTGGAGACCCCTTTCAGGAGGCAGGCCCACCAGCAATTTTTTTTAAAACAGGCCGCCGCCTTCCTCCTCCACGGTGACGTGATCGCGGATGGTATTCATATTCTCTTCGGTGATCCCGCTGACCTGGGAAAGATCATCCACCGACCCGAAGGGTCCATTGGCCTGCCGGTACTCCACGATATTCTGCGCCAGGGATTGATCGATTCCCGGAATAACCTGCAGATCCTCGGCCGATGCGGTGTTGAGATTGATCTTGTCCGCGGACACATGATCCTGGATGGACTGGAGCTTCTGGTCGTCAATTCCCTGAACCTGCCTCAGCTCATCGACCGACCCGAAGGGTCCGTTGGCCTCGCGGTACTGAATGATGCTCTGCGCCAGCGACTGGTCCATGCCGGGAATGACCTGCATCTCTTCCGCCGATGCGGTGTTGATATTGATCTTCTCCACGGTGAGGTAGTTCTGGACCGACTGGAGCTTCTGGTCATCCATTCCCTGCACCTTGGTGAGATCGTCGACCGACTGGAAGGGGCCGTTGGTCTGACGGTACTGAATGATATTCTGTGCCAGACTCTGATCCATCCCCGGGACCTTCTGGAGATCCTCCGCCTTTGCCGTATTGATGTTGAGCTTCTCGGCCGTGAGATATCCCCGCATGCCCTGGAGCTTCTGGTCATCCATACCCTGTACCTGGGTGAGGTCGTTCACCGACTGGAAAGGCCCGTTTGTCTGCCGATACTGCACGATGCCCTGCGCCAGTGACTGGTCCATACCGGGGACCTGCTGTAGTTCCTGCTCAGACGCGGTGTTCACGTTCACCAGGTCCATGGCTTCCTGCTGCATTTGCTGTTGAACCTGCTGCTGGGCGCCCTCCTGCATCGGCTGCGTCCCCTGGGCCTGTGCAAAGGCAATACCGCTCATCGCAAGCATGAGCGTGATGATACCCACTGCCAACCAACTGTATTTTTTCATCTTCTGTCCTCCTTGTGTGTCGTTTCCTTAAAAAAAGGAATCATCGATACCATGTCAGAGAAACGTCTCTGATCCGTGACAGGACATGTTTCTGTAACGGAAAAAGGAATGCCGGCACCAAGAACACCGGCATTCCCTTCATGTAGTCTTTTATTTGTTATGCTTCTTCTCCGGGTGATTAGTAGCCTGCCGGCGGAGATTCGCCCGGCATGGGCTCACCCATGGGCTGGGAACCGGGCCCCTGCTGGGGTCCCATGGGCTCGGGACCGGGCATCTCGCCTACGGTGATCTGGTCGCGCATGGCATCGAGTTTTTCGTTATCGATACCCTCGACACTGGTGAGGTCATCCACGGAAGAGAAGGGCCCGTTTGCCTCACGGTAGTCGATGATGTTCTGAGCCAGTTCCTGGTCAAGCCCGGGAACGCTCTGGAGTTCGTCCACGGTAGCGGTGTTGATGTCCACCTTCGCCTGGCTTGCTCCTCCTCCCTCACCGGCCGCATATGCAACGCCGCCCAGAGTGAGCAGAACGAACAGAGCACCTATCGCCAAAAAGGTATACTTTCTCATCTTTCATCCTCCTTATGTAAGTTCTTGATAAGGACATCCCGCAAGATCACAGGATGTTTTCCTCTTCTTTATTCCTTCGTGACCTTCATGGTCACGGTACTTCACATCCGAACCGGACTGCATCGGCCCCTCCTGTGTCGTCATTGCCGCAGGCATTCATATGGATGATCCCGCTACCTCCCAGATCACGACCGACTGTGCAACCTGCACCCTGTGGATGATGATATGCCGGAAAGCTCGGGAAGCGCAGGGTTTCCCTCCACAGAGGTTTTGATAATATGCAGGGACTATGTTCGTTGAAACCTGAATCCCCGGCAGGATAGCCGCCCGACCTGAAAAAGAACCGGCCTGACCCGGTATTCTTACCAGCGCCGAACAGCCTTACCTTCTTTTCTTTTCACGGATGCCGGTTGCCTTCTGCCCGGGATACGGCAGTGATCGTAGTCAAGGGTCTGCGTTATTCCTCCTGATTCATATGCGACGCCACTTTAGGGGTGAACGGATCAAACAAAAACCCTGCTGCCGACAGGCGAGCCCTTTTCATGGTTCACCCTCCTCTTTTCGTTCCAAAAGAGGACATCTCTACAGATAATTAAATAGCTCGGGTTCCGGCAATCTCAAGAATCATCCCTC
>JAHDQN010000078.1 GCA_018433775.1 Deltaproteobacteria bacterium
AGCGGCCCTTGACACAGAGCCTGCCCCTGTTCGGCGCCGCATCCTCCACTGCGTTGACCTTCACGATCCGGCCGTCCTTGACCTGGAGATCCAGCTGGCACCCGACACCGCAGTACGGACACGTCGTGCGCACCTTCTCCAGATCCTTTTCCCGGCCTGCGAACCTGGCCTTTTTCTCCACAAGGGCTCCTACCGGGCATGCCTGCAGGCACTGGCCGCAGAACACGCAGTCGCTCTCGTGATAGGGCACGTCGCCTCCTGCGATGATCTTGGCGTGCGGACCGCGGTACCCGAAGCTGATGGCCCGGTTCACCTGCACCTCCTGGCAGGCCTGGACGCACCGGCCGCAGAGGATGCACCGGGTGAAATCCCGGGTGATGAAGGGGTTCACATCCTCTTTTCCATACGGCCTTACCGTTGTATCGAACCTGACCTTGTCGATTCCGTAGCGGTATGCCAGATCCTGGAGCGTACAGGCACCGGATCGCTCGCAGGTGATGCAGTCATGATTGCCGCTTGCCATCAGGAACTCGGTGGTGAGTTTTCTCGTCCGGTGGACCCTGTCGGTCTCCGTGTTCACCGTCATGCCCTTCTCGGCCGGCGTGGAGCACGATGCCACCAGTGACCGCGCCCCTTCGACCTCCACCAGGCAGATCCGGCATGCGCCCGTGGGTGTGCAGCCCTTCAGGTGACACAGCGTGGGGATATGCACCCCGTTGTTTTCCGCAACTTGGAGAATTGTCTGACCTGGTTCGAACTCGACCTGTTTGCCGTTCAATGTAAGCACAAAGCTGTCCATTCCACTCTCCTTAAGGCTCGTTATTATTCTGGGGAGGGGTAGCCCGCCACAGTATGCTTTGATTCCATGAACAGACCTATACCTTTATAAACGAATTATGTCAATATATGCACAATGAAATAATATGATCTTCCCGCTTACATTTTTCGGGGGATACGTGTGAAGAGGGATGAGAAACCTTTTCAGGCGTTTTTACGGGGTAATTTGATATAGATGACGTCGTCCGTGTCCATGCCGAACGAGATCTCGGCAAGCACCCATTTCTCGGCTTCGCGCCTGGAATCGAATATCACGATCTCGCCGCATGAGTCTCTCAGCCAGAGGAATTTTCCCTGTTCCATATCGCACGGCTCATATGCCACAGCCCATCTTTCCTGCATGTCTCCTCCGGGTAATCCGGGTTACGGGAGGGTCACTTCCCCGATACATCAACGATAATATGTATCATCTAGCATATAAAAAAATTTGATGCTACCCTGTTTTGCACATGAGGGAAATGGTCGTTCCCCTGCCGGGTTCGCTCCTGACCCTGATCGCGCCCTGATAGAGGTCGATGATCCCCTTGACGATCGCGAGTCCCAGGCCGGTTCCCGGGATGTCCCGGGTCTTGTCGTTCTTGATGCGCACGAATTCCTGGAAGAGCCGGGACTGCTCCTTGGCGGTCATGCCGATGCCCGTATCCGCCACCGCTATGGTGAGACACCCGCTCTCTTTCCTGACGGTCACGGTGACAGAGCCGTTCAAAAAAGTATTGAGCCCGGTTTCAGTACAGCAGGTTCTTCAGCAGCGAGAGCTTCTTTCCGAGACTCGAATTGACGAAGATCAGGCCGTAAAACGAATGGAAGCGCCTGATTTTACTGGGATCGTAGGGATGCCATATCCAGAACTTCTTCCAGAGCAGCCGGGGTATGGATATGATGTCGTAATTCACATGACATGGCAGGCACAGGTCTCTGAGCCCGTCATCCGAATGGGCCCTGCCTGTTCCGCTCTCTTTGAATCCCTGCCAGGGGGTTTCCGGGAATACATGGGTGATCAGGGTCTCGTTGAGCATGACAGTCCCTGC
This sequence comes from Deltaproteobacteria bacterium, assembly GCA_018433775.1. Classification (GTDB taxonomy): domain Bacteria; phylum Desulfobacterota; class Desulfomonilia; order UBA1062; family UBA1062; genus Phosphitivorax. Next base: position 1,866 of record JAHDQN010000078.1, read on the forward strand.
TTCTATCTGCTCAGCGATCCGCCTCCCGTTCTCTGTATTCTTCGTAAATACATAAGCGCTCAGCCCATAGACGCATTCGTTGGCCTTGCGGATCGCCTCTTGGTCGTCTTCTACGCTCATGATGGGAAGGATGGGGCCGAAGGTCTCTTCCCGCAGCACCTCCATATCGTCGGTGACTTGGGTCAATACCGTGGGCTCGAAGAACATGCCGCCCTTGTCAGATACTTTGCCGCCCGCAAGGACATGTGCGCCCTTTCCGAGGGCATCTTCAACCTGCCCCTGGACTATCTCGAGCTGCTCCCTGCTGGTCATGGCGCCGATGTCCGCGCCTCTGTTCACGGCGGGATCGTCCTGGATGAGCTCATGTGTCAGTTTCACCACTTCTTTGACAAAGATATCGAATACGTTCTTGTGGACATACGCCCTCTCAACGGATGCGCAGATCTGCCCCGAATTACCGAAGGCGCCGTTGACGACCGACCGTGCCGCAAGTGCGATGTCGGCATCTTCGCAGACAATGGCAGGGTCCTTGCCGCCCAGCTCCATCGAGCAGGGGATGAGATGCTTCCCGCACAGAGAGGCCACCATTTTCCCGATTTCAGTGGATCCGGTGAAGTTGACGAAATCGATGTGATGGGCCCCTTTTTCAATCAGCTCTTCCGCCATCCTTCCGGGGCCGGAAACGATCTGAAACAGCTTGGGATCGAGGCCCGCCGCATCGAAGATCTCGCGCATCTTGTAGGCGATGAGCGGGGTCAGCGATGCCGGTTTCAGCAGGACGCCGTTGCCTGCAATGAGGTTCATGATGACCGCTCCGGCCGGTATGGTGAAGGGGAAGTTCCATGGCGAGATGATGAGCGTCACCCCGCGCGGCTTGTAGTGGATATAACTTTTGCGGTTTTTGAATATCCAGATGGGAATGAGCTTCGTCGCCAGGATCTTCTCCGCCCTTTTCACAAAGTATGCACTGAGATGGACTATGGGAAGCACTTCGTGGATATATGCCTCGTACAGGGGTTTGCCGTTCTCCGCGCTCAGCAGTCTTGCAACCTCGTCCGCCCGTTCGTGAAGAATTTCTCCAAAGGCCTTTATGATCTCAAGACGCTTAGCCACGGAGAGGCTCGCCCATCTCGCCTGGGCCTCCCGGGTTTCCCGGAGCGCAGCCAGGGCTTCATCCACACTGAAGGAAGGGACTTCTCCTGTCTTTTTCCCGTCAGCCGGACTGAATACCTCGAGCATTGCACGACCCTTTGGCGTGTCGACCTTTTTAACCATATGCGTTTTCATATTCCCTCCTTACAAAGTAATGAACGATACCGGTTCATTCTTTCCCATGGTGACAGCCTTACCGGGACATTGACAAGGCAGGTCATGGAAGGCCAAATTATGCATGAAAACACATAATATAAAGCCCACGGTTTCCGGTCAATAGAAGGTGATAGGAAAATCGTGTAGTACGATCTTTTACAGCCCCATGTCTTTGGAAACGGGCTGCGAGGTGCTCCATCGAGCAGGAAGGGTGATCGTGAAGGTGGCGCCCTTGTCCGGTTCGCTTCGGACCGCGACTGTTCCCTCATAGTACCTGGCGATCTGCCTGACGATCGCGAGCCCCAGGCCGGTCCCACCGATGTCACGGGTTCTGTCGTTCTTGATGCGTACGAATTCCTGGAAAAGACGCGATTGCTCCTCGCCCGTCATACCCATCCCCGTATCCGCCACCTCTATGATGATGCGGTCCCCGGCTTTCCTCAAGGTCAGGGCCACGGATCCATTGTCTCTGTTGTACTTCACGGCATTGTCGATAAGATGTCCGATGATGAGTTCGATCTCCCCGGCCCCGGCCTCCATGATGATGCTGTCTTCCATGTCGGCTGAAAGTGTGATGTTGCGGACCAGGGCATCTTCCCGATATCTCTCGAGGATGAGCCGGGCAATCTTCGAGATGTCTCGTGAGGCAAAGTCCCGTGGCGTGGATGGGTCCCGGATTCTCGACCAGACGACCACGTCGGTGATGAGCTCCCGCATCTGGTGCAGCCGGGCGATGGACTTCTCCAGTATCGGCATGTAGGGGTCGAGGCTCTCGCCCATGATCCTGTTCTGCATGATCTCCAGATAGGATTCCACCGCGTTCAAGGGAGACTTCAGGTCATGGCCGAGAACCGTGAATATATGCGGAGAGGTCATGCCTTCTTCTCGAGATTGACCGCGCAGGCCTTGTACTCCGCGGTCTGCGTGGCCGGGTCGAACGCCGGGTTCGTGAGCCAGTTCGCGCAGCCCTCCCGGAAGTGGAAGGCCATCCACACCATGCCCGGAGGCACCTCTTCGGTGAGGCGCGCCTTTACCACGACCTCGCCCCTGCGGGACCATACCCTCACGTAATCGCCGTCTGAGATATCGCGTCCTTTCGCGTCATGGGGGGAGATGTCAGCGGTCTCTTCGGGAAGGATGGCATCCATCCCTGACCGGCTCGTCTGTGTGCGTGTATGGTAGTGGTAGAGTCGTCTGCCTGTGGAGAGGACGAAGGGGAACTGGTCGTCGGGGACTTCTGCGGGTGGTGTCCAGTCCACGGCATTGAACACGCCCAGGCCGCAGGTGAACTTGCCTTCCTTG
>JAHDQN010000085.1 GCA_018433775.1 Deltaproteobacteria bacterium
ACTGCCTAGCTTGTTTCTTTGCTAAGGGCCGTTACCACAGGGCTATTCCGTGTTTTTTAACCGTCTGTTTAAATATTTTTCAGCACTCCGGAGTATGTACTGATCATTAAAAAGTTGGCGATGACTTTTTTTCCGGCTCTGGCTTGCCAGATCGTGACAATTTTGCCTTTCCTCATCAGATAAATTCAAAGTATCTGCCAATAAATCTATGGTCTTATTCCTTGGTATGGTTCTCCCATTTTCAATATTCATAATGGTTTCAGGATCTAGCTCTAAGAGCTTAGCAAGGCTGGCCTGAGTGTATCCAAATTGAATACGCTTTGACCTGAGAAAATCACCAAGTCCCGACAGTATCACACTATGCATAACCGCCACGCCTTTTGTTTTAGTTTATTATACAAAAGCAGCGTGATAGAAATATATTTCTTGACAAACAGGAGAAATAATTTTATTTCCCATAATACATGGAGATGTTTTAATGTGCCAGGGCCACAAAAAGCTTTATCTAAATAAACAAGTATCTGATATCGTCGGAATCACTCCCCGCCAAGTTCTTTCATGGACAGAAAAAGGATTGATTGAACCTTTTGAAGAGGCAATGGGAATTGGAACAAAACGGCGGTATAACTATGTAAACCTTCTCGAATTCAGCCTTTGTGAGTCCTTCTTTTCCATTGGGCTGGGATTCAGGGCAGTAAAAAGAGTGATGGACGATTTAAGAAAATCAGGTTGGATGAGGGAATGGGCTGAAGATTTCAGCACATATTACTTACGTACGTATAAAGAAAGAACCACATATATAGAAGGTAGAATCGAAGAATTAAAAAAGCTGAAACGTAAAGACCTTGATGACTTGATTATGGCATTAACTGGAATTCTAGATACAGAAAAAAAGTCTCTTGATGAACCAAAAGAGATTGTTGGTGTTTTGTTATACTTTATAGATGATCAGCATAAAAAAAAGAGAAATTATCTCCTGCTCTGGCCAGGAAGTTTAGAGCATTTGATCATTTTAAGCGATTTCAAAGAAAGAATACTTGCAAATACAGGTTGCATTTTCATCGACTTAGGCAAGATCAAAAACAAAATTGACAAGAACTTATAAATATTTTTTTGGGGAGATAATACATTAACATGTTTCACTGTTTAACTGATTGGGGTGATTTTATGAACAGAAAGTTAAAAGCAAAAATTATCGAGGTGTATGGGAAACAAGCTGATTTTGCAAAAGCATGCGGGAAAAGTGATGCATGGGTCTCAAAGATAGTGACAGGCCGGAACGAGCCTAATGAAGCTGAAAAGGAGCTCATTCGCAAGCATCTGAAAATAAGAAACATTGATAGGTACTTCATTAACAGCAAGGCTGCTTAAATGACCACTTATCCCTTGGGTACTTATAACTTACATAGCATCGAACGCTGGAACAAGGCCCCAGCCTGGAACCAGAAACGTGCCTATGCAAGAAAGCTCGTACTTGAATCTATACAAATATTTATTGAGGAGAAAGGGTTTAACCAAACAGATGGTGAAGAAGTAGCTTCGCGATTCTATCAAGAGAGACAATTGCCGGGTATTGAAGGATGGATATACGATGCAGAACCTGGCTTCTCGGTGGCCAAGATCAGAAGACTGAGGCGTCTATATAGGGAAGAGGGGCTTCCGGGCCTTCTTGTCCGGTATGGAAAGAACAAGGGTAAGCAAAGATCCATCCCCCCGGATATTAAAATCTACCTTGTTGCTTGTTTGAAGAATACGCCTGGTATCAGAAATTCCAATATTTATAATGCAGTTAAGAAGAGGTTCAAGCCAGCTCCAAGCAGGAAGTCCATAGATAGATTTATTGATACCTGGAAAGCTGAAAACCCCCAGCTGGCAATGATGATCGAAGATCCAAGGCGGTGGAAAAACACCATGATGGCCGCATTCGGGGATAAATCTGCCGGAATCACCCACTTCTGCCATACCTGGGAGATAGACAGTACACCTGCTGATGTGATCACCAAAGATGGGAAACGGTGCGCTATTATCGGTATAATCGATGTATACTCAAGACGATCAATTATTCTTATTGCACCGACCAGCAAGAGTATGGCAATCGCTGCCTGCCTGCGTGAAGCTTTCATTTCCTGGGGTATTCCAGAGAACATCCGGATGGACAACGGAAAGGATTACAGTAGCAGACACGTACAGGCTATCACTTCTGCTCTGAGGATAAACACACCTGCACTTCCACCCTATACACCCGAAGCAAAGCCTTTCATAGAGCGGCTATTCAGAACATACTCTATTCAGCTTGAAGAACTTTTACCCGGTTACTGTGGCCATTCTGTAGCAGACAGGCAAAAGATAAGAGAACAGGCTACCTGGGCATCAAAGATTATGACACCAGGGACCACTTTTGCAATACCCTTGACCATGAAGGAATTTCAGGAAACTACTGACAAATGGATTAAGATATATGAGACAACGCCTCATCGTGGCCTGAGTGGCCGAACTCCTTCGGAAACTGCGGAACAAAGCCCCTCACATCCTCCAAAAATAAGAGATAACAGGGTCCTGGATATCCTTCTTGCGCCATTAAGCGAACATCGAAAAGTCGGCAAAAAGGGTATTGCAATTGATAATGAATTTTTCATTGCACCTGAGCTTGTGGAATATATTGGGAAACGGATCGAAGCCCGAAGGGATCTCAGAGATGCCGGCACCATCTATGTATTCGATGCCTTAAACGGAACTTATCTCTGCGAAGCAAAGGCTGATGAGCTGGAAGGTCAGTCACTAGAGGATTATCATCGGGCAAAGAGATCTCAAAAAATTGAAATGAAAGAGAAAACAAAGGCACTTGAAACATTGGGCATTTCTTGTCCAACACCGCTCCAGACAATCCTAATTGATGATCACGCTCACCTTCCGAAGAAGATCCTTCCCTTCCAACAAGAAGCTGACAATGAGGCTATCAGAGAGGCGCGCAAGGCTGTCTCTGACAATAAGAAAGAATCTCAGATTCCACCCAGTGAACCTGCACAGGTTATATCTTTTAAATCCTACCTTGGCGACCCAACGGATAACTCCTGGATGACGGACGAGGACTTAGACAAAGAATTCGAAAGGGCTATGGAAAAATCGGTAAAATAAAGGCATCTGCCTGGCCGCAGATGCCTTTGAGAGGTGATGAATGAAAAAAGAGTTTGCTATTACAAGCAATGTAAAACGCTTCATGATTCTTGTCAACGGGGTCATTGATGCTCCGGCAGGGATCGATAGGATGGCACTGGTATATGGTGATCCAGGCCTGGGAAAGACAGAAACCGCCATGTGGTGGGTAAACCATTACAACAGGGAAGCGGCATTTATCAGGACCAAAAAGCTCATGAGCGGCAGATGGCTGCTTGAAGAGATCGTTTCTGAGCTTGGTGAGTCTCCAGCATGGCGCACTAAGGAGCTTTTCGATCAGGCTGTTTCCGTTCTCATGGGTACCAACCGTATTGTTATCCTGGATGAGGTCGATTACCTCACCCATGATGCACGGGTCATCGAAACGATCCGAGATATTCACGATATTACCCATTCCCCGTTCATTTTCATCGGCATGGATCAGGCTGATAAGAAGCTCAAGAGGTTTCGTCACCTGTACCGCAGGTTCTCTCAGGTGGTTCGCTTTGAATCACTCACACGTGAAGACGTGGTGGATGTCATGAAACAGATTTGCGAAATTCCCTTCGATGACTCGGCAATAGATGCAATCTGCTCGCTGGGGAACACTACGACGGCGGCACTGTACAGATGGGCGGATCGTTTTGAAAAGACTGCCCGAACAAGGAACCTTGAACTGATCACTGCTGCAGATCTGGGGAACAGAAAATAAGGGAATTAAGCATGAATCAGGCTGCCCATAAACTTCTAGTCGAATACGTCTCACAGCGCAGGATATTTGCTCTATCAAATGTGATCGACGATACCGGAATAGAACGGCGAAAGGCCTTGCGAATCCTGGAGAAGTTCAAAAAAGAAGGATATCTGTCAGAGCTGAAAGATGACAGGATACCACCCGCGATAAATGAAGTAGGGCCTCCCAGGAGAAATCCTCGATATAAAGTCATTGGAGATATAACCCAGCGGAAACCGAATAGACCCATGTGCAAAAGAGACAAGCTCTGGAGGACGCTCAGATACTTACGCAAGGCAACCCGCTCTGATCTAATGAGGCTTACCGGCTGCAGTCTTGGAACCACAGAACGATACACGAAGCTGCTTGAGAAGCATGGGTACCTAAGATCAATCGGCAGGCGCTCAAAGGAAAAAGTCTGGCTTCTTGTCAAGAATACCGGGCCAAAGAAGCCAGAAATCAATGAGGACTGAGGAATCTGATGAATACAAGGAAAGATAGCCGCAGAAACGATCTGGCCAAGATTCATATAGCCAAGAAGGATCTGGGCTTGGATGATGAAACATACCGTGAAATGCTTCTCAATGTTGCCGGTGTTACCTCTTCAGCACAGCTGGATGAGGAAGGCAGGAAGAAAATTCTCAGGCACTTTGAACAGCATGGCTACAAGTTCCACCATAAATCGGCCAAGGCTTCTGGAATGCATCTTCCAGCCTCCCCTGAAAGGGCTTCATATCTGTCAATGATAGGATCATTGCTGACTTCCCTGGAAAAGCCCTGGAGCTATGCAGACTCGATAGCCAGGCATGTATACAAGGTTGATAAAGTCCGATGGCTTAAGCCGGAACAATTGAAGGTTGTCATGGTGCTTCTAATGAAGAATGAAAAAGCCGCAAAAGCAAAGGAAACCGAGTAAGCAATAAAAAATTATATAATAATTCAGTGTGGGTAAGTGGGACCGATTGGAAAGGTTACAGACAGAAGGGGAAAAATCAAACAGAGGGGGGTTAGAAAATGGGGCTGAAACAGGGGAATGCTGTAAAGGCGAAAGATGTCGTCAAGGAAATCACAGACATCAAAATGGTTTTGGTGAACACCAGTGATGCTTTGACATCCCACTCAGAAATGCTCAGGACCATAATTTCATTACTGCAAGGTGAGGGTGGAGGTGCAATGCTCAACCAGGCAGATTGTTATGGGCTCTCAAGTCTTCTCCAAAACTGGCTTGATGGACAAGAACAGATACTCGCGTCGGCAATCAGGAAAGTTTGATCTCAAGATGAAGCCGGAGCAAAGAACAACAGCAAAGGAAAGGAGGGGTGAGGAGGAAAATATGGATACGAAACGTTCGATAATGGATTTTCATGATTCGCTGGCAATCCATAGTATGTCTCTCGAAACCATCATATTTTTATTGGACAAAGCATATGACAGTAATGCGACTCTCAAGCCCACCCAGGTCTGTGGTCTTACCATGCTGCTGAAAGCCTGGCTTGAGGGCTACATGAAAATACTCGATCAGATGGATGGGAAGGCAAACTTGTAGTCTGAAATGATGGTTTTATTAAGCGGGCATGCAGCTGGAGAAGCCGCGAGGGGAGTAAGGAATAATGGCAAAAAGAATTGATCAAGGGGAGGATGAAATCATGGCAGCAGGAGAAAAAGGGCACCACCCAGATAAAGACCTTAGCTTTGCGATAATATCAATGCAAGAAGCTGTACTGGACCATTCCGGCGGGCTTAAGGCTCTCGCTTTTTTAATCTTGAATTCTGATGATGAATTTTTAACGAAGGATCTTGGGATCTTGATAGAAGACTGGCTCGAAAATCAGAAGGTTCTATTAGATAATTTCATCAGGATGTATGTACCGGAGGAAACCGGATCACCCTCTGGGCGTTAAGCAGTCCATAGGGACTTGGTGGAGCCAAAAGGGGGAATGGGGCTGATGCAGATCATGGCGGCACAAAGCAAGGAGGTTAAAAGGGGGCTTTCGGATTTCAAAGAAATTGCTGCAGAGATCATGGACCGCATGGATCTCAAAGAGGTTGTCATAACCTATGAGGAAGGAAAGGTAGTGCATGTCAATTTGGTTGAGAATATCCGCCAGAAAGATTTATACGAGAGGATCACTGATATATTTCAGGGCTTAACCGGACCTAAGTTCTATGGTAAGCTGAGATTGCAGTGTAAAAATGGTAAGGTCGATTCTGCCAGGCTGGAAAAGAACATAAAGCTTTAAGATTCGTTTTGCGGTATCCGACACACGGGGCCGTGGCCGAGGGTAAAACCTCGGGCACGGCCTTTTTCATTTTAGGGGAATTGGTTGAGAATAGGCATGAAAACAAGGGCTGAAGGACATGGGACAACTGAAGGGGCTATGATCGGACCGGCTCACAGTCCGACATTACTGCAGCTGTCTGGCAGGGTGGCCCCCCCGCTGCAGAATCCCCACGGTGATCGAGTTTATACCCGCAGAGAAAAAAATCAAGATTTTTGGAAATCCCTGAGGAGTGTCCGTCTTGTGGCATGTAGGGCTAAGTACGGACCGGCTCACGACCCGAACCGGCTGCAGCTGCTAGGCAGGGTGGCCCCCTCGCTGCAACCGTCCCAAGAGACTGGAATCATATACCCTATCTCAAAAAAATCAAGACTTACAGGAGGCGCACATGAGTGAAACCGATTGGATCGAAGTAGCAAAAACGGGAACATTCACAGGTAGTAACGGCACCATTGTTACACTGGCACCGGAAGACCTCGATGCCATTGTACAGAATTATAACCCTGCCGTGCAGGAAGCTCCCCTGGTATTCGGCCACCCCCAGACGGATCATCCCGCATACGGGTGGGTCACACAGCTGCAGAGGATTGGGAACACCCTGCTGGCAAAGTTCAAACAGGTTCCGGAGGCCGTGAAGGAACTCGTTCGGGCTGGCCATTTCAAAAAGATATCACTGGGCCTCATGCCGGATAAAAGGACCATCCGTCACGTGGGCCTTCTTGGCGCTGTGCAGCCCGCCATCCCTGGAATGAAAAATGTGGAGTTCAGCAGCGGGGAGTCGTTCTACTGTGAAGAGGCATCATCCTACTCCATGCAGGATTTTTCGGATGCCTATCATGGCACGAGAAGGGTCGAGCTGGCCCACTCGGATGCCGACCACATCAATCTCACGCATAAAGTATAACCATTTCCACTATCAGGAGGATAAGCCTATGTCAGAAAAACCGGACAAGTTGAAAAAAGAGTTCGAGGATCTTTTCGAAAAATCAGTACTGCCTGCAATCAAGAAGCAGATCGAGAGCAGGAATAAAGCCCGTGATCGCGTCAATGATCTGGCCAGCAGGGTGGAATCGATAGCTCAAGAGATCCTCGATCTCACTGCGGAGGCCGAGAAGGCAAGGACTGAAGTGGTTTCTGCAGGTGGCAATCAAGAATCTCTGGATAGGGTTATCAAGCTCAAGGAGCGGATCAGGGTGCTGCAGGAGATCAAGGAAGAGATCGAGACAAAGACCCTGGATGATTGTCGCATGGAGCTTGAGGAAGCCCAGCAAACACTCCAGATGGCTGCCATTGTGGAGCTCAATAAGATCAGGGACAAGGAGCGAGAGAAGATGGTCAAAGCCCTGATCCTCATGCGTCAGAGAATGGAAGCCTATGAAAATGCCAAGTATGAATTAGCAAATCAGGTGCTCAAGATGCCCCATAAATATCATCTCGGCCTCCACAGCGAGCTCTACATCGAGGGGATGAATGGACTTATACTCGGGTAACACGGCATAGTGCCTCTCCTGTTTTTTTGTAGGGCCTGGGGGCTGCCCAGGACTGATAAAGTCTGAAAGCCCCCGATTTGATAAATGGACGAAGTTGAACAGATCCTGGGCGGTTCTGACTATTTCTACTGCAAGAGGGCAAAGTGTACCTTGAAATATGAGGTCTGCATAAAAAGGCAGCAGCAGCTGATGGAGAACCCGAATTTTGAGCAATACATTATGTGCGCGAAGTGTCCGCAGGGGATAGAGAACATACGCCTTTTTGAGCTTCATGCTGCTGATAGCACAGTGCTACAGCCTTGCGAAACCAGTAATAAGCCATCACCAGATCCGGAGAAAGAAATACCTCGATGTGAGATGTGCGGGAAGAACCCCAAGCCTCTATTCCAGCGTTATTGCAATAGCTGCATCCGGAAACTGGTGAGCCAGCCGGGATACTTGGAGAGTAGGGTCAGGAAAATTGAGACCCGGAAACGGGAAAGAGAGCAGATGCGCAAGGATTCAATGATCCGATACATCTTTTCACGATGTCCCGAAGCCCTTGATGAGGTCACAAATCTATCTGCTTTGGAAGGGCGGCCCTTGGATGAACAGGTGATCTTCATGGTGAAGGCCCAGATCAGTGAAAATAATCTCCAATCATGCGTAGGGGCATGATTGGAGAAGTACATACCAGAGGGATTAGCCCGAGGAGGGAATATCATGAGTCAGTTCAAATATGTTTTGCTGGACGATAAAGGCTCCGAGGTCGCCACCTTCGCCGGTTTGATCGAGACTATCTTCGATCAAAGCAGAAACTTGAGTATCGTGGGTGCCAAGACAATAAGCTGCGTGCCTTTTCAATACTCTCTTCTCGCCGAATGTGAAGCAAACGCAGACGGTACCTTCCCCGACATTAACAAGGCACGAGGGGGTAAGATCGTTATGGAAGACGAGGAGGGGCCGCTCATCACTTACGGTGACGTTTACGCCTCCAAGGTGGAGATCAAGAGCGATGATGAGGGAGAGCAGGCATTGGTGATCGAGTTCGTTGCCAGAAAAAAGAAGGTGGCCTGAAGCTATGGGAGGCCTTATTAGTTTGACGCGGAAAGCGGCTCAAGGCTGGTGTCGGGAATTCACGACCAGCCCTATTTACAGGCTGATTCCGGACGCGAGTCTTGTGGGAGCATGCCCTACCGTCAAGATATTCAATATTCAAACGCAGCATGGAAAAACTGTGAACGGTGGAATGCTGATATCAGCATCTGTCCATGTACCGTACAGTATTCGCAGGGATCAGGTAAAGCCCACTATCCTGGCATGCATCAGGGAGCTGAAAAGAAGAAACAAAAAGTGCGAGTGGATACATATTTTCCTCTGCGTTGAAGGAAGGAAGATCTACGCCGGAAGGGGCGAGTACAAATCAGGCGAAATCCGCGTCTCCTATGGTATCCCCAGCCAAAAACAACTCGCGAGCCTGGAAGATGTGAAGCCACTGAATAGGGGAGATTTTGATAAGGCCGCTGATATCTCTGATTTGTTTTATGCATACGATGGCATCCTGGCCGGGCAGGATCTGAAAAAAGCCAGAAAGGGTAAGGTCTGGAACCAGGATATATACAATTCCCTCATGGATACGAGGGATGCCCGCATATACAGCATGATCTCCGATCAGCTCCAGATCTCCGCGTTCGAAGTCCGGCGGTTAAAAAGGTGCGTGATGAATTACTACATGCTGACCTGGGGAGATGAAATCATTCGATAACGGAGCGCCGGGCCACAGAGCGCCTGGTAAAGGAGGGACGGCATAATGGCAGATTTAACAGCAAGAGCCACATGGTCATCCGACACAACAGCGCTGCAGCGCGATATCACCCGCACCGAGCGGAGGTTCGATCAGTTTGGTAAAAAAATGCGGAATACGGTTGACCGTGCGGGCAAGTCCATCGACCGGGGCAGCACCGCGCTTCTCTCCGGTTCCCGGGGCCTCATCGGCGGCGCGGCCATCGGCATGGCGGCCAAGAAGGTGGTCGAGTTCGACGCCAAGCTCGCCCGGCTGGCAATCCAGGCAGGCCTCAGCAAAAAGGAGATGTTCGCGCTCAAGGACGAGCTCTACGCGATCGGCAAGGCCACCAACCAATACCCGACCGACCTGCTCGCCGGCATCGACGCCATTGTCCAGCGCACCGGCAACTTCAAGTACGCCGTCGGGTCCTTGAGGGACATGGGCATCGTCGCATCGGCCACCGGCGCATCGATGGCCGACATCGGAGCCACGGCCTCCAACCTCCAGGAGAAGATGGGTATCGCCAAGGACGAGGTCCTGTCAATCTTCGACATCCTCTCGGCCCAGGGCAAGGCTGGCGCGTTTACCATACAGGACATGTCCACACAGTTCGAGAAACTGCTGAGCGCCGCAATGAGGTTCGAGATCAAAGGAGTCGAGGGCATGCGGAGCTTCGGGGCGTTCCTCCAGATCGCCAAGCGCGGCGCGGGCTCCACCGAGCAGGCCACGACGTCGGTGGAGCGCACCATCGCCGACCTTCTCGCCAAGCACAAGCAGATCCGCAGGCTCACCGGGTTTTCCATCATCGACCCGGAGAAATCAAAGGCCGCGGGCCGGTCCGTGATGAAGGACTTCGACCTGGTGATGAAGGAGATCATCACCAGGACCAATGGCGATGAGATCAAGCTGTCGAAGATCTTCGGGGGGGAATCCATCCGTGCCATCACCCCGCTGGCCGCCTCTTTCCTGAAGTTCGGCGGCTTCAGCGAGTTTGACGAGCTGGCGTCCAAGGGCGGGGACGGCGCGGCCATCATGAAAGACTTCGCCTTCTGGGCCGACACGTCCGCAGCCAAATTCAGGGAATTCAACATCGAGATCAAAAAGTTCACTGAGAACCTCGAAGGCCCCATTAACCTACTTACCTGGCTTCTGGATAAGGTCAATGCACATCCAAATATCACCCAGGGTGGACTTACGGCACTCATGGGGATGGCAGGAGGCGCTGGAATGTGGAAATTAGGAAAGGGTGCATACAACATATACAAGGGTCTCCGCGGCCAGGGCGCGGGCCGCGCCGCGCAGGCAGGCATGGACCCACGCGTCATCACCCTGGCCGATGACCTGTTCGGCCCTGGGGCGAAGAAGGGTGCGGCCAGGGCGTTTCTGGGCAGGGGCGTCATGGCGGCGGGCCTGGGTACCACCGCGGCCGTGGCCGCCGGCACCGGGCTCGCGGCCTTCGGCCTGACCACCGGCATAAACAAGCTCTTGGACGATCCGGCCGGCAAGTTCGGGGCCTGGCTCTATGACGCCACCCACAAGCCGCCCGAGGTTAGTACCAATGTAACCGTGAATATTGATAAAGAGGACCGGGTGACGACGATTGCGGACAGCAAGAACGCACAGACAACAGTGAACAATAGAGGGACGTTCAGGTAGTAGATGGGTGAGTGGAAAATATGCAAGAATTCACTCTGGCCATCGCAGATAAAGAAAGTTTTCGAAGGTTATATGTGAGTATGGCGCAGAGACTACTGGAGATTTTGCCAATAATGAAGGAGGTTCAATCAATATGGTAACTATCGTTCGCTCAATAATATCATCGGTTTTTGAGGGTGCGATCAAACGCTTCTCTGGCTCGGGCCGCAAGGGCGAACAGTTCAACAGCAGAGAATACTTCCAGCACTATGGCTTCACCTCCAGCCCCCATGCAGGCGCTGAGGGCATCGTATGTGTACAGGGCAACATAATCCACCTCCTCGCAACTGACGACCGCCGGTACCGCATCGCCCTCGAAGAGGGGGAGGTTGCTTTGTATACTGACGAAGGTGATAAGATTCACTTCAAGAGAGGCAACATTATCCATGTATCAACTTCTGGAACTGTCCAGATCGATGCTGCTGCAGCTCTCGAAATTACTTCAAAAGCCATTTCGATCAATGGAGATCTTCAGATAAATGGGAATATAATTCAGACAGGTAATTTTGAGCAGGTTGGTTCTCCTGATCAAACGGGAATTACAACTACTGGAAATATAACTGACGCATTGGGTAATCTGACAGAGCATGTGCACCCAAGAACATAATAATGAATTGTCGCAAGTTACGCGAGACTGACTAGTACATTCCGGGATGCTCATAAGGGAAACTGCAACTGCATTGAGAATAATCACTCATCATTAAGATGGTGGGAGGAATGAATCTGGGCAATGGATGACTTCATTGCACAGGATTTTTGCATCTTCAAAATCACATAAATTATCATATTAATTGGCCTTTTTATCCTCACTTCATGGTCATTTAGTTTGATAATAACATTGCCCTTGATTTATTTTTGAGAGATCATTTGGAATGGTGAAAACTAACACCAGGCCTTGTTTTGTTAAGTGGATGTTAAATGTAATTATGGGTGATTTGAATGATTATCTACACTTATCAAACTAACCTACCCCCCACAGCCTCCCAGGCATGCACCGGCCAAGTGTCATCGTTGTCTTTTCTATCGCCGTCTAGAGTGATCATTAACTGAAATGCCCCTCAAAGTTTTATGCCGTCTCCCACGCGCTCAACAATTCTTTATAGCGTTTGACATGCTTGGAAATATGGGCACGGATGGACTGCGTTCTCATGAGCTGCTCGATGGCTTCTCGCGTGCAGGCTTTATACTCGCACATGATCCATATGAACTCCATGGGGTAGTCGGGTTTCATCCTCAGCAGCGAGCGTCTGGCTGCATCGAAATCGTATCGCTCGGTCGGCTTCCACTTCACTCCATTTCTTGCGAGCATGTGTATCATCTTGATCTTTTCTCGAGATTCGCTGGAATCGATATTTCTGTCCTCACGGGAATACCAGCTTGAATAAGAATAGTTCATCGATAAGAGCAGGATCTGAATCAACGAAGAACCCTTGTCTTTCAAATCAGGAGGGCTAAAACCCTTATCCAAAAGTATTCTCAAAAAATCCGAGTTGCCGTTGCGGCAGGCGTTCATCGCGAGTTCCTGGGCGATCTCGTGTTTCGGGTCAAGTTGGACGCTCTTCATTTTAAAAATTTCGAAATGACCGAAGAGGGAAGCGATCTCAAGTGCGCAGCTGTCTTCTTCGGGATCAGGCTTATATACGGGGTCGCTTGGCCCCTTCGCATAAGGGTCCGCTCCCGCCCAGAGCATGAGAGCGATCCACTTCATATTGCCTTCCTTGCAGTGATACCTGAGGGCGATGTTGACCTGCTCACGAAGACTTTTGTAGCGGTCTTTATGTCGCATATAGAAAGCCAGGGCTGTACGAATCCTGTCACAAAAGGCATACGCCAGAGGGTTCCCCTCCTCGATATTAGCCCCGTGCCGGATGAAATACTCCACAATCTCCATGTTCCAGGTTCCGAAGGCCTCACAGATATCTACGCTGCGGACATCGGTTCCATGGTCTACCAGCAGTTGTACCAAGTCGAATCTGCGTTTCCATAAAGCGTGTCGCAAGGGGTTATAACGAGGATCATCAACTATCGCGCCACCTTCCAAGAGCACCTGCACCAGGCTGTGAAAACCAGATTCTATCGCGATTTCCAACGGGCTTTTCTGACTTGCTTTTTTCGGCACCGGCAGAGGCCGTTCGACCGGCTTGCCTTCCGCTATCCAGGCCTGTACGTCAAAGAGCTTTCCTGCCCGGCAAAAGTGCACCAGGGGCCTTATCTCTTCATATGTTTTGGCGCGCTTCATATATTGTCGGGCTCTTGGATGTTTCCGGACTCTTTCTCAAGCAGAGCCGCCTTTTTCCTTACGGCCATCCGGATCAAAGCCAGTACTATTTCTTTCGGACAGTCCTCAAGCTTCTTAAAGTCGGAATCCCGCCAGCGCTTCTTTTTTGGGTTCTCGGTATCCGGGTCTTCTATCGAGAAACATAGTTTCCCTGATGGGAAGAGCGTCTTCTCATATAAATCGTACCCGAATTCGTATCGCCCTTCCAGATTGTGATCGGCGGCTCTTATCCTTTTCCTTGTATCCAATTCTTCGTGCATCGCCATCTGCAAAGTGATCCCGTCAATAGTAACACATGTGGCCCCGTCTGCTACGGAGACACTATAGCTCAGGTTTGCAAGGGTCTTGATGAGCACGTCCATGATGCCGAGGGCTCGTGGTAGTGAGTCTATGGAGACCCGGATGTCGATGCAGCCGTCCTTGGGCGGTAGCAGACCTGATTCATCTTGTTTTACGGAAGCGAATATTCTTTCTGTTTCCCCAATAAGCTGATGAGGCTCTGTCTGTCTTGTAGGGATGACTATCTTTCTTTTTATTTTCTTGGTTGGGATTCTCTCCTTCGATAAAGGCCTTTCTTTCTTAGTGCTGGGATCATGCACACGAATCTCGATGATATCTTTCCCATGCCACTTGGGAAGAGGAGTTTTATGGGCTTTCCCGCCAGATTTGATAATAACCCAGTAGCCCCGAGGCGGGCGGGGTATCTTGTTTTTCCTGCAGATCCTGGCAAGCCATACATCCGAGAACCCAAATTCTTGCGCAAGCCTGGTGATGGGCTTTGACCAGACCATCTCATAGAGCTCTTTTCGAGTTAATTTTACTGTATTCATAGTACGTTTATAACGAAGAACCTACACCTTACTAATATGATTTTACAAATATATTTATATGTGTTATTATATTTTAACATTATTGATGAGCATGTTCAGGAAACATGCTCGTGTTTGTTCTGAATAAGTCAATAATGTTGGCTGTTTTTCTTGTAATTAAACCATGACCTATGGCAAGTATAGGTATATAGGCATTGGTTATGGATACTTATCTGGCCGGGTAATGCTGTCCTTGTAAGGAACCATTGGTGTGGAAATCGGGAGCATTGTCACACATGGATAATCGATTTTTCGAACATCCTATACTTAATTCGCCCTATGAGTATCCTAGGCAGCACTGGGAGCTTGATGATCAAGGGCAGCCAACACAGAAGATCATTGACCAGCGCCGCAAAGCAGAATTCATCACGCCCATCCCCAAGCCTAGAAAACGTAAAAAAGAGATTGCACAAGAATATATCATCTTCGATGAGGGCAAAGGACTTTCAACGAAGGAGCAGGAGTACAACCCCACTTCAATCATCAATGAATTGCGCAGACACGTGGACATTTGGCGGAGTCAACCAAATCCTAACATCTGGCAGGTCACTCCTGAAACTGCTAGACTGCTCAAGCATTGGCGACATCACAAGTTTAATAATATCAGACCCTTTTTTTGCCAGGTTGAAGCAGTTGAGGCTGTAATCTGGCTCACCGAAGTAGCTCCGAAATTGGGCAAGCACGGTAAGTTTTTCCTTGATTATCTGGCCAATGCCAACCACGATGCCAACCCTGAACTCATGCGCCTGGCGCTCAAATTGGCAACCGGTGCAGGAAAGACAACCGTCATGGCCATGCTGATTGCCTGGCAGACGATCAATGCCGTTCGGCGTCCTAACAGTAAGATGTTTACCCGCGGTTTCCTTGTCGTGACCCCAGGGATCACGATCCGTGACCGTTTGCGTGTACTCCTGCCAAATGATCCTGACAGCTATTATCAGAGTCGGGAGCTTGTTCCGAGTGACATGATGCCGGATCTGGAGAGAGCCAAGATCGTGATCACTAATTACCATGCGTTTAAGCTCCGCGACCGGATGGAGCTCTCAAAAGGAGGCCGTTCCCTTCTGAAAGGCCGTGGCAAAGACCTCAATACCCTTGAAACAGAAGGTCAGATGATTCAGCGGGTGATGCCCGATTTGATGGGTATAAAGAACATCATGGTAATAAACGACGAAGCGCATCATTGCTATCGGGAAAAGCCCGAAGATCCGGATGCTGAAAAGCTTAAGGGAGATGACAGGAAAGAGGCAGAAAAGAATAATGAGGCAGCACGCCTCTGGATAACCGGCTTAGAAATCGTGAAGCGCAAGCTCGGGATTACGCGGGTTGTAGACTTGTCTGCTACACCTTTTTTCCTGCGAGGCTCGGGCTATGCCGAAGGCACCCTGTTCCCCTGGACCATGAGTGACTTTTCTCTCATGGATGCCATTGAATGCGGAATAGTCAAGCTGCCGCGTGTGCCTGTTGCTGACAATATTCCGGGCGGGGATATGCCCAAGTTCCGCAATCTCTGGGTACACATCGGCAAGCGTATGCCGAAAAAAGGGCGAGGCAAGGCCAAGAACCTTGACCCCTTGAGTCTGCCCGTGGAATTGCTCACTGCCCTTGAAGCCCTATACGGGCACTATGTGAAGACATTCAATCTCTGGAAAGAAAGCGGTCTGAAGATCCCCCCGTGCTTTATCGTGGTATGCAACAACACATCAACATCAAAGCTGGTTTATGATTATATCTCGGGATTCTATCGTGAAAAAGAAGACGGCTCTTCTGTCCTTGAGAACGGCCGCTTGGAACTGTTTCGGAACTTCGATGAGCACAATACCCCCTATGCCCGCCCCCGGACCCTGCTCATCGACAGCGAGCAACTCGAATCAGGCGATATGCTTGACGACAATTTCCGTGCCATGGCATCCGATGAGATCGAACGTTTTCGCCGTGAGATCATTGAACGTACGGGCGACCGCCGTCAGGCCGAGAATATTACTGACCAAGAATTACTCCGCGAGGTCATGAATACAGTGGGCAAGGAAGGCCGTCTCGGCGAGTCTATCCGCTGTGTGGTATCCGTTTCCATGCTTACCGAGGGCTGGGATGCCAATACCGTCACCCATGTCTTGGGCGTACGTGCATTTGGTACCCAGCTTCTTTGCGAGCAGGTCATCGGTCGTGCCTTGCGTCGCCAGTCGTATGACCTGAACGAGGAAGGACTATTTAATGTTGAATATGCAGATGTTTTGGGTATCCCCTTCGACTTCACGGCCAAGCCGGTCGTTGCCCCGCCCCAGCCGCCGCGCCAGACTATCAATGTCAGGGCTGTACGGCCCGAGCGCGATCACCTTGAAATAAGGTTTCCCCGTGTAGCAGGCTACCGTGTCGAGTTGCCCGAGGAGCGTCTCACTGCAAATTTCACTCAAGACTCTATCCTGGAGCTGACCCCTGATCTCGTGGGGCCGTCCATTACAAAAAACGCGGGCATCATTGGTGAAGACGTTGACTTGAGCCTGCAGCATCTCAAAGATATGCGCCGTTCCACATTGCTATTCCATATCACCACGCGTCTGCTTTACACTAAGTGGCGTGATCCGGGCGAAGAGCCCAAGCTTTATCTCTTCGGCCAGCTTAAGCGAATCACTAAGCAATGGCTTGATACCTGCCTGGTCTGCAAGGGCGATACCTATCCTGCGCTGCTCATGTACCAGGAGCTTGCAGACATAGCTTGCAACAGAATTACCACAGGCATTGTCAAAACATTGGAGGGGACCCGCCCAATCAAGGCCGTACTCGATCCCTACAACCCGGTAGGTTCGACCAGCCACGTGAATTTCAATACCTCGAAGATGTTTCGCAGGCAGACCGATTCCCGGCGTTGCCATGTCAACTGGGTTATTTTGGACAGCGACTGGGAAGCTGAGTTCTGCCGAGTGGCGGAAAGCCACCCGAAGGTCAAGGCCTATGTGAAAAACCATGGATTGGGCCTGGAGGTACCCTATCGCTACGGCTCAGAGATGCGCACGTACTTGCCCGACTTTATCGTCCTGGTTGATGACGGCCGAGAAGACATTCTAAACCTCATCGTCGAGGTCAAGGGCTACCGGCGTGAGGATGCCAAGGAGAAAAAATTAACCATGGATAGCTACTGGGTGACAGGTGTGAACAACCTTGGGGCCTATGGAAGATGGGCATTCGCCGAGCTCACCGAGCCATTCACGATGGATGCGGATTTCTCAGCAAAGCTCGAAGCAGAGTTTAACAAGATGATCGATCAACTCACAGACTTAGAACAAGAGGCAACACGCCTCCAAACTGTATAAAGGTGTTCATTATTCTATGGAGAAAGAGTCATAAAGTTCAATGGTTGCTAGAGAGGGGCATAAGGAGCACTCCCCTTGTTTGTCCTGCCGGGCTAGATAAAGCTCGGAGCTGATATAAGACGTAAGCAACATTGAGGAAGGGCATATGGCAAAAGTACCAACCGAAAAGACGGTTGAAACTATCACTCACGACGAGGCATCGCGTAGAAACATACCCACCGCCGAGTTCCAGTCGGTGATGCGCAAGGAAGAACAGGCGCCTGTCAAGGTGACCCTTCAGCGGGGCGTATCCGAGCTGGAAGAGGAAAAGGCACAGCGCAACCGCGACCTTGATCCCCAGCTTGTGTGGCGGGGCAAGGACGAGCAGGACTGGTCTGACCTGGTAGTCAATGCGCCACCCATATACATCCAGGAAAAGGTCCACCCCAAGGTGCTCATCGACGACCTCCTCCGGCAGACACGTGAGGAGAGACAGGCGGGCAAGCCAAAACAGATGGACCTCTTCGCCGACTTCAACGGCCTGCCGGATGGCAACGCAAAGACCGAGTTCTACCAGCACGATCAGAACTGGTCGAACCGGATGATCCTGGGAGACAGCCTGCAGGTGATGGCTTCACTCGCCGAGCGGGAGGGTTTGCGTGGCAAGGTGCAATGCATCTACTTTGACCCTCCCTATGGGATCAAGTTCAATTCCAATTTTCAGTGGTCAACTACAAGTCGAGATGTGAAAGATGGCAATAAAGACCACATCACGCGCGAGCCAGAGCAGGTGAAGGCGTTCCGAGATACCTGGCGGGATGGAATTCATTCGTACCTGACATATCTGCGGGACCGACTGACCGTGGCGAGGGATCTGTTGACAGAGAGCGGATCGATCTTTGTGCAGATTGGGGATGAGAATGTTCATCGGGTACGGGCGGTTATGGATGAGGTATTTGGCGAAACAAATTTTGTGAGTGAAATAACTACCAATAAAACATCAAGTTTTACAAGTTCACTTATATCAAACATTAATGATTTTGTTCTTTGGTATGTTAAAAATCCATTAACTATAAAGTACCGACAGGCTTATCAAAACAAATCTGCTGGGGAAACTGGTGGAACAAAGTATAAGACAGCAAAATCCTATGGTATATTAAATCACCACTGCATAGACCCTGAAGAATATATAGTTGACAGCGAAATTACTTCTGAAGGGGCACAGTCAGGTACTGACATTCCGGTATTCATATTCAGGAATAGGAAATACTTACCACCACCGACTAGACACTGGACAGTTAATTTAAACGGACTTGAGCGGCTTGATAAGGCTGGAAGAATTATACCTTCCAAAACTAGACCTAGATATATAAGAAAGTTATCTGATTTCAGCGTATTTCCTTTGGCCAATAATTGGGTGGATATTGGAGGGATACAAAGTCGATCTGATCCAAAAATTTATGTGGTGCAAACAGCCACTGAACTGGTTAAGCGCTGCATTTTGATGACAACAGATCCTGGTGATTTAGTGAGAAGTAGAAACCCACACCCTGTGGGTGTGGTGATGGGGACTGGCTAAGCCGGTCCCGGATGGGGATGGCCGAGAAGGCTGCTCACTGCTATCCTTCCTTCACGAGTTGTTGCCGCAACATCGAGAGGAAGGA
>JAHDQN010000019.1 GCA_018433775.1 Deltaproteobacteria bacterium
AATGGTCTTCATGGCGCCCACGGTCTCGTCGACCGCCTTGCCGCCCTGGATGGCGTCGTCTGCCGACTTGACCGCGATCTTCTCGGTCTGCTGGGCATTGTCAGCGTTCTGGCGGATGTTGGAGGCCATCTGCTCCATGGAAGACGACGCCTCCTCGGCAGCGGATGCCTGCTCGCTCGCACCCTGAGACATCTCCTCTGCCGCGGAGCTCATCTGCTCGCTGCCCGCCGCCACGTTGTCCGCCGCGCCCTTGATGTCCACGACCACGTCCTTGAGTCTGGCGACCGTTTCCTTGAGAGCCTGCATGAGCGCGTCCTTTTCCGAGCGCTCCATGACCGATACGGTGAGGTTTCCGTCTGCGAGATCCTTGGCCACCTCGGTGACCATCTTGTTCGCAGCGATCAGCTCGTTCAGTGATTTCATGAGCTCATCCTTGTCCGAGCGCTGCCTGACCTGGAGGTTCACGTTTCCGGCCGCCATCTCCTGCGCCACCTCGGCGATCTTGTTCATGGAGTCGATCATGAGATTGAGGCTGTTTTTGATGGTGTTGAAGTCCCCCTTGTATTCCTCGGTGATCTTCTCGGGGATATCCCCTTTGGAGATGCGCTCGATATAGTCCGAGGTATTATTGAGGGGGGTGATGAGCGCGTCGAGAATCCCGTTGATTCCCTGCACGATGGGGCGGAACTCGAAGTTGATCTTCTCAACATCGCTTCTGGCGTTCAGCTTGCCCGCCAGACAGGAATCCGCGAGGCTCTTCGCCTCGTCCAGGATGGATCTCAGAATGAGGCCGATGTTCCGGGACAGGAACATGCCGATGATGATACCGGCGATTACGGCCACCACCACCAGGACGATCATGAACGTGCGGCTCTGCTGATAGATCCGGGTGGTCTCGTCGGACTGCTGCTTGGCGTTTTCATCTTTGACCTCGGACAGCGCGGTCAATGCATCGTCGACCGCATCGAGCTTTTCCCTGCCAACCCCCATTGAGAGCTCGGCTGAGGTCCGATTCTCGTTGAGCTTTTCCGAAAGGGCGGTGTCGATGATCTTCTGCGAAATCGGTTCATACTCCTTCCACGCCCGCTCGAAACCGGCCAGCAGTTCCTTGCCCTGGTCGGTAAAGAAGAGCGGCTTTGCCTTCTCCAGGTTTTTCAGGAACCGTTCCTTGACGTCTGTATAGTTGGCGAGATATTCATTGCGCATCTCTTCCGTAGTGGCCAGGATAAGGTTTTTCTCGGCCCGGGTCATGGCAATGAGATTGATGTTCGCCTCCTTGATGTAAGATACACCAAGGAGCTCGTTCTGGTACATGGCATCGGCCATGTCGTTCATGGTGCCCATATTTCTGATGCCCACGAAGCCGACAATCAGGGCGATGACGGCAAGAACAATGAAACCGGCCAGGAGCTTGACCCTGACGGTGAGATTGGAAAACCAGCTCATGCTATCTCCTTCATTCGAGTATTTGGCTTTGCTTTATCAAGCCTGTGACTGCGTATCGGGAAATCGTGCCGCTGGTTATGACAATAGAAAAACAATAGAAAGTTGATAGGTTCAAGCTATCGATGATGATGGGTGAACAGGGGCGGGCGCAGAGAGGTGTTACGGCTCGGTTTTATCAAAGGTCTGGAGATAGGTCGCGAGACTGCCCCGGGTGTTTTTCAGGCCGATCTTCTGCCGGATGTTGTTGCGGTGAAACAGGACGGTGTTCAGGGAGACGTGCAGGAGATCGGCGATCTCCTTGGATGACTTGCCGTTTCTGATCAAAGACGCCACCCTGACCTCGCTCGGACTGAGACCGGGATGCCTGGACGAGAGATCCCGGACAAAGGACGATCCGATCTCCCTGAGGAGGTTCTCGATCTCGGATACGCACTGTATCTGGTCTTCTCTCAGGCCCGAGGTCTTTAACCGTGCAAGGGTAGGGAGGAGCGAGACCGCGATGTTCGCAACCAGGTTTTTTTCGATGTCGCGCCGTTCATTGCTTTGCTGCTTCATAAGGACCTTCAGTGCGATGCTCATCTCTTCGAGGTCCGGCTGCCTTTCTCCGGGTCCGACCTCCCCGCCGGTCAGCGTATCAGACCGGAGCCCCGCAGGCGCGTCTCCCAAGCTCTGCTGACCGGAGAACGCCTCGGCGGCCGTACTGCGATTTCCCGGCCGGAGCCCGGTGCAGGAGCCGGGGTTCCCGATGCCGTTTTCCGGGTGCCAGCGGCCGGTGACGTCCTTTGCCACGGCGATAATGCCAATCGCGTCGTTATCCCGCATCAGTGGCACCCCGCCGACCTCGCAGAGTTTGCCCAGACCCTTGCAGGTGATGAACCGGTAGGTCGACGACAGGATTTTTTCTCCGCAGAGCAGCCGGACGGTATCAGCGATTGCCCTGTTCAGATCGCCGGGATGGAGCAGCCCGAGCTCCTGAAAGGGTCTGCCGATCAGATTTTCGGGCTTGTGCCCGAGCATGCTCTCCACGTTCGGCGACACGCTCGTGAGCCTGAACCTGGCGTTGACGGAGTATACCAGGGCATCGGAGCAGGCGGTATCGAGACATTGATCCGGTTCCAGCGTACAATCCATCGTGTAGATACGATCCCTGTGTTTGTGTCGCCCCGTTGCAATTCCCATCAGGCGGATACGCGTCTCACACCCGCGTCGCACATGGGATGCTGCAATAAGAACAATGAACTGTATACAATCTGGGAACGATTGTTTCAAGTGTGGATTGAGAAAAATCCCCTGCCGAAAATCTGGTAATACTCGCCAGACAGGGGAGGCGTGCGTGCGGTTGACGGATATACGGCAGGAGTCTGACCGGATGCCGGCCGGCCGGTTACAGGGAGTGTCTGCTTCGCGAAGAAGCCACTGGACCGGGATACATGGTTTCCTCGAAACGTCCTGCCCGAAAAGTTTTTATGCAAGGGGCTGCCGCACATCCACGACGCGGGGGTTATGGAAGAACATCATCCAAGCCGCGCTCAAGATATGCTTCTCACCATCGCTACTCTTCTTCTTCGCCCTCTTCCTCGTCTCGCACGTGCAGGTTCACGCCGCCGTAATCGCTCTCCCCATAATTTTCCTCGTAGTTTTCGTCAGGGCTGTACCATTTCCCTTCCACCGGGTCGTACCATGCGTCAGGTGATTCCGTTGCATTGTGCCACCACCTGATATGCTCCAGGAGATCCTCGACGCTGGATATCTCCACCCCCTTGATGGAGTCCAGTGCCCGCCGGTCGCCGTCGGTGAAATACTCGACCGCGATGTCAAGGAGGTCCTTTAAGTCCCCGCTTTCTCCACCTTCCAGAGCCTCGTCGATGATATCCTCGGGCAGATAGGGTTCCAGCAGCTCCTTGATCCTCTCGGTGTCCAGTGGGCTTTCCGCGCTCTTTCCCCACCACCGCAGCTTGTCCAGGAGTTCGTCGACACTCTCGATCTTCTCGTTTCTCACGGCCTCCAGGGCCTCGTTTTCACCGCCGGTGTAATAGTCGACCGCGGCATAGAGGACATCCCACAGATCCGTGAGAACCCGGTTTTCGAACATGTCCGTGATGACGTTACTGGGGATGTAGGGCTCCAGAAGCACCTTCAGCCTGTCCTTGTTCACAGACCCTATTGTGCGCTCCATGTGGCATCCTCCGTATTCTGCGTCCGGAGGGGCCGGGGGTGGTACATGGTTCCGAAACAGGCCCGTTTCCTTCGGCCCTTTTTCCCATGCCGTTCTCCGGGCGAGAATGATGTCGTTAATAGATATATGGAGCACCGGGAACGGTTATTCAATCATATGGCTTAATGCGGACCGCTTTTTTTCTTTCCCGGCCAAAGGGGCCTCTTTTGGGGGTGCAACACTCCTCTCCCCGGGATCGAGGGGAAGAGCCGGACATCACCGGGAGAACCGCAGCTTTCACGGGCCTTCCGGTGGCCGTTTTTCCGGGCAGGTCCTATATCCAGCCGAGCACGCCCATGAAGACCACCAGGCATGCGATGTCCACGGCGAAGATCGCTCCGACGGTGAGCGCCTTGGCGCGATAGGTCTTCATATCGTAGACGAGGTAGGCCACCACGAAGAAGTAGAAATATCCGAAGACCCAGAGCAGCCAGGGAAACCGAGCGCTCCACCAGGAATATTCCCAGGTAAGCGCGCCGATGGCATTGAGGATGATCTCGATGATGACCGCGAGCGTGGTGAATATGATCGCGAAGAAGAGCCGGTTGGGAATCCCCAGGACCTTCAGTTTTCGATCCTCGGGAAGGATGATGGTACAGGCGACGCCCAGAAGGAGAAACATCAGGCTGATCTCGATGTTCAGCCCGATGAGCAGGACAAAGGCGCTCTCGCCGGGCGTGCCCCAGACCGGTGCGTACTGGGTGAAATGGAACACCAGGGCGTTCCAGATCTCGTTGAACCAGTCGCATCCCCACAGGGCGAGCCCTGCAAAGACCGCGCTGTAATTCTTCAGCCGGATCTCGTTGTGGTATACGTAGATCACGACCAGGAGAAAGGGGATGACGTACCACTCGAAATACGAAGGATCCCTGAGGATGGCCAGTGCCTGTGACGCTGAATCTGTCATAAAACACCTCCCGCTCATGTATGGTGAGTTGCTCTCACAACAACTGAAAAAAAGGACTGATCACAGACCGATCGTAATATCCGGACGATAGTCCAGTCAATGAAAAAATGAACATAATGTTCACTTCATCACCTCAGGGACGATCCCTGGGCCGCCATTCCATGAGAGCCCGCTCGCCGGTCCGCGATATTCCCGGTTTTCCGCACGCAGGCAGGGTGCGACAATCGTGAAGGATTCCCTGAAACTGAATTGCTATTGACATCGAATACCCGAGATGCAAGATCAGGAGATACACGCAAGCTGACAAGGTGCTCGATGAACCGGGAAGAAAAGCTGACCAGAATCTATGAGGCGGCCCTGCGGGTTTTTGCCCGCTACGGCTACCGGAGGACCCGTGTCGAAGACATCGCCGACGAGCTGGGGATGACCAAGGGCAATCTCTATCTCTATGTCAAGGACAAGCGGGACCTTTATGAGAAGGCTGTTTCCCATGGGTTGCTGCAATGGCAGGGTATGGTGGCGCGTTCCATCGAAAAGATCGACGATGTGTGCGAGCAGTTTCTGGCCCTGTGCAGGAAGGGTTATACCTATCTCTCCCGGGACGTGTCCCTGAGGTCGGTCCTGATAAACGATCCGTCGATCTTTCCCCTTTCCAGCAGGGAGGACCAGTTCGCCGAGATCAACCGCGCGTCCATGGACCTGCTCCGGAGCGTTCTCGCCCGGGGAATACGCGAAGGAAGGTTCCGCGAGGTGGATGTGGACCATCTTACCGAGCTGCTGTATTCGATCTATGTCATGTTCATCATCAAGACCTATGTGAAGTCAGAGGGCAAGTCCACCCAGAAGATGTTCGAGCAGGGCCTCGACATCGTCCTGCAGGGCCTTTTGAAGAAATAGGACGCACATCCTGACGAAGCCCTGCCTGAAGCACGCCCGGATTTCTTCGTACGTTATGAAATGCGGTTTTCTGAATCGGGACCAGCGGAAAAAATAACCGGTTGACATGCACGTTTTTGTTCTGATGATAGCAGGAGCAGGAGCAGGAGCAGGAGCAGGAGCAGGAGCACCGGTATGGACCATCCGGCAGTGCACGGGGAAATTCTATGATGGAAGCGGCCTTTGTGTGGATGTCATTCCACGAAACCCTGTTGACGTATCTGGGGATAACCTCCCTTATCACCCTGATCATCACGCCGATTCTGGTGCTCATCGCCATCGTCGGCATGCCCGCCGATTACTTCATCTATGAGCGCGAGGAGATTCTGGAGTTCCGGAAGCAGTTCAATCCGGCGGCCCTGGTGGTGATCCTGGCGGTGAAAAACGTCGCCGGCGTGGTTTTCATCATTGCCGGTCTCGCCATGCTGGTGCTGCCCGGGCAGGGAATCATCACGATCCTCATCGGGCTCACCCTCGTGAATTTTCCCGGGAAGCGCAATCTGGAACGCCGCATGATCAGGCAGAAGAAGGTTCTTTCTTCCATCAACTGGGTGCGTGAGCGTGCGGGCAAGCCTCCGTTGCAGTTGTCCAGGGATTAGGCACCTGCCGGTCCGGATCCTCCCCCTTAAGGGAGGAAGGGGATTTACAAAACGGAAAGATGCGATTATAAGGAGTATAATTTGCATACGTTTCATCCGAATGAGGAGGGTAAGATGCAGTGTGGTAGCGTGAGGACAGTGTTCAGATACATCCTGGTCGTTCTCTTGGTTGCATGCCTTGTTCCGGATGCATACGCCGACGCCCCTGCGAATACCGCACAGGAATTGTACGTCAAGGCACAGGCTTCCTGGGAGAAGGGGGAATGGGAAAACGCCCTGAACCTCTCCGACGGGGCGCTGAAGGTCAACAAGCGTCACAAGGAGGCATGGCTGCTGAAGGGCCAGATCTTCTGGCAGATGAAGAATCACAAGATGGCGCTGAGCGCCTTTGATGAATACCTGCGCCTCGATCCGAAAAACGCCTCGGTCTGGGTGAATCGCGCGGCAAATCTCTTCGAGCTCGAACGGTACAAGGAGATGCAGGAGAGTTTCCAGAAGGCGCAGGAAATCGATCCGAACTATCCCCCGCTCTATAAGACCATGGGTGTCAACTATCTTCTCATGGGAAATTTCGAGGACGCGCACAAGGCCTTCCAGAAGCTGGAACAGTTCGGCGAGACGAGCGCCTATTCACACTGGACGGAGCGAATGCTCCGGATAATCAGCGAGAGCCACGCTCCGCCGGCAAACTGGGTCGCGAATCCCGACAGCTACCAGATGGTGCTGGAGATCACCGATTCTTCCAAGACCGGGTATCTGGTCAACCTTTCCTCCACCGTAGGGACATCCATCAGGTTTAGCGGGAGCGCGGATGCCCCGTTCCGGTATGCACCGAACTTCGAGGTATGGAACGGCACCATGATCTTCGACCGGAAGGGCGACGGACTCCTGACCAACGGCACCTGCTTCCGGTATACGAAGATCGCAGGCGATACCAAGACGATCGAAGAAGGCCAGATCAACAACTGGAGGCTCGATCTGAGCACCAAGAAGTGCTACCTGCTGGGCCAGTAGCACCCCGCGGCAGGCAGGTCTCACGCGGGAGCATCCTGCTGCAGATAAAAAAGCAGGGACGTTTTATATTCCCTCCCCCCTGCACGGCATCCGCTCCCGGCATCTTTCTCTCCCTCTCTCCGCTCTGCAGAAAATCGCCCGCCATGGAACCGCATTACGATGTCGATCTGCGGTAGAATACCCGAAGATTCGAAGATTTGTGTAAATTTTTTTAAGATATCTGGCGATAGTATTGTTGGATGCATCATGACGGCAAAGAGGGGAATTCTCGAGGTATCATGAAGACGACTGCAGTACGACCCATGAAATGCGAATTCGCTACAGAGGGCCTCCTCTGGATCGATAAGATCGCCACCGGGGTGGGGATTATCCTGTTCAATCCATCAAAAAAGCTTGCAGCCGGGATGCATGTGCTCAGAGGGCTCTCGCAGGGCCGTGCCACGGACAACCCTGCCTACTATGCAGACACGGCCCTGGAATACGTGATAGCGGAATTCAAGAAAATGGGAGCGGACCGGCAGATATCCGTGGCCATAGCGGGAGGGGCGGCCATGCTGGGCTCAGGCGAGGATGACAATATGGGGGCGCGGCTGGTGATGGCGATAAAGAGCATCCTCTCCCGGTACAATCTCGCGGTGAAGCTCGAAGGCGTAGGCGGGACCAAACTCAGGACCATGATCCTCAACATCGACGAGGGCAAGATAAAGATTTCGTAAAAAAAGGAGAAAATCGTGAAAATATGCTGCCCTCACTGCGGAAAAGAATACACCATAAAAAAGGAAACCCTAAAGGGGTACTCGGGCACGGTCTCGATACCCTGCCCCAACTGTAAGGAAAAGATCCTCCTCCATCCCGGAGCGGCCGGTACGGAAGAGGCTGATCGAGCATCCGGGCACGACATGCAGGCAAAGGGGAAAGCGCCGGCGACCGGAGATGCCCTGAAGCAGAGGATCTTCAAGACGCTCAAAGATCTTCCCCCCATGCCCCAGGTGGTGCAGAAGGCGCGGAAGGTCCTGTCCGATCCGAATTCGAGCTTCGGCGACCTCGCCAAGGTCATCGAGTCGGATCAGGGGATCGTCACCCGGGTCCTGAAGATGGCGAACTCCCCGTACTACGGGCTGAGCGGCAATGTATCCTCCGTAAAGCACGCCTCGGTCGTTCTCGGCACCAAGACCCTCATGGAGCTGCTCAATCTCGCATGCTCATCGGAAATTCTCGGGCAGACCCTGGAGGGGTACGATCTTGCAGCCGGCGACCTCTGGATGCACTCCCTGGCTGTGGCCAACGGATCGCAGCTCATTGCCCGGCGCGTGAATCCGAGCCTGGAGCAGGATGCCTTCTCGGCAGGTCTCATCCACGACGTGGGGAAGATCATCCTGGATCCGTATATCCTGGAGAGAAAAGCCGAGTTCCAGACTTTCGTGAAGGAGCGGAGCGACACATTCCTGGAGGCCGAAAAGGTCATCCTGGGCTTCGACCACGCGGAGCTCGCCTCGGAGGTGTGCGAGCGCTGGCAGATACCCAGGCACATTGTCCTGGCGATCCGCTATCACCATGATCCCACGCCCTCGGACAATGACATGCTCTCCTACATCGTCCACCTGGCGGATGCCGCCGCCATCATGAGCGGCATCGGTGCCGGATTCGACGGAATGCTCTATACCATCCACGGAGATGCGTTGAGCCGCCTGAGACTCAAGGAAGACGATCTGTTCGATATCATGGGCGAGATCGCCTGCTACGTGGATAAGACAACCCAGCAGGCTTGAGTTTTTTCTTCGCAAACCGGGTCTGCTCGGCGTAGTTCATCTAAAAAAACCACCCCTGAAAAAATCCCAAGCCGGAAATTCCCCCTGAGCCCTTGATATCTCTGCTGCGAAGGCTTATCACGGTTCATATCGGGGGATCGCATGCCGGTGTTCGAACCCATCTCTCTTGAAATGCAGGATGCATATCGCGAACGGCTCGCGGCAAGCTCAGTCACTGCCTCGGACTACAGCTTCGTCAATCTGTGGGGATGGGCACGGGAGTACGGCCTTGCCTGGGCCTGGGGAGGCGGCCTTGTCTGGATCAGGCAGTCGTGGCCAGAAGAGGTGTACTGGGCGCCGATCGGTACCCTGGAGGAAGCCCGGTGGGAAGACGCTCTGGCCGGGCTGGGCGGGTCGAATCCGGTGTTCACCCGGGTGCCCCGGAACCTCGCTCTCCTGTGGGAAAAGAGTTTTCCCAGCAGGGTGGAGGTGAGCGAGGTCAGGGATCAGTGGGACTATCTCTATTCCGTTGAAGACCTGGTGAAGCTCTCCGGCAACCGGTACCACAAGAAAAAGAATCTTCTGAACCAGTTCAGAAAGCGGTACGATTACGAGTACCGCGACCTGAACCCCGAGATCCTGGAGAGGATCATGGCCATGCAGGAGCGCTGGTGCGAGTGGAAGGACTGTGAATCTTCAGAGCTGCTCGCCGCGGAGAACCGGGTTGTCGTGCGCCTTCTCGATGCGTGGCACCGGCTTCGCGATATGACGGGCGGAGCCCTTTTCGTAGACGGCGAGGGTGCCGCCTTCTGCCTTGCGGAGCGGTTTTCCCCGGACATCCTGATCATGCATGCGGAAAAGGGGTTTACCGAATACATCGGGGTCTACCAGGCCATCAATCAGATGTTTCTCTCCGCGCACCGGGAATTCCGGCTCGTGAACCGCCAGCAGGACCTGGGTGAGGCGGGTCTGCGCAAGGCAAAGCTTTCGTACCACCCGACCGATTTCGTGCACAAATATCGCGTTCGGTTCCTGTGACGCATCCTTAAGCTCTTCCCGTGTTCCCGGACCCGGCGATCTGGTATAATAGGGAATAACAGGGCGTTTGTCCGCACACGTCCGGGCCGTTCGCTTCAGCCCGGACGTGTGCGGATGAGAACCGATGGGAGAAGGGCTCATGCACAGGGATTTCAGGGCACGATACGTTGTTTTCACCATTCTGTGCGCCGCTGTGTGCACATTCCTCTGCGCCTGCGGCGAGCTTGGATCCATGCATCAGGGGCCGACCGGCTCCGGACTCAAGGCTGAGCGCTGGCACGAGGCTGACCGGCTCTTCAGGAACGACGACCGCTGGCTCGGAGGAGACGGCGCGTATTCCGTGGACCTCGGGGGAGCCCGGGTGCTGTGGCTCTTCGGAGACAGTTTTGTCGGCCGGGGATATTCACGGGACCGCTCAGGGGCTGAGGTCGTGAGAAACACGGTCGCCATTCAACGCGGATACAATCCCGCCGAGGCCTCCGCCGCGTTCTACTGGAATATCGAAAAGGGCCGCCCGGACGCCTTCTTCCGCTCATCCGGGCCCTCGTGGTACTGGCCCGGATCAGGGGTTCTCGTAGAGAACCGCCTGGTGGTCTTTCTCATGGAGATAGAGCCCGCTGACAACGATCTGGGATTCGACGCCGCCGGCTGGACCGCCGTGCTCGTGAAAAACCCGCGGGGAGAGCCCTCCCGGTGGAATATCCAGCAGTTGAAAACCCCGGCAAACGAGTTCGGCGTTATCATCGGATCCGCGGGCAGCATGGTGCTCGACGGACACCTCTATGCCTTCGGCACCCAGAGGGCCGACCATGGTGCGTACCTGGTGCGGTGGCAACTCGCCGACGCTGTCCGGGGAGATCTCATGAACCCCGAGTGGTGGACCGGAAATGCCGGGTGGGTGGACCAGGGTCTCCTGACTCACCGTCCCGCGCCCGTGTTCACCGCTGCGCAGATGGAGTTCACGGTCCACTACGAGAAGGCCGCGGGCCGGTTTCTGGAGATCCAGACAGAAGGCTTCCCGGACGGCTGCCTGGTGTACCGGCGGGCCATGAGCCTTACGGGCCCCTGGTCGGAGAAGAAGAGCCTCTATTGCCCGCGGGGAACCGAGGGCGAGCCGGTGCTGTTCTATGCGGGCAAGGCTCATCCCTGCCTGAAAGGCGCCGATCTGGTCTGTACCTATGCAGTCAATTCTCTGGATGAGCACCGGGTGCTGAAAAACCATGACCTGTACTACCCCGCTTTTGTCAGGGTTTCGGTGACAGACCGCAGGTAACGGGCCGGTGCGGGAGAAGGAAGGGAGGATGCGAGATATGCGGCCCCTGACCAGTTCACTCCTGGATGCGGTCAGGGTCTTCGAGCGGGTGCAGCGCATGTTCCACCCGATGATGATCCGCCGGCACGGAGAGGTCCTCCACCGGGAGGCCCGGAAGCTCCTGAGTGCACGGCAGGAGCTTTTCGCCCGGGCTCCGGATCTTTCTTCCGGCGAAACAGAAGTCGTGATCCGGGCGGTCGATCTGGTCGTTGAATCCGCCCGGACATTTTGCTCATCCGACGATATGCAGACAGGCGTCTTCGCGGCCATGCAGGCCATGAGAAAGATCTGCCGGGCCAAGGAGGCCCTGTTCGACCTGAGAGGACGAGTCGCGGAGATCGACGGATTCTTTCGTGAAGTGCCCCGCGACCGCTCCGGACCGGCGGGAAACGACCTTCAGGAGCGGGAACGTCTCGTCCACACCGGCGTGGATGTCGATCCCTATGCCAGGGGGGCCTCCTCCCTGTTCGTGCCTGCCACGCCGGCTGGACCTGATTCGCTGCCCCTGGTGATAGCGCTGCACGGGGGATTCGGGCACGGAAGGGACTTTGTCTGGACATGGGTCCGGGAGGCCAGGACCAGGGGGTTTGTTCTCCTGGCCCCTACCTCTGTGGGGGCGACCTGGAACATGGAAGATCCTCTTCCCGATCTGAGTCATGTCCTGGAGCAGGTTGAGAGATATGCGGATCACTATGGTATAGACACGAACAGGATCCTGCTCACCGGCCTTTCCGATGGAGCTACTTTTGCCCTGCGCTGTGCCATGCTGCCTTCCACCCCGTTTTCCGCCTTTGCTCCGGTGTCGGGGGTTCTGCCGCCGGGCGAGATCTCTGGTGCGGCCGGAAGGAGAATATTCTGGGTTCACGGTGCCCATGACTGGATGTTTCCCCCTGAGCGCGCCCGGCAGGGCAGTATCCGGCTGCTCGAGGCAGGGGCGGCAGTCACCCTGAAGATCCTGGAGAATCTCGCCCATGCACACCCGTTCGAGGAGAACGCGGGAATCCTCACCTGGTTCGATTCCGGCCTGAGCCTTCCCGAAGCCTAGCGGTCTGACAGTCGCTGCCTTTGAAAGACTCCTTCCAGACGGTGGATGAACAACAAGGAAGGTGCGTCTGGATGAACAGCCCGGTTCAGGATAGGCGGGTGAATTGTCGATAGGTCAGGGAAAGGAGGTGCCGGAAGATGAGAGGTGCACTGCTGCCGATTCTCCTGAGCATGGCGGTTCTGTTTTCGGGATGCGCATCCACCCAGCGGGAAACCCGCACCATGGAGGTCACTGCCTACTGCAACTGCGGCAAATGCTGCGGATGGGAGCGGGGAAGCTGGAAATGCCTGAAGCTCGATGTGTGGAACAAATATATCAGTAGCGGCTCCATGAAGGGCAAACCCTATACCGGGCGCACGTCGAGCGGTACCAAGCCCCGGGAACCTCAGCCCGGCCTGTTTTCGGCGGACAGCATTGTCCACCCCTGGATGATTCCCCTGCGGACGGTCTTTTTCCCCTGGCTGCTGCTTCCCCGCAAGGGGACCATTGCGGCTGACACCAGGTACTATCGTTTCGGCACGCGGATGTATGTGCGGGGTTACGGATGGGGGGTGGTCGAAGACCGGGGATCCGCCATCAAAGGGCCCAACCGGCTCGATATCTTTTTCGATTCCCATTCCCAGGCCTTGAAATGGGGCAGAAAAAAAGTTAGAGTGCAGATCGAAAAATGATGTATGCCTAAAATTCCGGGCTTGTTGTCGCAGCGATGAAAGAAACAAATATAATTCCGAGCCGGGGCCGGCTCCGGCTCGAATGAACAGCGGCCGTTGTTCGAAAGAGGAGTCGTCTCGCCATGAATGAAGCAGAGGTGCGCACACCGTGTCTGATGATGAGCAGCTCCTGTTTTTAAAGGGAAAGGAAGCATGAAGGCGAGGTATTTCACCGGGGAGCTGCCGTGAAGATGCTGCCCGTTTCCCATGTTCCGGGGAGGCACTGCGCAAGCACGGCCATCCGCGACATGCTGAGCTTTCACGGCATCCGGATGAGCGAGGCCATGTGTTTCGGCATCGGGGCGGGGCTCGGTATCTGGTATTCCAACCTGCCGGCCGGCAGCCCGAGCCGGCTTGTTCACATGCGTTCTGCAGACTTCGAGGCCCAGTTTTTCACCAGGATCGGGCATGACTTTGTCTGGGATCGCTCCGGGAAGCCCGGTCAGGCCGAAGCGTCTCTGTGCAGGGCCATCGACAAAGGCCTTCCCGCCCTGATCCGCACCGATATCTACCATCTCCCGTACTTCCGTTCGAGCACGCATTTCCAAGGGCATGTGATCATGGTCTGGGGTTATGACTCCGAGCGGGAGGTTTTTCTTGTCACCGATACCGACAACCCGGAGATCCTGGAAGTTCCTTTTTCGGACATGAGAAAGGCGCGACATCAGGAGGACTCGTTCTTCGAGATGCAGGGCAACCGGTTTTCTCCCGGGGCCATCGAGCCGCCGGGCGGCATGCGGGAGATCATCGCGAGCTCGATTGTCCACAACAGCCGGACGATTCTCGACGGGTCGCACGATTTTCAGGGGATCAGGGGTCTGGATACCTGGCTTGAGGAACTCCCTGAATGGGGGGAACTCGAAGACTGGAAATGGACCGCCCGGTTCAGCTACCAGATCATCGAGCGACGCGGGACGGGTGGGGGAGGCTTCCGCCTCATGTATGCGGATTTTCTCCGGGAGGCCCGCAAGTGGGTGCCCGAGATCACGCCGTACGGACTGGTCGAGTTGATGGTGGAAACCGCCGGGGCGTGGCAGAGACTGGCAGCCGCCCTGAAGGATGTCTCGGAGCGGGAACGCCCGGATTTCCGGGAGGTGGCGAGACGGGTCGGGCGCGTACGCGCCCTGGAAGACACCTACCACCGTGCGGCTCTGGCTCTGGCCTGAAGCGGATTCCGGCCTTCCCGCCCGCGGCCTATGGGCAGGCCTGTATTGAAAAACTCACGCAGCCGAGTATCCAATATCAAATGAAGTTGAGGAAAGTACAGGTTGAGTGCCGGGGAGGTCATCCCCACCACGATATCCCGGTTGCCTTTACCTATGAAGGCAGACATCACCGCATCCTCGAGATCACCGACCGGTGGTTCGAAGGGAGGAACGTGCCCGGCCGGGTGGGTCTGGACTACTACAAAGTCCGTACCTTCAGCGGCGAGTACATTCTGCGTTACAACACCCTGTTCGATGCGTGGGCCATTATCGAGTGAACGCATCTTCATATGCCGAACCGGGACTTTCGCCTCGAGCGGGGGATACCGGTTGAAAAAGGTATCCGGAAAAAACCATTGTACTTATCCGGTAACTGTGATTATTCACGTCGTGGGCTGTCTGTTTTTCCGTAGGGAACTTTCTGGAGAAAGCCCTTATGGGAAGTAAGCGTACATGTCTGGGAAATGATGCAGGAGGAAGGGGATGTCCGATAAGGCACAAGCCATGGTTCTGGGGTCGTTCGTCGGGGATTCCCTTGCCCTGGGCGCTCACTGGATTCACTCCACCGAGAGGATTGTCCGGGAGTATGGGCGGGTGGAGACCTTTACACAGCCCACACGGAACTCCTATCACAAGAGCAAGAAAGCGGGCGAGTTCACCCACTACGGCGATCAGACCTTTGTGCTGCTGGAGTCCCTGGCGGAGTGCGGGCGGTTCGATCTCGACGATTATTCTGTCCGCTGGCAGGATCTCTTCAGCGAATACACCGGGTATATGGACAAGGCCACCCGGAGCACGCTTAAGAGCCTCGCCCTGGGGAAGGGACCTCTGGAGTCGGGATCCCAGTCCAACGACCTTTCCGGTGCCTCGCGGATCGCACCTCTTGTCTATGCCCTGAGACACGACCCGGAGGAGCTCGTGAGCGCCTGCCGGCTGCAGGCATCCATGACCCACGGGAGTGCGCTCACCATCGAGGCCGGCGAGTTTTTTGCCCGGGTGTGCCTGAAGGTGCTGGCGGGTGCATCTCCGGTCTCGTCTATGAACGAGGTCGTTCAGGAGCGGTTCAGGGATACCCGGATCAGCGACTGGGTCAATGAAGGCATCTCCTCCCGGGAGCGGGAGAGTGTGGAGGCGGTCGCGAGGTTCGGACAGGGCTCCCGGACCACTGAGGCGTTTCCTGCCACGGTTCATTTGATCGCCCGGTACGAACACGATCTGAGAGAGGCGCTGATCCAGTCGGTGATGGCCGGGGGCGATTCCGCTGCCCGGGGCATGATCGCGGGCATGGTGCTCGGCGCGCACCAGGGCATGAAGGGCATCCCCCGGGAATGGATATCCGGCCTTGCTGCGGGCGGGGACATCTTCACCCTACTCACGAGGATCGGCTGATCTCTCCCTGGAGTACGTCCTTCTTGCGGGTCCGCGGGCATTTCTAGGGGCTTCTCGTCCCCGCAGATGGGGATAGGTTCGGGAAAGCAGAGAAATGCAAAGGGCCGCTCATCGGGGAGGCCGGGATCCGATTCCCGCAGGTGTGCGGCTTCCCTGCGGAGGCGGTGCTTTCCCGTCGTTTCGGCCTTAGCCTCTATCCGGCGGGTGCGTCGGCGTCAGCAAACCCCCGTCCTAGAAGTCCGAAGGATTCCATGGGGAAACAAAGGTCTTGCGGGGGTGCCCGATCTTTTGATACGAACTGAATTCCGAGCAGACGTGGTTCCTGCACTTCAGGGGGCGCTTCTCATAGATCGTGCACCGGCCTTCTTTATCCAGAAACGGACACGCATGCACGCCTCTTGTTTCGTCAATCTTCAGGTATACGGTCTCTCCGGTGTCCGGAAATCTTCCGCAACACTCATAGATCTTGTCTTCAAGAGGACATTCTTCACAGGGATTCATCGTATGTTCCCGCCTGTCCGGCTTCTTGCTTCTCCACGTATGTTTTTTAGCACAGGACCGTCGTACCTGTAAACGCATACCGGGGGAGAAAGGCAGGACAGCCCGGTATCGAGGAAGACCCGGCCTCCCTTTCAAGACCGTTTATGACCGGAATCCACTTTCCAGGGGGCTTCCCCCTGTCTTAAGAGCCGATGCTTTCTGCGCCGGCACCTGGGTTTCATGACTTCTGGAATGACACGGGGTGTGAAATCCTATATTATTACCCGTGTTCATATGCCGGATAGAAGGACAATACATTTCAGTAGCAGGAGAGGAGGCAAGAGATGCTGAACGTACGGAACGAAGAGGGAATCATCATTGCGGAATTCGACCACGGAAAGGTGAATTCCATCACCGGAGAAACCCTGAAAAAGCTGCGCGAGATCGTGAAATCCGCCAACGAGGACGATTCCATCCGGGGCATCATCCTGACCGGTGCGGGCAGAACCTTTTCCGGCGGGTTCGATCTGCCGATGTTCCTCGGTTTCAAGACGATCGAGGAGATCGTCGCCTTTTTTGAAGAGGAGGAGGAGATCCTCATCGAGCTGTTCATGTGCAGAAAGCCCGTGGTCTCGGCCATCAACGGGCACGCCATTGCCGGAGGCCTGATTGTGGCCATGGCGTCGGACTACCGGATCGCCAAGAACCATCCCAAGATCAATCTGGGCATGAGCGAGATCAAGATCGGTCTTCCCCTCTCGCTCGCCCAGGCCGAGATCATGCGCTTCGGATTCGACAGCGACCGGAAGTATCGGGACATGATGTACTTCGGCAGGATGTTTAAGGTGGAGCAGGCAAAAGAGTTCGGGATCGTGGACGAGATCGTGGAAGAGGCCGATCTCCTGCCGCGCGCGAAAAAGATCGTCTCCAAGTGGATCGACAACCCGGGACGGTCCTTCATCAAGCTCAAGGAAGGGCTGAAAAAACCCGCGGCCGACAGGATCAGGCAGAGGCTCGCCGGGGAAGACTGGCGCGGCACCTTGAACTGTTTCTTCGACAAAGACGTCCGGGGCGCGCTCGAGTTTGTCCTCTCCATGATGTAGCCCGAGATAGCGACGTGCCCTTTCCCTTATGGCGGCCACAGGAGTGGAAGCCGGGGAAAGGGCGCGTGAGAAGAGGCCTATGATACCCGTCACTGAATCCATCTCCCTGGACGAAAGCGAGCTTCAGTGGGACTATATCCGCTCGTCCGGGCCGGGCGGGCAGAACGTCAACAAGGTGGCGACCGCGGTTCAGCTGCGTTTCGATGCGGTCAC
This sequence comes from Deltaproteobacteria bacterium, assembly GCA_018433775.1. GTDB lineage: Bacteria > Desulfobacterota > Desulfomonilia > UBA1062 > UBA1062 > Phosphitivorax. Next base: position 17,361 of record JAHDQN010000019.1, read on the forward strand.
ATCGCCCAACATAAGCCCGGAGATCGTGAAACGGCTCCGCAGGATAGCGGGCAGGAAAATGACCGAGGACGGCGTTCTCATCATCACGGCCCGGCGGTTCAGGTATCAGGAAAAGAACCGTTCGGACGCGCTGGAACGTCTCGTCACCCTCATCCGCAAGGCCGCGTCCCCGCCGAAGCGCCGCATCAGAACAGCGCCTTCAAGGGCTGTCCGTGAAGAGCGGCTGCGGGAGAAAAAGCTGCACGCGGGCAGAAAAAAAGCGCGAAAAAAACCGGCCGGGCTGCCTGAAGAATGAGCGGTACCTGCTTCCGGCAACCCCCGGCCGGGTAGGATCCTTGATTCTCGTTAGTCCCTATGCATAGAGCTTTTCGATCATGTCCTTGAATTTGTTCAACACCACCCGGCGCTTGAGCTTCATGGTCTGAGTCAGGGTGCCGTTCTCCACGGTGAAGTTCTCGTGGAGGAAGATGAATTTCTTGGGTATCTCATAGCCTCCGTACTTGCCGGTGAGGGACGAGATCACCTCTTCCCGGATCATCTCCTGGATTGCCGGGTTCTCGGCCAGCGACTTGGGGTCGGCGGGCAGGTTGTTCTCTTTGGCGTACTTCGCCAGCACCAGGAAGTCCGGGACGATCAAACAGACGTTGAACGGCTTGTTCTCGCCGTAGATCATGGCGTTTTCGACAGAAGGGATCAGCCGGATATCCTCTTCGAGAGACGCGGGGAACACGAACTTGCCGTTTTCCAGCTTGTACTGCTCCTTGATCCTGCCGGTGATGAACAGGAAACCGTCCTCATCGATCCTGCCGCGGTCGCCGGTCCGGATTCCGCCGTCAGGGGTCATGACCTCTGCCGTTGCCTCGGGCTTGTTGTGGTAGCCCTTCATGACATTGGGGCCATAGGCGATGATCTCGCCGTCTTCGGCGCCTTCTTCCACCACCGACTTGTCGATAACCAATCGCACGCCCGGGATGGGCCTGCCCACGGAGCCGATCTTGTAGGCGCTGGGGCAATTCATGGTAATGGCGGGCGAAGTCTCGGTCATGCCGTAGCAGTCGTAGATCGGGATGCCCATGTCGAAGAAGAACCGGGAAATATCGGGATTCATGGCTGCGCTCGCGGTCATGACACCTCTCAGGCGCCCGCCGAAGCCCTCCCGGATCTTGGAAAACACCAGGCGGTTGCCGATAGCGTACTGGATGTTGGTGAGCAGCTCGGATTTTCCCTTCTCTGCGAGCTCCCTGCGCCTTTTCGCGCTCTGAACCGCCATATCGAAGAGCTTCTTCTTGAGGCCGCCTTCCTGGTTCATCCGGGCGTTGATCCCATCGAAGATCTTGTTGAACACCCGGGGCACGGCGATGAGGAAGGTGGGTCTGATCTTCTTCATATCTATAGCCAGGGTCTGAACGCTCTCCATGAAGCCGAGCGAGGCCCCGAGGTAGACGAAGGTGTAGAGCTCTGCGGTCTGCGCATAGGAGTGTGCCCAGGGAAGGATGGACACGGCCCGGTCGTGCTGGTTGAACTCCGGGTAGAACTTCTGCCCGCCCAGCGAGTTGCTCGTAAAGTTTCCGTGGGTGAGCAGCACGCCCTTGGGGTCTCCTGTGGTTCCCGAGGTATAGATCAGGGATGCCACGTCCTGGGGCCCCGGTTTCATGGATGGGATCGGATTTTTGCCGCCCAGGTCCTCGAGCCATGCCATGGTTCCTTCTCCCGTGCCCTCCACGAGGATCAGCTTCTCCAGGGTTTCGATCTCTTCGGGGAAGCCCTTCACCTTTTCGAGGATGGCGGGCTTGGAGACAAAGAGGATCTTGATCCCGCTGTCGGCGATGATGTACTTCCAGATCTGCGTGAGCTCGGCCTCGTACATGGGCACCCACCTGGCGCCCAGTCCGAATGTGGCGAATGCGCAGACGGCCCACTCGGTGCGGTTGTTGGCGATGAGGCCCACCGCGTCTCCCTGCTTCACACCGAGTTGTGCGAGGCCGGCCCTTAAGTTGTCCACCCGCCTGCCGAACTCCCGGTAGGTGATCCATTCGTACTCGCCCGAGGAATTCTTGGTGCCCAGCATGGGGTTGTCAGGATACTTGCTGACGCTGCCTTCGAGAAAATCAACGAGATTGTCCGGTTTCTCATACTGATACATACGATGCCCTCCTCCTTCTTACGAAGCATAGAACTACTGGTTCATAGCGTACAGGGAGGGTATAGTGTCAATGGTAATTTGCACAATATTTACATTTATCAATAGATGTCCCCCTCCCCCTGAATGATCGTGCTCTATCGAGAAGGGGGTAAGGGGATAATAATTTCATCCTGTTCTTGCTTTCCGTGTCTTAAGGCGGGTAGATTTGTGGATGTCCGGTGGAATGGGGCTGCCGGAGACGGCTGCATCCCGGCAGGGGGCCAGGACAGCAGTGCAAGGGAGGGAGACTCGGATCCATGTCTGAAAGAAGGCTCATCGTTCTCGGAACCGCCAGCCAGGTGCCGGCGCGGGAGAGGAACCAGAACGGCTACTTTCTCAGGTTCGACGACGAGGGGCTTCTCTTCGACCCCGGCGAAGGCACCCAGCGTCAGATGATCTTTTCCGGCGTGTCAGTGACCGGGATCACCAGGATATTCATCTCTCACTTCCACGGTGATCACTGTCTCGGCCTGGCCGGCATTATCCAGCGGATCTCGCTCGATCGCGTGCCTCATCCGATCGAGATCTATTATCCTGCGTCCGGGCAAAGGTACTACGAGAACCTCCGCGATGCCTGCTCATATCACCATGCCGCGCCTCTCGTGGAGAGGCCCATATCCCACGACGGAAGGATATTCGAGAACGAACGAATCTTCATCGAGGCCAGGCGGCTCGACCACGATATCGAGACCTACGGCTTCCGCCTCGAGGAAAAAGAGTCATACACCCTGATTCCCCGGAGGCTCGGCGAGGAAGGGATCGCCGGGGACACGGCCGGACGGCTGAAAAGAGAAGGCCATGTGACCGTAGGGGATAAGACCGTGCGAATCGAGGATGTGGGCAGAAGGATGCCGGGCCAGGTCTTTGCCTATGTCATGGACACCAGGCTCTGCCGCGCGGTGTTCGACCTTGCCTCCCGCGCCGACATGCTCCTCATGGAGGCGACGTTCCTGAACGATCTCGAGGACAAGGCCCGTGAGTACGGCCATCTCACGGCTGCCCAGGCCGGGAAAATCGCCCGCGACTGCGGGGTGAAGCTCCTGGTCATCTCGCACTATTCGCAGCGCTACCTCACCCCGGAGGCCCTCGAAGAAGAGGCCTCGCGCTTTCACCCCCTTGTCAGGGCGGCCGTGGACGGCGACCGCATCGATCTTCCCCGGCGCAGGAGAAGCATCCCGGCAGGATCTGCGGGAGGCTGACGCCGCCGCTTCAAAAGGCGGCCTTGCGCTCGGATATGAGTACCGTGATCACCGCATCCATGACCACACTCCCGGACGCGTCGGTGACCGTTACCTTCAGCTCGTTGTCGCCCGTTCGGATCTGCTCCGGATCGAAGCTGCATCTGCCGGTGAGCGTCCCCCGGGCCTTTTTCAGGTAGCGCACCCGCATTTCCCGGGGTATCCACCGCAAGCGCGATGGAATACTGGGATGCAGTGCCATGCCCATGGTGAGCTCGCACAGGTTGCACATGGCAATGGCATGGACGGTCTTCAGGTGGTTGCGCACGGCCCTGCGGTCGTTCATCACGATGGTGCAGGAGCCGGGCTCGAGTTCGGTGATGAGGGGGCGGATGGTGGAGAAGTAGGGAGCACGAAAGGAAACCAGGCGGGAGAATGCGCGCCTCCCCAGGGGAAGCCGGGCGATTTTTTCAAACAGCGAATGCACGTTACTCATGGTTTTTCCTCTCCTGACAAGGCGGCGGTAATGGCATTGACGAACCGGCGCACCACGCGCATCTCTTCTTCCGAAAACCCCTGCGACATGAAATCGTTGAGCCGCTCCACCAGGGGGAAGGCCTTGCCGGCGATTTCACGGGCGTTGTCCGTGAGAACTATCCGTGTGGCCCGGGCGTCCCGTGCATCGTCTTCCCGGGTGATCAGGCCGGCCTTTTCCATCCTGCCCACGAGGCCGGTGACGGCCGGCTTGTTGAGGTGGAGTCCCTGCGCCAGCTCCCGCTGAAGGCAGCCGTCGTTCTTGAGGAGAAAGAATATGGCGCCGAGCTGTACCGGTGTTATGCCGAGCAGTTTCCGTGACTCCTGCTCCACATAGGTATAGAGGAGGTGCTGGGCCCGGTTCAGCTGAAAGAAAAGACGTTTGTCATCCATATCTGCCGCCAACAAAGTTTATATACGAACTATTTAGTTCGTATATAAACTTGTGTCAACTGCAAAATCCCTTCCCCGACAAAAAAATCCGTTACCCCTGCCGGTGGCCCCCGTCTTCCCCGTGCTCCGGGGTCTCCGGATCCAGCTCGTCCATCTCCCGGAGATAGCGCCTCCTCCTGAGCAGGAAGCGGACATAGGCAAGAAAGGTGAGCACAGCCGCCAGGAGAAAGATGATGGTGTAGAGGTTGCCGGCGAAAAACGCCAGGAGAACCGGCCAGCTCCTCAAGTCACCGCGCCACTGCATCTCCAGGTCGCGCAGGGGGATCATCAGCGCCATCCGGACGGACTCCTGAGCAGGCACGCCGTTTTTCATGGACTGCAGGATGTTGAGGACCCCTTTTTTGCCATAGACATTGACGATGTACTCCACCACCGACCTGCTCTGCTCATAGGACAGAGAGAGTCCGCGCTGGTCCCGCGGGAAGTGGTGGGTAAGCGATTCCAGAGGGATGAGCGTGCCCGTGAGCACCGCCGAGGGCAGCGGAGATGAACCCCGGCTGAAAACGATATCCGGAATCCCCTCGCTGATCCACTGGCACACGCCTTCATCCAGCCACTTGGGCAGGTGGACACGGGTGATGTGATGATGAAGCAGCAGATGGCACAGCTCGTGTTTCAGGGTCGTCTCCAGGGTGAAGGGCCGCACGCCCATCCGGGTGGCATCGATGACCACGAGCTGCTTCTCGGGCAGCGCGTACGCGACGAACGCCTCGTGCCCGGCCATCAAGACGAAGGAGCGCCGGTCGGACACGAGCAGCACCCGGGGATGGAAGTCCATCTCCCACAGGAAAACGGATTCCAGCCCCTCCTTGATGGACGGATAGCGGCCGATCACCTCCCGGGCCGACGGCTCCAGGGATGGGTCGTCATACAGCACCTGTATGTCCGGTCCATCCATGGCCCGATATCCCTGGGCCTGAGGCGCGCCGGCGGGCAGGCACAGGACAAGGGCAACGAGAAGGCCGGACATTTTCCAACTCATTCCGGTGCCGCTCGCGCCCGTCCGGCCGAAACGGTCACGCATGCTCTTCCTGCTGGCATAGGAAAGGTTCATGGTATTCTTATACCAGGTATCGCGGGAAAATCAGATGAAAAGGTTGTTCGCTATGTTCCTGAAATTGCTTGACACCGGAAGCTCTTTCATAATAATTGTACCGAACGGTCTATTTTTATGAAAGAGGCGGCGACTACTCCCAGGGGAAGCAAGACACGGGCCCACGTTCTCAAGACGGCCATGGAGCTCTTCAATGTCCGGGGCTACCATGCCACGAGCATGGCGGACATTATCGCGGCGTGCGGTGTCCAGAAGGGCAATCTGTACTTTTATTTCAGGAGCAAGGAAGACCTTGCCCTCGCCCTCGTAGAGTATGCCCGCACGGAATATCTGGCCTACCTCCGTGCCCATGCGACCGGGGAAACCGCGATCGAAAGGATCCATGGCGTGCTTGACGCTGTGTTCGCGTTCCACGACCGGAAGAAATTCGTGGGCGGGTGTATATTCGGGAACATGGCCCTGGAGATGGGTGACGTGAACCCGCAGTTCAGGAGCCTTGTCCGGGAGATTATTCAGGAGTGGATCGATCTGCTGCACCGTCTTCTGGAACAGGCCCGGGCAGACGGGGAGCTTGCCCGGGAAACGGATGCATCCCGGCTGGCCCGGCACGTCGTCGCCTGCCTGGAAGGAGGGGTCATGATCTCACGGCTGACAAAGGACAGGAGTGACATGCTCGGGTGTGTCGAGTCCCTGAAGGCGATGCTCACGCGGATGTCCGAAGATGGATGACCCGGCCTGACAGGATAGGACACCGAGTCTTTTTTAAAAAGGGGGCATGCAGATGCTGACAAAGGAAGAGGTGGTCGGACGGGCCCTGTCTCTCGGGTTCGAGGATATCGGCTTTACCACGGCGGAGGCCTTCACTGCCCACCGGGATGTGCTCCTTGCCAGGCAGGAGGAGTACGGGTGGGCCGGGAAGGTGGGCCTGGACCTCCTGGGAGGAACCGACCCGAAAACGGTTCTGCCCGGTGCACAGTCCATCATCGTGCTGGTCGACTCCTACTTTCGCGAGTCATTCCCACGTGCCCTGGAGGGGACCTTCGGGAGGTGCTATCTCGATGACGACCGGGTCACCAAAGACGGTCTGACCAAGCGCATCAAGGTCTTTCGCACCTATCTCCGGGACCACGGGGTGGAGTCGAAGGTCCCGTTCAACCTGCCCCACCGTGCGGCGGCATCACGGGCGGGCCTGGGCACGCTGGGCAAGAACTGTCTGTTCTATTCCCGGAAGGTCGGGGGCAGCTCGTGGGTCATTCCGCTCGCCCTGGTGGTGGACCGCGAGTTTGCCCCGGACGATCCGACCATGGAGTACGGATGCCCCGACTGGTGCCGCAACGCATGCGTCGCCGCCTGCCCCACCCGGGCACTGAAGGGCAACGGCATCATCGACCCAAGGCGGTGCATTTCCTACCTGACCTACTTCGGCGAGGGCCTCACACCCCTGGAGCTCAGGGAGCCCATGGGCATGTATGTCTATGGCTGCGACCGGTGCCAGAATGTATGCCCCAGAAACGCGCCGTGGCTTGCCCGGCATCTGCCGGAGAATGCGCGGGTTGCGGCAAAGGCCTCTCACTTCGAGCTGTCCCGCCTGCTCGGCATGGACAGCGAGTATTTTGCGGCCAATGTCTGGCCTCACATGTTCTACATGGGCCCTGACATGCTCTGGAAATGGAAGATGAACGCGGCACGGGCCATGGGCAACAGCCGTGATGAGCGCTATGTGCCGGACCTCGCCAAGGCATTCTGCACACACGAGGATGAACGGGTCAGGTCCATGATCGCCTGGGCCCTGGGGAGGATCGGCGGCCGGCAGGCAAGGGATGCCCTGGAGCGGTTCTTCACCCGGTCGGTCGGGGTGGTCCGGGAGGAGATCGAGTATGCGCTCACCCTGTGCGCGGGCAGGCGGAGCGCGCAGACGCTCCCGGGCGGGCCTGCCGCCTAGTACTACAGCAGTAGAGTTTGGTACAAGATCGGGGTCAGGTCTCAACATATGACATAATGTCATATGTTGAGACCTGACCCCATGACTTTTTTGATGACCCCGTGATGACCCCATGACTGATTACCACTGTAATACTAGACCACGCGAAAAGAGGAGGATTCCGGTATGGCGGCAAACAATCCCACGGCCGGGCAGTTCGGGCTGTTGAAGACGAGCGCGAAGCAGGGTCCCTTTGTGATGGTCAATCTGCTGAAGTTCGCGGTGACGGGCCGCAGCGGGACAGAGACCGGCAGACAGTCGTACGAACGGTATGCACAGGCGGTGGCGCCGCTTCTGAAAAAGGTGGGGGCGCGTCTCCTGTGGCTTGGAATCGTGGATCAGGTCTTCATCGGAGACGACATGGATGCCTTCGACCACGTGATGCTCGTGGAGTACCCCTCCCGCAAGGCGTTTCTCGACATGGTGTCCTCGCCCGAGTATCTCAGGGCAAACGAAGACCGGGAGGCGGGGCTCGAGCGGGCTGTGCTCCTGGCTGCAGACCCTCTCTTCAGCAGACCGGCCCCAGCCCGCAAAGTGACATCGGACTGAAGGTCCGGCCGGGGGAAGAACCGGCAAAGGGCCGGGGTTGTTTTCCGGCGTCTCAGGAGATCTCGTCGTCCTTCAGGTAGCAGGCGGGATCTTCTCCCCACGGGTCTCCCGTGGACGCCTCGGCACGGGCGCGGAAGTTGCCCGCGCACACGTCGAGCCACCGGCATTTCCGGCATCTGCCCTGTACGTGCTCCTTCTTGCTTTTCAGCTTCATGAGAAATTCGTTGGAGCGATCCTCCCATATGGCGGAGAAGGGCCGTTCCCGGACATTGCCCAGGACCCGGGTGCGCCAGAACTGGTCGGGGTAGACCTCGCCGTCCCAGTTGATGCAGCCGATTCCCAGCCCCGAGGAGTTGCCCCCGTTCATACGCAACAGCTCGAGCACCCCATCGGCCCGGGGGTCGTTCCGGCTTTTCATGCGCAGGTACACGTACGGGCCGTCCGCGTGGTTGTCCACGGTGAGCACCTCCACCTGCCGCCCGGCGTCGATCATCTTTTTCGTACGGTCCATGATGAGATCCAGGGTCTCCCGCGTCTGCTCCGGGGAGAGGTCCTCTTCCATGAGCTCTCTGGCCCTGCCGGTGTACACGAGGTGGTAGAAACAGATGCGGGATATGCCCTCGGCCTTCATGAGATCGAGGATCCCGGGTATCTCGGAGATGTTCCTCCGGTTCATGGTGAAGCGCAGGCCCACCTTGATGTCCTGGTGCATGGCATGCTCGATGCCTCTGAGCGCGTCGCGGAAGGCTCCCGGGACCCCGCGGAAGGCATCGTTGATCTCCTGGAGCCCGTCAAGGCTCACCCCGATGTAGGAAAGGCCACAGTCTGCGAGCTCCATGGCCAGGTCCCGGGTGATCAGGGTCCCGTTGGTGGAGATCACGGCGCGCATGTCCGATCCGACCGTCCGCCTGACCAGGCCGGGCAGGTCTTTGCGGATGAGCGGCTCGCCGCCGGAGAAGAGAACCACCGGAGATCCGTAGTCGTGCAGCTGTGCGATGAGCTCCATTCCCTCTCTGGTGGAGAGCTCGTCCCGCGGCGCGCCGGTCGCGGCGTAGCAGTGCACGCACCTCAAGTTGCAGGCGGACGTGACGTTCCATACCACCACGGGCTTCTTGTCGGCCGAGAACTGGAGCAGGTGGGAGGGGAGGTCTTTTGAGGCCCTGCCGTACCTCAAGGGGTCGGATGCCTCCACGGTCCCGCAGTAGAGCTTGGAAATTCCGATCACAGCGATTCTCCTTTCAATGCTTCGATAATGCCCTCGTCTGTGTATTCACCGGCCGTCACCTGCGCGGGCAGGCCGAGTCTCTGCATGGCGCCCGCGGTCACCGGGCCGATGGCTGCAAGTCTCTTGGATCTGAGCAGGTCCTGCTCATCGCCCAGGAGCTCGATGGCGTGCCGGATTCCCGAGGGGCTGGTGAAGACCACGGTATCCGCCTCCGCAAGCGCGGAGAGGAAGCCCTCCTTCGAGGCATCCTTGGGGAGCACGGTCTCGTACACCGGGATCTCCAGAACATTTGCACCCCGCTCCTTAAGGGCGTCCACCAGATAGCCTCTCGCTCCCCGCGCGCGGGGCAGGCACACCCGTTTCCCGGAGAGATCGGTTTCACGGAGCATCTCCACGATGCCCTCGGCCCGGTATTCCCCGGCCGTGCCGTCCGCGCGGATGCCGTAGGCGAGAAGCGCGTCCCTGGTTTTGGGCCCGATGCAGTAGATCCTGCTCTTGCCGAAACTGCGTGCGTCCAGATTCGTCGCGAGCATCTTGTCCATGAAGAGCGGCACCGCGTTCTGCGAGGCGAAGATGAAGAGGTCGAAGGCGCTCACATCAGGCAGGTCAAAGGGCAGGGGGGAAATGTCCAGGAGCGGATAGACTGCCACCCTGGCGCCGCTGTCCGCAAAGAGCGAGGCGGTCTGAAGGGCGAGGTGCGAAGGCCGGGTGATGAGCACGGTCCTGCCGGCAAGCGGCCTGGGGATGTCGTCGAAGAGCTCTTTGCTCAGCGAGGCGACCGCGCCGACCACGATGATGCACGGGGAGCCGATGGCGTGCTCCCGGGCGTCATGTCCCACCCTGGCAAGGGTGGAGACCACCCGGCGCTGCAGGGGGGTGGTGGCGTCCTGCACGAGGGCGCAGGGCGTATCCGGGCTCATTCCCTCCTGCACGAGCCTCTCCGCGATCTCCTTGATCCGCGAGGCGCCCATGAGGAACACGAGGGTGCCCTTCTCGGCGGCCAGGTGCTTCCAGTCGAGAAAGCCGGACTCCTTGGAGACGTCTTCGTGGGCGGTGACGAATTTGACCGACGAGGCATACCCCCGGTGGGTGGGGGGGATGCCGGCGCTGACCGGTCCGGCAATCGCGGAGGTGATTCCCGGGACGATCTCGAACGGGATGCCGTGCTCCTTCAGATAGAGCGCCTCTTCGCCCCCCCGCCCGAACACACAGGGGTCCCCGCCCTTGAGGCGCGCAATGGTCTTGCCCTGGCGTGCGAGCTCCACCAGCAGCTCGTTGATCCGGGGCTGCTTCATATACACCTTTCCGCCGCGCTTCCCCACATACAGCTTCTCCGCTCCCGGCTTTGCCAGGGAGAGGATCTCCAGCGGAATGAGATCGTCGTACACGATCACGTCGCATTGGGGAATGATGCGGCACGCCTTGAGGGTGATAAGGCCGGGGTCGCCCGGGCCGGCGCCGATGAGAAAGACCTTCATGAAAATTCCTCCGGGTGGACCCTTTTCTTCAGGGCAAGGGCCAGACGCCGCCCAACCGCAGGATCCGCTCCCTGCATGTGCATCTGCTCCATGCACCTCTCGTCGGGGCTTCCAAGCATGCCCAGGATTGAGACAGCCTCGCCGCTCTCCAGGGTCGCGTATGCCCCTGCGGGGAGATTGCAGTCGGAGCCCAGGGCCGCGAGAAACTCCCGCTCCGCCTCCGCACAGATCCGGGTGGGACGGTGGTCGATCTTTTCGAGCAGGGTGTTGAGCTCACGGTCGGAGCTTCTCGCCTCGACCGCGATGATGCCCTGTCCGGGCGAGGGCACCATGCTCCGGACATCGATCGCCACGCCCTCTTCCAGGCCGAGCCTCCTGACGCCCGCCGCGGCCAGGACCACCGCGTCCACGGTTTTCCCCACCTTGCCGAGCCTGGTGGGCACGTTTCCCCGGATGTCCACCACGTGCAGGTCGGGGCGGAGCTTGCGCACCTGGCACCGCCGGCGCATGCTCGACGTGCCGATGCGCGCCCCTGCAGGGAGATCTTCCAGGGTGTGGCCGCCTGCGGAAAAGAGCATGTCACGGGGGTCTTCCCGCTCGAGGTACGCACCGATGGCAAGCCCCTGGGGCAGCACGGCCTGCATGTCCTTGAGGCTGTGGACCGCGAGGTCGATCTCGTCGTCCAGAAGCCTGCGCTCGATCTCCTTGACGAACACGCCCTTGCCGCCGATGGTGTCCAGGGGAGCGTCCGAGAGGATGTCGCCGGTGGTCTTCACCGTGCATATCTCGGTAGCGATGCCCGGTTCCAGCCGGGCAAGCGCCTGGCGCACCATGTTCGTCTGCAGCAGCGCCAGGCTGCTACCCCTTGTGCCGATCCTGATAATCCTCATCGAGCTGGAAGATCCTCCGTGTCTGTTCGATATTGGTGAGCGTGGGGTGCTCCTTCAGATAGCTCGCCACCCGGTGGAGATACCGCTTGAGCGAGGAGCGGAGCTTCTGCTCCACGATGGCCGCATGCCGGGGCTCGAGCGAGTTCGCCCCCATCTCCGAGGCGATGTATTCGTCCATGAGGCTAAACAGGTCCCGGATGGTGGCCTGGGCGTCCAGGGAGCCGGCCCATCTGGCGAAACGTTCCACTTCGGCCGAGACGATGGCCAGCGCCTTGTCCGTCTCCTCCTGCCGGAAGGAGACATGCTTGTCCACGATGGATTCGAGTGCATCGATATCGTAGAGGTAGCAGTTGTAGCATTTCCCCGCCTCGGGCTCAACGTCGCGGGGAACCGCGATGTCGATGATGATCATGGGCTCGTTCCTGCGCTGCTTCATCACGCCGTCCATCATTGCCCGGGTGATGATGGGGGCCGGGGAGCCGGTTGAGGTGATGACGATGGCACACCGGAGGAGCTCCTCCCTCAGGGTGCTGAAAGAGCGGGGCTTTCCGCCCAGCTCCTCGGCCAGGTCGCACGCGGCTGAAAAGGTCCGGTTGATGATGCACAGGTCGCCTGCGCCCCGGTCCTTGAGGCGGCGGGCTGCGATGCCCGCCATGTCGCCCGCCCCGATGACGAGGACCGGGCTGGCGCTGATGTCGCCGAAGATGTGACAGGCCAGCTCGACCGCCTGGGATGCAACAGATACCGGGTATCTGCCGATGGAGGTCTCGGTGCGCACCCGTTTGGCCGTCCGGAAGGTCCAGTGCAGGGCTTTGTTCAGAAAGGTTGAGGTGGTGCCGGCGGCCAGGGCCTGCCGGTAGGCATCCTTGACCTGGCCCAGGATCTGGTTCTCCCCGATGATGAGAGAATCGAGGCCCGATGCCACCATGAACAGGTGCCGGATCGCCTCTTCGCCCCGGAAGATTTCGCAATAGCCCCTGATGTCTTCGCCGGATACCCCCGAGAGCGATGCCAGGTGCTGCATCAGGGCCTGCTCATCCAACCCGGTCCAGTACGCCTCGGAGCGGTTGCAGGTGGTGAGGGCATACACCTCTTCGCCATCTGCACACAGGCCCCGGAAGTCCTGCGGCGACAGGACGATCTTTTCCCTGACCTCCACGGGCGCGCTCCGGTGGTTGATGCTGATGCAGCCGAGCCGGTTCATCGGGTAAGCCCCGCGCCGTGGGCGCCCGGATATGCCAGGTTCACCCCGACGAACAGGATTATCATGAGCAGGAATCCGGCGATGGTGATGAGGGCGGTCCGCCTGCCCGACCATCGGATTGCGAACCGCTGGTGAAGGCTGAAAGCGAAGACCAGCCACATGGCCGCCCCTGCCGAGATCTTCATGGCGATCTGGGAGAGGTCCACGCCCAGGCTCGATGCCCACAGGGCCCCGAAGAGCATGCCCGCGGTAATGGCGACGAACCCGGCCCCGAGGCAGGCCGACAGGATCCTGTCCAGGAGCTTCAAGGGGGGGAGGCTCGCTGCGCTCCAGTGCAGATGCCCTTTCCGGATGATGTCCTCATGGAAAAGATAGACGACCGACACCACGAACGCCACGGCAAAGAGCGCCTCACCGGCGACCACGCTCACGGTGTGCAGGGGATACCAGGCATGGAACATTGCGGGAAGTGCGCCCTCGCCTGCCTGGAGCCTCGGCGCGATCATCCCGAGGACAACGCCCGCCACGGGCAGGAAAAAGGCGCCGAGCACCGCGGTCTGTTTCCGGAAGGCGAAGAAGATGAAGACCAGGGAGGCCAGCAGAACCATCATGTTGGCGGCCTGGACGGGAGAGGCCAGGGGGATACGATAAGCCGGTCCGGTCAGGGAGAGGGTGAGCAGGATGTGGATCGCGATGCTGGCCAGGAACAGCCCGCGGGCGATCAGTACAACCGGGCGTCTTCTCCAGAAGAGGTAGGTGATGAAACAGGCGCCGGTAAGGACATAGAGGAGGACCATAATCCACAGGATCACGGCAGCACCTCCGTCAGGTCGATGTGCTGCCCGAGGGCCTCGAAGAGGATCCGTTCCGCGAGCTCCCGGTCGTGGGCCCGGATGGCATCCAGGAGCTCGGAATCGACCAGCACCTCGAATATCCGCTTTCGATCTCCCTGCCCGCCTTCGCCTGAGAGCACGATGGGCCTGATCCTGCCCATGATGAGTGCGAGGATGGAATACTCGTCTCCCAGGAGCTTGCCGATCCGGAGGCGCATCTTTTTCGAAAGCGCCGGAGAAACCCCGCCGGTGGAGATGGCGATCTTGATGGGGCCTTTTTCCACGACCGAGGGGACGATGAAGCTGCACAGCCCGGGCTTGTCCACGATATTGCAGAAGACGCGGCGTGAATCCGCGTCCCGGCTCACCGCAACGTTCGTCTCTTCATCGTCCGTGGCCGCGATGACCAGCCAGGCACCGTCCAGATCCCCCGGTTCGTAATCCCTGCGCACGACCTCGAGCCCGTCGTCCTGTGCGATCCTCTCGACCACCTCGGGCGCGACGACCTTCACGCGGGCGCCCGCCCTGTGGAGCGCCTCGATCTTCCGCCAGGCAACCATTCCCCCGCCCACCACCACCACGGGCCTGCCCTCGAGGTCGATGAAGAGCGGGTAAAAGCGATTGTCCATGGTCTGAAGATCATCCATCGTTTTTTGTCCGTTTCTTTTTTTAGCGTACCTGTCTCAGCCAGTCCTTGATGATGGGCAGGACCCGGGGGTCCTTCCTCAGCTGGTGCGCCGCCTGCGGGAGCATGATGAGCTTCTTGGGGTGGCAGGCGGCGTCAAAGAGCCTGGGTGCATGCTCCGGAGGCACGGTTTCGTCGTCTTCGCCGTGCACGATGCCAACCGGCCGCGGCGAGACAAAGGGCAGGTGCATGCCCGGCTTCAGGTCGAGAAAATCATCGTACCACCGAGACAAGTCCGGAGGGAACCGCTCGTTCCGGATCACGCCGATCTTGAGAAAGTGCTCTTTGAGCGCCAGGGGGTCTTCGGGCAGGATGTCGCGGAAGTTCTCCGGCGTCGCCATGAGCAGGAGGCTCTGCAGGTATTTCTCCATGGCGGCATACCGCGCCGCGACCGCGCCTCCCGCTGAAAAGGCGACGCAGTGGATTGCCGAGGGATCGATGCCCGGGGTGTTGTATACCCGGTATACCACGGCGCAGAGGTCGTCGTACCACCCGTGCATGTCGATGCTGCCCCCGGAGAGACCGCAGCCCCGGAAGTTGAAGAGGACGCTGCAGTATCCCTCGCGTCCGAGCTCCTTCACCAGGTCGAGGTACCCCCGGTCTGTCGGATCGGGGTTTCCCCCGGGAATCCCATGGCAGAAAACGACGACGGGACGCAGTCCCCGGAAGGAATCCTCAGGGCAGTACAGCCATGCTCTGATTCTTATGTCCTGCAGGGTTAGCGGTAACTCTCTGGATTTCATCTTCAAGCAGATTGTATCTCCTGTATACAAAGGCCCACGACTGCAGCTCCTGCTCGTCGAGGACCATTTCGTCGCTGTCCGGGAAGGTCCTGGCGGGGATCCGGTTGCTCGACGCGAGCAGGCGGATGGTGGGCTCCGGGATCTTCAGCAGCATGGACGCCCTCTCCAGCGACGTCTTCCTGGGCTTTGCATGTCCGACCTTTTTGAAGACAAAGGTCTGGAGGATGTTTTTCCGGGTGGCTTCCCGGTCGCAGGAAAAGGCCCTGTCCAGGATATCGACATAGCCCTCATCCATCTGATAGCGGATGTTCGCCAGCTCCACCAGGGCCCTGACGTCGTCGGGGTACTCTTCGAGCATGGCGCTCAGGATGTGAGAGGCCTCTTCCATGTTGTTGAGAAAGAAGTGGATCTCGGAGAGATAGAGGTAGGTGTCCTTTTCCTTGTCGCCCAGGTCCATGGCCTTGGTGAACATCTCCAGGGCAAGGTCCAGGTGCCCCAGTTCCCGGTGGCAGATGCCGATGAGCTTGTGGATCAGCGGCGAGGTCGAGCACAGGGTGTTCGCCTTTTCCAGGTCGTCCGCGGCGATGGTGTAGTACCCCTGCTCCATCTTGCTGCGCGCCCGCGACATGAAGGTCTTGAAGCGATCGTCGAATCCCATGGACGAAAGGCTCAAATCCCCGTTCTTGAAATGGAACCCGGCCGTGCACAAATCGATGTACTCGCGGTTTTCTTCGAAGGGATCGCCGGACTGGAGCACGTCGATCACCCGCTGGCAGAGGTTCTTGATGGGGAGCATGCTGTTGATCTTGTTCGCCACGTTGAAGCCCACGGCGCACACGTCGTTGCTGTCCATCTCGGAAAGGTGGCGGGCCTCGGTCATGAGCTCCTTGAAGAAGAGGTTCGTCATTTCCTTTGAATTGAAGATGGGAAGCCCCATGGCGGATTTGTACTGTCCAGCGGGGCAGCTGTATTCATAACTGAGCCAGAGCTCGCCGTATTCGGTGTCGATCCGTTCCACCTCTACGGAGATGATCTCGATAAGTCCTTTGGGCTGTTCCAGTTTTCCACGCATGGGGAAAATCTATGCTGAGGGCGCCAAAATGTCAACAGGAGGAAAGCAAAGGCCGGCCAATTACCGGTGGAAACAGGAGGGGATTTGTGATAGCTCACTGGTCACGGAGGTTTAAAGCATGAAGAGATTTCTCGTTTCCGGAGGGATCTTGGCCTTTTCTGTTCTCGTTCTTTTTCCGCTAACCGCTCTCTGCGCACCCAGGGCCGAACCGCTGGACCCGGTGTTCGACGCAGGAGAGATCCCCCAGGGCAAGGATCTTGTCCACGAGTTTCTCCTGAAGAATGCCGGTGACGAGCCCCTGGTGTTCAAAGCGAGGCCGTGCTGAGGGGTCTATAGCTCTGCCCCGGGCGGGCAGACCATAGAACCGGGCAAGGAGGGGAAGATCGCGGTGAGGATATCCACCCGGTCATACACGAGCCAGGTTTTCAAGAACATCAGGGTGGAGACCAACGACCCTGAGTCGGGCCTCGTCACCTTCACCCTGAAGGCGCAGGTCGTGGAGACATTCAAGGTGGCCCCCCGCCTGGTGAACTTCGGGAAGATACTGCAGAACCAGACCTCTGTCCGGGAGCTCGTGTGCGAGAACCGGGGAGGAAAACCGGTCAGGATTTTGTCGGTCGAGACAAAGCCTCCCACCCTGCTTTCCCTCGGGGAGCAGGCGCCGTTCGTGTTGAATCCCGGGCAGAGCAGGAAGATCGCGGTGAAGCTGTCCAGCGGGTCATCCGAGGGATACGTTCATGGATACGTGAGGTTCAAGACCGACCTGGAGTTCCTCCCGGAAAAGGTCGTCCGCGTCCGGGCCGATGTGAAGAAGCAGCAGGACACCGGTCAGTGACCTTCAGATGAGATAGACACGCACCCGGCGGCCCCATGAAGAAGAGCACGAAGCGAAAGATCGCCACGGTCGGAGGGCTTACCGGAATCAGCCGCATCCTGGGCTTTGTCCGGGACATGGCGATGGCGTGGCTCCTGGGTGCGGGTCTGCTGGCGGATGCGTTCATCGTGGCCTTCCGGATACCCAACCTGCTCCGCAGGTTCATGGCCGAGGGCGCGGTCAGCGTGGCCTTTGTCCCGGTGTTCGTGGAGTCCAAGGAAAAAGACGGCCTCCAGAAAGCCGTAGAGCTCACCCGCGGGGTGTTCACCCTGCTGTTTTTCTCCCTTGCCGGGCTGGTGATCCTGGGCGAGATCGTCGCCCCCTTTATCGTGGCCCTCATCGCACCGGGGTTTCTCGACCGGGAGATCTTCGACGTTACGGTACGCCTCACCCGGATCATGTTCCCCTTTATCCTGCTGATCGGCACCGGGGCACTGCTCATGGGGGTGCTCAACTCCCTCGGGCATTTCTCCGCACCGGCGGGCGCGCCCATTCTCCTGAATGTGTTCATGATCGGGATACCCGTGCTGTTCCATGTCGTGTACCCCGTGTTCTCCTCCCCTGCGGACGCCTTTGCCTGGGGGGTGATCCTGGGGGGGATCGCCCAGATCCTGCTGCAGATCGTGCCCCTGAAAAGGATGCGGATCTCCGTGGGGCTCACGAGGAACTTTTTCCAGCCCCGGCTCAGGCAGGTGCTGAAGCTCATGGGGGTGGCAGCGGTCGGGGCCTCGGTGTATCAGCTCAACGTCTTTATCGGGACCCTCCTCGCATCCCTGCTCTCCACGGGCAGCGTGTCGTACCTCTACTATGCGAACCGCATCGTCGAGCTCCCGCTGGGGCTCTTTGCCTTTGCCGTGAGCAACGTGATGCTCCCCTCGTTGAGCGCCGCGTACGCCCGGACCGATCACCAGGCCCTGCGCGCGCTCACCGGGGAGTCGCTCATCGCGGTCCTGCTCTTCACCATACCCGCGACCATCGGGATCATCGCACTCGCTGAGCCGATATTCGCCGTGCTCTTCATGCGGGGCGCCTTCGGCCCGGAAGACGTGGCCGCCTCGGCACAGGCCCTGCGCATGTATGCCCTTGGCCTGTGCGCGGTGGGGGTCTCGCGGGTTCTCACCCAGACCCTGTACGCTATGCAGCAGGCAAACCGGGTGGTAAGGACGGCCTGGATTTCGCTGGCGGTCAACGCCCTGCTCAGCGTCGCGCTCATGCCCTTCCTGAAACACGCGGGCATCGCGCTGGCGAGCAGCATATCCGTGACCGTGCAGATGTTCATGCTCTCCCGGATCCTCACCCGGCAGGGCATCACCCTGCCTTCGGGGATATGGTCCACCGTGGGGAAGATGGCCGGCGCCGTGGCGGCCATGGGCGCAGGCCTGTTCTGGTTCGTACGCATGGAGTTCTGGACCGGGGGCCTGACCCTCATGAGCCTTTCCCTGCTGGTTTCCTCCATCGGGCTGGGGGCCGCCGTATACTTCGCCCTGCTGTGGATCATGGGGATGCGCCATTTCGGCAAATGATCCGGAAGTAAAAACCGCCGGAGAGGGGATTCCCGATCTGTCCGCGAACGGCTCCCGGATCAGTATGAAATTTCTTTCTTATAAAAAGTAACAAAAGTTCTTTCCCGAAGAACGGCTGTTTTGTCAGATACGGTTCACAACCATATAACTGTCCGTTATATCGTGGTATTTCCGGGTGGCGTCCGGTGGCATTATGTTTGCTTAATGATCAAAATTAACAATTGGGTGGGGCAGCCGTGAGACTGACGCGACGAGAAATACTTGAGCAGCTGGGAAGACTCGGTATTCGGGGGCTCTCTGACTTGAAAAAGGCGTGCAGGGAGTTTGAGACCTACTGGGAATACATGCACTGCAATGTATGAACTGATCACTCTTGTTGATGAAATTACCCGATGGGGAGCTAACGGAGCACCATGTGTAGTGATAGACTGACCAGGTACGTTATCGATCAGACCTTGGAACTCTCCCCTGAGTTCATCAAGCAAAACGCCGAAGTTGTCCCGTTGCTCTTCCAGGTATCCCTTCTCTCCGAAGTGGATGTCCGAGTGGAGAAAATCTCCGATCTTTTCCTGAACTTCGTCGAACACGTCACCTCCTTTGACGCGGCGCTGGTGTACATCTGGGCGCCGCAGAATGCATGGTTCTGCAGGGGCTTGCAGGGGGAGGTGCCCGAGAGCATCGAAAACGGAGACATCTTCACCTTTGCCGTTCGGGACAGGGCAAAGCCCATTCTCATATCCGACGCGAGCGAGACCGGTCTGGGGGCGCACGAGCTGCCGATCATGTTCCAGTCCATGATTGCGCTTCCCATTTACAGGGACACGAAGATCATCGGCTGCCTCGAGCTGTTCCGCAAGAACGGGCCCTGTTTCGACATGAACGACCTCGTGCTCATCAAGCATCTGCTCCTTGGCTCGGAGAATATCCTGCAGCAGGTGATCAGCCCGGAGTCGGATTACGACGAGGTTCTGGATATCCGCACGGACGTGCCCCAGAAGCACGTGCTCCTGGATATCCTGAACCAGTATGAAGAGCTCTCCAAGCGCCTGGGCTTTCCGTTGAGCGTGGCGATCCTGGAGATAGAGGACCGGGACAAGTTCGGGCTCTACCAGCATATCCCCGAGGGCGTGAGGATGCTCAAGAGCCTGTCGAAAATGATCCAGGACGGGCTGAGGCGCTATGACAAGGTGATCCGGTACGAAGAGCTGAGCTTTTTCGTGATCCTTCCCGGGTGTTCGTCGCAGGACGCCATCACGGCGCTGCACAATGCAACGCTCAATCTCGGGGCCGACCTCGCCAACAACATGACCATGGGCATCGCCACGCTGCCGGATGAGGCCCAGGATGCCAAGGGGCTGATCAACATCGCCCACCAGGCCCTGTCGCACGCGAAGAAAAAGGGCATCCACATGGCGCGGTATTCCCAGACAGGGGCCATCAAGCAGACCAACATCTCGCTCGAGCTCAGGATGAAAAGGATCATCAACTCAGGCCCCCACGTAGAGGTGCTCAACGACCTGCTGGACCTGCTCCGGATCCAGTGCCAGGCCGACGACATTTCCATCCGGTACGAGGCGCCCGGTTCCCCGGTGAACTGGCAGGGGTACGACCTGGGATACATCGATCACCAGGGGCTCCCGGAGGACATCTACGAGTGGATCGTCACCTATATCACGCCCGCCTGGGCCGTGGCCCTGGGGCTCGACCCCGACATCCGCAACTGGTATCTCGGCCTGCTCACCACGGCCTCCATCCTGAGCGATCTGAGGGCGGGATACCCCATGGGCTACTCCATCAAGGTGGCGGACCAGATGTTCACCCTGGCAAAGGAGATGGGCAAGGGCGAGGCCCAGGCTGCGCAGTGGGCCAACTCGGCACTGGCCGCCAATATCGGGTACCTCGGCATCCCCACCTCCATCTTCACCAAAGGGGAGATCACCCCCTTTGACAAGAAGAAGATCAGCGCCCACACCTTTATCGGCTCGAAGATTCTGCAAAACGTGTCCGTGATCAACTGCGACAGCGACATTATCATGTACCATCACGAGAACATGGATGGGAGCGGATATCCCAGAGGGCTCAAAGGGGACGACATTCCGCTGGGTGCGCGGGCCATGCGGATCATCGACACCTACAATGCCATAACCACTCCCCGGCTCTACCGGTTCCAGCTGAACCATCAGGAGGCGTTGCGTGAGCTGTGCGCCATGTCCGGGAAGTCCCTGGATCCGGACATCTCGTCTCTGTTCGTGGATATTATCGGTTTTTGAGCCACCGGGGGTGGGTGATCCCGTATTTCCGGATCTTGTAGTGGATCACCCTCTTGCTGATCCCGAGTGTCTCGGCTGCGTCTTTCTGGATCCAGTCGTTTCTCTTGAGCGCATCCAGGATGATTTCTTTTTCATTGAGAGCCAGGGACGAGAGGCCGCCGTTGCCCCCGCTCTCCTTCTCCATCCGGGGCTCGCCGTCCTGAATCGAGATGTCGATTGTCCGGATGACGCTGCCGTCCGAGAGCAGGACAGCCCGCTCGATGCAGTTGCGTATCTCCCGGACATTTCCCGGCCAGTCGTATGATCTGAGCAGATCCAGCGCAGCCCGGTCGATGTCCATCTCCGGCTTGTTGAACTCGAGCGAGTATTTCTTGATGAAATAGCGGGCCAGGGGCTCGATATCTTCCTTGCGTTCCCGGATGGAGGGGATGGGGATATTGACCACGTTGATCCGGTAGTAGAGATCTTCCCGGAACTTTCCTTCCTGGACCATCTGATAGAGATCCTGGTTCGTCGCAGCGATGACCCGCACGTCCACCTTGATGGTGCGTTCCCCGCCCAGGCGCTCGAATTCCCTTTCCTCGAGAACCCGCAGGATCTTCGACTGCAGCGACATATCCATGTCCCCGATCTCGTCGAGGAAGATGGTCCCCATGTTGGCCTGCTCGAACCTGCCTGTCCGAAGCTTCACCGCCCCGGTAAAGGCGCCTCTCTCATGGCCGAAGAGCTCGCTTTCCAGGATGTTCTGGGGAAGCGCGGCACAGTTGACCTGAACGAAATTGTTGTCCGAGCGGTTGGAGTTGTGGTGGATGGCCCCTGCAATGAGCCCCTTGCCCACCCCTGTCTCTCCGGTGAGCAGGAGGGTCGAGTCGGCCTTTGCCACCTTCTCCGCCATGTGCAGGACTTTTTTCAATGAAGAGCTGACCCCGATGATGTCCGATGTGCGGTATATGACGTTCTCCTGGGTGTGTCTGAGATAGTCGATCTCGTTTTTCATCCGCTTGAGCGCCAGGGCATCGTCCACCTTCTGAACGATCTCATGCAGACCAAAGGGCTTCTGGATGAAGTCCTGGGCACCGTTCTTCATGGCCACCACCGCGGTATCCACCGATGCGTAGCCGGTCATGACGATGACAATGGTGGACTGGTTGGACCCCTTGATCTTCTTGAGCAGCTCGATTCCGTCCATCCCCGGCAGCTTGAGGTCGGTGATGATGAGGTCGTAGATGTACTTGTTGATGCGTGCCATCGCGGCCTCGGCGTTCTCCACGAGCTCGACGACATGATTGTGCTTCTTCAGCTCCTGAAAGAGGATCTGTCCGAGGTTGATGTCGTCTTCGACTATGAGTATGTGTGCCATATCAAGTCTTTCCATCGGAAAATCGAATACAAAACTTTATCCCGGCGGTTTTTAAAGAGGCTTTGAAAAAAAGAGGACTGTGCTTATTCCCTGAAAAGGGATGGCTGTTGACCATTTCCGCCGGGTATACTATTGATGTATCAGTGAATCGGCCTTGAACAAGCAGAGAGTGGGGTGTTTTTTTAAGCGCTTCCATTCTGGAGGGGATATGATATTGCATACCGTGGTGGTGACCGAGTTCATGACCAATTGTTACATCGTGGCCGATGAGAGCACGAAGGAGGCGATGGTCATCGATCCCGGGGGAGACGGCCGGAAGATTTTGCAGGAAATCGAGAACATGGGCGTGAATGTGAAGGCGGTGGTGAACACCCACGCCCATGTGGACCATATCGGGGCCCTGAAGGATATCAAGGATGCCCTGGGAGCCGAGATCATGCTCCATCAGGCAGAGCTGCCGGTCCTCAAGACCGCCTCGCGCATGGCAAGGCTTTTCGGTGTCAGCATCGACGAGCCGCCCGAGCCGGACCGCTTTCTGGCGGAAGGAGACGAGATCGCCTGCGGGAACATCACCCTGAAGGTGATCGAAACCCCGGGCCACTCTCCGGGCGGGATCTCGCTGCTCACCTCGGACGGAAAGACCTGCTTCGTGGGAGACGCCCTCTTCGCCGGCTCCATCGGCAGGACGGATCTGCCGGGAGGCGATTATCACACCCTCATCACATCCATCAAGACCAAGCTCATTCCCCTGGGCGATGACGTGAAGGTCCTCACGGGGCACGGACCTGCCACCACCATGGGGGTCGAGCGCAGATACAACCCATTCCTGTAAGGGAGGAGCAATGAAGAAGCTGTACGTGGTCATGACGATCCTCGCACTCGGAATTTTTGTGCTGCCGGGCTGTGCGAGGATACAGGAGACGTTTGCCGGTTCCCCCGCCTCTCAGGAGGCCCGGCCGGTACCCCGGTACCTCGATTTCAGCGATGTCCTCCTTCCGGGAGAGCTGAACAAGATCGCACAGGAGAGCTACATCACCAACGGGTACGGCCGCCTCGTCCTCTCCGGCAGGCTTCAGGGGGAATCGCTCGCCCAGTACTTCGCGACCTCCATGTATTCCGACGGATGGACCACACTGAACCAGTACAAATATCAAGGAGCAATCAAGCTCTTTTTCAAGAAAAGCGAGAGGATCGCAACCATTCTCATAACCGAGAATCCTCTCGGAACACGGGTGGAGATATGGGCGGTACCCCTGGGGAAGATCTAGCCGGAAAGCAGGTCATATTAGGTGTCACCGGAGGCATCGCGGCCTACAAGGCCCCTTTGGTCGTCAGGGGACTCAAGTCTCTGGGGATCGACGTGCGGGTGGTCATGACCGATGCGTCCCGGTATTTCGTGACCCCGACCACCCTCCAGACCCTCTCCGGCCGCCCCGTCCACACGGAGCTCTTCCCTGAAACGCCGCCCGGCGCCTTCGAGGTGGAGCACATCGCGCTGGCCGACCGGGCGGACCTTCTGCTCATCGCGCCCGCCACCGCGGACTTCATCGCCAAGATGGCGCACGGAATCGCGGATGACCTGCTTTCGTGCATTGCCCTGGCCACCAAGGCCCCCGTCCTGGTCTGCCCGTCGATGAACGTGAACATGTACCTGCACCCCGCCACCAGGGAGAACCTCGATATCCTGCAAAAACGGGGTGTGTTCATCCTCGAACCCGCCAGTGGCGAGCTTGCATGCGGATGGGAGGGAGCGGGGCGTTTGCCCGAACCGGAGCGGATCGTGGCGGAGTCCAAGAAAATCCTCTACCAGAAGGATCTCGCCGGCATTTCGCTGCTCGTGACCTGCGGGCCTACCTGCGAGGATATCGACCCGGTCAGGTTCATCACCAACCGCTCAACCGGAAAGATGGGGGCGGCGCTGGTGGAGGCCGCTGGTTTAAGGGGGGCGCGGGTGAAGGTGATCAGCGGCCCCGTGAACAGGGAATACGCCCCGTGGGCGGACGTGATCATGGTACGCTCCGCCGGGCAGATGCTCGATGCGGTCAGGGACAACCTGAGCGGCGCCGATGTGCTCGTCATGGCGGCCGCGGTCGCGGACTACGTGCCCGAGACCTACCGCGGGGCCAAAATCAAGAAGGGCGACAAGCTCACCTCGCTGGGGCTCAAATCCAGCCCGGATATCCTCTCGACCATCAGGCCCTTCAAAGACGACAAATTCTTCGTGGGCTTCGCCGCCGAGACGGACAACCTCTCCGATTCGGCCCGGAAAAAACTCATGAACAAGGGCCTGGACATGATCGTGGCCAACCGGGTGGGAGAGTCGGGAACCGGGTTCGGCTCCGATACCAACAGCGGGCTGATCCTCTCTGAAGCCGGGGTGCTGGATCACTTCGAACAGGTCGAAAAAGAGGTGCTTGCGCACAGGATACTCGACTTTATCCGGGAACGGCTGTGAACGGGAGGATCGTTCAACTGCTCCGTGAGGAAGCGCGGTGGTCGGGAAGGTTCCTGATTCTCCCCCGCGAGGTGGTGAGTATGCCGAAAGAGGTGTCGAAGAAAGAAGCCCTGGAGGAAATCCGTGAGCGGCTGGAGCAGTGCAGGTGCTGCCCGCTGTGCGAGACCGCCCGGAACATCGTGTTCGGCGAGGGTGATCCGGATGCGGACATCATGTTCATCGGCGAGGCGCCGGGCGCCGTGGAGGACAAAACCGGCAGGCCGTTCGTAGGCCCTGCCGGGAGGCTGCTCACCGACATCATCGAAAAGGGCATGGGGCTCAAGCGAGGTGACGTGTACATCGCCAATATCGCCAAGTGCAGGCCGCCCGAAAACCGCGACCCGTTTCCCGAAGAGATAGCACAGTGCATCGGCTTTCTTCAGGAACAGATCGACGTCATCAGTCCAAGGGTCATCATCGCCCTGGGCAGGATCGCCGCGCAGACGCTCCTTGACACCGAAGCCTCTATCAGCTCGCTCAGGGGGAAGTTTCACGAGTACCGCGGGATCAAGGTGATGCCCACCTTTCATCCCAGCTATCTGATCCATAACCCGGCAAAGAAGAGGGAGGTATGGGAAGACATAAAACACGTGATGAAGCATCTCGGTATGACGCTGCCCGGGTAGCGGGGCGTCTCGCTTTCATCTGGCTGGCCGTCCTGCTCTTTCCGCTCGTGCTCCGGGCGGCCGATGTGGTGGTGCTGGACGTCCGCGACGCCATCACCCCACCCGCGGCCTCATACCTCATCGAGAACATCGACGAGGCCGTGATTGCAGGCAGGGAGGCGGTGATCATCCGCATGGACACCCCCGGAGGGCTGGATACCGCCATGCGGGACATCATCCAGAAAGAGCTGAACGCGGATATCCCGGTCATCGTCTACGTTGCGCCCAAGGGGGCGCGGGCCGCCTCGGCCGGGGCGCTCATCACCCTGGCCGCGGATGTGGCGGCCATGGCCCCGGGCACGAATATCGGCGCCGCGCACCCGGTGAGCATCGGTACGGGCGAGGGGGCCGAAGGCCAGAGCGAGACCATGACCGAGAAGGCCACCAACGATGCGGTGGCCTATGCAAAGAGCATTGCCCGCGCAAAGGGAAGGAACGAGCAGTGGGCCGAAGACGCCGTGAGAAAGAGCATCTCCACCCCGGCCGAAGAGGCGAGGGATCTCAAGGTCATCGAGATCGTGGCCCGGGACATGGGAGACCTCCTGGACCAGCTCCACGGCAGGGTCATCGAGAAGGACGGCAGCACCTTCACCCTCGACACCCGTGACGCGAACACGATCAGCGAGCCCATGGGCCTTCGGTACCGGCTGCTCTCCGCCATATCCAACCCCAATATCGCGTACATCCTGATGCTCATCGGCATGGCCGGGATCTTTTTCGAGCTCTCGAACCCGGGCCTGATCCTGCCGGGGGTCATCGGCGGGATATCGCTCATCCTCGCCTTTTTCGCGTTTCAGACCCTGCCGGTCAATTATGCCGGCGTGGCCCTGATGATCCTGGCCGTGATCCTGTTCATCGCCGAGGTCATGGTCCCGAGCTTCGGCGTGCTCACCATCGGCGGGGTGGTATCCATGGTGCTGGGCTCGGTCCTCCTGTTCAGGACCCCTGAGATCTATGCCCAGGTTTCCCTGGGCATCATCGTGCCGGTCACCATTCTGTTCACCGCGTTCTTCGTGACGACCCTGTACCTGGTGGTCAGGACCCATCGTACGCGGTCAGTCAGCGGATCACAGGGGATGATCGGGGAGCGGGCAAAAGTCTATTCATGGAGCCCCGGCGGAACGACCGGCAAGGTATTCTGCCACGGCGAGTACTGGAACGCCCGCGGACCTTCCGGTCTTCAGCCCGGAGACGAGGTGGAGGTGGACGGCCTCGACGGCCTGATTCTCATCGTGCGTTCCGTCACCGGATCGGACCGTTCGCCCGACACGAACGAATGATCGCTGTCGGACTTTCAGGAGGTACGGACTCGGCGGCCGCCGCCATCCGTTTGCACGAGGGACGCGAAGAGCTGGTGGGTGTCACCCTCGTATTCGGTGAAGAGAACCCGCCCGCCGTGAGCATCGAAAGGGCGGGCCGCCTGTGCGCGCACCTGAAGATCAGGCACGTGGTCATGGACGCGATCTCTCCGTTCAAGACCGTCAAGGACTACTTCTGCAGAGAGTATCTGGCAGGCGATACCCCGAACCCGTGCGTGGTCTGCAACCGCGACATCAAGTTCGGACTTTTCCTGGAAAAAGCGGGCGAGCTGGGGGCCGATCGCATCGCCACCGGGCACTATGTCCGCAAGACGGGCGAAGGCGGCAGGGTATGGCTGGGCAGGGCCAGGGAAAAGAATTCCCAGGAATATTTTCTCGGCCTGCTCACTCAGGACGCCATCCGGAGGAGCCTGTTCCCGCTCCACGACATCACCAGAGAAGAGGCCCGGGAGCTGGTGGCACAGACCGGCCTTCACATCCCTCGGCGGGAAACGTCGCAGGACGTCTGCTTCATCGGCGCCGAAGGGTATGTCACTTTCATCACCTCATCCACGGGTTTTGAACCGCGGCCGGGTGATGTTCTGAACAGGAGGGGGGTGGCGATCGGCAGGCACCGGGGCGCCCTTTACTATACCATCGGCCAGAGAAAAGGCCTTGGTATGGGCTTTGGCAGGAGGGTGTACGTCCTGGGCAGGGACATGGAGAAGAACACGGTCACGGTGGGTGGAAGGGAGCAGTGGCCGTACCGCGGTTTCAGCATGGAACAGGTCAACCTCATGAAGATACCGGCGTTGGACGAGCCGCTTGCAGTGCGTATGAAGGTGCGCTACCGGCAGGATGCGCAGGATGCACTCCTGATCCCTCTGCCGGGCGGGCGCATTGCGGTCCGGTACGAGGGGCTGTTTTCACCCGGCCAGCTTGCCGTGGCGTATGACGGTAAGGACGATATCCTCTGCGCGGGCATCATCGGCTCACCCCTGAGGGATGTTTCGCTTTTGGGGGCATGACCCGCCCTGCGGGAAGGCGCCCGCGGGCGCGAGCGGGACGGGATCCTCAAGCCGGGAACGGCTGAAGGAGCCAGGCGGGCAGCGGATGATGAGGGTGTGCGGATGCACGCACATCCTCATGCCGAAGTCCATGCGAAGGCCTTTTCTCTGGCCGATGGTATAAGCGACTGCAGGGCGCGGGTTTTTGAAGTCACTACGGTTTCAGGGCTTGCATGGGAGGTGAAGAAATGAAACGAATGTGTCAGGGGAATCTGCAGGCGGTCCACAACCGGACCATATCCATCTCCACCTACGCAGCCGGTGACGATGCAGTGATCGTGGAGGGTGTGCTGACGGACAACAGGCTCGTTGACACCTGGCTGATCACCACCGGGGAAAAGATGGCCCCGGGGGTGGTCCACGACCTTGCCGTCCGGCTCCTCGTCGAGGGTCCGAGCTTATGCATCAGGGATGTGGAGGTGGACATGGACCAAGCGCCGCGGGACGAGTGCACGCACACGAGGAATTCCCTGGAGCCGCTCATCGGTCAGAACATCGCACCGGGGTTTACCCGGTGGGTCAAGGAACACCTCGGCGGCGCACGAGGATGCACGCATCTCAACGCACTGCTGATCGCCATGGCGCCGGCCGCTCTCCAGGGATTCTGGAGCGCGAGAACCTCCCGGCGCCTCGATATGCGCAGGGCGACCGAGGGGATGGCGCCCGAGTATCTGATCGATACCTGCTGGGTGTGGCGCTCGGAAGGTCCCCTGGCATCGGAGCTCCGGGCGGCTGTGAGGGGAGAGGACCGCGAAGGCGGCCCTCTCGGCGAAAACTGACCGGTCATGGAGCTCCTTCTCAAATCAGTGCTCATCATCTTTCTGATCGTGTTCCTGGGGCTGTTCCTCTTCTCGATCGTCATCATCGCAGTGCACCGCAAGACCGGCGGAGCTCTGTTCGTGCCCACACCGCGGGTAATCCTCAAGACCATCATGGAGCATGTCGATTTCTCGCCGTACCACGACATCCGCGAGCTGGGAGCCGGAGACGGAAGGTTCATGGCCGCGGTGGAGAAGACTCACGGGCGGCCGGTCACCGGGTATGAGATCAATCCTCTCGCCTACCTTCTCTGCCGTCTGCGACTCGGTATCTCCGGCTTGAGCTCCCGGGTGGTGTACCGCAGCTTCTGGGAGGCTGACCTGGAAGGGGCTCAGGTGGTGTTCTGCTATCTCTTTCCGGATATCATGCCCCGCCTGGGCGAGAAGCTCGCACAAGAGCTGGACGAGGGCGCCCTTATCATCAGCGCCAACTTTCCCCTGCCGGGATGGACACCCGAGGAAATCATCCACAGCGATCACCCGGTGTTCAACGATCCGGTCTTTCTCTATCGGATAGGTGCTCATCTGAAGAGGACGGGACGGAGATGAGGACTGCACGCCTGCCCCGGGTGCGAATGTCGTGCATCCTGGGCAGGCGGTGTGCCGGCGCCGTTCGTTCTTCCCGGTTTTCTTTCAGGAAATCAATTTCACATGTTTTTTTGTCTATATTTCTGATAAAGAGGGCTGATGAGCATGGTCATAGAAAACATTGTTAAATCAAGCACCTGGGGTTAATGTGTCTGAAACGTCTTCTTTCGTGAAGGGCATCATCAGAGGATTGGCCGGTAACGAGTATGTCCTGATGGTGTGCATGGCCGCCGTGATAGGGATTCTCGGCGGGTACGGCGCCGTGGGATTCCGGTGGCTCATCGGGTTTTTCCAGAGCCTGTTTTTCTCGCACCAGGGCCGGAGCGGCGTTCTGGAGGCGATTCTCTCTCTCCCCTGGTATGCCAGGCTGATTCCCCCCGTTATCGGCGGCGCCGTTGTCGGGCCCATGGTGTATTTCTTTGCCCGTGAGGCAAAGGGGCACGGCGTGCCGGAGGTCATGGAGGCGGTGGCCCTGAAAGGGGGCATGATCCGCAAGCGGGTGGTTGCGATCAAGACACTGGCCTCTTCCATCACCATCGGCTCGGGCGGTTCGGCGGGCCAGGAAGGCCCCATCGTTCAGATCGGCTCCGGCATCGGATCGGCATTCGGGCGCATGGCCGGGTTGTCCGCCGACAGGATGAGGACCCTGGTCGCCTGCGGTGCCGCAGCCGGCATCGCCGCCACCTTCAATGCCCCCATTGCAGGCGCCATGTTCGCCCTGGAGATCATCTTGGGTGATTTCGGGATCGCGGCCTTCACCCCGATCGTGGTGTCGTCCGTGCTGGCCACCGTGATATCCCGGGTTCACCTCGGGGCCTTCCCCGCCTTTATGGTGCCGCAATATTCCATGGTGAGTATCTGGGAGATACTCACCTATTCCTCATTCGGGATCGTCATGGGCATCGTGGGGGTGATGTTTACCAGGACCCTCTACAAAATCGAGGATCTTTTCGAGGCAGTGAAGGTACCCCCCTACACGAAGGCCGCGATCGGAGGGGCTGCAGTAGGCTGCATCGGGGTCTTTCTCCCCCACATCTACGGGGTGGGGTACGACACCATCTCCCTTGCGCTCCTGGGACAGATCCCCTTGCTACTGCTCCTGAGCCTGGTGGTCATCAAGATCCTGTCCACCTCTATCACCATTGGCTCCGGCGGATCGGGAGGGGTGTTTGCCCCGTCTCTGTTCATCGGCGCCATGGCAGGAGGAGCATTCGGATTCCTGATGCAGATGCTCTTTCCGCAGGTGACGGCCGCCCAGGGGGCATACAGCCTGGTAGGCATGGGGGCCATGGTGAGCGCCACGACCCACGGCCCCATCACGGCGATCCTCATGCTCTTCGAGATGACGGGGGATTATAAGATGATCCTGCCCCTGATGCTCTCGTGCATCATCTCCACCGTGGTGGCCAGCCAGCTGAAACGCGATTCCATCTACACACTGAAACTCGCCCGGAGAGGCGTCGATATCCGGGCAGGCAAAGACGTGAATGTCATGAGATCGCTCCTGGTCAGGGACGCCATGACCCGGGACGTGGTGACCGTTCCCGCAGACATGCCTTTGAAAAAGCTGGTGAAGTTCACCCTGTCCAGCAAGCATTCCAGCTTTCCGCTCGTGGATGAAGACGGTTTGTTGGAAGGTATCGTCACCTTCCAGGACTTCAAGGACGTGGTGTTCGAGGAGGGGTTGGGTGACCTGGTGGTGGCAAAGGAGATCTCGCCGCAGGAGGTGATCACCATCACCAGGAACGAGAACCTCGACAGCGCCCTGAGGAAGATCGGAGTGAAGAACATCGAGCAGATTCCGGTGGTCGATGAGACCAACCCGCGAAAGATCGTGGGGATTCTGTCCCGGAGGGACATCTTTACCGCCTACAACAAGGCCATTATCGACCGGTCCATCACCGCGGGCGGCGAGGTGGATGCGGACCGGAACAAGCGCCGGAGTACGGCCTGATTCATGGTCAGGAGGCGCGTACGTTACGGATCGAGGGTATATCCGCGCTATTCAGGGTGTGAGGCCTGATGCCGGCTCCGGCGTCACGCCTGTTGCCGGCGGCAGGCGGTTTCTTTTTCGAGAAACCTGCAGGAAAGAGGTGAGTATGGCAGGACGAAGGCCAGTGATCGGGGGACGGGCACATAATCTGGAGCAGGTGAGGGAGGTCTGCGCTCTGGGCTATCCCTTTGCCGAGGTGTCCCTTCTGGATCCCCGGGAGACGGAAGAGATGCTCCCGGAGCTCGTCCGCATCAAAGAGCGGACAGGGATATCCTATCTTGCCCATTACCCCAACGAGGACGACCCCTTCGATGTCAGGGTCCTTCGGCAGCGCTTCCTTCCCCGTCTGGCAGAGCTCTTCGGCCTCTCGGCCGAGCTGGGTATCTCCAAGGGCACTATCCACTTCTGGATGGATGCCAGGTGGGCGCCCCCCGACCTCGTTGCCGGCAAGATCGAGCTCCTGGGAGAAATCGTCGCTCGTGCGCGGGAAAAAGGCATTACCGTGTGCATCGAAAACCTGAGCGAGCGGGTGGAGAGCTTCCGGAAGGCATTCGATGCGATTCCCGATCTGCGCATGACCCTGGATATCGGCCATGCCCAGCTCCTTGCAAGGGAGAACACCTCTTTTGCCTTCATCCGCGACGCGTTCGAGAGGATCGCCCACATTCATGCACACGACAATCACGGGGGGACGAGCGTCAAGGACGATCTCCATCTCGCCGTGGGCGAGGGCGCCATCGACTATCCGGGTATTTTGAGCAGACTGCGGGAGAGAGGATACCACTCCACGATCACCATGGAGGTCATGCCTGCTGACATGAAGAAAACCTTCGATATTATCAATAGATACTTCCCTTCATCCTGATGTCCTTTTCTTAGTGTTCCTTGACTATTTGAAATCCCGGGGCTAAGCTGCCGCTTATGGTGTGCATGTCTCAGGAGTGGATCATCAAAGGACGCGTCGATTCCCAGATCTTGCCGGACCTGAAGTTCAGCCCGGTTTTTAAGGCTCTCATGCAGGTCCGGGGGCTTAGGACGTCCGGTGATGTGATGAGCTTTTTGAGTCCGAACCTCGGGCAGCTCAAGGATCCCTGGAACATGAAGAACATGCGGCGCGCCTGCGAGCGGATCCTGCGCGCCATCGAGACCGGTGAGAAGATCGGCATCTTCACCGACTACGATGTGGACGGGGTGTGCAGCGCGGCGCTCATCCAGCGGTTTCTCATCAATATCGGATCGAGCGCCCCGGAGATATTCATTCCCGACCGCGTCAACGATGGATACGGCCTGAACATCCGGGGGATCGAGGAGCTGAAGGGAAAGGGCGTGAGCCTGCTGATAACGGCGGACTGCGGCATCACGGCCGTCCGGGAAGTGGAGCATGCCCGGTCTTTGGGCATGGAGGTCATCGTCACCGATCATCACGTGATGGGAGATACGCTGCCCGATGCATACTGCATTCTCAACCCGAAGCAGTCCGACTGTCCCTTTTTCGGCGAGGATCTCTGCGGCGCAGGCGTCGTTTTCCACCTGATCGTGGCCCTGCGCACGCTGCTCCGGAAGCAGGGCGTGCAAAACCTGCCCAACCTCAAGGACGAGCTCGATCTGGTGGCCATGGCCACCATCGCCGATGCGGTCTCCCTCTCCGGTGTCAACCGGGTCCTGGTGAAAGAGGGCCTGAACATCCTGAACACCTCGGGCAGGATCGGGCTCGCGGCCCTGGCGAGGGTCTCCGGGATCAGGAGGGAGCTCATGTCGCGGGACATCGGGTATATCCTCGGCCCCAGGATCAACGCCGCGGGGAGGCTCTCGGATGCCAGGAAGGCCTTTGATCTGCTCATCACGGAGGATCTGGAGAGGGCGCAGAGCCTTGCCTCCGAGCTCAACGAGCTCAACCGGTGCCGCCAGAAGGAGGAGCAGCAGGTGCTCGAAGAAGCGCTCTGCCTGCTTGAGAAGAGCGGCTCTTCCCTGGGCAATGTCATCGTGGTGGCCGGAACCAACTGGCACACGGGCGTGATAGGGATCGTCGCATCCCGGATCGCCTCCCTGTTTTCCCGTCCCGCCATCGTGATCTCTCTGCTCGACGGCGCAGGCATCGGGTCGGGGCGGTCGGTTGCCGGGGTGGATCTCCATGCGGCCGTATCCAGGGTCTCGGAACACCTGAACGATTTCGGCGGGCACAAGATGGCCATAGGGCTCAGCATCGACGACAGCAGGGTGCTCTCCTTCGCCAATGCCCTCGACGGGGCTTTGGTTCCCCGGGATGAGCATCTCAGGAGCTTTGAGGTGGATCTGAAGATATCCCCGCTCGACATCACCCCGGTTTTTCTGGACGAGCTCGAGATGCTCGCCCCCTTCGGAGAGGGAAACCCCGAGCCGGTGTTCATGATACCTTCCATGGAGGTGGTGAGCGCCAAGAATTTTGCCCGGGGACAGTGCAAGCTCGTTCTCAAGCACTCCGACCGGGTGTTTCACACCTTGAGGTGCACCCTGGATAACGGCGGGCAGAAGCTGTCGCGGTTCGTCGACGTGGCCTTCACTCCCGTGAAGATGAGGACAAACGGTTATCAGTACCTGTATCTAGCCCTGAAAGCGATATCCCCCGCCGGGCATAGTCCTGCGCCAGCTCCTGCTGGGTCCGGATACACTCCGTGATCTCCTGAGGGATGCCGATACCGGTGAAGATCCTCGGTTCTCCCAGAAGATAGAGGATTCCCGCGGTCAGGATCAGCAGGACATAGGACGAGACCTTCTTGAGTTTCGTCAGGAGAACCCTGCGCGCGATGGAAGAGTCTCTGATCTCTTTGGTTCCCTGGGGAAAGACCTCGACGAGCCCGGTGTCGATAAGCCTGACAAGGGAGCTCAGGGCCTCGAAAGGCGGTTCCAGAGACTGCCGGACGATGCCTTCCACAGACTGCTTTTCGTCAATGAGGTCGAACATGTGCATATCGACCGCGCCCAGGCGGTATTTCTTCACGATTTCCTCGGTGAGCGGCATGATGGTGACCGGGCAGTAGTCGACGGGCGGGATTTTCTGCTTGATCATGGGCCACTCGTCGATGATCCTCAACGTATCCAGGATAACCCCCTCGCTGGGGATGTGGCAGGAGAGGGCGTTTTCCGTATCGACCTCCCAGTCCTCGAACCGGTAGTTCCCTTCCTTCCACTGGAACACCTTAAGGAGAGTGGTCTTGATGACCACGTTGGATGCCCGGTCAAGGAAGGTCTGCTTGATTTTCCCCTGCTTGATGAGGATGTCGTGCCATTTATGGGAATTTTTCTTCTCGTTCTCCAGGGCTGTCCGGTAATCCTTTTCCGAGAGGAACCCTCCCTTGATGAGGATGTCGGCACGGGGGTCGATTTCCCACTGGTCCGACTTGATGCCCTGGATGACGCCGTTGTCGAAGGCAAGGGAGATCGTGGACTCTGGAGAGGTGAGGACCAGGGTCCCGGTCTTCATCTGCTGCGAGATGAGCTGGAAAATCTCGGTTACGCCGAAGCCTTTGAGGGTCCCGAGCAGCGACATGGCTACACTCCATACTTCAGGGGGGGCGACTTGTAGGATCTGAAGTACAACAGACCCAGCGCGAAGATGCCGGCGATTCTCATGAGACCGGTGATGTCGAATTCTGCGGGAATGAAGCAGGAGAGAACCCTGCCTCCGGTGACGACCAGAACAAGCCCTGCCGAGAACACGGTCAGCCTGAAGATTCCTTTGAAGATCTTGTTCGCGGCGATCGAACCCAACCCCGGAAGGATGAGCTCCAGCCTCTGCGTGCGTGCCGCGTTCTGTATCCGATACTGCTTGATCTCCTCGGCCTTGCAGGTCAGGATGGAGTTCATCTGCTTCTTTGCCTTGGTTTCCAGCCAGTGGCACTGGAGGCACATGGGATAGCCGGATCCGGATGTCTTTCCGGCGTAATAGAGATTTCCGCACCGGTTGCAGCGCTTGGTGAACTTCTCTTCCGGAATGTGTCCGAGGAGAAAGAGGACAAGGAAAGTAACCAGGCTTATGTATATGGCCTTGTCCCTCTGGAACAGTCCGAGCACGCTGTTCCACATCGCGTCGGCAACCAGCGTCAGCTCGCCCGAGGGTTTCATCTGCCGTGCCAGCTGCCGCATGACGGGAATGTGCTCGCTGATGTAGCTATAGTCACGGGCCTGTTCCTCCTGATCGAGGAAGAATCTCACTCGTGCGGGATCGATATCGCTTGCCCTCTGGATGGACTGCTCTGACTCGTACAGGTTGTATGTGGCCTGATGAAGCCTGCTGAGGTTATAGTGGTAGACCACGTTGTCCGGGTCCAGGGTGATGGCGTTCTGGAATGCCTTGACCGCCTCGTTGTCCCGATTCGTCTCGGTCAGAGCGATTCCGAGGTGGTTGTAGTACCGGCTGTTGTTCGGCTCCAGGTCAAGGGTCCGGCTCAACAGGCTCACCGCTGCCTGGCGGTTGCCCTTTTTAATCTCGGTGAGTGCCTGGATGTTCATGGGCTCGGCATCCGCCGTGTTGCCATTGATCCAGGACGCCAGGACAATACTGTCCCCGGGTGTGCCAACCGCATGATCCAGGGAGAACATCTCCCGGTTCACGCCGGTCTGGGAATAGGTCATGAAACCTGCACCCATATGGGAGATCCAGCTCGACATGAATATCATGGAGATGAAAACAAAGGCGATTCGCCTCTCCATCACGTTCAGATAGCCCCAGAGCACAATGAACCACCAGAGAACGAACCACAGTATTCCGGCATCGAAGAAAACGGGCACCATGGCGATCAGGACCACCCAGAGCTTGAGCCCGAAGGGGGGCAGATCGTTGTTCGTCCCGATGCTCAGGTCGTTGAGCATATGGGGAATATACTTCGCCAGGAGACACACCCCGATAAGGAGGAATGTCAAAACAGTGGTGATGATGACGAAAAAGTAACTGTTGCCCAGAAATGCGGCTACGAAAGGCCAGTAGCCGATGAGCTCCCTGAGAGAGGAAACAGACTGAATATCGTTGAGAATCGCTGCCGCCGGCACACCCTTATTCCTCTGGTATCAAGCTGTCTATCTTGATGGCCATTTCCATCGTATACGTCCTTGAATCTCCTTCTACCTTCAGATGCAGTGGAATGCTGATCGCGTTCACGGAGATGATTTTTGCATTTTCCGTGCCCACGATCTGGATCCTTCCGCCGGAGAATTCAGCTTCGCCGGAAAGGGCTGCTACGGTATCTTCCGGCATGGGGATGTCCGGAGATGATGAAGGAAAATCCGGTTTTTTCGGGGGATCGTTCAAAGGGGGGCTAGGTGCTGCCGGCTGACCGCCGGCATGCGCGTTCTGCTCTACGGAAAATCTTTCAGTGCGTGCCTGCGGCTTTGGCTGCGGTTTTCCGCTCGTGCCCATCTCGATGTGTCTGAGCACCATCTTGGTGATCTTCGTGAGTGTCTGGAGCACGCCTTCTCCGGTGGTGGCGACCGCCTCGAAAGACGGATACCCGTCCTGGTTGAGGATCTGCTCCATCTCGGCTGCAGAAGTCACATCCGGGAGGTCACGCTTGTTGTACTGGATCACCAGCGGCAGGGTCTTCATGCTCTTGCCGTAGTAGTTGAGATTCTCCTCCAGGTTCGCCAGGCTCTCGATGTTCTCCTCCATCTTGTCCCGCTGTGAGTCGGCCACGAATACCAGACCGTCGACCCCGGTGAGCACCGCCCGGCGCGTCGAGTTGTAGTACACCTGGCCCGGCACGGTGTAGAAGTGGAGCCGGGTCTTGAACCCGCGGATGTTGGCGATCTCTATGGGGAGAAAGTCAAAGAACAGGGTGCGGTCGGCCTCGGTGGCCAGGGAAACCAGCTTGCCCTTCTGATCCGGTTTTATGCTGGCATATATCGATTGTATGTTCGTGGTCTTCCCGCAGAGGGAAGGGCCGTAGTATACGATTTTCGCTGATATTTCTTTTTTCGAATAATTGATGACAGCCATGTTAACCTCCACCCGCCAGCCGTACGATCTCAACTTCCACGTCTTTGAAATCCTTATGCTCTTTCTGGATATCCCTGAATATGGACAAGGCGTTGGCGTTGTCCCCCATGGCCTTGTAGGTCTGGGCGATCTCGTAGAGAACCCCCACCTTCATGTTGTTGGAGGCCTCTTCCAGTTCGGCCCCCTGCTTCAGTGAGGTCAGGGATTCCTTGAACATGCCCTGTTCCCGGTAGGTAATCCCCAGCATGATGTAGGCGTCGAAGAGCTTTTCTCCCGTCGAGACCACCTTGTTGAACGATTCGATGGCGTCATCCAGAAGCCCGGTTTCCCGGTAGGCGAGTCCCATGTTGTAGAGGAACAGGGGATCGTCCTTGCCCTCCGTGGCCGCACTCTCCTGGATAGCCTTGAACACGCTGTCCACGCCGGTCTCGTCCACGAGATTCTCCGACGATGCATCGATATTGAGATCCTGAATCTCCTTATCCAGCTCGTTGTTGAGATCATAGAAGTTCGTTGCCTGGACATCCGGTTGCGTGGAGAGCTTGGGAAGGGGGTCCATCATGCCCTTTTCCCGGACATCGAAGGACTGTGCCTTCTTGTTGACGGTTGTGTGGGCGGGATCGAGCTCGGAGGCTTTCTGCATGTACAGGATCGCCGTATCGTTTTCCCCGTGCCGCTCCAAGATCTCGGAGAGTTTCACGTACTGGGTGGCGGCCTCCCGGGAAAACCCCTGTACCTTGTAGAGCTCGGCGAGCTTCTCGTGAGGTTTTTCCCAGCCCGGGTTGATCTTGATGGCCTGCTTGTACAGAGCGATGGCCTTGGGATAAAAGCCTTTGCTGCTATAGGTATCGCCCAGGCGGACATAGATGTCCGATGCATCCTCGTGTCTGCCTGTCTTGAGATAGAGGTCCCCCAGTTTCTTGAGCAGCACCGGATCGTCGGGTCTCTTTTCCAGGGCAGACTCGCAGGTCCGGATGTCCTTCGACTCCTTCTTCTTGCCAAAGAGGTTGTCGAACAGGCTCATGGAATGATACCTTTCATTATAGGATTCTTCCCCTTTCCGCTCCCCATCACTCGTTTGATATAAGGATCATCGGTGCACCGATTTCCAAACTTTAACGCTAAACCGCAAGAAAGTAATGGCAGAACCGGCCGTGCATATTTCATGCCTTGACATTATCGATGAGACTTGATCATGTAAGGTGGCGAGCAGAACAACACCGGAGGGGGGAAACTGATGGAGTATGTTCATCCGGCCCTGAACGAAGACATAAACGCGATTGCAGGGCACTATACCCTTATCAGCGAGGAGATCCTGCCCCATGAAAACGGGGGAATCCTCTACTTTGTCGGGTATGCCCATATGGACACCTCATGCTGCGGGCTGAAAGGGTGCGGATATGCCATCGTGGCAGGTCATGCCGTGGCCCTCTGCTCGGCAAGGACCACGGACGGACGGTCTGTTTCACAGGTTGTACCGGTCGAGGAAGGACTCCATCAGGAGGTGTCCCGGATGATCAGGGAAAAGCACGGGGTCTCCCAGGTGCATTTCGTGCTCGCATCCGGCGGGAAGCGGGTGGTGTATTGAGAATCCGGGATGCGCGCCATGGTGGTGTGCGTGGAAAAAACCGCACGCGATCCGGAGAGGGAAGGAAAAGAGGAACGATCATCAGTGGTGGATACGGATCTGATTGATAGAAAGGCAACCGGGCAGGCGGCGGGCGATCTCCGGCACACCCGCGAGCCGGATGATCGGGATGTGCTCGTGGATATCCAGGACCTGTGCACGTATTTCTATACCCCTGAGGGCGTGGTCCATGCCTTGGGCGGCGTAGACCTGCGGATCGGGAGGGGACGGACCCTCGGCCTCGTCGGTGAGTCCGGGTGCGGGAAGACGGTCCTCGCACTGACCATTCTCCGGCTCATCCCCGAGCCGCCGGGGAAGATCGTGAGGGGAAAGGTCCTGTTCGAGGGCACGGATCTCCTGACCCTCGATCAGGCAGCGATCAGAGAGATCCGGGGCAACAAGATCTCCATGATCTTCCAGGAGCCCATGACCTCGCTGAACCCCGTATTCACCATCGGGTTTCAGATCGAAGAGGTCCTCATGCTCCATCAGTCCCGCCGCGCCCCCACCAGAAAACAGGCCCGCGAACTGGCAGCGGAGCTGCTGGACATGGTGGGCATCCCGTGTCCGGACAGGCGCATCGACGACTACCCCCACCAGCTCAGCGGAGGCATGTGCCAGCGGGTCATGATCGCCATGGCCCTTGCCTGCAGGCCGTCTCTCATGATCGCGGACGAGCCCACCACCGCGCTCGACGTCACCACCCAGGCCCAGATACTCTCGCTCATGGGAGAGCTCAAGGAGGAATTGAACACCTCCATCCTGCTGGTGACCCATGACCTCGGGGTGGTGGCCCAGTCGTGCGAGGACGTGGCCGTGATGTACACCGGGAATGTGGTCGAGCATGCCGGCGTGGAGGACATCTTCTCCCGGCCCCTGCACCCCTACACCCGGGGCCTGATGAGGTCCATCCCCACGGTGGAGGCCCGCAGGAGGGGCGAGCAGCTCCACGCGATACCCGGTAATGTTCCGACCTTGCGCGACATGCCGAAGGGGTGCACCTTCCACAACCGGTGCGACGAGGTGATGGACATCTGCAGGAGTGAGCGGCCGCCGATGTTCCGGCCTCATCCGGATCACTGCGTGCGCTGCTGGAGGTATGCGAACGGATGAAGCCGATCCTCGAGATACGCGAATTGAAAAAGACCTTTCCCATCACCTCGGGGGTGTTCAGGAAATCGGCCGGGGTGGTGACCGCGGTCGACGGCGTCGATCTGGACATCCGCCCCAACGAGACGCTCGGTCTGGTGGGAGAATCCGGGTGCGGTAAGACGACCCTGTCGAAGATGATACTGGCCCTGGAAGAGCCCGACTCCGGAAGCATCCGCTTCGAGGAGGTCGATGTGGTGCGCGCCTGGAGGAGCTCGCTCTCTCAGGTCAGGAGGGGCATCCAGGTGGTCTTTCAGGACCCTTTCGGATCGCTCAATCCCCGGAGAAAGATCGGGTCCATCATCGAGGAGCCCATGATCATACACCATGAAGGGTCGAGGGCGCAGAGAGCGAAGCGCGTGCGCGAGCTCCTTGAGATGGTGGGCCTCCATGAGGACATCCTCCCGCGATACCCGCACGAGTTCTCCGGAGGGCAGAGACAGCGGATATGCATCGCCAGGGCCCTGGCCGTCAACCCCCGGCTCCTCATCTGCGACGAGCCCGTATCGGCCCTCGACGTCTCCATCCAGGCCCAGGTGATCAATCTTCTGGTGGACCTCCAGAAGGAGCTGAAGCTCTCGTATCTCTTCATCTCGCACAATCTCTCGGTGGTGGGCTATATCTCCCACCGGGTCGCGGTCATGTACAAGGGCAGGATCGTGGAGCTCGCCGATGCATCGGCGCTCTTTGAAAACCCGCTCCATCCCTACACCGGCTGCCTCATGGACGCGGTGCCCGAGGCACGGCCGAAGAAGGGCCTGAATCTCAGGTCGCCGAGGAGGGGCAGCTGCGAGCAGGACTCTCCGGAGTTTTCCTCAGCAGGGTGTGCCTACCGCGCCTGGTGCCCCAAGGCCGGAGGGATATGCGCAACAGAGCCCCCCGTGCTCGAGGAAAAAGGGAAGGATCATTTCGTTGCGTGCCATCTGGCTTCCTCGCAAAGCTGAATCGGGTGGGCCCGGCAAGAGAATACGAGAGCCTGAACCGCTGTCCGTGCAAGGAATGATTCCGTGTTGTGGAGCAGACAAAGGGCTTGACATATGGAAGAAGCATAGCTAATAAGAATCACCTCGGGTTTTTGAGAAAAAGGAGGAACAGTAAGGAATGGCCAATCATGCTTCAGCCCTGAAAAGGGTGAGACAGAACAGAAAGAGAAGACTGAGAAACAAGAGCTATAAATCCACCATCAGCACGACGGTGAAAAAGGCGTTTATTTCCCTGGATGAGAAAAACACCGAGGGAGCGCAGAAATATTTCAAAGAAGCGGTTGCACGTCTGGACAGCGCCGTGAACAAGGGCATCCTTCACCGGAATGCCGCATCGCGGAAGGTCTCCCGGCTTACCAGGAAATTCAATTCCCAGGCCTCTTAAAAACAGCCCTGCTTCCCTTCCCGGCCATGGTCCCTTAAAAAAGATCGCGTTCTTTACAGAAA
This sequence comes from Deltaproteobacteria bacterium, assembly GCA_018433775.1. Classification (GTDB taxonomy): domain Bacteria; phylum Desulfobacterota; class Desulfomonilia; order UBA1062; family UBA1062; genus Phosphitivorax. The sequence continues at coordinate 58,546 of JAHDQN010000019.1, forward strand.
AGGGATCATGCCGGAAATATAACCTCCAGTAACGCCTCTTGAATAGCCGAGTACGGATACATCGTCCGTCCGGACTTGATCCCGTGTTCCACCCTGCGTACCGCCGAGAGCAGACCGATAAGCTCATGCGCGTTCCAGAGCGATCGGCGGCCCAGTATCTTCTTTTCCACAAAGGGATGCACCCCGGCCCGGCTGTTCTTCCCGCAGCAGAGCACCTGATAGTGCTGGGAGATCTGGTTCTCGATCCGGGTAATCACCTCGAGCTCGTTGATCCCGGTGTGCTCGATCTCGTGGAGCCTCACGAGAACATCCTTTTTCTTGTCGAAGAGGGAGTCCATGAAGGCGAAGACCGGCGGATCGTGGGATTCCATGACCAGGTACTCGACGTCCTTGATCGTAACGGACGGATTGTTTCCAACGTGGAGGCTGAGCTTCTCGATCTCGGATGCGATGAACCAGATATTGCCCGCGGTTATCTCCGCGAGCAGGTACACCGCGTCACGGTCCATGCTCTTTCCGTACATCCTGACCCTGCCGGCTATCCAGTCGTGAAGGTCCCGGCCCTTGAGGCTGCTGAAGCGAAGCATCTCCAGGCCTGCGGGGAGTCCCTTCATGTGTTTTTTCTCCTCGCGCTCCGCCACCCCCTCCATGGTGAGGATCAGGGTGGTGAAGCCGCACGGACGCTGAACATAGGCCAGGATCTTCTCCTTTTCCTTCTGTACCATCTTGTGGAAGTTTCTGATGACGATGAGCCGCCTGTCGGTGAAAAACGGCATGGTGTTGCAGAGCTCCACGACCTCCTCGACACGCTGGATTTCCTGGGCCTGGTACCACGAGCTGTTCATGGACGCGTCTTCGCCCAGCAGCGCCTTGGCCGCGGTAAGCTGCTCCTCGATGAGGAACACCTCCTCGCCCGTGAGCAGGTAGACATCCTTCAAGGGGGGGTGAATCTGCGGTATCCTCATAGGGCAACGGCCGCCAGGGCCCGCGCTATCTGGAGGGACACCCTCCTGCTCGCCTCCTCGAGCCCGTCCTCTTCAGCACCCCTTTCGGGGTAGGTCCCCTGATCGGAAAAACCCATGGTCCAGACTTCTTTTCCCTGGGCGTCCAGGACGCGGGCGGCCACGTGGATGGTCAGCCGGTACCGGTCGTCGGACGACAGCGACGGGGACGTTATGGCCTGGCTCGAATAGGAGGTGAGGGTGCAGTGCAGGATGTACTCCCCGCTTTCCGGGGCGAGCATGCCCATGGAGGAGAGCGTCCGTTCGAGCTCGGTATCCAGGGTCATCCCCGCCTCGATGAGGGTGGTCCTATTTGTGCTCGGGCGCAGGACGAAATCCTGCGATCCGCCCGCCCCTCCGTCGAGGACGAACGAGTAGCTGCAGGCGGCGAGGCTAACGGAGAGGAGCAATAATGTTAATAATCTTATTCGGGACATAAATGACCTTTTTAATGTCCGCGCCATCGAGAAACCGCTTCACATTAGCCTCGGCGAAGGCCAGCTCCTTCACCGTTTCCTGATCGGCGTCCTTGGCAACGGTGACGGTCGACCTGAGCTTGCCGTTGACCTGCACCGCGATGGTGACCTCCTGCTCTTCGCACCAGCGCGGGTCGAACTCGGGCCAGGATGTCCTGAAGAGCTGCTCATTGTTGCCCATGGCCTCCCAGAGCTCCTGGGCGATGTGGGGGACAAAGGGCGAGAGCATGACGAGCAGGCTCTGCACCGCCTCCCTGACGACGGCGAACTCCCCGGGGGATGAGGCGGCCTCCCTTGCCCGGTAGAGGTCGTTCACCAGCTCCATCATGGCGGCAATGGCGGTATTGAACCGGAAGCGCTTCTCGATGTCCTCGGTGACCTTCTTGATGGTCTGGTGGGTCTTTCTCTTGAGGGCCTCCATGGACTTGGGCGGAGCGTCCCCGGAAAGATCCGCGGAGAGCAGCTGGTCCTTCATATCGAACACGAGTCTCCAGAGCCGCGAGAGAAACCGGTACGAGCCCTCGATTCCCTTGTCGCTCCAGTCCATGTCCTTTTCCGGAGGCGCCGCGAAGAGGCAGAACAGCCTCGTGGCGTCGGCCCCGTAATTCTTGATGAGGTCTTCGGGGTCCACGACATTGCCCTTGGACTTGGACATCTTGGCCCCGTCCTTGATCACCATGCCCTGGGTGAGAAGCCGCTCGAACGGCTCGTCGATGTCGATATAGCCCAGATCCCTGAGCACCTTGGTATAGAACCTGGCATAGAGCAGATGCAGGATGGCGTGCTCGATCCCGCCGATGTACTGGTCCACCGGCATCCAGTACTGCACCTCTGCTTTGTCGAACGGCTCGTCGTGGCTGTGGGGGCTGCAGTAGCGGATGAAGTACCACGAGGACTCCACGAAGGTGTCCATGGTGTCGGTCTCCCGCCTGGCCTTTCCCCCGCACGCGGGGCAGGTGGTGTTCACGAAGGACTCGTCCTGGGCTATGGGGGAGATGCCCGTCCCGGTCAGCTCCACGTTTTCCGGCAGGGTGACGGGCAGGTCCTCGACGTTGACGGGCACGGTTCCGCATTTTTCACAGCGCACCATGGGAATGGGCGCGCCCCAGTAGCGCTGCCGTGATATCCCCCAGTCGCGCAGCCGGAAGTTCACCGTAGCCGATCCCCTGTCCTGGGCCTCGAGGTGCTCCGTGATCGCCTCCATGGCCTCCGTGTTCTTCATGCCGTTGAACTTTCCGGAGTTGACGAGCACGCCTTGACCCTCGTAGGCGCACTCCATGGTCTCGGAATCCAGGCTCTCGCCTTCGGGCTGGATCACCACGATGATCTTGAGCCCGTATTTCTTCGCGAAATCGAAGTCGCGCTGGTCATGGGACGGAACCGCCATGACCGCCCCGGTCCCGTAGTCGTACAGGACGAAGTTGGCCACATAGATGGGCATTTTGAAGCCGGTGAGCGGGTTGATGCAGTATTTGCCGGTGAACACACCCTCCTTCTCGTAGAGGTCGGAGGTGCGGGTGAAGGTGTCGACCTGCAAGGTCTTGTTCACGAAGTCTTGCACCTTGCCCTCCTGGCCGGTCCCGGCGGGCAGGGTCTTCACCAGCGGGTGCTCCGGGGCGAGGCTCATGAAGGTCGCCCCATAGAGGGTGTCGGGCCGGGTGGTGAACACCTCGATATCGTCGGAGGTGCCCTCGATCCGGAAGCGGATCAGCGTGCCGGTGCTCCTGCCGATCCAGTTCTTCTGCATGCTGAGCACCCGCTCGGGCCAGCCCTTCTTCAGCTTTTCGATATCGTCCAGCAGCTCCTGGGCATAGGCGGTGATCTTGAAGAACCACTGGTCGTGCTCCTTGAGAAAGACCTGGGACCCGCACCGCCAGCACTGCCCCTCCACCACCTGTTCGTTGGCGAGCACGGTCTTGCACTGCTCGCACCAGTTGAGGAAGGCCCGTGACTTGTATACGAGCCCTTTGCTGTACATCTGGATGAAGAAGAGCTGCTCCCATTTGTAGTACTCGGGGGCACAGGTGGCGATTTCCCGGCTCCAGTCATAGCTGAAGCCCATCTTCTTGAGCTGGGCCCTCATATAGTCGATGTTCTCGTACGTCCATTTCTTGGGGTGGATCCTGCTCGCGATGGCCGCGTTTTCCGCAGGCATGCCGAAGGCGTCCCATCCCATGGGATGCAGCACGTTGTGGCCTCTCATGGTCTTGTACCTGGCCACCACGTCTCCGATGGTATAGTTGCGCACATGACCCATATGGATGCGCCCGGACGGGTAGGGGAACATCTCGAGCAGATAGTACTTGGGCTTGTCGCTTTTCGTGTCCACGCGGAAGAGGTTGGTATCCTGCCAGCTCTGCTGCCACTTCGACTCCACTGCCTGCGGATTGTACTCCGTGTTCATATCGGCCTCCGTGTTGATGTTGGTTGCTTCATTAGCACAACCGTTTGAGCTTCGTCCAGTCCGGGAATGATTCGGCGTCTGCTCCAGTACCGCGAAACAACGGGGTGTATTTCTTTGCCCGGGATGCCGAGAAGATGGTGCGAGTAGGGAGACGCATCTTTCGTCACGGCGGATGTCGGCACTGCACGCAATTATCCCTTGCATTTCATCCGCATGCTGATATTTTGGAGGAGCTATGAGGTGGCTGAAAATCTTTGCTGGGCTTCTGGTATGCGGCATGCTTCTTCTGGGACTCTCGGCGTACTGGTTCGTGTATCGCGGTCTGCCCTCGATACATGAGCTCAAGCAACCCGAGCCGACGAGGTTGAGCACGATTATCGCCTCCGATGGCAGTTCCATCGGCTATATTCCGCCGGAAGGCATGATCGTCCAGGGAGGAAAGGATATCCCCGTAAGGCTGATGCAGGCCTTCATCGCTGCCGAGGACTCCACCTTCTACAAGCACGCCGGTCTCGACCTCACGCGGATCGTCGCCGCGCTCATCGCGGACATACGCGCCAATTCGTACGTCCAGGGCGCCTCCACCATTACCCAGCAGGTGGTGCGCTCGTATCTTCTTTCCCGGGAGAAGACCATCACCCGCAAGCTCAAGGAGATCGTGCTGGCGTTGCGCATCGAACGGGCCCTGTCCAAGGACGAGATCCTGCACCTCTACCTGGACCGCCTGTATCTGGGCAGCGGGGCTTACGGCGTGGGTGCGGCGTCTCTGCGGTATTTCAACAAGGAGTGCAGGGATCTCAGCTTGGCCGAAATGACCATGATCGCGGGGCTTGCGCCCGCACCGGCCAGGTACTCGCCCCTCAATGATTTTCCCGCCGCCAAGAGGAGGCAGAATTATGTGCTGACCCGCATGGTGGAGGAAGGGTACATCACCGAGTCGGAGGCGGCTGACGCGTACAAGGAGCCCCTGATGATCACGGGAGAATCGGTGGCTTTGTTCACCCGGTATCCCTATGTGATGGACCATGTGAAGTCCCTTGTTACCGAGCGCTACGGCGGAGATATCCTTTCGGGCGGGATCAATGTCCAGACAACCCTTTCGCCCCTGCTTCAGGACGCTGCGATCCAGGCGGTGCGCAAAGGGATCATCGACCTGGAGATGAGGCAGGGCGCGTACCGCGGTCCCGAGAAAGGCATAAGCGAGACAAGGAAGGAAAGGATCCTGGCCTTCCAGGAGAATCAGCTGGCCTGGAAGGGCGAAGAGCCCTACCAGCTTTACTGGGCCGAGGTGGTCTCCGTCTCTCCGCTGGTCGTGAATATCGGCGGAAAAACCATGGAGCTCCCCCCCCAGAGCTATGCCTGGATCAATCCCAAGGGAAGCTGGACCCCCACGGGCGTGCTCGAGCCCGGGAATGTCATCCGCCTGTGCTATACCCCGGAAGGGTTTATGCTGTCCCAGGAGCCCAGGGTCCAGGCATCCCTCGTGGCATTCGATCTCCGGAACGCAGGCACGGTTGCCCTGGTGGGCGGTTTCGATTATTCCCAGAGCCAGTTCAACCGGGCGGTGAAAGCCAGGAGGCAGAGCGGGTCGGCCATAAAGCCCTTCATCTATGCCGCCGCCGTGGATAAGGGATTTACCCCGGCCTCCATCATCTTCGATACTCCCATCACCTTCCAGGGAGAGGAAGATGAAGAGCCCTGGAAGCCGAAGAATTACGAAGACAGGTTCTACGGGGCCACCACCCTGCGTACGGGGCTGGTGCTCTCCAGGAACGTAATCACGATCAAGATACTCAAAGACGTCGGCATCGGATATGCAATCGGCTACCTGAACCGATTCGGCATGGATGCCGAATTTCCCCGCGATCTCTCGCTGGCGCTGGGCTCGGGGTCGGTGACGCCCTACGATCTGGTGAAGGGATACGCGGTGTTCGCCACCTATGGGCAGAGGCTCAATCCCCGTCTGATAGACTATATCACCCAGATCGATGTCGGCCCCATTTACTCGGCCAGATCCGGCGCCGCTGCAGAACCCGGCGCAGAGAGCGAAAGCCGCGCCATTTCGGAGCAGACGGCCTACATCATCACCAACATCCTGACCGATGTGGTGCAGAGCGGCACCGGCTGGCGGGCCAAGAAGCTGGGGAGGCCCGTGGCGGGAAAGACCGGCACGAGCGATGATAACCGTGATGCCTGGTTCATCGGCTACACCCCGGAAATGATCTGCGGGGTGTGGGTGGGATACGACGACATGATGCCCCTGGGAGAGAACGAGACCGGCAGCAGGGCGGCGTGCCCGATCTTCCTTGATTTCATGCAGGCGGCGCTCAAGGACAGACCGGTCCACGATTTCCAGATTCCTGAGGGGATCGTGTTCGCCAAGGTGGATACGAAAACCGGGAGGCTCGCCTCGGAGAGCTCGCAGGACATCCGTTTCGAATGCTTCAAGGCCGACGGGCTTCCCCCCAGGGAGCAGTCCACATTCGATGATCTCATGCTCAAGGAGGTTTATTGATGCTCAGGTCAGGGATTCTGCTCCTGGTGTGCATCATGCTGATGCCGTGGCCGGCAGGGGCGGAAGAGATCACCCTGGTCAAGCGCGCACGCAGGGCGGATCCCGCCGAGTTCACCAGCTATACGGTTCAGCCGGGCGATACCCTGTGGAAAATCCTGGTCCAGACCCGGAACGCGCGCTACAACAACTTTCCGTACCTCTACAAAAAATTCCGGGAGCTCAATCCGGAAATCACCGATCTGAACCACATCATCTCAGGCCGGCGGATCCGTGTTCCCCACATCCCCGGGAGCGGGGAGGGATTCTCGGTCCAGGCCACCTCTGAGGACGTCTATGTGATCAAGAAGGGTCAGCACCTGGCCATGATCCTCAGGCAGGTGTACGGCCTGCCTGACGACCTCATCTTCAATGAATACCTGAACCTGATCAGAGACCTCAACCCGGAGATCAAGAACCTCGATCTCGTGGAGGCGGGGCAGAAGGTCCGGATGCCCGAGATCAGGCAGGTGGTGAGTGCGGCCAAGGAGGCGGCGAAAGATCAGGAGGCCGAAGGGGCGGCCGCCGGCGGGAACGGCAAGAAACCCGACCAGCTTCTCCATGAGCTCATCGAGCAGAAGGTGCACGAGCTCACCCGGCAGCAGAAGGCCGCGGAACGCGGGGAGCAGGTGGATCCGGAATCCCTTGAGAAGGCAGAGATTCCGGATGGCCGGGCGGGGACAGCGAGTATCCTGGAAAACCAGCGGCGGCAGCGGATGGCCCCCCCGGAGATCGACAGGGAGGAAAAGCCGGCACCTGAGTCCGTGGCACAGGCAGTGCCAGTGATCGGGAAACCGGTATCCAGGAACAAGATCGAGGTCATCGAGGAAGACCGGGCCAAGACCGCCGGGAAACCGGAACCCGCACCGAAACCGAAATCCACACAAAAACCGAAGCCCGCGCCCGAACCTTCCCGGCAGACGGTTTCCGCGCCTCCGGGAAAGGACGCGCCCGGGAAAAAGGCCGGGAAGAAGCCCGATACCACGATGCAGGGCCGCAGATCAGCCGGGACGCAGGGGGAAGGAGAAACCCCGGCGCCATCCGGGCCGGGTCAAGGCAAAGGCCGGGGGAAGGCTTCTCCCGATGCGCAACCCAAACAGTCCGCCATCTCCCGGATCGTGAAGAACACCCTGCTGCCGGCCCTGACCAGGATGGGCGGCAGGCAGAAGGACGAGGGCACCTACTTCATGCCCATGGCGGGCGGAAGCAGCGTCTCCATCGACACGAGCGAGATTCCCGTGATCGAGCTGGACACCGGCATGCGTGTCATCCTCGACATGAACAGCCGGATATCGCCTGAGGTGAAGGGCATCCTGGAGCAGGCATTCCCTGCGTGCAAGATTATCTCTGGCCCCCATGAGGGCCTGGAGTCCCTCATGGACCGGGTGCTGAACGTGTCGGGGTATTTTTCCATCAACAAGGATGCAGGCCCGCTCCTGGTCGGGGAGGACGAGAAGATCCGGTTCTCCGGGAAATGGATCGTATACAAGGATTTTTCCCGGCAGAATGTTTTTGTCATCAATCTTCTCGGCGAAGTGGATCAGCAGACCCCCGGACCCATCAGAAACTACGCCTCCCGGTTCGGCATCGATCTCATCGAGATGGGGGGGAAGCCCTGGGTTCCGCAGGAAACTTCCGAGGCTGCACTCACCGAGCTTGGGCATTCGTACCGGAAACTCTTCGATCTCCTGGGCATGCCCTACGAGCAGGACAAGGAGCTGGAGCTCGTGTCGCTCGATGCATTGCGGATCGCCTACAAGGCCCCGCTCCTCTATAACGATCATATCGTCCTCACCGAAGAGATGCCGGATAAGACCATGAGCGAGCTCCTGGCGAAAAAGGGATACACGGTCGTCGACACCTCGGCCGAGGTCTTCGAAACCGTGCTCGACACCCTCGGCATCGAGCGGCAGGGCCCCCCGATAAAGACGGAGGTGGCGGCAAAACGCACCGAGCTCGAGCTCCCGGCGGTGAAGGTGGGGGAGGTGGTCGTCCTTCTCAGTGCCCTGGATACGGATATCGCACGCTATCTTGCATCCACGGGCATGAAGATCGCGGTGTGGTAGAAGAATCCCTTCAAAAAGAGAGAACCGCCTCCCTTTAAGGATTACCGGGCTACGGAGATAAAGCAGGATCCATCGGAGTCGGCCGGTTCGCCCGTCGTGGTGAAGGTCCAGCTGTAACCGTTCTCCAGCCCAAAGCCCAGGTCGTCCGTGATCGTATCGCTCAGCGTAACCGTGTAGGTGGTCTCGTATGCGAGGTTCGCGCCGGGGCTGAATACGGCGGCGTTACTGCTGTAGGAGACGGATCCTTCCACTGCGCCCGAAGGGCCCGAGAGGGTGAATGAGCTGTCCGTGATGGATGCGGAGGACATCGCGGTGGAGAAGGTCGCGGTGATCATCGTGTCCACGGCCGCGCCCTGAGTGCCTCCGGCTGGAAATACCGAGCACAGGGTGGGGAAAAGGTCGGCCTCGGGGTCGTAGCCCATAACGAACCCCGTACTGCCCACGGCACGAATGTCCCGGATGGAGCCGCCGTGAATTCCCTTCAGGGAGGGGATGACAGGGGTGATGGGATCGGTGGTGACGAGGCCGTCCTGGATGGCCCAGGAGCTGCCGTCAAAGTGCAGGACCGTGCCCACGAGCTCGGATGACTGACCCACTGCATAAACGTTGCAGGGAGAGGTGCCCCAGACGGCGTTCAGGGTGGCAACGAATGACGGGTCGCTGGTGGCGCCGGTCCACGTAACCCCGCGGTATCGGAGGATGGTGCCGTTGTCCCCCACGGCGTACACGTCACAGGGGTGGTTTCCCCATATGCCGTTGAGGTTCCAGGGGGTGTTGCTCACCTGTCCTTTCCAGATCTCTCCGTTGAAATACATCATGGTGCCGTTGTCTCCCACGGCGTATACGTCCCGGGGAAAGCTTCCCCAGACACCGTTGAGATCCCAGGGGGTGTTGCTCTCCTGTTCTTCCCAGACCTCTCCGTTGAAATGCATGATGGTGCCGTTGTCTCCCACGGCGTACACACTGCCGGGTGCGCTTCCCCAGACGTCATTGAGATCCCAGGGGGTGTTGCTTTCCTGCTCTTCCCAGATCTCGCCGTTAAAGTGGAGGACCGTGCCTGCATCCCCCACCGCAAAGACGTCGTCCGCGGCACTTCCCCATATCCCATTGAGACGGTTGACAGTTGGGCTTGGCTGGAGGACCCAGTTGCCGCCATCCGAGAAGAGTATTCTGCCGGCGTCTGCCACGCTGAATATCGCAAGGGAAACCTCATCCGAATCATCCGGCACCGTGGCGTTTACCCAGACGTCATTCAGGACGAAATCCGTTGGTATATCATCCGGGTCCGCCTGTACCCATCGCTGGGCAAAGGCTGGAGTGATCATGAAGACGAATACGAGTGAGAACGCGGAAGTTCTGGTGAATATTTCCCGGATCAAGCTCATGGCCTTGTTTCCTCCCCGGCAGGTAAACACGTTCGATGCGCTGAACATAGTATAAGTATATACTGTTTCGGCTGTTTGAAAAAGGATAAATCCCTGCGGGCATAAGAAAGGAGCGCCGCAGTGGTCAGGTGCGCCGGCATGTTCTGCGAAAAGGATGTTCTCAGCGATGGTAGATGGTGATCTCGTCGCCGGGCTGGATCCGGGCCGAGGGCTTCAGCCTGTTCCATCTGATGACATCGCTGGTCGACACCTCGAACTTCTGGGATATTCCCCACACCGTGTCGCCCTTCTTCACGCGGTACTGCACCATCCGTGGGCTCGAGGAGGAATGGAGCTGCGGCGGAATTTTCAGGGCTGTGCCGGGGTAGATCAGGGACGGGTTCCGGATGCCGTTGACCTCGACGATATCCTCCAGGCTCACCCCGTAGAGACGGGCAATGCCTCTGAGGTTCTCCCCCCGTGCGACCACGTGGCGGTGCCTGCTCGGCGGACGGATGTCGGCAGAGAGCTCGCCGCGCGGGATGACGAGGACCTTTCCGATGGTGAGGATATCACTGGCCTTCATCCGGTTCGCCCGTGCGATGTCCCGGGCGGAAGACGAATATTTCTTTCCCAGGCCGATGAGGGTGTCGCCCTTCCGGATGGTGTGGGTCACATACTCGACCCGGGTGCTGTGAGTTTTCTGCAGGTATTGTGCAACCGCGGGCGCGGTCCCCTGCGGAACCTTGAGCAGGTATTCACCGCCGCGGGGAGGGGTGCACCGCCTGATAAGCTCGGGGTTCAGCCGGACGAGCTGGGCTTCGGAGAATCCTGCCGCTTCGGCGATCTCGTCCAGATAGGAAAAGCCCTTCACCCGGACGGTCTCGTACCCGAGAGGGGCGATCTTCAGATCATCCGGCACCTCGAGCCCGTAGTGGGCCCGGTTCTTTGCAAGGATGAGCGTGGCGATGAACTTGGGCACATACTGCAGGGTTTCGGTCTTGATGGGCATGGGATGGGAGATATCCCAGAAGCAGCTCACCTCGGGGTTTCTCTTCATGATCCGGTTGATGGTCCCCTCGCCCGCGTTGTACGCGGCGCCCGCCAGAAGCCAGTCGCCGAAGAGCGTGTGCAGATTCTTGAGATAGCGGGCCGCTGCGCGGGTGGATTTTTCCAGATCCCGGCGCTCGTCGACCCACCTGTTCACCGTGAGGTCGTAGTGTCTGGCGGTGCCGATCATGAACTGCCAGTAGCCTGTGGCGCCGGTGCGTGAAACGGCGTTGGCCTTGCCCGAGCTCTCCACCATGCTGAGATACACCAGATCTCTGGGCAGGCCCTGACTTGCGAGGATCTCCTCCATTGCGGGCCGCACAGAGTCGAAACGGGCAAGGGTGAGCAGAAACTGTTTGCGGTAGCGGTCAGAGTATTGCTGCACCCACCATTCGATTCTCTCGTTCATCTCGAACTCGAAGTCATAAGGGGCTTCCCGGTCGAAGAACGGCTCTTGCGCCAGGGTGTGATTATCGAACAGGGGAGGTATCTCGCCCAGTTCGCTTGAGGGAGGAAGGGGTTCCGTGGTCGCCGGACACCCTGCCGCAGGATACCCCGAAGAAGGAGGAATTTCACTGGTGAGAGAACAGCCTTGTACGATGCACAGAGCCAGGATGAGAAGCAATGCCCGCAATTTCACTATCACATATAACCTCCGGAGACAGGTCTGTCTGCCTGGAATCTTGCCCGTCAATAGAACGCTTAATTTACCTGGAAAAATTGAACCCTTCAACGGTTTTTTTCATCTAATATATCGGATGAATCATTCCGATATGTATCGGTTAATTACAGCCGCAACTTGACGGAACTGAACTCAGCGATGTAGAAGGAGATGATATGAATCTTCCCGTAGCACAAAGCCGTTCGCTGTCAGAGCTGATCAGTCGGTTCGAGGCTTTTCCCGTCCTCGCGAAGGACGAGGAGTATGATCTCGCGGTGAAGTTGAGAGAGTACAATGATGTCGATGCCGCCCACCGCCTCGTGACCTCGAACCTGCGGAACGTTGTGCGGATCGCCATGGATTATGCCGGGTATGGGCTTCCCCTGGAGGATATCGTGCAGGAAGGGACCATCGGACTCATGGTGGCGGTGAAAGAGTTCGATCCGTACAAGGGATACCGCCTCATGACCTATGCCGTCTGGTGGATCAAGGCGATGATCCACGACTATATCCTGAAGTTTTTCTCCCAGGTAAAGCTCGGGACCACCAAACTCCAGAAGCGCCTGTTTTACGGCCTCAACAGGCTGATGGCGGAAGAGGAAGTGGTCGACGGCAATATCAACGAACGCACGCAGGCCATTTCCGCGCGTCTCGATGCCGATCCTCAGCAGGTGGAAGAGATCATCACCAGGCTCACTTACCGGGATCAGTCTCTCGACAGCCCGCTGGCCGACGACAGCGAGACCAGCTTCGTGGATTTTCTGGCCGACTCCGGGCTGAATCCCGAGGACACGGTCATGGAAACCGAACGGGCCATGAGCGTGGAGAACCATGTGAACGAGGCACTGGAAGACCTGTCCGACCGGGAGCAGGAGATCGTCAGGCAGAGGATCATGGCGGACGACCCCCGGACCCTGGAGGAGCTGGGCAGGCAGTACAATATCTCCAAGGAGCGGGTCCGGCAGATCGAGAACAACGTGAAGAACAAGCTCCGCAAGGCCCTTGAGGACAAGATGGAATCTATGGTGCAATAGGAAGGCCTGATGGGTTATCAGAAGAGACATCCCATACGCGACATCCTGGACCTGCAGGACAGGATGAACCGGGTCTTCGAGGAGAGCCTCAGGGAGTCCGAGCACGTGAGGCTGCCCGGGCATTGGAATCCCCAGGTCGATGTTGCGGAAGACGACGAGGCCCTGTACATCCGGGCCGAGCTTCCGGGAGTGAAGCGGGAAGACATCAGTCTGGATCTCTCCGACGGTGTGCTCACCATCAGCGGCAGCAAGCCTTTCACCCACGATAACCGCAGCGAAAACTACTACATGATCGAACGGCAGTACGGGACATTCAGAAGGACCTTCAACATTCCCAAGGCCGTGGACACGCACGCGATCCAGGCCAGACTGGAGAAGGGGATGCTCGAGGTCAGGGTGCCCAAGCTCAACGATATCGGCGCCCGCAAGATTCCCATTATCGAGAAGTGATCTCGTACGCCTCCAGGTTGAGCCGGTAGCCTCGACACTCCCGAGAGGATCGTTCGATCAGGCCGAAGAGGGAGTGGTCGATGAGCGGGGAATCCCCGGTCGAAAAATAATAGAAGCGACCGGGCCGGGATACGATGCCCAGCACGGTGCCGGCCAGCGTTTCGCGGGGGGAGAACGACCGGGCCATAACCGCGGGGAAGGGTCCGGTCGCCTGTGTGTTGGGGTCGCTATCGATCAGTTCCATGTCGTTGAAATCCAGAAGATCAATGATGTGGCGGAGGAAGATGCCCTTTTTCTGACTCCGCTCGATCATCCAGACTCGTGATTCCGGATGGAGCGTTTTATAGAGGATGGCGAGAAAGCCTGACCCGGTTCCCAGATCGGCTATTTCCGGTTCATTCACCTGCTCCAGGAGGTCCAGTGTATCCCCGGCCTGCCCTTCCAGGTCCTTCTCCATGGAACGGCTCACCAGGTGAAGCCGCGGATTATAATGGCGCACCTCTCTGATCCACGTGGTGATTTTCTCGTCCATCACTTGCCTATACAGAAAGCCGAAAATATGCTCTCCAGAACGTCCCGGCCCACGGAGTCGCCGGCGATCTCCCGGAGCGACTCGAGGGCGGTTTTCAGGTCCAGAACGAGGACGTCCGGGGTCATCCCGTCATCGAGCGCGGCGAGACAGTGGGCGAGGTATTCCCGTGCCCGTGAGAGCAGGTAGGTGTGCCTGCCCAGAAACACCCCGGGCTGCCCCAGGGGAAAGAGGCAGGATACGGCGTCCATGAGCTCGTCGACACCCGTGCGGTACTTGGCGGAGACCCAGGCCCTCTCTCCCTGGACGCCGAAACGCGGCCGGGACAGGAGGTCGGCCTTGTTCATGACCACGATCGTCTTCTCCCCGAGATTCAGCCACGGCTCGTCCTCGCTCGTCAGACCTCTGCACGCGTCCACCACATAGAGAACCAGGTGGGACTGCCGCAGGATGTCCATGGTCTTCTGGATGCCTGTCTTCTCGGGGCCCGAGGCGGTTTCCCGGATGCCAGCGGTGTCGTGGAAGAGGAAGTCCACGCCGGAGAAAACGAGACGCTCACTGATGATGTCCCGGGTCGTGCCGCTCTCCTGGTGTACGATCGCCCGCGGGTATCCGAGGATCGCATTGAAGAGGGACGATTTGCCCGCGTTGGGCAGGCCCGCGATGGTGGTGACGATCCCTGCATAGCGCTTTGGCGCGCTGTCTCCATGAGCGAGGAGGGAATCGATCTCCCGGATTACGGCGCCGACCGCCTGGGAGAACGCGGCTGTATCGTATACCGCATCGTCGGTGAGAAAGGATGCCTCGATACCGGATATGATTCCGAGGAGCTCGTCTCCAAGGCCTTTGATCCGGCCGGAAAGATCGCCGGCCAGCAGGGAGCGGGCCATATCGATCCCGCAGGCGCTCTCCGCGCTGATGAGCGCACCCACAGCCTCTGCCTGGGCCAGGTCCATCTTGCCGCTTAAGTACGCCCTTTTCGTGAATTCTCCCCTGTCCGCGATTCTGGCCAGGCCCGTGGCCCCGATGACACCCATGAGGGCGTCCACAAGCAGGGGGTTGCCATGGCAGCTTATCTCCGCCACATCCTCTCCCGTGTACGACCTGGGGCCGGGGTGGAAGACCACCATGGCCTTTTCCACGACCTCTCCGGCGGAGTCGAGGATGGCGGCCGGTCTCTGCACATGGGCGGGCCAGTGCTCCGAAGGGGTGATGCGCCTGAGGATTTCGCAGACGTCGGGGCCGCTGATCCGGATGATGCTGATCCCGCCGCGCCCTCGGGGCGTGGATTCTGCGTAAATGGTATCTGTTACGATCGTGACGCCCTTTTCGGTACGATGAGCACCTTCTTGTACACCCCGTCCCCCACACTCCTGGTGTTGACCTGAGCGTCGTTCTTCAGGGCGAGGTGGATAATGCGCCTGTCGTACGGGTTCATCTTTTCCAGAAACACGGACTGCCCCGTCCGCTTGGCCTTCTGGCCCATCTTGAGCGCCATGGACCGGAGAAGCTCCACATGTCTCTGGCGGTAGCCCTCGGTATCCACAGTAACATAGACAGGCTCTTCACGGTTCTTGTTCAGTATCCGGTTGACGATGAACTGCAGCGCATCGAGCGTCTGGCCGCGTTTTCCGATGAGCAGGCCCGACCCGTCCCCCACCACCTCGATGGTGTTCTCACCCCGGACACTGATCTCTGCTGAGATGTTCATGAGGCCGAGGAGCTCGGTGACGACCCGGCAGGCCTTGTCCATCTCCTCTTTGGGCACGGCCTGCTGCACGGGTGAGGGCCTCTTTTCTGGTTCGGGAGCAGACCCCAGTTTCTGGACAGGCTCCTGGGCCGTCTCCCGATCCGGGAAGCCGGCCTTGGTATCCTGCCTTTGCGCCGGCCGGGCGAGTATTTTGGCGGATTTCGTCCCCACGAGGCCGAAGAGCCCCTTTGACCCTTCCGAAATGACCCGAATGTCGAGGTTTTCGAAATCCGACCGGAACGTCCTCATGGCGGTGACGATGGCTTCGTCCACTGTCTTTGCTTCGAATTCTCTGTAATCCTCTTCCATGTGCTGACGTCTCCTATGTATGCTTCCTGTTTATGTAGGCCTGCTGGGCAATCGACAGAATATTACTGATGAGCCAGTAAAGGACAAGACCCGAAGGGAAATTCAGGAACAGAACCGTAAAGAATACCGGCATGATGAGCATGATCTTCTGCTGGGTGGGGTCTCCCGGGGTCGGGGTCATCTTCTGCATCACGAACTGGCTCAACCCCATGAGAATGGGGGTAATGAAGTATGGGTCCCGGGCGGAGAGATCCGGCAGCCAGGTTCCGAACAGGTGGAACGAGGTGTGCCTGAGCTCGATGGCCTGGTAGAACACCTTGTAGAGCGCGAACAGGATGGGTATCTGCAGGAGCATGGGGAGGCAGCCTCCCATGGGATTGATCTTGTGCTCCTTGTACAGCTTCATCATCTCCTGGTTGAGCTTCTGCTTGTCCTCCTTATACTTTGCCTGGAGCTCCTTCATGAGGGGCTGGACTTTCTGGAGCTCCTTCATGGAGGTGAAGCTCTTCAGTGTCAGGGGATAGAGCAGGATCTTGATGATGATCGTGAGGATAATGATGGACCACCCATAGCTCATGGTGAAGGAGTAGATCCAGTTCATGCCCATGAGCAGCGGCTTGGCGATGATGTCGAAGAATCCGAAATCGAGGGCCTTCCTGAGCTCGTTCCCCGCGCTCTTGAGCGTCTGCAGCTCCTTGGGGCCCGAGAAGATCTCGTACGATCTCTCCATGCTCGACCCGGGCTCGATCCGGGACGGCTCGGTATCGTAGGTGAGCCTCACCATCTCCTCGCTGATGCGCCTGATGGTGAGCGTGGTCTCCGGAGACCCGGCCGGGATGACCGTGGAGAGAAAATACTTGTCCTCGAAGCCGAACCACTTGATCTCGCCGGTGAATTCCCTGTACACGCCCACCTTTTTCACCTTGGAGACCTTGAACTCCTCCAGGTGCTTCCCGTTGAGCAGGACAGGGCCCTGGAAGGCATACCCGTCCTTGTCCATGTCCAGGGGATAGGCCCCGTTGAGGTGCAAGTCGACATCGGCAGTCACCGGGCTCGAGGTGCCGTTCTCCACTACGGTCCGGTAGCCCATGATATAGGTCTGCGGATCGATGGTGTAAATTTTTTTCAGCGTGACACCGGGGCTCACCTGGGCGGAGAAGACCAGCTCCTCCGGAATGTCCGGGTCCCCCTTCTTCGATGCCTCGTACACGATGGACGAGTCGACGGGCTGATCGTTCACGCTGACCGTGGGCATGGGCGTCTTGATGGTTTCGACGGGCGGTGAATCCGGGGCAAGGTTTTCCCGGTAATCCTTGAGCTGGATGGAGGTCAGCGTCCCCCCCGCCGTGCTCCACTGCGCACGGTACCTGGGCGTCTCAACGACGATGGTCTCCCCGGGAACGGGTTGCTGCGCCTGGTCCTGCCCCTGTGAAGGCACCTGGAGCACCGTGCTCTGCTCCCGGGGTTCTGTCTGCTCTGTCTGAGCTATCTGGCCCTGAGGCTGCTCCGGAGATTTCGGCTCGATAAAGAAGAAATTCCAGAACAGAAGAATGGCTATTGATATGACTATGGCCAGCAGTGTCCTTTTTTCCATCAGATCATGTCTCCTTCAAGGTGATCTAAACAGGGTCATATCCGCCGGGGTGAAAGGGATGGCACTTCAATACCCTCAAAGAGGCCTTCAGGAGACCTTTCCCTATCCCGTACGTTTCGATCGCCTGGATAGCGTATTCTGAACAGCTCGGCCAGAAACGGCACGACTTCGGAAGGCATGGAGAAATGACTTTCTGATAGCAGCGAATCAGACCTATCAGCAGCATCCTCACCATGTACGCGATCCCATGGCGCTGGTTATTTCCTGAAAATATGTCTCGTAGCACGTGTTCCGATCCTGTTTTCTCGCTATGAGAACAAAATCGTACCCGGGAGGAAAGATATCTTTATTTCTGCGGTAAATCTCCCGTAAGAGTCTTTTGATGCTATTCCTCCTTACAGCGGTTCCGATCCTTTTACTCACAGTGATACCGATGCGAGCGTGATTTTCTGAGTTTCGAGCGGCGAGGATGATGAGGTGTGGGGTGATGAGCTTGCGTACCTTCTTTGCTTCTACATTGAGATAGTCCCGTCTTTTCCTCAGCCGCTCCTGCTTCGGGAATCGTTCGTCTGACATTACACAGCCAAACGCTTGCGTCCCTTGGCCCTCCTTCGATTGATTACAGCTCGTCCTGCCTTTGTGCTCATACGGACGAGAAATCCATGAGTCCGATTGCGTCTCGTGTTATGTGGTTGAAATGTCCGCTTCATCGAATACCTCGATCTTCTGATTTAGGGGCATAGTATTTACATACCAGGTCAATGATTGTCAAGCGGCAAAAGGGTGGGGGGATTTTCCCGACGAGGGGCATAGATGCCGGTTTTGATTCGGGAGAATCCAGGCCTTAGAAAGTTCCGGCATTGATGCGCCCCGAGAGCATCGTTCAGTTGAGGGTGCCTGTCGATCCCCCGCTCCCGATGTCCGCCCCGGCCGGCCGGAGCACCTGTATCCCGGCTGTCCGCCCGGTTCGCTCCTCCCGGTCGGGGCAGCAGGACCCGCACGTCTTTGCGGCCTTGTCACACAGGGGCAATTCTGTATATACACGAGGGGATATGAGAGGGGTTTTCTGCACAAAGGAACTCACCATCGGCATCGACGGCGGGCCGGTCTCGGCGCGCTCCATGCTCGGGGACCTCATCCCGGGCTGCGATATCTTCTGCCTGGACCAGATTCATTCCGGCAGGGTCGTGTTTGCCGAGGATCTCGCCCCCTTGGAGACACCCCGGGCCGACGGGATCATCTCGCGCGACCCGGATGCCGTGCTCTGCGTGCGCACGGCAGACTGTGTTCCCGTGCTGGCGTGGGCCGGGGACATGCCGCTGAACGCAGCGGTCCATGCCGGCTGGAGGGGGTTGGCACAGGGCATCGTGGCCACGTGCATCCGCATGATGCGCGCCCTGGGGGCCAGGGATATCAGGGCGGGCATCGGTCCCTCGATCGGCCCGTGCTGTTACGAGGTGGGCCGGGAGGTGGTCGAAGCGCTCGGTGCGGAGCCGTTTGTCAGGGTCGACGGGTCGCAGACGGTCGACTTGAGGGAAGCGGCCCGCTCCCAGCTTCTGGATTCCGGGGTGAGCGGGAGTGCAATCGAAATGCACGATCTCTGCACCGCGTGCAACACTGACCGGTTTTTTTCCTATCGCAGGCAGGGGCAGCAGGCTGGCAGAAACCTGTCGCTCATCGGAGGGAAGTCATGGTCGTTGCCGGGCTTACCGGTGGGATAGCTACGGGCAAGTCAACGGTGACCGCTCTGTTTGCCTCGTTCGGGGCCGCGGTCATCGATGCGGACCGGATCGCCCGCGAGGTCGTGGCCCGCGGGAGCCCCGCGTGGGAAAAGATTGTGGAGCATTTCGGCACCGGGGTGCTCCGGCCGGACGGCGAGCTCGACAGGGAGCGTCTGGGCGGCGTCATATTCAGCGATGCGGTTCAGAAGGATGTCCTCAACCGCATCGTCCATCCCGAGGTCTTCCGGGAAATGGACCGGCGCATCCGGGAGCTCGGGGAAGGAAACCGGGCAAGGGTCGTGATCTGCGATGTTCCGCTGCTTATCGAGACCGGCGCGCACCAGGACTTTGAAGAGGTCATTCTGGTCTATGTCCCCGAGCCGCTCCAGATCAGGAGGCTTATGGAGCGGGACGGGATCTCGCGGGACGAGGCGCTGAGGAAGGTGCGCTCGCAGATGTCCATCGATGAGAAGAGGGCGTATGCGACCATCGTGATTGACAACAGCGCCTCCCGTGAGGAAACGGCAAAAGAGGTCCAGCGGGCGTACCGGTATCTGGAAGAATGCGCCTCCGAGCCGGACGGGAAGGGAAAGCGCTGACCGGGTGCCGGATGCCGCATGGGGAAACCGGCCCTTCGGGCATGCCCGGAAAGCGGAGAAAGTCAGTCTTTCGGCAGGGTCCGGGGCGGCGGGTCGGACTTCTCTTCGGATAATTTCGTTGAGGGCGACCTCCGGGGGGGATCGTCGTCCTCGTCTTTCCTGCTCCGGGCTCTGGGCCCGTCCTGATCCAGCATCTCTTTGCGGATGAGGGATTCGAACTGCTTCGCCTCCCGGGAGTACGGATTGGTGGCGATGGACTTCTCGATCCATTTCAGGGCGTTGGTCCAGTCCTTTGCATCGTAGTACAGGCGGGCCACGTTGAAGTAGAGATTCTCGTCGCCGGGGGAGATCTCGATGGCCTTCATGTAGTTCGCCAGCGCCTCCTCGATCATGTTGGCCTTTCTCAGCTCGATGCCGAACTCATTGAAGATGTGTTTGTTTTCTTCTTCAAAGATGGCCTCGATCCGGGAGAGCTTCTGGAACACGTTCTTCGCCTTGTCGACCTGGCCCATCTCCATGTACAGGGTTCCCACGCCGAAGTTGGCACGGATACTGTCCGGATCGATCTTCAAGGCCGAGTTATACTCCCACTCGGCTGAGTTGAACTCCTTGCGCGAGCGATGTTTTTCCGCCAGCGCAATGTGCTTGTCCGTTTCGCGTTCTTCCTTGTTTTTCACTTTATAGCCGGGCTCGAAGGTGTATTTGTTCATGAATTCGTCGTAGGGCATCTTGATGACGATGCCGGTGGGCTGTCCTTCATTCCCGAGATAGGTCACCTGTATGAGCTCATCGTCCATCTGTTCCGCGCGGCAGTAGTTCTTGACGCGCTGGGACTTCTTCGTGTGCCCGGTTCCCAGGGTGATGGTGGTTTCCTCAAAAAAAACCCCTTTGATCTTCTTGATTGCGCTGTCCATAGCTTTTTTATCGGAAGATAAAAATCTTATGTTTAGAATATTTTGCCGGAAATGGGTATAATGGGGAAAAAAGAGCACCCGGTGAGCAAAAGCGTACCATCTTGAGTGAGAAGGGAGGAGGATACCATGGCTGCTGTCGGTTTTATCGGTGCCGGGAACATGGCCGAGGCGATAATAGGGGGCATACTCGAGAAGGGCTTATACGCACCCTCGGATGTTATCATATACGATGTCCGTCCCGGGCGCATGGAGGAGATGCACGGGCGCTACGGGGTCGAGACGGCCGGAGGCGCTCCGGAGCTGGTTCAAAAGAGCGGAGTGGTCATCCTGGCGGTCAAGCCCGACAGGATCGGTGCAGTTCTGGAACAGGTGCGGGAGCCTCTTGCAGAAAGGCTGATCGTCAGCATCGCCGCAGGGGTCCCCATCGAGTCCATCCAGGCGGTCACCGGGCTGCAGTCCCGGGTGATCCGGATCATGCCCAACACACCGGCGCTGGTGCTCGAGGGGGTTTCTGCACTGTGCCCGTCGTCCTCGTGCCCCCCTGAAGACGTCAAGACAGCAGAGGAGATATTCTCTGCCGTAGGCATATGCCGGCAGGTGGAAGAGAAGCTGATGAATGCAGTGACCGCCCTGTCCGGGTCGGGCCCTGCCTTCTGCTTCCTCTTCATGGAGGCCCTCGCCGACGGCGGGGTGCGCGCGGGGCTTCCCAGGGAGCTCGCCCTGGAGCTGGCCGGTGCGACCCTGAAAGGGGCTGCCGCCCTGGTCCTGAAGACCGGCAGGCACCCCGGTAAGCTCAAGGACATGGTGGCATCACCCGGGGGGACTACCATCGAAGGGGTCGGTGTGCTGGAGTCCAGAGGCTTCAGGTCCGCGGCCATGGACGCGGTGTTCGCGGCATATCAGAAGGCGTCGCGGCTCGTCTCTTAGGTGGGGCGGACCCCGTTCGTCTGCAAGAAGGACCCGAGGCCGTCAGGGAGATTCGCCTAGACCCTGGTGTTCTTGATGATCTCCACCGCATCGCCGGGCGAATCCACCACGGTGAAGATGGCCAGATCCTCCTGCACGATCTTCATCTCGCTGAGCATGGTGTCCTGTATCCAGTTCAGCAGGCCGCCCCAGTAGTCCGAGCCCACGAGAATGACCGGGAAGGGCTTGATCTTGTCCGTCTGGATGAGCGTCAGGGACTCGAAGAGCTCGTCCATGGTGCCGAACCCGCCGGGGAAGATGACATAGCTCATGGCATACTTGATGAACATGACCTTTCTCACGAAGAAATAGCGGAAGTTGAGATGGATGTTCGTGTAGGGGTTCATGGCCTGCTCGAAGGGGAGCACGATGTTGAGCCCCACCGACTGGCCTCCCGCCTCGAACGCCCCCTTGTTCGCCGCCTCCATGATGCCGGGGCCTCCGCCGGTGATCACGCAGTAGCCCTCCCGGGCGAGCATGCCGGCCAGTTCCACGGCCATGCGGTAATACTTGTCGTCCGGCCGGCACCGGGCGGACCCGAAGACGGTGACCGCGGGTTCCAGGGACGAGAGGGTCTCGATGCCGTCCACGAACTCCGCCATGATGCGGAAGATTCTCCACGACTCCTGAGGACTGATCTGATCGATGAGGTATCTGTCGTTCTTCTTCATGCGTGCTCCTTGCCTTGCCGCCCGGTCTTCCCTCCATGCGGCCGTTATGCTATGGGTTCATCAACGTGACGATCGATCTTCATGTCCATACAATACATTCCAGCGACGGGCAATATTCCCCGGCAGAGATCATCTCCCTGGCAGCAGGCCGGGGGGTGCGCACCCTGGCCTTCTGCGACCACATGGACTTCCTCGCCGTGCCCGAAGGGCTGGATGCCGCCCGCGCCGGCAATGTCGAACTCTTCAGCGGGGTCGAGATATCCGCTGCCTTCAGGGGCCGGGAGCATCACCTGATCTGCTACGGGTTCAATCCGCGCGACCCCCGCATCCGCGAGTTCATCGGCCGTTCCTGCAGTCAAATCTGGCAGGGCGTTCCCGCCATCATCGGACGCTTCCGGGAGATGGGTTTTCTGCTTGAAGAGGGCGATATCCCGGAATGGGGAAAATCGGTCCCGACCGGGGTGTCCTTTCTCGACGCGCTGGTGAAGCGCAATCCCCGCGACCCTCGGATACTCCGTTATACCCGGGGAGACCGCTCCGGTTCCCCCTACCTGAACTTCTACCAGGACTTTTCCCGGGCAGGACTCGGAGAGGCGGTTTCTTCCGGCCTTCCCGATCTGGTCCAGACCATTCGCGAGGTGGGACCCTGCGGGGTTCTCGTCCTGGCCCATCCCGGGAAGATGGACAGGGCAAGCCTCCGGGAGCTCAAAGCGCACGGGATTCAGGGGATCGAGGTGTACAGCACCCATCACGGGCCTGCGGTCACCAAGTATCTTGCCGGATGTGCCGCCTCGCTGGGTCTCCTCACGAGTGCCGGGTCGGATTTTCACGGTGAGCGGATCAAACCCGGCATCGGCCTGGGCGACGTGCCGGGACAGCCGGATGCGGCCCTGATCGAAGCGATCCGGGAGAGGATGTCCGCTTGGCAGTGAGCGGGCGGCGGAAACAAAACCAGGGGCGTGAAAGGCGGATCGCCGGGATACGGTGCGCGTCATTGCTCGATGATGACAGGCTCCAGGAGGATCACCAGCTCGTCGGTTTCCACGGTCTTGATCTTCTGGCTGAAGAGGTAGCCCAGGACGGGGATGTCGCCCAGGATGGGAATGCTCTTTTTCTGATCGGTGAGTCCCTTGCTGATGAGCCCGCCCAGCGCGACGATATTTCCGCTTTTGACCCTGAGCTGCGTGGTCGCCTCTTTCAGATCCACGGTGGGGAGAGTGTAGATGTTCCCGCTGATGGAGGTCTCCTTCAGGTCCACGACCCTGCTCTTGATGGGGGTGATGCTCAGGTTCACCTGGTTCGTCTCCAGATCGATGTACGGCTGCACCCCGAGCATGACCCCGTCAAAGATGGACCCGATGGTGACCTCGGGCGAGGTGATCGTGGTCCCGCCCTCCACCGTGGTGATGGTCAGCTCGATCTCCTGGATGTATGAGGTGTTCGTGCCCACGCTGATGAGTGCCGGCTGGCCGTTGGTCACCCTGATCCTGGGGTTGGAGAGCACCTTGATCTCTCCGTACTGAGCCAGGGCGTTGAGCGCCGCGTCGAACCCGTGCTCCTGGGAGCCCACCTGGATCTCCAGGGACGGAACCAGGTTGTCCGTGGAGAGGGCGAGGTTCTGCCGGATGGGGTTGAACACGTAGTCGCCGATGCTTCCGTGGATGCTGGACCAGTCGATGCCGTACCGGCACGAGTCGCTGAGGCTGACCTCCAGGATCTTTGCCGTGATGAGAACCTGTGAATTGTAAAAGGTTTTCAGGGTCCTGATATACGATTCTATCCGCTCAACAGCGTCTCTCCGGTCGTTGATCTCCAGGAAGCCGACGGTCCGGTTGAGCGAGTAGGTGCCGTACGGCGTCAGGGAGGAGCGGACGACCTGCTCGATCTGGGCGTAGATGTCGATATCTTCCGATGTGGTGGTGTGCCTGATGGAGAACTCGCCGGAAAGAGGGGTTGTGGCGTTCTCCCCGCCCGAGCTCGAGCCCAGGACATCGCCTCCCACCGAAAGGCGCGTTTCCTTCCGGGACGAGACGAAGTTGAGATGAAAGGCCTTCGATGCCGTTCCGCGGACGTACAGGCAGTTTCCCCGGATCTCCGAGAAGATGTGCAGGGAGGCGGAAATGCCCTCCAGGGCCTGTTCCAGCGGGGTGTCATTGAAGGCCACCGTGACCGGCCTCAAAGGGATGAGCGTGCTGTTCGATCCCGAGCTCTGCGAATTCCGGGCGTCTCCCCCTGGCTGATCCGGCTGTGCCGGGGCGGGGGCGGGAGAAGGGGACATGTCCGGCTGCGCTGCGACAGCGGTCACATCCGCACTGACGAGCCGGGAGTCGATGACCAGATCGAGTCCTGCAACCTCGGCAATGGCGGAGAAGATGTCGGTGAACGGGGCGTTTCTTGCCGCCAGGGTGATAGTCTTGTCCGAAAGAGGGACTTTTTCTTCCACCACAGGGGGTTTCACCTCGGGGAGCGGACGCGGAACAGGGGGCGTTGTCTCACTGGTCTCTCCTTGTACGGTGAAGTCCTCTTTCTCCATGAGCCTGTCCGTGGAGCATCCCCATAGCAGGGCCATGATGCACAGGTAGAGCATGTGCCTAGTACACTTCGACATGGATAGTCTCCTCAACGCCGTTATTGTATCGAATGGTGACCGCTCCTTTTTCAATGGCCTTCAGGGTGAAGGCTCCGGTTTCATCACCTACCTGCATCTTTCTGCCGTCAATGATGCAGAAGCTCTTTCCGTCGTTTTTCACGATCATGCTCACGAAGACCGGGGCGGGATTCTCCGGCCCCAGAGAGTCGTCTTCCTCGTCCGGACTGTGCGGGGAGAATACATTTCTGATGACTCCTGCCGTATTCGAACGGGCGCCCCCTTCCGGAGAGAATCCCAGCCGATCGATATAGCTGAGAAACTCCGGCCTGTCCGGAACATAGGGTGTATGACCGGAAAGGAACAGGAGCATGATGATGCCCGCGAGAACGGTGATAAGCGGGGATGCGAAGAGGGCGAAGACTCCGGCGTCTATCTTCACGGGTGACTCCCTCCCATCCTGAAGCCGGCCACTGCCAGCCGTATGCCCTCGGGCGTGCTCTGTACCAGGGCCCTATCCAGGAAAAAGAATCCTTCTGCGTAGGTTGAAACGAGCTTTTCGTGGAGATCGCTGAAGTTCTTCGGATAGAGCGTGATGTCATAGCTCACGTCCGCGGTCTGCTCACCGGAGAGCTCTCCCAGTTTCTTCCAGTGCATTTCGAGAGCGTCGAGCTTCTCCTGGTATACCTGCCGCTCGGACCGTGCGCGCATGATCGAGGTGAATTTGGCCTGGTTGTACCGGGCGTCTGCCCGCTCGGAGAGATAGAACCAGCACGAAGAGATCACACAGAGCATGCTTAAGATGCTGAACACGACAGCCAGGCGATAGATCCTCATCTCTTTACCTCGCATTCCACGGTGTAGCCGGCCCATTGGTCCGTATGGCGGAAGGTGGCCCCGGCAACCGGGTAGTGCTCCTGCAGACCGGAAAGAAAGGTGGAAAACAGGCTCTTCGACAGGGGGTACTGAGTCCTGATGACACCCTCGATCTTCACCTGGAACACCGCGTTTTCCGGGGAAGGCGTGGCAGAGGGTTCCGGGAGGTCCAGGGATCCATAGGGGTCATCCGATTCCGTCCGTGCACCCGGTCTCACGACCTCCACCCGTTTGATGGATGTATGGGCGGGAACGGCGCCGGTGATGGCGCCCAGCATTGCGTGGAGCCTGGGCTCTGATTCGAAGCGCTGGTACAGGGCGATGAGCCCGTTGATGCGATCCGGCTCCATGTTTTTGAGAAGTGCAGAACAGTCGTGCTCCATCAGGGTCATGTCGCGGGTGTATGTTTGCAATACAGCCTCGGTCCTTTTTTCGAGATCCCGGCTCTCCCATGAACAGCGCAGGCCCAGGAAAAAGATCAGTGACGCGCACGCGATCATCATCAGGGAAAGCAGTTGGGAATAGCCCGCGTAACGGGCAAGCGTCCTGGTCCGGCGGTATGGGCCGGGGGTGAAGTCATATGCGCTGCCGGATACGTTCCCCAGGAGCTCGGGCGCACAATTGCCATAGCCGGGAAGGTCTTCCGGCAGAAGCCCGGCTGCATCGATATCGTTTTCACGGAGATCCCCGATGCTCACCTCGCCCCGGCCCGCCGTGAAAACCGTCCGGGGTGTCTCGTTGTAACTGACCCGCAGCAGAGAGGTCATCTCGCTGATACCTGCCAGGGTTTCGGCGAGGAGGTCAAAGGAGCTGCTCTTCTGGATGGTGATCAGATGATATATGATGCCTGCTTTCGTGCCGATGATCCGGACGGACTGATCGTCTTCGAACATCACGACGCAGGTTTCCTTTGTGGTTTTCCCCGCCACCGCCGCGATGGATGCCTCGATGGGGCAATAGGCATCGAGCAGGATGTCACTTCCGTTCAGGACCGAGATTCTGTCGACATCGGTCGCCGGGATCGCCAGGTATGAGTAACGGGCCCTCACGGCGTCGATGTCGGAGATCTTGGCGTATGAGACGCAGTAGTCCTCGTTGAACAGGCCGGTCTTGTCTATCGTGGACCGGATATGGGCAAGGGTGGCATCTGCCGATACGCTTGAGAATTCACCCACATCGGCGTATGCGCTTCTCGGCGGGAAGCATGCGCTCACATGCTTGCCGCGGAGCACGGAGGAGGAAAGCCCGCCCGCTCCCGAGGCGCGCACCTCTTCGAGACGGATCGTTCCGGCCTCCCTCGTGTAGCGGGCCGCCTGGTATCCGTTGTCGGCCAGTGAGATGGTGTATCCTGTTTTTCCGCTCTTTCTTATCACCTGTCGTCTCGCTCGGAGCCGGTTTTTTCTTCTTTCCGGCGGGTTCAGCCGTGCAGGGGAAACACTTTCCCCCCACGCCTGTGTTCTCGGATTTCAGAGCGAATTTCTTTACGTTGTTCTCTATTCGAGGCGTCCGTGGAGATAGGTCAGGGTCACGGCATCGAGGATGTCGTCATAATCCGATGTCTGGGGAGCACCCGGCTTTGCGAAGCGGTTGTTGTCGCCTGACTGGGATACGATGCCGTTGTGGTTGTCGTCGTTGGGGGTATCCGCCTCAAGATTTTTTCCCGAAGAGATCACCACGAAGGCGGCCCTGATGCTCGTGTCGTCGCAGAAAAGTCCTGGCGCGTGAGATCCGGATATGAGCTCGGCCAGACGGTCCTTGAGCTCATCGGTGGTGGAGGAGGTGGCGAGATAGGGCTCGACGGAGTAGAAGAGCGGTTTGGCATAGGAATCCGTGCCCGGAATGCCCAGGGTCTCGTGGGGGAGATAACCTCTCTGGCGGTTCACGGTCTCCGAGCCGTCCGTGCCGGCGGCCGCCCAGGGGAGCCTGCCCGTGGCCAGGGCGTATCCGATGACCGCGGTCCTGGCCTCCCTGACGATGGCGCGGCTTTCATTGAGTTTGTTCTGGTTGACGAGCAGGGGGATGAGTCCGGCGCCCATACTCACGAGGATGCCCAGAATCACGAGCACAAAGGCCAGCTCGATCAAGGTGAACCCCTTCGGGCGCTCCGGCCCGTACCTGGCGCGAAAGGGAAGTAGCAGCATCCGGTCTGTCGCCATATCATCCTCCTCCGAGCTGTGAGATGAGATCATAGACGGGTCCGATCAGCGAGATGACGATGAATACGAACAGCCCGCCCGAGAGCGCCATGACAATGGGCTCGATCATTTTGCCCATGATGTCCACGGACCGGGAGGTCTGTTCCTGGTACGTGTCTGCCAGGTACTGAAGGCGCTGATCGAGCGTTCCCGTGCTTTCTCCCACGCTGACCATGCGCAGTGTGACAGGGTCGAAGAACCGGGTGAGCGCGAACGCGTTCAGGAGGGAGTCGCCCCTGTTCGTGGCCTGTCGGATCCTGGCGATCACCGACGTGACGGCAGGGTTCGAGAAGGTGGTCTCCAGCACGTCGAAGCACTTGGTCAGGGTAACGCCTGATCGGAGCATCAGGGACATGTTGGAAAAGAACAGGGTGAGCGAGGCCTGTTTCAGAAGCTTTCCGGCAACAGGGATCCTGAAGCAGGCTAAAGCCAGGAAGACGCGCGTGCGCTCGTGTTTTTTCAGCATGAAGATAAATGCGCTCAAGAGCAGGATCACCGCAGGGAAGGCGTACCAGTAGGTCCGGGAAAACTCCACGAATCTCACCAGCTGGATCGTCATATCCGGCAGCACCACGTTCATGTCATGGAATGTCTCCACCAGCCTTGGAAGCACGAAAAAGAGCCAGAATACCATGACGCCCCCCATGGCCGAGATGACGAATGCGGGATAGATGAGAGCCCGCTTGGTCTGTGAG
The DNA here is from genome assembly GCA_018433775.1 of Deltaproteobacteria bacterium. GTDB lineage: Bacteria > Desulfobacterota > Desulfomonilia > UBA1062 > UBA1062 > Phosphitivorax. Next base: position 87,009 of record JAHDQN010000019.1, read on the forward strand.
ACGATGTCGTCTACGCGTTTGATGTACTCGGCGGTGCTCTTGAGCGCCTCCTGGATGGTGCCGGTCTCCTCCCCGATGTTGCAGAAGAAGACGAGCATGGGAGGGAAAACCTCGGGCTGTGCCCTGAACGCCCCGGAAAGCGACTCGCCTCCGGTGATCTCCCGGATCACCCGTTCGAGGGCCTTCTTCAGCCTTTTGTTCCGGACCGTATCCTTGATGCTCTCCATGGAGTCCAGAAGCGGCAGGCCGCTTGCCACCATGGAGGAAAGGGATTCGCAGAACTCGATGATGTCCGGGCGCTCCACCCTGGGCTGGATCATGGAGTCGACGGCATCGGTGAGGATGAACCGCCTCTTCCGATACTTCAGGAGAATCTGGTCTTGGGAAGAGAGGGTGTCCATGAGGGAGCCTATGTCATCGAAATGTCCCTTGCCCGTGATGACCGATCCGTCCTGGTTCAGCGCCTGGTAGGTGAACAGCATTACCGCAGGACCCTCCTGGCCTCCTGGAAACTGGTTCTGCCCGCAATGACCTTCCGGACCGCGTCCTGCGACAGGGTGTACATGCCTTCCTCGATCGCCTTGTCCTTGATCTCGAAGGGATGGGCACCCATGGAGATGAGCCGTTCCACTTCCTGCGTGACCGGGAGGATCTCGGCGATCATCATTCTGCCCAGGTATCCGGTCTTGAGGCACTGATCGCATCCCTTCGGGGCATAAACCGTGGAGCCCGGCTCTATGCCGAAGATCCGGCGCTCCTCTTCCCCGGATTGGTAGGGCTCCTTGCAGTAGGGGCACAGGGCGCGCACGAGCCGCTGGGCGATGACGCACAAGAGCGAGGAGGAGATCATGTAGTCCTTGATGCCCAAGTCTTTGAGCCGGGGAATCGCGCCCACGGCATCGTTGGCGTGCACGGTGGAGAGGACGAGGTGCCCGGTCTGGGCCGCCCGCATCCCCATGGTGGCGGTGTCCGGGTCGCGGATCTCGCCGATGAGGATGACGTCCGGGTCCTGCCGCAGAAAGGCCCGCACCGCAGATGCGAACACGTAGCCGGCCTTTTCGTTGACCTGGGTCTGCCGGATCAGGGGGAACTGGTATTCCACCGGGTCTTCCACGGTCACGATGTTCTTCTCGATGGAATTGAGCTCGCGCAGGGAGGCGTAGAGGGTGGTGGTCTTCCCCGAGCCGGTGGGGCCCGATACCAGGATCATACCGAAGGGTTTGCGGAGGATGTCCTTGAGCCTGGTGATGTCGCCGTCCGCAATCCCCAGGTTCTTGAGATTGTAGAGCTCCTCGGTGCTCGCCAGGATCCTCAAGACCATGTTCTCGCCGTGGGATACCCGGAGGGTGGACACCCGCATGTCGTAGCTTTCGTTGAGAAAGTCGAAGGTGAGGCGTCCGTCCTGGGGTTTTCTCTGCTCGGAGATGTCCATCTCCGCCTTGACCTTGAGGGTGGAGATGATGCGGGGGTGAATATCCACGGGAAAAATATAAAAGGGATAGAGGATCCCGTCGATGCGGTAGTGGATCTGCGAGGTCCTGTCCGTGGGGGTGATGTGGATGTCCGTTGCCCGGGAGTTGATGGCGGACATGAGTATCAGCCGCGAGAGCTTTTCGGTGTCCACCTCATGGATGTCGCGCCTGGCGTGTTCGAGCTGCTCGGCGATCTCGTCCTCCACGGGATGCTCCAGGAGGTAGTAGTCTTTTTCGATGTGCCGCTGTATCTGGGACGACGAAGCGATCACGAACGCGAGCTTCTTTTTTGCGATACGGGATGCCAGGTCCAGGACCTTGGAATTCTCGGGTTCGTTGGTGGCCACGGTGAGCACGGAGTCCTCGACTGCCACGGGCAGCAGAGCGTTGTCCTTGGCAAAGGCCAGGGGAAGCGATTTCAGCGCCTCCTTGGGCGGGGTGTAGTTTCTCAGCTCCAGAAACTCCAGGCCAGACTGCTGTGCAATGGCCTGGGCGAGCTCGGTCTGGGTCACGAGCCCCAGGCGGAGCAGGATATCGCCCACCCGTTCGCGGGTCGCACGCTGCTCCTTGAGGGAAAGGCCGACCTCCTGGTCGGTGATGATCCCTTCGTCCTTGAGCAGATCACCGATGCGCTTCTTTTCCATACCTTGTCCTGTTCTCTCCGTGCAGTTAATCAATCCATCGACGAAGAGGGGGAAGAACTTTATCAGCAAGATATCGGGCGGTATCTTCCCTGTTTTCCCTTGGGGATCACGGATTCTCTGATCGGTTCGTCTTTTCCCAAGCGGCAGAGGTTCCTGCAAGCGGACCGCAAAAGGTGAGGGGGCAGGACATGATGGATCGTAACAATGGGGAAACTATCTTCGAATGGGCGTGTCCCGTATTGCCGCGGTATCTCTCGCCAGTCAGGCTGGAAAAAGGATGCCTCGTTCCGGACACTGCCCGGGATATGACTCCCGGGCAACAGGTACGTTCTCGATATGCCTGGGAATGGCCTTCTTACATGCGCCAGATCATCTGTTTGGGCGCCTGGTTGGTATAGACCGTGTTGGCACGGATGGACCCGGAATTGTAAACCCCGTCGTCGTACTTGGTGTCGATCTGCAGGGCCACCTGGGCCGGCACCCCGTCAAAGTACATGCAGTTGGCGTTCACGGTGGAGCCTGCAAAATTGCCCACCCACTGGATGCGCATGAAGTCGCCGAACGCATGGTTCGGCACGTCGGTCTGCGTGCCGTCGTAACTGCCGTTGATGATCTCGGCCAGGACAAGGTCCTCAAACACGTAGCCGTATTCTGCCGCATCGATTTGCCCGTCCCCGTCTCCTTCGTGGGTGTCGCCGGTGGGCGTTCCCACCCGGTCCTCATCTCCCGGGAGCATGCCGTACCGGTCGAAAAAAGTGTAGTATGCCGCTGCGATGGAATCTTTCTGATTCACAAGCTTCTTGACCTTGGCGTTTTCGATCAGGGCCTCACCCTTGAGCACTCCGGTAATGAGCAGCCCCACAATGACCAGCACCAGTGCGAGCTCCACCAGGGTGAATCCGTGTTTGCCTCTTACCCGCGGCCTTATCATGTCCAGTACCTCTCTTTCATTGGTATGTAGCCGCTTATTCGGGTTGTTTCCCTGAAAACTTTACGTGGGCGTTTCTTTTTACGAAAGGATTCTCTTTTGCCGGAAAAACAGGAATCTGTTTCTGGAACGCGTCACTGAGGTTCAAAAAAAGATTCTGGTTCCGAGACCGCACGGGCTGACGCCCGGCAGGTCGGATATGTCCGTCTGGTGAATGGACGTGTCCCAGCTGATATGCTCCATGATCCCGGCATCCGGATCGATGACCGGTCCGAACGCCTTTGCCCCGAAGAGGGTGGTCCGGGAAATGATATCCCCGGTCAGCGCATCCAGGATCATCAGTGATGACTCGCCGGTGTCGATCCCGCCGCACTCGCCCGGCTCCCAGGCTGACAGGTAGAGCTTGGAATCCATGACCACGGCATTGGTGATGATCCCGGCCTCCAGGGATCTGCTCCAGAGGATGTCTCCTGCCCTCAAACATGCTGCCCCGCGCTCGGCAAGGGCGATGACGTGCGGCTCGCGCCTGGAATGGAATGAACGGATACCCCGGATTCCGCCCGGAAGGTTCGGAAAAAGGAGATCCAGCCAGGCAAGGTCCTGCCCCAGGATCGTGATCTGACCTGTTTGCGACGCGGCGAGCACCACCCCCCGGCAGGGATCGTACTCCAGGGCGCACACAGCGCTGTCCGCCGTGTATACGGCCTCGAAGAATCCATCCCGGAGCGTGTGGGCCGTGATGACATTACCATCCGCCGAGTAGAGGCTTCCCTCCGACGCCGTGAACAGGTCGCCCCGGCACAGCCACCTGATCTGAGGCCCATCGCCGAGAACCACGATGTCGCCCCGGCTGTCGGGTCCGGCAATGGTGATGTCTTCCCGTCCGATCACCCTGCCGCCCGCCCCTTCCACCATCCAGGAGCAGGCCCCGGTCGCCGCGTCTATGGACACGAGATCGTCCCGGGAGGTGGTGCACAGGAGGGATTCTCCCTCCATGAAGGCAGACAGCGCAGTGCCTCTGACCCCAAGGGCGGAAACGTCTGATAGATGGGGAAGTCCATTGGCCATGCGTTTGAAAAATGCAGTATCCTCCCAGTCAACCCACACAGGGGAAAGATGCAGGTCACTATTTGCGAGAACACGCCTGGCGTCTCTGGATAGGCAGTGCGGAAGGGTGACCAGGCTCGCCGGCGGATCGAAGGCGTCGGCATCGGGCATGAGGATTCCTCCGCCCTTATCGGCCGTGTCTCTTAAGAAGGGGGTGTCGGGGCCTGTCATGTGGATGCTGATGCCCAGCGACCGGGCATAGGCCGCCACGTCATCCAGGCAATGGGAGCCTTCTCCGGCAATGGCCCGGTCGTCGGGATTGCCGTCGTTGTCATAATCCTGGAGCCAGGAGGGGATGTCTCCGTCGCCTACGGCAATGCCGTTGGTGGCCACGATGATGTGGTTGGCGGTGCTGCATCTGTTGGGAAACGAATCGAGAAGACTCAGGAGGCTCTCCGAGAGCGCCGAATCAGCCGCCTGGGGCCGCAGGCCCTCCAGGGCCGAGAAGAGCAGGGCCCGGTCGGTGGTGAAGGACTGGACGATCCCGCCTGACACGGTCGCGACGGCCATGGGGCACAGGTCCATGGAATCGATGAACCCCTTCAGCGACTCGATGGCAAAAGTCCAGCACGGCATGGTGCCTCCGAGGAGATAGGTGTCGTCGGCCTGATGCCAGAGGTTGCCGTAATCACCACGGAAGAAGGTTCCCGATGGCGTGGAGAGGCTCGATATCACATCGTCCCGGTCTTGTGCAGGCACGATCTCTCCACCCGCTTTCACGAGGTACAGGTTGTTGTCCCGATACCGGCAATCGCAGGCGGCGAGCATGTCCTGCCCGTCGTCCACCAGGAGAATGACGTGTGGCCTCCAGCCGGAGAGCATGGGGACCTGATTGAGCCCATCGGGCTGCTGTCTGATCCGGATGCGCCAGGAATACCGGCATTGGTTTCCCCAGGTCTTTTCGGTCAACTCGGTGGAGAAGCAGGCGTGGTCCCACCCTTCAGGTGCATGGAGCGCGGTGTGCCGGAAAACGGGTTCCTCTTCGGTCCCGGCAGGGATGTGCCTCAGGGAGAGCATCTTCGTGAAGGTGGTGCCGGACTTCATATTGTGCGCGACGAGCGAGCAGGTGATCAGGGCGATGCCCTGCACCGCGACGCAGAAGACCAGGGCGTACATGAGTACCCATCCCCGGTCACTGCAGATGGTAGGAGTATGCGATGTCTTTTTTATACTCATGATAACAGGCTTCCATCACGATGACGACCTCGCTGCCGTCCACGTGCGGAGCGAACGCACAGACCGCCTCTGCCAGCAGCTGACCGTTCCGGTAGAGACCGTCCGCCCTCAGCTCGTAGTGAACCGCCGGCACGGCGCGCTCGCCGATATTCCCCGGTGCGGGCTCCTTCAGGGTGAGCACGGCATCGCCACGGGTATACCCGTGGGAGATGACGCATGGCCCGCGTTCGGTGATGATCCCGAGATCCGCCCAGTAGTCGTATGATCCGTTCGAATCGATGTCGAGGGCATCGAGGGTCATGGAGCTGCCGGAAAGCGAACGGATGGTGGAGAAGTAGGGGGGAGCGATGCTGGCATGCACGTGGATGCCGCTGTGGGACGAGGTGAGGGGCACCCCGGATATGAACAGGGCGTTTTCTCCGCACGCGATTCTCATATCCTGGGGCAGCAGGCACGCACACTGCTTCAGGTCGGCATCCAGCCGGACGATTGCGCTGCGCAGAGACTGCATGCAATACCAGCCGGCCATGGTGTCCCGATAGGTGGACGCGGTGAGTGAATGGATGCTGTAGAGGGTGAGGATGAGGATCGACGCAAGGGCGATCGAAAGCAGAAGCTCAACAAGGGTCAGACCTCTTTCCATACAATTTCACACCAAACAGTCGGATACCATGATCCGTAAGAAACAAACGCATTCATCTTGAAGTGAGGGACTCAAGGGTGGATATTGAATATTACAGTAAAATAATTTTCGTGAATGGTCAAGGTTTCTCTCTCCTGAATTATATCCCGACCGCCGATATGATAAAAAACCCCTGGGCCCGAGATTTTCGAATCGAACGGTCAGGAATTTCAGGGGCGTGCCCCGCACACCCTCTCAATGAAGGGCTCAGGGCTGTACGCGGGGCGAAAATGGGAATGGACAGATCGGTTATTCCTTGGTAATAACCGACTCAAATACCAGCAAATGCAAGGGCGAGGGATGGGAAAGAAAGGAAGCGCCGTTTTCATCGTTATCTTGGTTATCGCCATAGGATTCGTCCTCTTTCTCAGCGTTCCCATCGGCGGGAAGATCGGGCTCGTCCGCGAGGCCATGGTCTCCTTCATTTTCCGCAAGCCTCCGCGCTTCATCTCCATGGAGGTGAGCGTGGACGGTGCCCCCCGGATTGTCAAGCCCGGTGAGAGCCTGCTGATCAAGGGCACGGAGACCGTCGTCATCACCAAGATAAAGGCGAACACCTTCTTCGACTCCTATCTCACCGCCGACGTAGTGGGGTTCGGGAACACCAACGACCTGCACGAGCCGCTCGAGACCTCCCAGATCCGTGACCAGCTCCTGGCCGCCGGTCTGCGCTCGGTTCCCATCGATGTCTATTACATCGAGTACAACATCGCCAGGGTTCCACTCGAGATGGAGCTCACCGAGCAGGATTTTCTGAACCGGGTGAAGGAGTCCAAGAACGTTGACGACCAGATCGCCATCCTCAAGAGCGCACATGCGAGTTTTCCCAAAAACCGGGAGTTCGTGGCCAAGCTCGATGACCTGCTCTCGAAGAAGAACGACTACGAGGCGCTTGCCGGCATCTACAAGGCCATGACAGAGGCCGACCCGGGGGATATCCATGCCCACGCGCAGCTCTCCCGCTGCTATATCCGGCTGGGCATGTTCAGGGAAGCCATGGCGATGAGCCAGAAGATCGTGGACAAGGGAAAGGCCGATTCCAACACCTACCGCCGCATGGCATACATCGCGGGGCAGATGGGAGACTTCGACAGCAGGGTGAAGCACCTCAGGAAGGCCCTCGAGCTCGCGCCCGGAACCGACTCGATCATCGTCGACCTGGGCAAGACCTATGAGCAGGCCGGCAGGGGTGCAGAAGCCCTTGAGATATACAAGTCGGCCGCGGGCAAGGCCAGGGACCGCGAGATCCTGATTCCCGTGATCGAGGACGCACTCAGGAAAAAGACCTACAAGGAAGCGGCCTCCCTGTTGAAGCGCTATGTCACGCACTATCCCAAAGACGGGAATGCATATGCCCAGCTCGGCATGGTCATGGGCAGGCTCGGGGATGTCGATGCGCAGGTCACCTATTACTCCAGGGCCGTGGAGCTCTCTCCCAAGGACCCGGTCCTGCTCTACAATCTGGGAGCGTCCTTTGAAAAGGCCGGCAAAGAGAAGAAGGCCCTGGATGCTTTTCGAAAGGCCCTCGCGATAAAGCCCGGCGACAAGGATTCCCTGCTGAGGGCCGCCGCGCTGTGCCTGAAGGCGAAGGACTACCAGTCGTCATATGGATACTACCAGTCTCTGCTCAAGATAGAGCAGTCAAATGAATACCGCAAGGGGCTCGTGTCCGCGGCGGTGGGCCTGAAGGACCACGACAAGATCATTGACGCGGCAGGCCAATACCTCAAGCACGCAAAGGACTACGATGCTGCGCTGGCGCTCGCGTACGCATACGAGGCACGGGCCGCTTCCAGGACAGGGAAGCAGAAGCTCGAAGACATCAACGCCGCGGTGGAGGCCTATCAGCTCGCCCTGAAGATCAATCCGAAATCCGCAAAGGCCCAGGAGAAGATTCCGGAGCTCAGGATCGAGTCCATAAAACTCAAAAAAGGCATCTGATGCCCTGCTCGGCCAGGACACGGCACGAACGATTCAATCTCCTGTTAAGACAATGAAAAGAACATTTGCAATCGGCGACATCCACGGACGTCTGGACCAACTGGAAGATCTGGTGGCCCGCATCGAACCCCGGAAGGAGGACAACCTCGTTTTCCTGGGTGACTACATCGACCGGGGGCCGCGGATCGTGGAGACGGTCGATTATCTCATCGATCTCGCGGCGGAAATGCCCTGCGTCTTCCTGAGGGGCAATCACGAGGACATGTTCCTCGAGTTTCTCGAATTCGGGACGAACAGGTCGCTGTATTTCGCCAACGGCGGCATGAAGACCGTCGAATCCTATCTGGGGTCCGAATCCTTTGTCTCCCACACCCAGGTGGCACATGCGCTCAGCCGGAAGCACCGGGACTTTTATGCAGGCCTGAAGTGGTACTACGAGGACCGGTACTACATCTACGTCCATGCGGGGATCAAGCCCGGAGTGCCCATGTTCAGGCAGGAACGCCGCGATCTCGTGTGGATACGCGATGATTTCATTTTTTCCCCCACCGGCCTGAGCAAGAAGGTGGTGTTCGGGCACACCCCCTTTGCCCGGCCCTTTGTCAAGGAGGACAAGATCGGCGTCGACACCGGGGCCATCTATGGCGGGGTCCTCACCGCGGTTCAGCTCCCGGAGGAGATCTTTATCCAGTCTCATCGATAGACGCTGCCGGGTATTGATGAAAGAAACGGATACATGATCAAAGACTACTACCAGATCCTGGGCGTGTGCAGAGATGCCGGGGCAGAGGAAGTCAAGAAGGCCTACCGCAGACTCGCCATGAAGTTCCATCCCGACCTCAACCGGGATGATCCGCAATCGGTGGAGTATTTCCGGGACATCACCGAGGCATACGGGGTGCTCATCGATCCCCGGAAAAGGAAAAAATACGACGGGGACAGCAAACGGGGCTTCGAGCGGGAGCGCGTGTATCAGGACATCTTCTCACGCTCGGATTTCCGGGAGGTCTTCGACGATCTGCCCATCGGAAGGGAGTGGCTCGAGAGGCTGCTCATGGTGAGCAGGGTGATAGCCCAGGAGGCCCTGCTGTCCGGGGGCCGGCCGCGGGACGTCCTGAAACGCTCCCTGGTGAGGCTTGCCTCGCAGAGCGCGGCCAGGGTTTTTCACAATGTGATGGACATCCATGAACATGTCCGGATACCTTCCGAGATTGTTTCCGGCGGCGGAACGATCACCATCGAGTACCGGCCCGGCTTCTCGAAGCGCAGGATCAGGGTGAGCATTCCCCGGGGCACGGCGCCGGGCACCGTCTTGAAGTTGGCGGGGATGGGGAGGGCGAATCCGGTGAAAAAGGCCGGCGATCTCTACTTGCACGTGGACATCGAATCTTCGTAGACCACGATCCGGTTCTTTCCGTGCTGTTTGCCCCAGTACATGGCCTTGTCGGCCATTCTGATGAGCTCGTTGTAGTCGGCGGTGTGGCGGGGCAGGCTGGCCAGGCCGATGGTGACGCTCACTTCCAGGGTCGCGGCCACGGTCCTGCAGATTCTCTCCGCCACCACGATCGTCTCTTCAAGGGCTGTTTCCGGGAATATGATGACGAATTCCTCCCCCCCGTACCTCGCCAGGATATCGCAGTTTCTCGTATTGTGCCGGAAGACATGCGCCAGGCGCATGAGGAGCTCGTTGCCCTCCTCGTGACCTCTGGTGTCGTTGTAGTTCTTGAAATCGTCGATGTCGATCATCGCGAGCGACATGGTCCGGTTGTAGCGGAGGTGCCTGGTCACCTCGCTCTTCAGGAGCGAGATGAGGTGGCGGAAGTTGTACATTCCGGTCAGCTCGTCGGTCCGCGAGAGGTTCCGGTAGTACACGGCCAGCTCGGCCTCTTCCTTGAGCCTGGATTCCTGGATGATCCGGCTGATGGTCAGGTGCAGATGGTCAAGGAGAATGGGCTTGGTGATGAAGTCCGAGGCACCCAGCTTCATGCATTCGACCGCGTCGCGGATGGTCCCGTACCCGGTGATCATGATCACCTGGATATGGGGGCGGATCTTCTTGATATGCTTCAGAAGCTCTGAACCGGTCATGCCGGGGAGGTGGAGGTCCACGATGGCTATCTCGTAGCCGTCTTGCTCCACCAGATGGATTGCCTGCTCGGCGCTGGCCGATCTCGACAGCGCGAACCCCTTCTCCTCGAGGTACTCGGAGATGAGATCCAGAGTCTCCTTTTCGTCGTCCACGATCAGGATTCTGGTCGTGCTGCTCGTGCTCGCGTCTGCTGGCATCTTCATATTCATCGTATCGTTTCCGCTCATCGGCATCGCAGAGCTGTGCCTCTGCTTTCAAGGTATAGTAACGGAAATTCAAAAAAAATTCATGAGAGAAAAATCTCCACTGATAGCGAAAATACCAGGAAGGCTGCGGTATTTCAGGACAATCATTACTACTATTTGATCCGGGTGTAAAAAAGGAGTACGATACGTCAATCAATGAATCTTTGAAGCGGCATACCCGCCCCTGAAGGCAAGTCCGGGCCGTCAGGGGAGGAGAAAACGTTCAAGTTCACGGTTTGACAGTCCGTTACGGTATGACAGTGGAAAGCACGAAGGCCCAGTTCTGTGTTGAGAAACGATTCGATACCATCCCGACCCTGGATGCGACCAGGATGCGTCTCTTCGAGGTGCTCCAGAGCGACGATGCGGATATCGAACGGGTGGAGAGGATCATCTCCACCGATCCGGCGGTGACCGCAAAGGTCATCAAGCTCGCCAATTCGCCGTTTTACCGCCACGCCCAGCAGCACCTCGGCCTGCACCAGTCGCTGTTGACCATCGGGTTGGACATGGTGAAATGCATCTCCCTGTCCATGACTGTCATGGACAGGCTGAAGTGCGAGACCAGGTATGCCCGGGACCTCTGGGCACATTCGTATGCAGCCGCCCTGATAGCCATTTCCCTGAGCACAAACAAGGCGGAGAAGGACAGGCTCTTCACCGGAGCCCTGCTCCACGATCTCGGCAGAATGATCTTTCTGTTCCTCGCGCCCGAGGTCTATACCGCCCTGATCGACTCGGAAGGATGCCGCCCCGGCGAAGAGCTGGAACGGCAGACCTTTTCCTTAAGCCACACCGAGCTGGGGGAGGCGGTGGCAAGGAAATGGAACTTCCCCGGGGAGATCGTGGGGATCATCGGCAGCCATCACCGGCCCGTCAACCACGATTCCGCCCTGATATGCCTGATCAACCACGTGATCTGCCGGTGCGAGATGGGGATCCCGGAAGCGGACCCTTCGTACCTCTGCATGGTCCGGCCCTTCCTGGGAGATGGCTACAAAGATCTTGTCAACACCATTGTTCAACGGTATAAAACGAACACTGTCGTGATAGAGAACCTGTTTTAGGGGCATGGGGGGGCTGTGAAAGACGGTTTGTCAGGGCTCCAGGAATCCGCGGGCTTCTCCCAGAGCCGGGAGAAGATCCTGCTCGATCTCCTGAAGAAAGCAACCGATTTCTATGAGGACATCATCGGAATACTCTCGGGTATCTACGAGCTTTCCGAGTATGTCCGAAGAGGCTCCCCGGAAGAAGAGTTCTACTCCTATGTCGTCAGGATCCTGATCAGGGAATCCCGCTGTGAGAACGCCTCGGTCTTTCTCGTTGAGGGAAACCGGGTGGTGCTCAAGGCCGCGGCCGGCATCGAGCTTCCCGAAGAGGTCCCTGCCGCCAGCATGGAGCTCGGCGAGGGCGTGGCCGGGACGTGCGCACGGGAGGGCAAGCCGATCCTGGTGGCTGATGTGCATGAATGCCGGTATTACAAGGAGTTTCCCGGCTCGCAGGTGCAGATCGGTTCCATGCTGTGCATACCCGTCAAAGACGGCGACACGACCTTCGGCGTCCTGAACCTGTCCCATTCCCAGAGCAACTTCTTCAACCTCCACTATCAGCGGGTGTTCGAGCTGCTGGGCCTGCTGGTGGGGCAGATGCTGACCCTGATCCACATATCCTCGGTCTTTCAGCGCAAGAACCTCGACTTGAGCGAGATGCTGATGCTCAAGGACGAAAGCCTGCGGAGCCTCACCGAGAGCTACAAAACCGTGGTGGACGCCTCCGAGGACGGCATTTTCATCCTTGACGGAGATGACGATGTCACCTTTTGCAACCAGAGGCTCATCACCGCACTGGGGAAGGTCCCGGTCAAGATTCGCGACCTGTTCGAAAAGGCGACAGCGGACTGCATCCTCGACTACAAGTCCAGAATGAGCCCGGGGCAGTTCCTGGACTTCGAGCGGACCGTCACCTTCGGCGCAGATGCGGGGATCGTGGGCAGGTTTTTCATCAAGAGCCTGCGCCAAGGCCAAGTCCTGGTCATGATGCGGGACATCACCGCCAAGCGGCGGATGGAGCAGCGCGCCATGCAGACGGAGAAGCTCACCTCGCTGGGACTGCTCACCTCGGGCATCGCCCATGAGCTGAACAACAGGCTCACCCCCATCCTGGGCTTCGCCGATCTCATAAACGCCCAGAGGCTCGGAGGCAAAGACCGCAAAAGGCTCTCCGTCATCATCAACGCCGCCAACTCCGCCAAAAGCATCGTGGAGTCCCTGCTGAAGTTCTCCCGGAACAAGCCCCCGGAAAAGGTGATCTTCGATATACGGGACATTATCAAGAGGGTGCTGAGCCTCTACACGCCGACCGTGAAGAAGCGCGGGATCAGGCTTGTAGCCGACGAAGGGTCCGAGCCGCTTTTCGTCCGGGCCGACATGAACTGCATGGAGCAGGTTCTGGTCAATTTCATCAACAACGCAATCGACGCCATCGACAATGAGCCGGGCACGATATGGCTCAAGGCGGGGCTGCAGGACGGGAGCGTCCAGGTCTCCATCGAGGATTCCGGGCCCGGCATCCCCGAGGAGATCATCACCCGGATATTCGATCCCTTTTTCACCACCAAGGCCAAGGACAAGGGAACAGGGCTGGGATTGAGCATCTGCTACGGCATCGTCTCGGACCACAAGGGAGAGATATCCCTGGAAAATACCGCTCACGGAGCCATGGCGCGGATCAGGATTCCCGCCATGGTTCCGGACACGCAGCCCGAGTGCACGGAGACGGATGCCGGGGAATCGCCCGCCCCGGGTGAAGAGAGCAGGCCCGGGCAGCGGCCGGTGATCATGGTGGTCGAAGACGAGGAGGATCTGCTGGAGTTGATGGTGGACTCCCTGAGCCCCTACTACGAGGTGAGCACCTTCACGAACGGCCGGCATGCCTTCGATCACCTGGGAGAGCATACGTGGGAGCTCATCGTATCGGATCTGAGGATGCCCGTGATGGACGGAATGGACCTCTATCGCGAGGCGGTCAGGAAGAACCCCCGGCTGAAGAAGCGGTTCCTGTTCATCACCGGAGATACGTATGATTATCAGGTAAAGGAGTTCCTTGAGAAGACCGGAGTGGTTTTCCTGCGCAAGCCGTTTCGGGTCAAGGAGCTCAGGGATATGGTTCGCAAGCAGCTGCACGACAGGTAGGTCACTCGTGGAAAAGAAAAAGATACTCGTTGTCGACGATGAAGAGATCGTCCGGTATTCCCTGGTGAATATCCTGAGAGCGCAAGGTTACGAAGTCGATGAGGTCCCGTCGGCCGAAGAGGCGCTGGAGGTCTTCCGCGAGAAGAAATACCACCTGGTGCTCACCGACCTCGTTCTGGAGGGAATGGGGGGGCTCGAGCTCCTGGAGAACGTGAAGGTGGTTTCACCCAAGACCCTGGTGATCGTGATCACCGGGTACGGGTCCATCAAGACCGCGGTCACGGCCCTGAGGCTGGGCGTATACGACTACCTGCTCAAGCCCTGCGATGAAGACGAGCTGATCATCCGGGTGCGGCGGGCGCTGGAGATGCAGAGCTACGGGCAGGAGCAGAAGCGGATTCAGGAGGTCAGCGCAATAGCCAAGACAACGGTCACGCTTTCTGATAGGATCAACACGCCGCTCAACATCATCCTGGGGAATATCGAGATGCTGCAGCTGGCCCCGGATCTGGAAAAGAGCCGCAAGGTACAGCAGACCCTGAAGGTCATGGAGGAACAGATATTCAAGATCAAGGAGGTCATGGACAAGCTGGCCAAGCTCACCACGGCCGAGACCAGAAAATACACGACCTTGAGGGATTACGAGATCATCGATCTCACCTCGCCGAAAAAATCATGATAAATACAAAGAACATACTCATTGTCGATGATTCGGACGATCTGGCCCATGTGATCGCCGATTTTCTGGGCATGTTCGGGTATCGCGTGCACACCGCCCATGACGGGATGGACGCCCTGGAATATCTGGAAAAGACCTCCATGGATATCGTGGTCAGCGATATCCACATGCCCCGGATGGATGGTTTTACGCTCATGACCGAGATCAAGAGCAGATATCCCCGCACCCCCATCGTCCTGATCACCGGGTTCAGCGTCAGCGAGGCCAGGAAGCTGGCCTTCGAGAAAGGGGCGGACGCATTCGTCGCAAAGCCGTTTCATCTCAAAGACTTGAAAAATGTAATCGATTCCGTAGTGAGTAATTGATTTTTTTAACCGCTGTTGTACAGCACCATTCAACAAAGAGGAGGGCCTCTATGAGGAAGACCATGGTACAGAAACCCCGAAAGATCTTGTGTTACATCGATTTGAGCGAGCACAGCCGTTTTGTCGTGGAGTATGGCTTCGAGCTTGCCGGGCTCGTCCAGGCGGAGCTGTTCGTTCTCCATTCGGTGGCCGACATCAAGCAGGCCGCGGGTTTCTACGTCCCCCATGTCAACACCGAGCTTCTGGAGGATCAGGTAGCCCAGGCAGCCCGCGACAAGATGTACGCCATCTGTCATCAGGCAGCGGGAGAGGGCATCGATCCGGATCACCGGCTCGTCACAAAGGGCAGTCCGGTGGAGGCGATCAACCGGGCGATCGAAACCAGGCGGATCGAGCTCATCGTTCTGTCCCACGAGACGGGCAGGGGCAACCTGTACGGATTCAAGAGCGACCTGGTGGAAAAGTTCATGAAGAATGCGACGGTTCCCTTCCTCGTCCTTCCGGTGAAGTGATCCGGATCGATCGGACGAAGATCAGGGCGCTTTCTTTGTCCATGGTCCCCTCGCAGGAGAGCATGACGATCTTCTCTCCCTGAAACGCGAATCCCAGGAGGCGCTCAGGGGTGTAGAAGAGCATGGCTTCGGTGCCCCGGGGGTAGAGGATCTCGGCCCCTTCCGTGTTCTTCATCCACGAGGGGATGAGTTGCGACTTGATCCCCATGAGCGTGGGGTTGTACCGGCGGCTGAGGATCTTCTCCAGGAGTTCACATGTGCCCATGGACCGCTCGTCGCCCAGAAAGGCTCTGATGAGCGGTTTGCGCAGCGACGTTCTCCACTCGTCTTCCCGGGGGAGCTTTTCCAGGACCCTGATCTCGCCCCGGACCTTCATGGCGGGCACACGGATGCCCACGCTCCCGTCATGCCTGGGCTCATACTCCAGCCCGGATGGAGCGCACAGGGAAAATTCCGGGAAGAGGACCTCGGTGCACGGGCTGTCCGGGAGATCGACTCCAACGGGGACGAGAAAGAGCTCGGGAGAGTTCTCTTTGGCAAGTGCGATATAGAATCCGTAGATCGACAGCGCGATGATACAGATCCCGACGATGAACCGGATGCCCTGATTGGTCGGCCTGCCCGCTAGAACCATTTCGGATGGATGGGCTTGCTGGAAGTCTCCGGCCCTTCGTACGTATCGTAACCGCCGTGTGCGGGGAAATCTTCCCGGTAGGGAGCGGGTTCTTCTCCCGGAAACTCACGCCCATGTTCCTCCCCGGGTTTCCCTATATCCTTGCTGCCGAGCGTATACCGGCCGAGCAGCTTGAGCACGGAAGGGAGCACGAAGAAAAGGATCAAGAGGATGACGATGCTGAAAAAAGAGTCGTTTCCCATCTTTTTACTCTACCACAAACACCGCGTGCGAAACCATCTATTTTTGTCGTGACGATCGTTCACGGCCATCCCTTCAATGGGCAGGACTCGCACCGCGGCCCGCTCTTGCGGCAGAAGTCCTTGCCCACGAAGACCAGGTACGCGTGCAGGTCCTTGTACACCGTCAGGTCCCGGGGCAGACTCGCCTCGAAGAGCTGCCGGACCGTTTCGTAATCGGCCTGCTCCTCCGCCATACCGTGCCGGGAGAGGATTCTCCTGGTGTAGGCATCCACCACGAAGGTTATCTTGTCTGCCGCATAGCAGCAGATGCTGTCCGCGGTCTCCTTCCCGATGCCGTTGACGGCAAGGAGCACGGACCGCAGGTCATGGAGACCCCGGCTGAAAAATGCTTCCACGTCTCCTGCACAGAGTTCCATGATCACCTGCATGAGGTTTTTGAGCCGGGCGGATTTGAGGTTGTAGTATCCGGACGGACGGATGAGCGATGCGAGGGTTTCCGGCCGTGCCGAGTGGATGCGCCTGACATCCAGCATGGAATGCTCCTTCAGGAGCGCAATGGCCTTTTCTACATTGGTCCAGGCGGTGTTCTGGGTGAGCACGGCACCCACGGCGATTTCCAGCGGGGTCTCCCCCGGCCACCATCCGGACGGACCGTACCGGTCCCGGAGCACCCGGAAGAGCAGAAATGCATCGAACGAATCAGGAACAGACGATCTTGCCGGCGAGGTCTTTTCTCTGGATGACACTCTTCATGTTCTCCCGTATGTCTCCCCTGATATTGAAGAGCATGGCCGTCATTTCGAGCTCGTATTCGAGCGCGGCCTTGGCATCGAGGCGGCTGACCACGTCGAAGCTCCGTTTCAGGGCCCGCACCACCTCCGGAGGCCTGCCCACCAGTTGTTTCGACCATGCGGATATCTCGTCGCGGAACCTCTCCGGCGGAACCACCCGGTTCACCAGCCCGATATGGTGCGCCTCCTGCGCCCCGATGGGCTCTCCCTTCAGGGTCAGCTCCTTGCTCCGCGCCATCCCGATCCGGGCCACAAGGGGGGTGAGCAGGGGGTTAAACCCGTATTTGATTTCGGGATGGCCGAAGATGGCACTCTCGGAGGCGATGATGATATCGCCCATGAGCGCGAGGTTGAAGCCGCCGCCGAACGCGATGCCGCTCACGGCGGTGATGAGAATTTTATCGTAGTCCAGGAGCATGGAATAGGTGTTGACCGCGAGGCCGAAGTACCTCGTTGCCTCCTCCGTGGTGAAGTTGGGCGCCTCCTTGAGGTCGATCCCCGCGGAAAAGCACTCGTCGCCGCCGGTGAAAACAACGAGCCTGACATTGTTCCCGTCTTTGAGGAAGGAGGAGAAAACGTGATTGATCTCCGAGAGCATTCCATAGGACAGCGCGTTGAGCTCGTGCTTGCGGTCCATGACCACCGTAGCGACATCGTCCCTGACCTCCACCCTGATGAACTGATATTCCATGGGCTGCTCCTGAAAAAAAATAATATTCTCTAAAAAAGTTGTACATTGAAGGATTCACGCTGTCAATCACATGATTCCCTGCGGATCTGCCCGGCACTTTTCCCCTTTTACGAGAGCGGCACTTCTTCTCCGCCTTCGTGCCCGCCGCCGTGAATCCGGGGCAGCCGCCTGCCGCGATTTTCAGAAGATGCGGGCGCGGTCCAGGGATTGCTTGATTCTCCTCCCCGCTTTCTGATATTCCTGTATCCCGTGTCATGCCTGAGCGTACGTCAACTCAATGAGCTGGCCAGGGAGGCCCTGAGCTCGTGTCTCCACGACGAAGTGTGGGTGCATGGGGAGATCCACGGCCTGAAGATGCATGCGAAGTCGGGCCACGTATACTTCGACCTGGTGGAAAAGGCACCGGATATGGGCGAGAGTTATGTGGCGAAGATAGGCTGCGCCTTTTTCCGGGGATCCTTCGTCAAGTGGCGCCAGGGTCTGAAGGCCTCCGGCATGCAGGATTTCGAGCTCGCGTCCGGCATCGAGGTCAGGCTCAAGGCACGGGTCGATCTTTTCGTCAGGGAAGGCCGCTACCAGCTTATCGTCTCCGAGATCGACCCTGCCTATACCTTCGGCGCCATCGCCAGGAAGAGGGAGCAGACCGTTCGGGCGCTCAAGGCCGCAGGCCTTTTGGAGAAGAACAAAGGCCTGCAGATGCCGCGGATCCCCCGGAACGTGGGGCTGATCACCTCAGGCGGCTCGGCCGCATTCAACGACTTCATGCGCATCGTCGCCGACAGCGGCTATTCGTTCTCCGTGACCCTCTTCGACGCCCACATGCAGGGCGAGAACACCGTGCCCGAGGTGCTGGCCGGGATCGAAGCACTTCAGAGCCGGCCCGGCGTGGACGTCATCGTCATCATCCGGGGGGGAGGGGCCAAAACCGACCTGTTCTCCTTTGACGACCTCTCACTGTGCAGGGCCGTTGCCCTGTGCGCCAGGCCCGTGATCACCGGTATCGGTCACGAGATCGACGTGAGCGTGGCCGACCTGGTGGCTCACACCTGCTGCGTCACGCCCACGGATGCGGCGCGGTTTCTCGTCACGGGGATGGACGAGGTGTGGGCATACCTGGGCCAGGCGCACCGGGATGTTTCCCACCGGAGCAGTGATGTTCTCCAGAGAGCGGGCGAGCGGATCAGGATGGCATCGTCCGGGCTGGACCATGTCACACACCGGTGGATGGTATCGGCACTGTCCGTTCTCAGGGAGTACGCCTTCTACCTCCACACCTCCCTGGCCCGGGATACTGCCGGAAGGGAGCAGATGCTCGCGATGGCGGTCTTGCGCCTCGCGAACAGCTCCCGCACGGCAATCGGGCGGCAGCTCCAGGTCATTGATGAGCTGCCGCGCGACATGATCCGCGATGCGAGGACACGGTTCGCGTTCCTTCAGGCTGATCTCGCACGGCAGCAGCAGGGCCTCGGCGATCATGCGGACACGATCATCGTCCGCCAGCAGGACCGCATGGAGCACCTCGGTTCCCTGTTCTCCGTCATGGATCCCTCCAGGACCCTGCGCAGGGGCTACAGCATCACCATGGACTCGAAGGGAAGGGTCATCGTGGACGCCGCGTCGATCCGGGAAGGTGCGTCCATCACCACCGTGCTGGCAAAGGGAAAGATCGTAAGCACGGTAAATGACAAGGAGCAGTGATGAAAAAGGCCAGACACTATTCCGAGGTGCTCAAGGAGCTCGAAGACATCATGGAGAGGATGAACAGGGGCGAGGTCCCCATCGACGAGCTGGGGGAGACGGTGAAGCAGGCTGCCGAGAAGATCCGGTACCTCCGCAGCGTTCTCCGCTCGACCCAGACTACAGTCACCAAGATCCTCAAAGAGGTCGAGGAAGAGTCCCTGGAAGAAAGCAGATAGAAAGATACTTCCCGAGAAGGGAATTGCCCCGGCTTTTGGGGTCTGTTATAGGAGTGTCATGGAAGCGGTGCTCACGAATCCGTCCATCACGCCCTTTCTCGTGATGGATGTCATGGAAAAGGCCAACGCCCTCGCCGCACAGGGCAGATCCGTCATCCACCTGGAGGTGGGCGAGCCGGATTTCGACACCCCGGCGTGCGTCCGGACGGCCGCGGTACGGGCCATGGAGGAAGGCAAGACCCACTACACGCATTCCCTGGGCGTCCCCGAGCTCAGGGAGGCGATCTGCGAACACTACCTTACAACCTATGGGGTGGGGGGCATCGATCCGGAGCAGATTCTGGTGACCGCGGGCTCGTCCCCCGCGCTCCTGATCGCCATGGCCTGTCTTGCCGGGGCCGGCGACGAGGTCATCCTGACCGACCCGTACTATGCCTGCTATCCAAACTTCATCAGGGTCCTGGGCGCCTCTCCCCGGTTCGTGCCCACGGGAGGCGGTGACAGGTTCCAGCTCGACCCGCACAAGGCGGCCCGTGCCAGGAACTCCTCGACCAGGGCCCTCGTGATCAACTCGCCCGCCAACCCCACCGGAGTCTGCCTCGATGAAGATCACCTGCGCGGGCTCTGCTCCCTGGGGCTGCCCATCATATCCGACGAAATCTACCACGGTCTCGTCTATACCGGCGGGCAGCATACCATCCTGGAGTACACGGACAATGCCGTGGTGATCAACGGCTTTTCCAAGGCCTATGCCATGACCGGCTGGCGCCTGGGCTGGGCGGTTTTTCCGAAGCGTCTCATAAGAGAGGCCCAGAAGATACAGCAGAATCTCATGATCTGCGCGCCTTCCCTTGCGCAGTGGGCCGGCGTCGCCGCGCTCACCGAAGCGGGCCCGGACGTGGAGCGCATGAAACAGGTCTTTGCGCAGCGCCGCCTCGTGATGCTTCGGGAGATGGAGGCGCACGGGCTCGACGTGGAGGTGGAGCCGGACGGCGCCTTCTACGTGCTGGTGAACATGGCGCACGTGACCCGCGATTCGTACCGGCTGGCCATGGACATCCTGGACAACACCGGGGTGGGCGTCACCCCGGGCATCGACTTCGGTCCGGGTGCGGAGCGTTATATCCGGTTTTCCTACGCCAACTCGGAGGCCGACATCCGCGAGGGTGTCTCCCGGGTGGCCGAATACCTCGGGTCGCTATGATCGTCAAGGTGCGAGACGCCCGGTACGCCGGGACCATCTACGAGAGCCTTCCCCGGATGCCCCAGGTCGCCTTTGCCGGCCGGTCCAACGTGGGCAAGTCTTCCCTGATCAACGCGCTGCTCAACCGCAAGTCACTGGTCAAGACCAGCAAGCAGCCGGGAAAGACCCGGAACATCAACTTCTTTGAGGTGGATCTGGTGGATCTGCCGTCTTTGTACCTGGTGGATCTGCCGGGCTATGGATACGCGCGGGTTCCCCAGGGCATGAAGAGCGCCTGGGAGGAGCTCGCGGCCCGGTATTTCCGGAACAACGAGGACTTAAGGCTCCTCATGGTGCTCATGGACATCAGGAGGGACCCGGGAAGGGAGGAGCTCATGGCCCTGGACCTCGCCCGATCGACCGGCGCCCGCTCGCTCATCGCGGCTACCAAGGCCGACAAGCTGACCTTCAGCTCCAGGGCAAGGCGCGTGAAGGAGCTCGCCCGGCTGAGCGGTGCAGAGCCCATCCCCGTGTCCGCCGTATCCCGGGAGGGCATGGACGCCATCTGGGAATGCATTCTCCGTGAGATCGTACCCGGATAGCCTGAAGGCGCGGAATCAGAGGATTCATCCAAGCTGCCGCCGGATTCTGTCCGGGTGAATTGATACACCAAAGGCTCATCTCACGGTTTTCCCCCTGAATCATCTGCAGACGGGCAGGTCAAGCCATCTTCTGCAGATATGCCGGGACTCGGGGCTGTCCGGCCGGGGCGTTTCGGACAAGGCGGCGAATTTCTTTCTCCAGCGACCGGGAGCCGCGTCCCGGCATAATCCGTCTTGAAAACATGGAGAATTTGCCATACACATCAGGCAATGGAAAAATTCGACATCGTCATCATCGGCGCCGGCCATGCCGGTGCAGAGGCAGCATATGCGGCATCCAAGTTCGGACTTGAGGTCGGCCTGTTCACCCTGAATATGGACACCGTGGGCTGTATGCCCTGCAGCCCCTCCATCGGCGGGCTCGCCAAGAGCCATCTGGTCAAGGAGATCGACGCCTTGGGCGGCATCATGGCCGAGGCGGCCGACGAGACAGCCATCCAGTACCGGGTGCTCAACACCCGGAAAGGCCCTGCAGTGCGCGCCACGCGCACCCAGAACGACCGGCGCCTCTACGAGGCAGCCGTCAAGTCCCGGCTGGAATGCTCGGGCATTCATCTGCGGCAGGTGCGGATCGACAGCATCGTGGTGGAGGGTTCACGGGTCAGGGGCGTGGTGGACCACCTGGGGGCGTTTATCGGGGCAGGTGCCGTCATCGTGGCGGCAGGCACCTTTCTCTCCGGCACCATACACATCGGCGACAAGCGGATTCCTGCGGGCAGGGCGGGCGAAGAGGGGGCCTACGAGCTCGCGGAAAGCCTCAAGGCCCTGGGACTGGCCGTGGGGAGACACAAGACCGGAACCCCGCCGAGACTGCATCGCGACTCCATCGACCTGAGTGCGCTTGTCCGGCAGGATCCTCTGGAGGGCTGCATGCCCTTCGCGTTCGAATCGAACGGGTCGAGTCTGCCCCAGCTGCCGTGCTACCTGGCGCGGACCACACTGGACACCCATGAGACCATCCGGAAGAATATACACCACAGCGCGCTGTACTCAGGCGCAATCACCGGTACGCCCGCCCGGTATTGTCCCTCCCTCGAGGACAAGATCATGCGCTTCGGCGACCGGCAGGGCCACCAGGTGATCATCGAGCCTGAGGGGCTCTCCACCCGGGAGGTCTATGCATCGGGCCTGGGAAACTCCCTGCCCGTGGACATCCAGTGGGAGGTCGTCAGGTCCGTGCCCGGGCTGGAGAAGGCCGAGATCATCCGGCCCGCATATGCCATCGAGTACGAATATATCCTGCCAACCCAGCTCATGAGGACCCTGGAGACCAAGTGTGTCGAGGGGCTCTACCTCGCGGGCCAGGTAAACGGCACCTCGGGCTACGAGGAGGCCGCGGCGCAGGGACTTGCGGCCGCGGTCAACGCATGCCGAAAGCTCCGGGGGGAGGAGCCCTTTATCCTGGACCGCTCCCGGGCATACATGGCGGTCATGATCGACGACCTGGTGACCCGGGGCACCTCCGAGCCCTACCGGATGTTTACCTCGCGGGCGGAGTACCGTCTCGTGCTCAGGGAGACCAATGCCCTCTTCAGGCTCACGGATGAGGCGTACGGCCTGGGGCTCGTCACCCGGGAGAGGAGGGCGCGGGTGCAGGAGATCGTGAGCGAGATGCAGAATCTGGAGACTCATCTGGAAAAGACGAGCGTGGTGATCCCCAGGGATATGCCCCATATCGGCCCCTCCCGCGGTGCGGATGGCGAGCGCGTCAGCCTCAGGCGCCTTCTGAAACGGCCCGAGATGAGTATGGAAGATCTTCGGTCACGGGGCCTCGTCCCGCCTCACGTGAGTCCGTTGAGCGGCATGGAGGTCGAGGTCCGGATCAAGTACGAAGGATACATAGCCCGGCAGCAGGGCGACATTCGGCAGCTCCAGGAACTCGAACGGGTGAAGATCCCGGTCGGCCTTTCCTACGAGGACATACCCGGGCTCTCCAACGAGCTCAAGTCGCGGCTGGAGAAGATCAGGCCGCAGACGCTCGGGCAGGCGGCGCTGCTCGAGGGCATGACTCCGGCCGGGTTGAAGGCCATCAGGATAGGGATCAGAGCTCCAGGTTCCTGATGGCGGCCAGGATGCCCGCCTGCCTCTTGAACACGTAGTGCTGGAGATACTGGTAGTCCGAGGGGTGGAACTTGAGCGATATCCCGTAATTGCAGGAACCGTCATTGCCGTTTCCCTTGAACATGACTTCGCCCGTGCCCAGCAGGGTGCGGTTCGAAGGCAGCGCCAGGGCCACCGGGCAGACCTGGCTTTTCTCCAGCCCCGTATACGGCGAGACCAGCCCCACGCCCCCTTCGCTCACGTCGCGGACGGGTGCGGAAACGGTCTGGTGCGTCTTGGGCAGGACATGGATGACAACCGGTTCCTTGGGATCAGGCTCCACGCGGAAGAACTTGCGCTTCTGGAAGTAGATCCTCCCGGGAAGGAAGACCGTTATCTTGCCCATGCGGCAGCTGTCCACGGCGAAGTCAAAGCCCATTGTCTCCTCGTCCTCGGTGAAGAAGCCGGAGAGCATTTTCCCTCTGCCGAACTGATTGTACAACCCCACGAATTCCTCGGGGCTGAAGTTGTCGAGAACGAGCTTGGTCTCGATCTCTCCCACCATCTGAATGATGTCACAGGTCACGGTCAGGGTGGGGAGGTCCTCCCGGAACTGACAGGTGAGCAGAATTTTGGCCCGGTGCCGAAGGATTCTCCTGAACAGGGGCCGGATGATCTCGGGGTCATGAGCGGGTTTGTCCGGGAGCCGGGTCTTTTTCCCGGGTGTTTCGGGGATGGTGACCAGCTCCTGCTGCTTCTGAAGGAAGGTGATGAAACCGAGCACCATGAGCCGGTCGAGCCGGGAGGAGTCGAGGAAGATGATCCCCTGGGCCGCGTAGTCCATGAGGTTCATCTGCATGATTTTGCTGGTGGTGTAGATGATGATGGGTCCCAGGATGCCCCTGTCGCGGATGTGGCCGACGACCTCGCCGAAATTTCTGAAAAAGGGCAGCACCACGATATCCTTGGGCGAGCCTTCCTTGAGCAGCTCCAGGATCAGGCTTTTGATATCGAGGATCCTTACGGGGAACTCGTTGCCCCGTAGTCCCAAGTCCCCGGCGTTCTCCCGGGTGATCCATACCACTGCTGCATCGCCCATGATCCCTGCCCCTACTCCGGTTCGCCCAGGTCCTGCAGGCTCTGTCTCGCCCTCGCGCCCATCAGTCCGTTCTCGTCCAGGCGGATCACCTCCCGGAGATGCCGGGCCGCACTGCCGGTGTCGCCTGTCTTGAAAAAGGCCTGGGCGAGCTCCCAGTGCGCCTCGGTATACTGGGGAAACTCAAGGATGGCCTTCTCGAAGGCCTCGATGGCGCGCTTGTCCTGTCCCTGCTTCAAGAACGCCTGTCCAAGGATGTTCCAGGCAGGGGCATAGTGGCTGTTTTCCTCCAGTGCCTTCTTCGCCGCCTGCTCCGCCTCTGGGTATCGCCTGGTCTGGTAGTACACGGAGGCCAGATTGTAGTGTGCGTACTCCGGCGTGGCGTAGAGCTCGTCCTTCAGGGCGTTTTTGAAGGACTGGATTGCCTCTTCGGGCCTGTCCATGCTCACCAGGATGGACCCTTTCAGGTTGTATGCCTCGCTCTTGAGGCCGGGGTGCTCCAGACCGAGCCTGCCTGCCAGGTCTACTGCCGTGGACGCATTCTCCAGGGCCCTGTCGAGCCGCTCGGTTCTCCAGTAGGCCAGGGCGTAGGCATAATACACCTCGGGATCCTTCGGGTTCGCCTGAGCTGCACGCTTGAGCTCGACCAGGGCGCCCTGGATGTCGTTCTGCTGGATCTTTCCCATGGCGATGGCCACCATGGGCTTCGAGAGCTCGCGCTTCTGCTGGAAGGTGGACGCGCACCCCGCAAGCAGGACGAGGATGAATGCCAAAAAACATGCTTTTCTCATGAAGAGTTCCTCTTGCTTTCTCTTACCGGGTCGTTTTGCCGATGACATACCAGCCGTCTTCCGTGTCCGATGCCGTATTCACCACCAGGTGGACCATCGAGAGGCCCGGAAAGAACCCTTTGAGCTCGTCCAGATCCACGGGCTCGAATTTCTTGAGGTTGTTGTGATAGGCCTCCGGGGTGAGCGCATTGGATTCGTAGTTTTCCTTCGTGCGCCTGGAGATCTTGTCCAGGGAGTAGGCCTCGGGCGCGCTCGTCTGCTGGATGATGAAGGTCTTGTTGTTCCGCGCGGCAACCTCAGCCGCCCTCTTTCTCAGCGACTGGCTGACGAAGGTGGCGTCCAGGATGACCCCCTTTCCCTGTGAGGCCAGCTCGTCTGCCAGCGAAAACATCCGGTCGTAGACGAGCTTTCTCTTGTCCATGTTCGAAGCCACCTTTTCGTCGAAGATGTCTTCGCCTTTGAGAACATCGCGGCGGATCAGATCGGTCCGGAGGATGGTGTATCCCTTGATACGGGCGATCACCTCCATGGTCTCGGTCTTGTTGGTGGCGGGAAGCCCGCACGCGATCAGGACCGCCTCGTCATCGATCTCCCGCCTCACGAAATCAGTGAACTGCTCCCTCATGAATCCGCTCCTCCATGGCACACGTATTCCTTTACCCTTTATACCACAAGTGTACGCCAGGCAAAGCCTGAACTTTCAGGATCCGCTCAGAAATCGAACTGGCCGGCCACCCAGCCGGGGATTGCAGCGGTTCCCATCACGGGCGGCTGCTGATGGCAGTCGGACCCGCCGGTAGCCATCAGGGCGTTCTGCCTGATGAAATCGAGATACGCACGGACATGGGCCTTGTCGTGGCGCGAGTGCCAGCACTCGATCCCGTCGATGAAGTCCAGCATGGAACCCCGGATGATCTCGAGCTGTTTTTCCAGGGAGTCGGTGAGCGAGACCAGGGAGGTCCCGTTGGGGTCGCCCGGGTGGGCCAGGACGAGCCTGCCCCCGGCCCCCCTGACGAGGGACGAGGCCTCCATGAGGCTCAGGGGCATCTTGGGCACGTCGCACTTCACCAGGTAGCGGTCGAACGCCTCCTGCTTGTCGCGTACGATGCCCTTTTCGATGAGGTAGGCGGCGATGTGCGGCCGGGCAAGGGCGCCGTCCGCCCCGGCCTGGATCGCCTCCATGTCAGAGCCCGTGAACTCGGGCAGACCCTGGGCACGGAACTCCGTGTTGAGGTTTTCCATGATCTGCCGGGCCCGCTCTATCCGGTGACTGCGGAGATGGGAGAGCTTTTCCGTCAAGGCGGTGTTGCGATAGTCGAAGCCGTAGCCCAGGACATCCAGGGAAACCCCCTTGCCTGCGCGGAAGCCGGGATGGGAGAAGCTGATGTTGAGCTCCACCCCGGTGACGAACCGCATGCCGTACTGCTTGGCGAGGAGCCTCGCTTGCTCCTGGGCGGCGATGGAGTCGTGGTCCGTGATGGAGATGACCTCGATTCCCCGCCTGGAGGCCTCGGCAAAGATGTCCTGGATGTCCCATCTGCCGTCCGAGCCGTTCTTCGAATGGATGTGGAGGTCGATCTTCACGACGCGATGTACCGGTGGGCGAGATCGTAATACCTGCGGGCGGTCTCGAAGGCGGCCTTTTTCCGCGATTCGTCGAGCCCGGCGTCGTCGAGCATGAAGGAGGTGACCTTGGCCCGGACGTACGCCCGGTACACCTTGTAGAACAGGAGCACCCCCTCCATGGCGGCGTCGCCCGAGGCCTCGATGAATGACCTCACGAACACGTCGCCCAGGTCGCCCCGGCCGTTGTAGTCGAAGTCCATGGAAAGGAAGGCCACGTCGGAGGCCACGTCGCCGAAGCGGAACCGTTCGTTGAACTCGATGCAGTCGAACACGAAGACGTCCGGGCCGTCCAGGCAGATGTGCTGCAGGTGGAGGTCTCCGTGGCAGTCCTTGATCCATCCCGCCGCTATGCGATCTTCGAAGAGGGGGACGTTTTTGTCCATGAAGTCCCTGCTCCACGACTCCAGGGCATCGAACCGGCCCCGGTCGACCGGGCCGCCCACGTACTTGCGGGTCTGGTCGAAGTTTTCGATGACATTGGTGGCGATGACGTCCGGGGAGCCGAAGGGCCGCGACTTCTCGTCGCAGGCGATGAGGCGGTAGAGCCCAGCCAGGTGACTGCCCACCCGCTCCATCTCGGCCGGCGTGATCCGGTTTCTGGGCAGGAGGTTATAGAGCATCTGCCCCTCGTCGATGCGTTTCATCTTCAGGACATGCTCGACGACGTTCGAATCGTCCCCGATCAGATAGCCGTCTCCTTTCTGCGAGACGGGGAGCACGTCCAGATAGATGCCGGGAGAGAAGCGGCGGTTGAGCCTGAGCTCCTCATGCGTGTAGAACTCCCTCTTCTCCCGGGTGGAGAAATCGAGAAAGCCGAAGTCCACCGGTTTTTTGAGCTTGTAGACATACTCGTCACCGATGAACACCCAGGATATGTGGGTCTGGACGAGGGTGACGCTTTTCGGTTTCTCCGGGTAGGCATCCGGATTCTGCAAGAATTCGATCAAGGTTTTCTCCGCCATGGGTTACTCCTCCTGCAAGCTGGCCACAGGCCGCCAGGATATCATTCCCCTTTTCCTTTCGCACCATCACGGCATAGGGGGACTTCTTCAACTGCTCTTCAAAGGCGAGCACCGCCGGGCGCTCCGGTGCCTGGAGTTCGCACCCGGGCCAGGGGTTGAAGGGGATGAGGTTCACCTTGACCTTCAGCCCGTGGAGAATCCGGATGAGCTCCCGGACATCCTTGAGCGAATCGTTCACCCCCCTGATCAGGACATACTCCACGGTGATCCTCCGGCGGTTGGGAAGCTGGAAGGAGCGAAGCGCATCCATGAGCTCGGGGAGCGGGTATTTACGGGTAATGGGCATGAGGCGCTGCCGGGTCGCGTCGTTCGACGCGTTGAGCGACACGGCCAGAGCCGCATCGGTATCCCTGGCCAGGGTTTTGAGCCGGGGCACGATCCCGCAGGTGGAGATGGTGACCCGCCTGCGGGAGAACCGGGGGCCGTCCGCGTCGGTGAGGATGCGCACGGCCTTGACCACGTTGTCGTAGTTGAGCAGCGGCTCCCCCATGCCCATGAACACGATGTTCCGGAAATTTCTCTGCGGGTAGGCCCGCACGGGATGGAGCACCTGGGAGACGATCTCGGACACTTCCAGGTTGCGGATGAATCCCATGGACGCGGTGTAGCAGAACCGGCACCCCATGGCGCACCCCGCCTGGGAGGATACGCAGATGCTCCAGTGGTCTTTCTCCGGCATGAGGACGCTCTCGATGACGCG
This sequence comes from Deltaproteobacteria bacterium, assembly GCA_018433775.1. Lineage (GTDB taxonomy): Bacteria > Desulfobacterota > Desulfomonilia > UBA1062 > UBA1062 > Phosphitivorax. Next base: position 115,434 of record JAHDQN010000019.1, read on the forward strand.
GCCGTCATGCAGGCGGTAGGCGATCTTCTGCGTGCCGTCAACGGACTCCTGCGAGTCCGCCACCTCGGGATAGGATATGGCGACCCTTTCCGAGAGCTCCTCCCGGAGCTGCCCGGGGATGTTGGTCATCTCGCGGACATGGCCTGCGGCCTTGCCGAAGACCCAGTTGAAGATCTGGCCCCCCCGGAAGGGTTTGTCGGTGAACAGGCTCTTCATGTCCTGTTTGTCGAGATCGAGTAGATTGATCATGGCTTCTTTACAATTAAAAAAGGTGGTGCGCCCGACAGGAATTGAACCTGTGGCCTTAGGCTCCGGAGGCCTACGCTCTATCCAACTGAGCTACGGGCGCACACGCGTTGCTGCTAGACTGTCAAGTGCTCCACAGCCTTTTCCAGCCCGCCGAGGGTTATCTCGAACATGGGGAATATCTCCCCGATGGCCTCGATGGTCTGGGTGTGGGGCCATGTGTACGCATATTTCGGATTGAGCCATACACTATGTTTGAACGTTTTGGCAAGATATTCTAATCGATTTATGCTGGGCTCCCCGGACCGGGCCGCATAGTAGATGCTGCCGTTGCGGCTGAAGAGCTCGTACGGCGCCATGGAGGCGTCGCCCACGATGATGAGCCTGGTCTGCGGATCGTACCGCGCGAAGTCCTCCAGGAACACCACCTTGTACTGCCGGGTGGGGTCCTCCCACACATGACTATAGATGGTGTTGTGGTAGTAAAAGATCTTCAGGTCCTTGAACTGATTCTTCGCGTGGTTGAAGAGCACCTGCACCACATTGACGTACGGGTCCATGGAGAAGCCGCCGTTGTCGATCATGAGGACGACCTTGAGCTTGTCTCTCAGCGAGCGGTCGAACACGATCTCGATCTCGCCCGCGTTCTTCATGGTCTCGTAGGTGGTCTTCTCGATATTGAGCGAATCCCTGGGGCCTGCCGGTTGCATGCTCTTCAGCCTGCGCATGGCCTCGGATATCTGCGAGGGGCCGATCCTCGTGTCCTCGGTGTAATCCTTGTACCTGCGGTCCAGGGCGACCTTGACCGCGGACTTGCGCTGCGAGGTTCCGCCCACCCGCATGCCGCCCGGGTGAAAGCCCGAATGTCCCACAGGCGAGGTTCCTCCGGTGCCGATCCACCGGTTCCCGCCGTCGTGCCGCTCGTCCTGGTCATCAAGCCGCTTCCGGAAGTATTCCTCCAGCTCCTCGGGGGTGAGCCTGCTGAGGGTCTCCTCGTCGATCCCCAGGAACTCCGCCATCGTCTTGGGATCCTTGAGCCAGTCTTCCAGCATGGACTGGATCGCCAGCTCGATCTCGGAGCTGATGTCCTCGCTCAGCTCCGCGCCGTTGAAGTAGTGGGCGAACACCCGGTCGTAGAGGTCGAAATGGCGTTCGGACTTGATCATGATGGCCCGCGAGAGGCAGTAGAAATCTTCGAGCGAACGGATGAGCCCCTGGTGGAGCGCCTGCTGGAGGCGCAAAAAACCCGAGGGAGAGATGAGCAGCCCTTTTTGCCTCAGGAGGTAGAAGAACTCGATGAACATGGCGGTTTTCTCCTACCGGGACAAACCCCCGAGCTGTTTCTGGAGGACGGCATAGTCCTCGCTCTTCTTGAAGAGCACGCCCAGGTACGGCAGGTTGTTCCTGGCCAGGTGCTTCGGATCGAAGTTCTTGTCCATGAGCAGGATCCGGATCCAGTTGATGAGCTCCCGGGTGGCCGGCTTCTTCTCTATGCCGCGGATGTTCCTCAAGCGGTAGAAGGCCTCGATGCAGGCGTCCGAGATGTGCCTGTCCAGTTCGGGGTAGTGGGCGTGCACGATCTTGCCCATCATCTCGGGGTCGGGGAACGCGATGTGGTGAAAGACGCACCTGCCCAGAAACGGGTCGGAGAGATCTTTCTTGGCGTTGGAGGTGATGATGATGATGGGCCGGTTCTTCGCCCGGACGGTCTTGTCGATCTCGATGATGTCGAAGGACATCTGGTCAAGCACGTCCAGCAGGTCGTCCTGGAAGTCCGTGTCCGCCTTGTCGATCTCGTCGATGAGGAGCACGGTCTTTTCTTCGGAGACAAAGGACTGCCCGATCTTGCCCATCTTGATATAGTCTTCGATGCTGCTCACGTTGCGGCTCGAATCCCCGAACCGGCTGTCGTTGAGACGGGTGAGGGTGTCGTACTGGTAGAGGGCCTCCACGGCCTTCATGCTGGATTTGACGTTGAGAATGATCAGGGGCATCCCGAGGTTCTCCGCGATAGCGTGGGCCAGCAGGGTCTTGCCCGTGCCCGGTTCTCCCTTGATCAGAAGCGGCATCTCCAGGGCGATGCTCGCGTTGACGATCTTCGAGAGCTCATTGTCGAGAACGTAGGTGCTGGTTCCGGTAAAGGTGTATGGTCCCATGATCGCTCCTATGGCAGGAAAATTTTTATTTTTCTTATCATAGAAAATAAGACGGTTCAATGACGGCTGCAACCTTCTCCTTTGCGTCGCTGCATTGTCGAGCCGGGTTCCCCAGGCATTTGGTAGTGGGTCAGTTTGAAATAATCCATCATTGATATGCTTAACCGGTCATGCTATCATTCCAGGTATGACTAATGACAAGAAGAAACGCCCACGGGATATCAATACACTCGCCTTTCAGATCGTGCAGGAAGCCACCGG
>JAHDQN010000049.1 GCA_018433775.1 Deltaproteobacteria bacterium
GCTTCAAAGGCTTTATCAAAGAGGTCGTGATCGAAAGGAAAAAACGCGCATGACTATCTCCTTCATCATCATCGGCACCGCCGCCTTCGCTGCCATCATACTCCGCTTCGCCTCCAAAAAAATCGCCCAAACCTCACCGGCTAACAGCAGATAGCTGTCCCCCGATACCGGCTTCTCGGCACGCGCCCTTTCGGCGCCTATTTCTTGAGGATGCTGTTGAACAGGTCCTCGATGATCTTCTCGGAGCCGCTTCCCCCCTCGTTTCCTTTCGGGATTCCCAGGCGCTCCTTGAGCTTTTCCATGCCCTTCTCGATGCCCTTTCTCGTGTAGAATTCCGCCACGGCCTTGTTGATCTCGCCGGTCTTGAGCGCGACCACCGGCCTGGTCATGTTGCCGGTGATCGTGATGGGGATGACGACCCGCTTCTTGCTGTCGGCCAGGGCCTCCATCACCGGGGTCCGATCGATGAGCCGGGCCGAATGCCGCTGGGAAAGGGTGATGTCTCCCCCCAGGTCGAGGGCCTTGGTGTCCACGCCCACCGTGCCTTTCAGATGGGCGATCGAGTCCGTATCTTTGCCGGTGCGGATGTTGGTGAGCTCGAACGACTCCAGATGGAGCGTCTGCCGGGCCATGTCGAACCGCGATCTGAGCGAATCGAAGCTGGTCCGGCGATTCCGCTGCACCCCTTCCTGTCCGGTGTCGAGCAGTCCGCCCAGCCCTTCCAGGGCGGAGAAGCCCTCGGCGACCGCCTGCGCAAGGTCCACGTTGTTGAGCATGCCCTTGCGGATGTCCACATCACCCTGTGCGCTCAGAGAGCCCAGCCCCTGCTCCGCAGCGTTTCCCCGCAGCCGGAAAGTGCCCGAGAGCGTTCCTTCGAACACGTCCTGAAACGAGGTGAGCATATCGACGGCCTGCCCTGCATCAACACCCTTGAAGACCGGGCTGAAGGTCCAGTCCTTCGTCAGGGTGAGGTACGAGGCCGATCCGCTGATGGTGCCGCCGAACACGCCCACGGAAAAGCGCGGGACATCGAGCCGGCCGCCGGCATACGTAAAGTCGGAAGACACTGCGCTCAGGGCGATGCCGGCAACGTTCCCGCTGCCGATACTCAGAGAACCCTCGCCGCTGACGCCACCGGCCCCGGTGTTGCCGCCGGCATCGAGGCTCACCTTGTTCAGAGTCCCTTTTTGCGGGGCCTGAGGATCGCTCCCTGCTTCCTTGGGCGGCAGGGTGAAGGCGATCCGTTCAGCAGATGTCCGGAGGCTCAGAGCGGCGTTGTTCAGAGGACCTGATATGCCCGCCGTCACGGCGTCCATCGATCCATCCAGATCGTACTGGGCCAACAGCGGAACAACCGCATCCCAGCCCTGAAGGGTCATCGGCCTGGTGGCGACCCGGATGTCTGCAGTGGGCACGGGCTTCGATAGATCGACCTCCCCCGATCCGGAGAGCAGAAGGTTGTACAGGGTGAGGTTGAGCGAACTGATGTCGACCACCCCCTGCCTGACCCCGGCCGCGGTCTCCAGCATACACGGCATGCCCTCGGGTTTGCCGAAGAGCTCGCCATAGACGATTTCCATGAGGCTCGCATCCGCCCCTGCCTCCACCGTGAAATCATCCCGGGAGCCCGACGACCTTATTTCCAGCCTGGCAGGGCCCCTGAAGGAGAGATCTTCGGGCACCTTGCCGGAATACATGGGGAACAGCCCGATCAGTGCCGAAGGGTCGAGGGAGGCGCCCTGGAGGTTCATCTTCCACTCAGGCCTGCTGAGTACGTTGTGCACGCTGCCCGAGGCGACGATACGGTTTCCGTTGACCTCGAGGCTGGTGGGCTCAAGGGTCACGGCCTCGCCCTCGGCCGTGTACAGGGCCTTCCCATCCAGGCTCACGGCAATGACCCCTGTTTTCCGGGGACCTGTGGAATCGTCGCCCCGGGTCTGGAGCACGAGGTTTTCGACCCTGATCTTCGAGGAGGCATCCAGATTCCGCTCCAGTGATCCTGCCGCACTGATGTCAACGTTCAGGGTCCCGGAAAGCGCCTGCACCGGCAGACCCAGGCTCTCCGTGATCCGCCTGAGCGGGAGCGAGTCGGTACTGACCACCACGTTGAGCGGGGTCTTCTTCAGGTCGATCTCGCTGCCCACCGGGCCCACGTGCCCGGTTATCCGGAAGTTATGGTCGGGCTCGTCAAACAGGCTTCCCCGTGCGTCGAAACTCACGTCTTCAAACAGGGACATGTTTTCGATCGAGACATCGAGACTGCTCACGGCGAGGGTCTTTGGCGCTGAAGCCTGCTCCCTGCTCCGTCCGTCCGCCATCCGGTCTTCGAACAGAACGCTCGCGTCCCTGACGGTGAGCGCATCGACCCCGAACACCGCCAATACCGGCGGCGGCCCTGTCTCGGCCGGTTTCCCGGGCTCCTTTTTCACTGCCGGGGGTCCGGCCGGACGCGTCATGTCCTGGAAGTTGAACTCACCCTGCGCGTTTCTCCGGATCTTGACCACGGGTTCCTTGAATACCAGCTCAGAGATCTGCACCTCTCCCCTCAGCAGGGGCAGGAGCTTCAGGCGCACCTGCAGGCTGTCCAGGGTGACGAAGTCGTCCCGGGCGAACTCCGGGTTCTCCGGAATCTTGAGGCCTTGAAGCTCTGCGCCGATGCCGGTGAGCACGGTGAGCTCCACCCGCTCGAAGTCCACGTCACGGTTGACGGCGGGCCGCACCTTCGCGAGGATGGCCCCCTTGTACTGGTTGAGATCGATGACGAACGGTGCAATCAGGGCGACAATGATTATCACCAGCACGACCGCGGCAACCGCGATTAGCGCCTTCTTCATACAAAGACTCTCCTTTCTCTCTCTGCTCTCGCTCTAGAGAGAAGGATACTCCCGCTTCCCGCGGGATGCAACATGCTCGTGCTCCACTGCTGAATCGCAGGCCGCTGTGCCGCGGCTTTCAAGGTCCCTGCTCTTGGGCCTGCCTCGCGGGTTCCACCGGCATCCCGGTTTTTACGTGCGCATGATCATCCGTCCCTGCCTGCGGCTTGCCGGGGCAGCTCTTGCAATTTTTCGCGCCGCAATCACTATGAATGGATAAGCACGATTCTCTCATCCTGGAGGGATCCATGTTCACGATACACGTTTTTGTCCATGTCAAACCGGAGTATGTCGAGGCATTCAGGGAGGCATCGGCCGACAATGCCCAGAGCAGCATTAACGAAACCGGGGTGGCCCGCTTCGATGTGCTCCAGCAGGAAGACGACCCTACCCGCTTCGTTCTGATCGAGATCTACAAAACTCATGAGGATATCGCCAAGCACAAGAGCACGGACCACTACAGCAGATGGCGCGAAGCGGTCGAGCCCATGATGGCCGAGCCCAGAAAGAGCATTGGATACCGGCAGGTCTTTCCCAATGTCCCGAGCTGGGACTGAGCACTGCGGGTGTATCCTGCGGCATGAAGCCGCTGGAATATTCCCGATGCCGATGGAATCCCCCTTCGAGACACTGACCAGAAAGGAGAACCCATGAGCGAAGGGCCTTGGGAAGTGAGAAGGGAAAATGGTGTTTTCCATCACTCTGTCAATGTGTTACACTAAAGTCTCTGTAAAAAGGACGCCCTATGCGATTCGATTTCACGACAGCCGGCCGGATCATCTTCGGCCCGGGCACCAGAGAGGAGGTCCCCGCCCTCGCCTCCCGGATGGGCAGGCACGCCCTGGTGGTGGGAGGCAGAAGCCGCGGACGCACCTCAGGGCTCATCCAGGGCCTGAGAGCCCGGGGAATGAATGCAACCATCTTTGCCGTTGACCGTGAACCCACCATGGAGATCATTCTCGAAGGGCTCACCCTGGCCAGGGCTGAGAGCTGCGACCTCGTCATCGGCATGGGCGGGGGCAGCGTCATCGACGCGGGCAAGGCCATAGCAGCGCTGCTCACCAACCCGGGCGAGCTGCTCGAATACCTCGAGGTGATCGGTGGCTCGCAGTCCATTCCGAACCCGCCCGCCCCCTATATCGCCATACCCACTACGGCCGGGACCGGCACCGAGGTGACCAGGAACGCGGTGATCATATCGCGGGAGCACGAGGTCAAGGTGAGCATGCGCTCCGACATGATGCTGCCCAGGCTGGTGGTCGCCGATCCGGAGCTCACCTATTCCCTGCCTCCCCACATCACGGCAGGCACGGGCCTGGATGCCCTGACCCAGCTGGTAGAGGCCTTTGTCTCGGTGAAGGCCAACCCCTTTACCGACGGGCTGTGCCGCGAGGGGCTGGTCCGTGCCGCCCGCTCGCTGAACACCGTGTATGCGGACGGCGGAGACAAGACGGCCCGCGAAGACATGATGCTCGCGAGCCTGTTTTCCGGGCTTGCCCTTGCAAACGCCGGGCTGGGGGCGGTTCACGGATTCGCGGCGCCTTTGGGGGGCATGTTCGACGCACCTCACGGAATCATCTGTGCCCGGCTGCTGCCCATCGTGATGGATGTGAACATCCGTGCGCTCTCCGTTCGCAGCCCCGGTTCGCAGGCGCTCGCACGATACGGGGAGATCGCACGTATCCTGACCGGAAACCCCGGGGCGGACGCGCGGCAGGGGGTCGCGTGGGTCGAGGAGACCTGTGCAGCCATGCACATTCCCCCTCTGAGCGCCATCGGCCTGAGCGAGGAGCACATACCCTCACTCGTTGAAAAGGCGGCGCGGGCGAGCAGCATGAAGGGGAATCCCGCCGGGCTAACCGGGCAGGAGCTCGAGGAAATCGCGAGGAGGTCTCTTACTCCGGTTCCGGCTCGGGTTCCACGTTGAGCAGCTGACCCGGCGCACGCAGGAGCTGGGTAAGGGCTTCCACCCTTTCTTCCAATCTGTCGATGGCGAGCTGTTGCTTGTATACCGTGTCGTTCAGCTTCTGGATGGTATCTTCATGAAAGGCAACCATGGTTTCCAGATTGGCGAATCTATCGTCACTCATACTCCCCCCGTGATCTTTTTCGGGATTCCTGATGATACCTCTAATATTACAGTGGTAATCAGTCATGCGGTCATCATGGGGTCAGGTCATCATGGGGTCAGGTCTCAACATATGACATTTTAAAATGTCATATGTTGAGACCTGACCCCGATCCTGTGCCTGGCCCCGATCTTGTGCCAAACTTCACCACTGTAGTACTAAATACTATAGGAGAAATCACCGGGGAATCAATTCTCGACCAAAGCAACCACTCCCTTAGAGCACCTCCACAGGGGATCCGCAGCCCCGCCCTGTCAGCCCACCCGCGTTCTCCTTGCCCGGCGGTTCCCGATGGTGTATGAAAAACACGGGTTATTGATAACATCATGAAGGAGGATTCACATCACATGGATTTTTTCTTCAATCCTGAGGGCATTGCAGTGATCGGCGCATCGGCCGACCCCATGAAGGTGGGTTACTATATTCTCAAGAACACCCTGGGCGGCTACCGGGGAAGGGTTTATCCGGTGAACCCGAGGTACGAGACCTTGCAGGGCGTGCAGTGCTATCCGGACATCGAGTCGATCCCCTCCGGCTTCGAGCTCGCCATCTACTTTATCCCGGCGCGCTTTCTTCCGGACACGATCCGGGCCTGCGCAAAAAAGGGCGTGAGGGGCATCATCATCGAGTCTGCCGGGTTTGCCGAGGTGGGCGAAGCCGGCAGAGAGCTCCAGGAAAAATCGGTGAGGCTGGCCAAGGAACATGGCATCAGACTCTGGGGCCCCAACTGCATGGGCCTGCTCGACGGCTACAAGCGCCATGTGTTCTCGTTTCTCATCAGCGATCAGGTGTTCGACCTCCTCAAACCCGGCAACGCGTCGTTCATCGTCCAGAGCGGCATGCTCTCGGCGGGTTTTCTCCTGATGATGCTCGAGCGCGGCGGCCTCGGGATATCCAAGATGTGCTCGATCGGCAACAAGTGCGACGTGCACGAGACCGAGCTGCTGAAATATCTCATCGAGGACGACTCCACCGAGGTGATCGGGATGTATGTCGAGTCTATCAAAGACCCGGCCGGCTTCATGGAATGCTCCCGGTCCACGTCCAAGCCCATCGTCATGCTCAAGGGCGGGCAGAGCCCTGCCGGAGCCAGGGCGGCGGCCAGCCACACGGCGAGCATGGCAGGCGACTACACCATCATGCGCCACGTGTTCGAGCAATACGGCATTACCGAGGTCTTCGACATCAACGAGCTCATGGACATGGTGCGGGGCTTCTCCAAGACGCGCCTGCTCGAGCATGACGCGGGCACGGCCATCGTGACCTTCTCGGGCGGGGGCGGCATCATCACCTCGGACCTGCTCCACGCCCGGGGCCTGAAGGTGGCGGATCTGAGCCCGGAGAGCCTCAAAGCCCTCGAAGAGGTCTTTCCGGAATGGATGGCGCCCTCGCACCCGGTCGATATCTGGCCCGCCATCGAGAAGAACGGTTATCAGAAAGTCTATGCCCGGACCATCGACATCCTCATGAACGACCCCGGCGTCGACTCCCTCATCATCCACCTCTTTGCCAACCGGATGGATGCATCCTATCTCCGGGGCCTGGTCACCATGAAGGAGCGCTGCGGCAAGCCCGTGATCGCCTGGTGCGTGGGAAACGGCGAAAAGCTCGACGCGTTCAAGGCAGAGCTCGAGGACATGGGCATCCCGGTGTTCGAGGAGATGGTGCGCGGCGTGGATTTTCTGGCCGCCTTCAAGAGGCACGTCCGGAAAAAGGGGAATCCGCTCACGGCTGGAGAAGTCCCTGCCCCTGAATCTCTCCCGGGCTGAAGACAGGGCGGAAGGCGGCCCCGCCGACCGCATCCGGGTCCATCAGGCGCTCTCTCCCCTGCGACCGGTGCTCGGAAACCCTGGGAAGTTCTCCACAACGGGGCCGGGTCATGCCCTCCGGCGCCGGCCCGATCATATACCCCTGGACTGATGCAGGTGCTCGTATTATAAGGATACGGGTGAATGATTGTGCGTGAATCGATTGTAATAGAAAGGAGATTCTGCGGCCCCCCGGACTCGGGCAATGGCGGCTACGTATGCGGCCTGCTCGCGCAGCGCCTCGACGGCACGGCTGAGGTGAGGCTCCTCAAGCCGCCTCCGCTGGAAACACCCCTGGAGATCAGTCACGACCGGGGTTCCGGCGTCCGCCTCGTGCACGGCCCGACCGTCATCGCCGAGGCGCGCCCGGCACGGCTCGACCTGGACGTCCCCGAGGCGCCTGCCTTGCAAGAAGCCCGGGCCGCAATGAAGCGCTATGTGAGCGAAGACGAGCACTTTTTTCCCACCTGCTTCGTGTGCGGGCCTGCACGCCGCGCAAAAGACGGCCTGAGGATCTTCCCGGGGCCTGTCGCATCGAGGGGCATGGTCGCCTCCGCCTGGGTGCCCGACGAGACGCTCTCGGACGCCAAAGGCCGGGTGAGGCCCGAGTTCGTCTGGGCCTCGCTCGACTGCCCCGGCGCGTTTGCCGTGCTGGGTGCCGACATCAGGCCCATCGTTCTGGGCTCGCTCACCGCCGAGATCCTCGACCTGCCATTATCGGGTGAAAACTGCATCGCCGCGGGCTGGAAAATCTCCTCCCAGGGAAGAAAACGCCTTGCCGGCACGGCCCTGTTCTCGGAGGACGGCCGGGTTCTGGCCCGGGCGCGTGCCGTCTGGATCGAGATCTGAGGCCTCAAGATGGACTGGCTCTTCCTCGCGATCCTGGCCGCCTTCAGCCTGGCGACCGCCGACGCCCTGACAAAGAAACACTTCAGCCGCCTGAGCGCCTACGAGATGGGGATCACCCGGCTCACCTACACCCTGCCCTGGCTGGTGATCGCGCTTTTCTTCATTCCCTGGCCCCGCCTCGACCGCACCTTTTTCCTGGCCTTCGGGGCAGCACTTCCGCTGGAGGTTCTCGCCTTTCTCTGCTACATGCGGGCCATCAAGATATCGCCGCTCTCGCTCACCCTTCCCTTTCTGGCCTTTACCCCGGTCTTCATCATCCTCACCGGACGGCTCATCCTGGGCGAGACCGTGACCCCGTTCGGCGTTGCAGGCATCCTCTGCATCGTTGCAGGCGCCTACTCCCTCAATCTCTCCCAGGCCAGGACCGGGGTTCTGGAGCCGTTCAGGGCCATATTCCGCGAGCCCGGCTCCGTGCTCATGCTGCTGGTTTCATTCATCTACTCAATCACCTCCACCCTGGGCAAGCTCGCGGTGCTGCACTCAAACCCCTATTTCTTCGGGGTGAGCTACTACGTGGTTCTCACCCTGCTGATGATCTCGCTCCTGCCCCTGGCGAAAAACGCCCGCGCGGAAAACCTGCTCAGAAACCCCAGGGCAGGCCTGATGGTGGGCGCGTTCATGGCCATGATGGTCATCTCGCACATGCTCGCCATCTCTCTGGTGGAGGCTGCCTATATGATCGCCGTCAAGCGCACGAGCCTGCTCTTCGGCGTGCTCTACGGCGCATGGCTCTTCCGGGAGGCAAGGATCACCGAGCGCCTCACCGGCGCGGTGATCATGGTGGCGGGGGTGCTGCTCATCGGGTGGTACGGGTAGCTTCGGCTAAGCCGCACCTGCACTTCTCTTTCAACGCAGCGACTCGTATCCTCCTTCCAACCCTTCCGGAGAGAGCACGAACTGCCACAACTGATTTTTCCGCGCCCGGAAACCGCCCGCGGACGCCATGAGATAGTAGATCCACATGCGGCGGAACCGCTCGTCGTAGCGTTCCTTCAGGGTCTCCCAGCTCATCCGGAAGCGGTTGAACCACTGCATCAGGGTCTTGTCGTAATCCGCGCTGAAATTGTGCAGGTCCTCCAGGACGAACAGGCCCTCGAAGGCCCGGGAGATCTGGCTGATACACGGAAGCATCGAGTTGGGGAAGATATAGCGTTCGATCCATGGGTCTCCGCTCCTGACCGGGCTGTTTCTCCCGATCGTCTGGAGCAGGAATAGCCCGCCGGGTTTCAGAGAGTGTCTGACCACCTTCATAAAGGATCGATAGTTCTTGTATCCTACATGCTCGAACATACCGATCGAGATCACCCGGTCGAATGATTCGTTCAGATCGCGGTAGTCCTGCAGGCGGATTTCCACGGGCAGCCTGTCGCACAGGTTTCGGGCATATTCGGCCTGCTCGCGGGAGACCGTGATACCCACGGCCTCGACTCCGTAGTGCTCGGCCGCGAATTTCGCCATACCTCCCCACCCGCATCCGATGTCGAGCACGCGCATGCCGGGGCCCAGGCCGAGCTTGCGGCAGACGAGATTGAGCTTGGCCTCCTGCGCGTCGTCCAGGCCCTGGGCCTCTTTCCAGTACCCGCAACTGTAGATCATGCGCCTGTCGAGCATTGTCTCGTAGAGATCGTTGCCGATGTCGTAGTGGCGCTCTCCGATCTCATAGGCCCTCGATTTCTTCTGAACGTTCACGATCCGGCTCTTCAGTAAGTGAACCAGGTCCACGATCGTCATGACCCGGGTGTTGAGACCGGCGGTGAAGATCCTGTGAAAGAACTCGTCCAGACGCTCACAGTCCCACCACCCGTCCATGTAGGACTCTCCGAAGGCAAGAGACCCCCCGCTTAAAACCCGTTCGTACAGATCATCGTTATGGATCCGGATATCCCAGGGGCGGTTCCCGCCGATGGCGACATCAGCCTCGTGAAGCAGTTGTTCGGCCCTGTTCCGCAATTTGTCGTTTGCCATGATATCTCCTGTGATCGTAGTTGCTTTTTTGGATGATGCTGTCTTTTTGGACATCAAAGGAGAGTATGACTTAAATTATAAGCCGGCCTTTTCCTCAGACAAACCTCCGGCGGGTTGCCCGGGAGGAGGTGGGTTTTTCGTGTTACCGGCAGTCCCTGTGTCCGGATCGGCTATGACGACGATATGGGTCCCGGACGCGGATTTTCGTGGATATGCATTGTTTCACGCGCTCCTCTCGATGTGATCACGTTTGAAACAGGCCTTTTCCCATCATCATTTTTTCAGGCCTGTTTCCGAATACTTCCTCTGATGCCGTTTTCGCGTGCGCCATTGTGCGGCATGCCCTGTTCACTCCCGGCGCATCCTTTCAACACACAATGGATACTTGGCAGTCTAGTAACAATGGATGATGCATGTCAAGTATAAACAAGACGTTGAAGGAACATGGTGCCATCCCGTCAAGTTCCAGGGCAAGCTGCAGCCCCTTCAATGAGGCCGACCGGCCCCGATAGGCGATACCCGCTGTGCAATAATGAATAAATCAGTCAAGATTCCCTTTGAGTGTGTCGATAGCTCTGCAATCGTTTTCGCATCATGAAAGATGAAATGAGGAGAGGATACATGCAGTACTCGGACAGTCTCGAGAAATCGAGCGAATACCTTCGCCTTGCCCTTGATCACATGGGCAGGCACCAGATCCCGGTGGACCCCGCCAACTACTCGGTGTGGTACGAGTATGTATCGGGCAGGAACGAGCAGCTCAGGCTTGTCATCGACTGGGCGCTCTCCCAGTCCAGATCTATCACGCCGGAGCTCAACAGGACCCTGTACGAGAAATACATCGCCAGCGAGCACAAGATCATCATTCAGAAGATACGCCAGGAGCTGCGGGCCGTGCTGGACACCCTGCTCAGCCACATCACCGACTCCGGCAGCCGGATGACCCGTTTCACCACCATGATCCGGATCTATTCCCAGCGGCTCAAGGAAGACCTCGACACCGAGAGCGTGCAGGCCATCGTCGAAGATATCCTGTCGGAGAGCAGGGTCATCAGACGTTCGGGCCGGATGCTCAAAAAGCGCATCGTTTTGTCCACCCGTGAGATCGAAAGCCTCCGCCAGGATCTGGACAAGATCAAGCAAGAGGCCGACACCGACATGCTCACCGGCCTGAAAAACCGGCGATACCTCACCAGGGAGTTCGAGCAGGAGTCCGAGCGGGCCATCCGTGACCATGCGCCCCTTTCCCTGATCATCATCGACATCGATCATTTCAAGCGGATAAACGATACCCACGGCCACATCGTGGGCGACCGGGTGCTCAAGATAGCGGCGTCCATGATCACGGAATGCGTGAAGGGCAGGGACATGGTGGTGCGGTTCGGGGGCGAGGAGTTCATTGTCCTGCTTCCGGACACGCCGCTCAACGGGGCCGCTATTCTGGCAGATCACATCTGTGCATATTTCAAGAACATGAACTGGAAGCGCAAAGACACCGGCCAGACCATCGGGCAGGTATTCGTCTCGCTTGGCGTGTCTGAGTACCGTCCCGGAGAATCGCTGGATTCGCTCATACACCGGGCGGACGAGGCCCTGTACCTCTCCAAGACCAACGGCAGATGCAGGGTCACCAGCGAGGCGAGCCTCAAGGAATCATACGCCGCGGCCGGAAACCGGCGGTAGCGGAAAGCGCCCTGCCGGACAGGGCGCAACCGCCACAAGGCATGATGCGCAGAATGGTTTCGTGTGTAATTATAAAGCTCTTGTTAAATTATATTTTACCCGTTTAAATAATATCTTATGTTCATCCATCATCGCCTCATTTTCTTTTGTGTAATTTAGATTGACACTGCCGGCCCTGTCGGCTATATGAGGGCACATCCGTCTGCCAGCCCGGGACGTTTGAGGCGGGAGGAATTGGCGCCTGCGGGTTCTCTTTTCCAGGCCCGAAGGCAATCCTTTCCTCTGCGTGACCGTTACCGGGGCAGGTCAGCGCTGCAGCCAATACCGCGTGGAAAACGCACGGCTTTATCCTGTCTTGTACATCAAGACACACCAACTATGCTTCTTGGAGGAATATGCATGAAGAAACGACAGGAATTGTGTGGAGCATTGGGCAAATCGAACGGCAGGAAGATCGGTGTTGAGGGTTGCCCCGAGGTGCACCGCTCTCAGTGGTTCCCGCAGTCTCATCCCGGCACGAGCGAGGTGCCCTACCTGCTCTATCCGACAAACATCACCCCTGATCAGAATCTGGCGATCCGGAAGGTCTGGAGCTCCGGCCACTACAGCGGCAAGGACTTCGCTCCCTTCGATGTGAGCGAGGTGCCCAACAAGTACAAGCTCGGCCAGGTGCTGGCCTGCGGGCTCAAGGCGACCTGCGCGACCTATTCCCAGCACTGGCAGGGCATGTATTTCGACTGGACGTTCAACAGTGCCTGCCGCGATGCCTTCGACGGCATGAGCATAAAGATGGCGGGCGAGCGTTTCTCGGAAAACGCGTTCGCCACGGTGATCCTGATCAACACCGGGTACAAGGGCGTGTTCATGGACATCCTGTCACTGAGGCGCAAGCCCATCCCGCCCAGCATCTACAGCCTGGAGAACCTCGATATGGGCACCTTCGAGCAGAATATCAAGAGCGCCGTGTGCGCGGTTCTGGGAGGCGGCATCGGGGTGAACGTGATCAAATACTCCCTGTCGAGCGAGCTCACCACCGGCACGAACCGTGAGGGATACGAGAGGCTCAGGCAGCTCGTCATGCTTGAGGGCATGGATCCCGAGGGAAGGATCGTTGGCATTCTCCAGTTCGGCTTCAAGCACCCGGAAGACCGGGTCTCCTTTGCACCCGGCACCGCCGTGATGGCTGGCGCCAAGATCATCGAGCGCAAGAGCGAGCGCAGAAACGCGGACTTCAGCCTCGAGATCCCGCCCGAGGTCATGGACAACTTTGTGAAGAGCTTCAACGAGCCCCTTGACCGTCTTGGCGTAAAGAAGGCCGTGAAACTGCTGATCATGGACGGCACCCAGCCCAAGGGCCGGACCCTGCTCGCCCTCATGAGGAACCGGGTGAAACGGGGCATGGACAAGGCCTGCGAAGAGGTTATCCAGGCATATGACAAAAACAGGGCCGATCCGAGGTTCAGCTCGCAGGACTTCGCGACCTACAAGCAGAACGCGGAGATGATCATAGAATTCGGCAAGAAGGTTCTCAAGCCCCGTGAAGACGGGCACAAGGTCGTATTTGCCGCCATTGACATGCACCAGGCACAGGAACGGGGCCTGCCCATCGACGTGATCGAACACGCCGTAGGAGAGGCGATCCAGGCCGGGCTCAACTCCATCCACCTCGACGGCACCACCGGCATCCCCGAGGGAGACGACCTGAAGTACGGCGCCTTCTGCATGACCGGCCCCATTCACTCGGCAGAGCTCCTCGACAGTGAAGAGGTGCTCAAGAGCGGCGTGGGCATCGGATTCACCGACATACTGAGGCCGGCCATGGCCCCGGGCGACAAGATGCAGGCCATTATCTCCATCTGCGCCAAGCGCGAGCAGGACGCCATGATCGCTGAGCAGCAGGCCATGGAGAACCGGAAGTCGGTCAACGACATCTTCTGGTACCGCACCTGGAACCACCCCGAAGGAAAGAAGCTCGATCTGCCCCACTGGATATCGTTTGCCGGCACCCTCAACGTGGTTCCCATCGAGAACAACGACACAGTCATGAAAGAAAGGCACGCACCCGACCACCTGCCCGAGGATCATCCCCTGACGGCGCAGATAAGGAACAAATCGTAACCCCGCGCCTGAAGGCGGCAACACCCGGGAGGGCCAGGCCGGGGGATGTGACCCCCTTCGAAGTCCCTGAGAAGCGGACACGAAGGGGGGGCCATCCGGCCGGTCCCTCCCGGAACACGCACGAACTCGTCAGGGTCGAAACGATCGCCATGCGGATATCACCATTGCCGTTCCTCCGGCCTCACCGGGCACGGGAAGATCCACCGCCACCCTCCCTGCTCTGTATATTTTGTTTACACATGTGTAAATTAACCATACACCTGTATACAGGCAATCCCTTGACCGGATAAACTATTCTCCCTATTATCAAAGAGTTGGAAATGGCACTGGTTTTGCCTCAGTGCCTGGCAAGCAAGAGAGAAAACGAGATATCATCAGGAGGTTCATAAATGCGCAAGGCTGTACGCAAAAAAGAGCACCGTATAACGCTTCTCCATGTGCTTGGAGTCGCATGGTTCTTTATCGCCCTCATTCTTCTGGGCATGCCCGGCGTGACGAACGCCCAGGACAAGGCCCTGGAAAACCTCAGGGAAACAGGCAAGGCCTTTGCCTCGGTCGCAAAGAACGCCTCGCCTGCGGTCGTATTCATCAGGGTCGAGAAAACCGTGAGCCAGGGTCCGTTTCTCAGGCACCGGTCACCCTTTGAAGACGAGTTTTTCAAGCGCTTTTTCGGCGAGCCCGGACCCGGATTCCCCCAGTTTCCCCAGCAGCAGCAGAAACGGCAGGTGCAGAGCCAGGGCTCGGGATTCATCATCACCCCGGATGGGTATATCCTCACCAACAACCACGTGGTGGGCGACGCGGACAGGGTGACGGTAAAACTCCTCGACGGCCGCGAGTTCACGGCAAAGACCGTGGGCACCGACCCGCCGACCGATGTTGCGGTGATCAAGATCGATGCCGAGGGCCTGCCGGTTCTTGCCTTGGGAGATTCCGACCGGATCGAGGTGGGCGAATGGGTCCTGGCGCTGGGCAATCCTTTCGGCCTCTCGCACACGCTCACCGCGGGCATCGTGAGCGCCAAGGGGCGCAGCAGCGTGGGGATCACGGACTATGAAGACTTCATCCAGACCGACGCAGCCATCAACCCGGGCAACTCCGGCGGGCCCCTCATCGATCTCCAGGGCAAGGTGGTGGGCATCAACACGGCCATCTACAGCCGCAACGGCGGGGGGTACATGGGCATCGGCTTCGCCATCCCCGTCAACATGGCAAAGAATATCTATACGCAGCTCATCGAGCACGGAAACGTCACCCGCGGATATCTGGGCGTGACCATCCAGGACCTGACCGCGGAGCTGGCAAAGTCGTTCGGCCTGAGCGACACCAGGGGAGTGCTCGTCTCCCAGGTCATGCCCGACACCCCGGCGGAAAAGGCCGGCATGAAACAGGGCGACGTGATCGTGAGCCTGGACGGCAAGGCGGTGGATACATCCGCGAGCCTGCGCAACGAAGTGGCGATGACCGTCCCCGGCACCACGATGAAAGTGGGCGTGGTCCGCGACGGCAAGAACAGGACCCTGAACGTAAAGGTGGAGAAGATGTCGGAAGACATGCTCACCTCGTCGAGTTCGGAAGACATGAGCAGCCTTGGCATGAGCGTGGCGACCCTCACCAGGGACCTCGCGAAGCAGTACGGCTTCGAGAACGAGAGCGGGGTCGTGGTCACCGGGGTCGATCAGGGATCTGCTGCCGCCCGTGTGGGCATCAGGACCGGGATGCTCGTCAAGGAGGTCAACCGCAGGCCTGTCAAGAACGTCAAGGAGTTCGAAGACGCCCTGAAAAAGAACGGCAAGAAGCCGGTCCTGCTCTTTATCAAGGACGACCGGGGATCACATTTCGTAGCGATCGACCCCGGCAAGTAGATACCGAAGCGAAAAAGCATACGACAACCCCTTTTCATATGCGGGGCCGGGCATGGCCAATCACGCCGAGCCCGGCCCCGTTTCTTTGTCCCCGGCAGATGTTTTCCCGGACAGACCATCTCGCCGGCCCTGCTCTTCTCCGGTGCCTTTTCGCCCCGGACATCCCCGCTTCAGGCAGGGGGCCGGAGGACAGCCCCGTAATCCCGGGGCCCCCGTTGCCGGACACCTCGCCTGCGGGCGGGGGCGGGCCTTTGCCTATCCCCTGCCGGGCTTTGCCGCCAGGGCGTTCTGCGGGAGCCGGGGCAGCAGCACCCTGAACGCCGAGCCTTCGCCGGGACTGGTCCTGACCGTAATCACCCCCTTGTGATCACTGACGATGCCGTGCACCACGGCCAGGCCCATGCCCGAACCCTCCCCCTGCTTCTTGGTGGTGAAAAACGGCTCGAAGATGCGATCGACGATCCCGGTGTCCATGCCCTCTCCCGTGTCCTCCACCACCATTTCCACGTAAGGCCCGGGAGCCAGACCGGGGCTTATCCCGGCAGCGGCCTTTTCATCCAGGTCGACCTTCGCGAGCCCCACGGTCAGGAGACCTCCCTTCCTGCGCATGGCATGTCTGGCATTGATGCCGAGGTTCATAAGCACCTGCTGAATTTGCGTGGCGTCGGCCATGACCACGGCCCCCTCCGGGCACAGACGGTGATCGATGTCGATCATCGGTGACATGATCGACCTGAGGAAAGACAGGAACCGCCTGACCAGAGGATACAGATCCAGGGGCGCCTTCTCGCGGGGCGCGCTGTGGCTGAAGGTGTGGATCTGCTTCACCATGTCTATCCCCAGGGTGGTTGCCTTGTGAATTTCATCGAGCACGGGATAGAAGGGATGCTGGATGCCCATGTCCTGCATCAGGGTTTCGGTATCCAGCAGGATCGGGGAGAAGATGTTCTTGAGATCGTGGGCGATGCCTCCGGCCAGGGAGCCCAGGGCCTCCATCTGGCGGGCGTGCTGGAGCCGGTGCTGGGCCACGGTTTCCCGGGTGATATCCCGCATGATCGACACATAGTTCACGACACGGCCGGTATGGTCGCATATCGGGGTGATGCTGATACTGGCATCGAAGATCTCGCCGTTTTTCCTCTTCCTCTTCTGTCTGCCGCTCCAGGCCTGCTGCCGGGAGGCGATGGAGTCGAAGATCTCGCCGGGACGCTCATCGGCAAAATATTCCACGAAACTGCCGAGGCTCAGCCCGACCACCTCGGGGCGGGTATACCCGGTGATGGCCTCAAAGGCAGGGTTGATATACTCCACCACCCTGTCAACGCTGATCAGGACGATCCCATCTTCCGCCTGTTCCACCGCGGAAGCGAACTTTGCCAGGTCGTTGCCCATCTGCATGCAGAGCCTCTGATCGACCCCGATGCCGATCAGCGAGCCGTCCGAGAGGCGAACACTCAGCCACGAGCTGGTGAGCGACTCGCCCGAACGGGTGGTTATCTCGAATTCCTTCCATATGCCGCTCGCCGCCGTTATGAAATCCCATACCTCTTCCCGGCATCCTGGATCGGGGAAAAGGGCGACCAAGAGCCCCGCCAACCCGTCACCAGCCAGGGACCAGCCGGTAAGCCGCTCGAACGCACGGTTGGCCATGCTCGACTGCCGTGACGGATCATGGAAAACGAGCATCGCGGGAATGCTGTCGAATATGGTTTTCAGGGTCTCTTTCTGCTTTTCGATCTCCCCGATCGTCCTCCGGAGCTCTTCTGTCTGCTCCTGGACGATGCGCTCGAGGTTTTCGTTGACCATGGACAGGGCATCCTGAATGTTCTTTATCTCGGTGATGTCGCTGAAGATGGCGAACACCCCACCCGGCCCGCCGTCCGTGGATTCGAACCAGGGTATGGCGTCGTGACGGATCCACTGATATGCCTGTTTGCCCGGAAAAACGATCTGCATGACGACGTTCATCACCTCTCTGCCCGTGGCCAGCGAGGTGATCGTGGGCAAAGAGTCGGCATCGAGAGCGGTCCCGTCTTCCCGGCAGACCTTGGGAACGGAGGCGAACACCTCTTCGGCGGTGCACCCCCTCATCGCCTCCATATCAACCCCGGAGATCTCGGATGCCGCCCGGTTTGCCGCCACAAGCCTGCCTTGAGCGTCGTACTCCAGAACGGCCTGGGGCATGGCATCGAACAAGGCCTTATACCGGTCTCCCGGTACCCGGCCGCCCTGGCACGCCGGACGTGCCGGGCTCATGCCTGCTCCCCGCCCCTTGTCCTGACAAGTGATATCCTCCAGAACCGCCATCGCGCCACCGGATGAAGGCAGGCATCGGCAACGCAGCCAGCGACCCACGGGCGCAGGGCACCATGCCTCGAATCCGGTCTCTGTCCGGCCATGGAGGGCAGGCTCGACCCTTTCCCGGAGCAGACGCCCGAACCCGTCGGGGACCAGGTCGTAAAGCAGCCTCCCGATGAGCGATCCCGCGTCTGCGTTCAGGAAGGTTCGTGCCGTGGCGTCGGCATAGATGACGGCGCAACCCCGGTCGATGAAAACCACCCCTGCGCCCAGGGCTTCGAATGCCCTGAGAAGATCATCTGCCGATGGTATCGTGTTTTCTTCGTTGCTCGAATGAAAAGATTCTTGCCTCTGAATTCCATCCCCCTTCAGAAGCTCTTTTTCACCCGGGCTTCTGCAACAGTACCCGCGGAGCTGAACCCGATGCAGCCCCTTCCCGCCGGGCACCGGCAAGTCCCACGCAATAAAAAGCGAAGAAACGACCCATCACGAGAACATTGCATTCAATGATTTTACCGTAGTGGATTCCTGCTAGGCTGTCAATTCAAATCTTCATACTATCCAGTATTCAATAAAATTTTCACGCTGGACAACGTCTGTCCACCAGGCCTTCGGACACTCCATGCCCGGATGAGTCCTCTCCCGGCATGTTCATTCATCAAGGGGGGTATTGACATGCACCTGTGTTTTCCTGTTTGTTTCCTTCATGTTGTCACCTTTTTTTGAATGCATGAGGAGGCGCTGCATATGGGCGGGCATACAGACGGAAAGAGGGATTTCCGGGGGTTTGTGAAGTGGACCGCTGTCGCGGTCGGCGTGGTTATCGGGATTTTCTGGGGCTTCGGCTCGTTCCGCAGCAGGCCCCTGCCCGATGTCATCCAGGAGGAAACAGGAGCCCCTCTTCACGAGGGGGCACGCGTGATCGAGGTGAGATGCGAAGGCGGTCCGGGCGGCATCCTCGCGGAGGCGATCGACAGGCTCCTGGCGAGGGAACGGCCCCGCGAGGCGATCAGGGTTCCCCTTTCCTGTGTGCACCGGGTGGGGCATCTGGAGATGATCAGGGTGGTCGAAGACGGCCGGATTTTCTCCCGCCTGGTGAAGACCGGCCGGGCAGATAGCGATTCGGTGGAGATTCTCTCCGGCCTCAGAAAGGGAGAGCGCGTGCTTCTGATCCCTCAGGAGAGAGAATAGGCCCTGTCTCCCTCTTGCGGGCGCTCGTCAGGAAGGTTTGGTCCGGCTTGGCTCCATGTACGGACTTATGCGCTCTTTTTGTGCTTGACAGCAGCCGAAAGAGCACGTAGGGATGTGCGCAATCTGAATGACGAACCGGCGGCTTGAAGCATCGTCCGCCTGTGAAGATATCATCAAAGCCTTTTTCTTTGGGGCCCTGTCGTTGATCCTCTTCCGTTTTTCAGAAATAACCCCAGAAGCGTGAACCAGGGGAACGAAAGAGCAGACATGGGCTTATCGCCGGAAATGCACCACTCGGGCGTCGTATGTCCCGTCACCCGCAAGCTCCCTCGCAAACAGCTTCCATAACAAGGAGAACCAATGAAATTCGATGCATTTGATCTGAACCGGGACATTCTTGCCGCCATCGCGGACCAGGGATACGACACCCCGACACCCATTCAGGAAAAGGCCATACCCCCTATCCTCGCGGGGCGCGATTTGCTGGGCCTTGCCCAGACCGGCACCGGAAAGACCGCAGCCTTTGCCCTGCCCCTGATCCAGAAACTCAGCCAAGGCCCGCGCCGCCGCATCCGGGCACTGATCCTGGCCCCAACCCGCGAGCTGGCCTCGCAGACCAACGAGGCGTTCAAGGCCCTGAGCAAAGGCACGGGCCTGAAAAGCATGGCCGTGTTCGGCGGCATAGACATCGTACCCCAGGCCGCCGCCTTCAGGCGCGGGGTGGAGATTGTCGCTGCTTGTCCGGGCAGGCTGCTCGATCATGTCACCCGCAGGAGCATTGACCTCAAGGGCGTGGAGTATCTGGTGATCGACGAGGCCGACCGGCTTTTCGACATGGGCTTTCTGCCGGACATCCGCCGCATTGTCAAGGTGCTGCCCGCAAAGCGTCAGACCATGCTCTTTTCCGCCACCATGCCCGCCGAGCTGCGCCATCTGGCCGACGAGATGCTGCACGATGCAGCCACGGTGCAGATCGGCCACATGAAGCCGGCTTCCACGGTATCGCATGCCCTGTATCCCGTGGAGCACCATCTGAAGACCGCGC
Source organism: Deltaproteobacteria bacterium (assembly GCA_018433775.1). Classification (GTDB taxonomy): domain Bacteria; phylum Desulfobacterota; class Desulfomonilia; order UBA1062; family UBA1062; genus Phosphitivorax. Next base: position 19,885 of record JAHDQN010000049.1, read on the forward strand.
TCTTAAAAGAGCTGCTTGCACGCACGCAGACAGGGTCGGTGCTGGTGTTCACGCGGACGAAGCACCGTGCCGAGCGCCTGGCGCGCCAGCTTTCGCACGCGGGTTTTCAGGCCGTGTCGCTGCAGGGGGACCTGTCGCAGAACAAGCGCCACCGCGCCATCGAGGGGTTCCGAAGCGGGGCATACCGTGTCCTGGTGGCAACGGATATCGCTGCCCGCGGGATCGACGTCTCGGCCATATCCCACGTGATCAACTTCGACATCCCGGACACTGCCGACGCCTATACCCACCGGATCGGCCGCACGGGCCGCGCATCGCGCACGGGAGAGGCCTTCACCTTTGTCACGCGCGACGACGCGAGGATGATCGCCACCATCGAGCGCACCCTGGGCGAGACCGTTGCCCGCAGGAAGCTGCCGGGCTTCGACTACGCTGCCGGCAGACCCGGCCGTGACTGCGCCCGGCCGGCTCCGGGGCGGCCGGTGAGGAATGCCGGATCCATCCGGGCCGTACAGGCGCGGGGCTGACGAGCGGAAGCCGACCGCCCGCATGCACGTAAGCCGGTTGCAGCTGCTGCAGCCGGCACAGTCTCCGGCAGGCCGCCGCCCGCATGCCGCGCCTTCCGGACATGCACGGCTCAGGACCTTTCACGGCGGCCATCACGGATCAGGCTCCTATGAGCCCGGGCAGCTCTGACGCGATCCATGGCGGGACATCGGGCTGTTTCTCCCACACGGGTCCAAGCTCCATGAGGCAGTACCAGGCCTCGTTGATATCGCCGGGAGAAAACCCGCCGTCGTAGTCTTCGGGCATCTCTTCGATCCCAGCCATGATGGCGAGAACAAAGGCATTTGCCCTGACAGCTTTCTTGAGCGCCTCCCGCGCCTCCGGCAGGTCGCCGGAGAGGAAGCGCTCGATTGCCCTGCCCCAGGAGAACACGGCCAGGTCGTCTTCGTGATATCTGTTCAGGAGCGAGCGCGCCCTCAGCACGTCGCCCTCTCCCAGGTAGAGGCCGAGCAGGCTGTCCCTGGCCCCCTGGTTGTCTTCGGGGTTGAGCTCGATCATTTCTTCATACACGGCGATGGCCTCGTCGAACCTTTCCTGCGAGACCAGCAGGTCGGCCAGGTATTCGAGTGCTCTCATAAAGGGTCTGGTGGTCACCACTCCCCAGAACTGGCCTTTGTTTTCCTCGAAAAACTGCTTGCCCATGGCCTTGCGCGCCCCTTCCAGCAGGGATTTATAGGCCCTTACCCGCTCCAGAGGATCATCCATGGTGATCTGTATCTCGACCGACCGGGCATCGATGCACTCGGGATCGAGCTTCAGCGCCCTGCGGGCAAGTGCCAGGGCCTTCCGGTCGTCAGGCTCTTCCATGGCCTGAAATGCAAGCTCCTGGGCCTGCTCCACCGGGTCGCCCATTCCCGCAGGCCCGCTGCTCGCGGCATCGAGGGTCCCCTCTTCCATGGCCCGGGTAATGAAGCGGTCGAGCTCGTCCATATCGCGAAAGCTCTGCCCCTCGACCAGCTTCATGATTTTCCGGTTGACCCGTTCGGTAGCAAACCGCGAGAACCGGGGAGCAGTGCATCCCCCACCCCGCGAATCACTCTGAGGCCCGAGCCCCTCACTCTTGCGCCTCTTCTTCCCCGATTTGCCGGTCTTCTTTTTTGCCCCCGCCATCAGCATCCTCCTCACCCTATTTTTCGGACACTTCACACAATGTATGGATTTTATTTATCACGGTTGACGCCCTGATTTCAAACACAGAGCCGGAACCGGGCCTCGTGGCACCGGAGTGAAGAGCATCCTCTGAGTCATACGAGGGCTTTTCTCTTTACTCATACTCGACCGTTCCATGGGCGCAATCAAGGGGAGCGCAGTCTTCCCGAACAGGGTGCTGAACGACCTCAAGCCCAGACCCGGGCCCTGCATGTTCCATCGTATTTCCTTGCTCATCCTTGACTTTTTTCCCAGCGGTATAGTCTGTCCTTCTCTCATGGGCGTATGCGGCGAGGGGGCCACCCTGCCCAGCAGCCGCATGCGGGTCGGATCGTGAGCCGGTCCGATCGTTTCCCCTTTTGTGTGCCGGCATACTTTGATATTCTCGTCTGCAACAGCGCCAAATACGTTACAGCGCCCTGGGTTTTCAGAATGGAGCAAGTTACATATTTCAAATATTCCGGAATCTCTTATATCTATATTCAGCCCGTAAATATTTTTTGTCACACGTTGCCGGTTTGTCCCCACGAAGATGGAAAACACCATTGAAAGGATAAAGGGTATACACAATAATATGTATCCATTCGGTTCATCCCCACGTGTATGGTAAACACTATCCGGAATTTCCGGATAGTTGCATCCTCTCCGGTTCATCCCCACGCATGTGGGGAACACGCCGCGCCGCCTCCGGTGGAGATCGCGTTCATCGGTTCATCCCCACGCATGTGGGGAACACGCGACGTACACCGATTCAAAGCCGACGGAAGCCGGTTCATCCCCACGCATGTGGGGAACACTGGGTAGTGCCGCGTTAGCTGTCCAGGTTTCCCGGTTCATCCCCACGCATGTGGGGAACACGCATAGGTGGCGAACAGGGCGTCGATGTTTGCCGGTTCATCCCCACGCATGTGGGGAACACAAATCAGGCTCGTGGACCATTAACAGTACAACCGGTTCATCCCCACGCATGTGGGGAACACATCTCGGCCTGGTCATCTGCACTCGCCTCGATCGGTTCATCCCCACGCATGTGGGGAACACAAGGGGAGATAAATTATGGGTATAGGATCATACGGTTCATCCCCACGCATGTGGGGAACACCTTTCAACTTCGCGGCCTACTCGCAGACACCCCGGTTCATCCCCACGCATGTGGGGAACACCCGCCAAAACTCAAGTGGTGCTCGTTCAAAACCGGTTCATCCCCACGCATGTGGGGCACACCCATGACCAGCCCTCGGGGTAATCTCCGCTGCCGGTTCATCCCCACGCATGTGGGGAACACTTCTCGGATGGTCCGAAACCCCGCAGGATGACCGGTTCATCCCCACGCATGTGGGGAACACTTTCTGCTGCGCTGATAGCACCCTGTGCAAATCGGTTCATCCCCACGCATGTGGGGAACACCATCTCGGCCGCAGCAACACCATCGACCTGGTCGGTTCATCCCCACGCATGTGGGGAACACGCGAAGAAGGACATCGACATCTTCGCCGGGTACGGTTCATCCCCACGCATGTGGGGAACACTCCTTGTAGGCCACGAACCCGCTGTACTCGTGCGGTTCATCCCCACGCATGTGGGGAACACCATGTCACGCCGTACCAATTGCTATTCTGAGCCGGTTCATCCCCACGCATGTGGGGAACACTGCGAAGGCATCCCCGCAGCATCGTTTATTTGCGGTTCATCCCCACGCATGTGGGGAACACATGACCATGGAAGATTCGATGCCCCCTCCCCCCGGTTCATCCCCACGCATGTGGGGAACACCGGTTACGCGGCTGGAAGATTAAATCCGCGATCGGTTCATCCCCACGCATGTGGGGAACACAATCGTCCTTCGGTCCTGGCGAAGAGCCCCCGCGGTTCATCCCCACGCATGTGGGGAACACCGGTCCTTACCCATGTACGTAGTTATCTTGATCGGTTCATCCCCACGCATGTGGGGAACACGGCCCATCCTGAAGGGGGGACCGCCATTGCCGCGGTTCATCCCCACGCATGTGGGGAACACTTGACAGCCTCATAGGGGTCCGTGAATATCCCCGGTTCATCCCCACGCATGTGGGGAACACGGATGCTCCCGCCAGAACAGCAGGCCTGACTGCGGTTCATCCCCACGCATGTGGGGAACACCTCAACATGGTAGCCAGTGGCCGGGATGAACCCGGTTCATCCCCACGCATGTGGGGAACACGACGCGGGGATGGGGTCGGGGTCGGGCACGAGCGGTTCATCCCCACGCATGTGGGGAACACGTCGTAGATGCGGCTCACATAGAGCGGCATGCCGGTTCATCCCCACGCATGTGGGGAACACCGGTGTTTCCCACACCGTTGACCACTATCATGCGGTTCATCCCCACGCATGTGGGGAACACTCGTCGATTTCGACAAGGACAACAAGGCCCCCCGGTTCATCCCCACGCATGTGGGGAACACCTCACAGAAGGAACAATGATAGAGATTGGAATCGGTTCATCCCCACGCATGTGGGGAACACGGGATTGCCTCGCCGTGGCCCGGTTTGTAGAACGGTTCATCCCCACGCATGTGGGGAACACTCCTCCACACTCGCCTGCACGCGCTTGGACATCGGTTCATCCCCACGCATGTGGGGAACACGTGTTGGCCGTGAAGGTGATGGTATCGTCAATCGGTTCATCCCCACGCATGTGGGGAACACACCCTGCAGTTTCACAACAAGGACTCCGCGGCCGGTTCATCCCCACGCATGTGGGGAACACGTCACGCGGACATAGCAAATGTCCTCTCCGTGCGGTTCATCCCCACGCATGTGGGGAACACATCCGCATGCCCTGCATGCACTCGGCCTGATCCGGTTCATCCCCACGCATGTGGGGAACACCCCTGAAGATCACATTTAAAACAGTTTCAGTCCGGTTCATCCCCACGCATGTGGGGAACACCTGAGCGAGCGCATCACCACCGCCTTTCTCATCGGTTCATCCCCACGCATGTGGGGAACACACCATCCATCGCAATTTTTTAATAATATGTCCCGGTTCATCCCCACGCATGTGGGGAACACGTCGACTGTCTCCGGTCGGCCATGTTCTATGCCGGTTCATCCCCACGCATGTGGGGAACACCTCACAATCATCACCCGTTGGCGTGTACTCTGCGGTTCATCCCCACGCATGTGGGGAACACGTAATACCGCATGGGAGGGATGGGGCACATCCCGGTTCATCCCCACGCATGTGGGGAACACTTAATCCACTGATTGATTTCCGTTTCGATCCACGGTTCATCCCCACGCATGTGGGGAACACGACACCAACCCATCCTCGTTGTCGATGGCATCCGGTTCATCCCCACGCATGTGGAGAACACTCTCTGCCTCCAGCTCGTCGATCCTTTTCCGCCGGTTCATCCCCACGCATGTGGGGAACACCCACCTGATGTCCCGCTCGTCGATGCCGAGCTCGGTTCATCCCCACGCATGTGGGGAACACCATTTGAGCCGAAGGAGGAGATTTATCTCGGCCGGTTCATCCCCACGCATGTGGGGAACACCCTTCCTCCGCTTCTCTGATTGCCCCGATGAACGGTTCATCCCCACGCATGTGGGGAACACAGAGCCTCCAGCGGTGATGCCCCCTTGAGTGCCGGTTCATCCCCACGCATGTGGGGAACACGCCGTAGTAGAGGCGGTAGCCAGCGAGGTCCTCGGTTCATCCCCACGCATGTGGGGAACACCGTCTCACACCTCGCCTTTGCCTCTTTGATCTCGGTTCATCCCCACGCATGTGGGGAACACCATACTATATGTAGTACCTGCCGGCGGGCTCGCGGTTCATCCCCACGCATGTGGGGAACACAACAGCTACCACGGCAAGGGCATGGCGCTCGACGGTTCATCCCCACGCATGTGGGGAACACGCCTCCATAAGACGCTGGATGGCATGATGAGCCGGTTCATCCCCACGCATGTGGGGAACACTCAGAACCACTGCTACAGCAAGGAGCCAATACCGGTTCATCCCCACGCATGTGGGGAACACTATTTAAGGACAAAGAATTTGAAAAACCCTTACGGTTCATCCCCACGCATGTGGGGAACACGATTAAACAGTAACGCAGTTGACCAATAAGCTCGGTTCATCCCCACGCATGTGGGGAACACGTTTCCCAGGGCACCGAGGTCGACGTCCACGGCGGTTCATCCCCACGCATGTGGGGAACACGAGGCGGTCGTCGATCTCGTGCGCAAGGGCCACGGTTCATCCCCACGCATGTGGGGAACACTTACAAGAGCATGGTGGTCAACCACATAGAGCCGGTTCATCCCCACGCATGTGGGGAACACTTGTCGCCCGGCGTCTCGACGATGGCGAGCCACGGTTCATCCCCACGCATGTGGGGAACACTTCAGCCTCGTATGTTTCGGCAGGAATATCTTCGGTTCATCCCCACGCATGTGGGGAACACAAGCCATCCTCAAAAGCAGCCCAACCTGATGACGGTTCATCCCCACGCATGTGGGGAACACCGGATTGTGAGCCGGTCCGATCATTGTCCCCCCGGTTCATCCCCACGCATGTGGGGAACACCTTGACGATCAGGGCGTCGGAGAGGCCCGCGCCGGTTCATCCCCACGCATGTGGGGAACACAGGTGCCCGCCCTCGGCCCGCCGCCCAGGTTGCGGTTCATCCCCACGCATGTGGGGAACACTCCTCCACGCTCGTCTGCACGCGCTTGGACATCGGTTCATCCCCACGCATGTGGGGAACACAATCGGGCGACAAGGCCTCGTTGAGCGACTCCCGGTTCATCCCCACGCATGTGGGGAACACTTCATCGGCCGTGACCGACTCGAAATACTCGCCGGTTCATCCCCACGCATGTGGGGAACACCCGTTGGCCAGGGTACAGGTGAGCACGTCGCCCGGTTCATCCCCACGCATGTGGGAAACACAAGAAAAACCCGGCGCCCGGCCAGGCGATGCCCGGTTCATCCCCACGCATGTGGGGAACACGAGACAGTCGCCGAGATACGTGCCGGCGAGACCGGTTCATCCCCACGCATGTGGGGAACACTAGATGCCGCGCGACTCGAGCACCTCGCCCGCCGGTTCATCCCCACGCATGTGGGGAACACGCTGGCAGATGCGGTCCTGAAACTGAACGCGGCGGTTCATCCCCACGCATGTGGGGAACACTGAGGGAACCCGGATTGTCAGCTACTTAAATTCGGTTCATCCCCACGCATGTGGGGAACACCATCTGCGCGCGCGCCTTGAACCGCTGGTTGGCGGTTCATCCCCACGCATGTGGGGAACACTTTTTCACACTCGCCGCACTGATACCGGGCAGCGGTTCATCCCCACGCATGTGGGGAACACTTTTTCCGGCCGCACCGTCGCCTCGATCATGGCGGTTCATCCCCACGCATGTGGGGAACACCTGTCCGAGGGCGACCTCGACGTGAGCCTGGCCGGTTCATCCCCACGCATGTGGGGAACACC
>JAHDQN010000009.1 GCA_018433775.1 Deltaproteobacteria bacterium
AAAAAACTTGTTTATGCCTGCTTGAAAGATAATAACAATCTGCCTGGAACTGAAATTTCTCCTACCAGTACGGATGATTTATTAACAAGGTGTAGCAATATTTAAGTAGTCACCCCCATGGGGGTGACTACTTTGACAAAAGATGTTTATGGGACAATAAATATACAATGAATCCCATAAAGAAAAGCTGGTCTTGCCGTTAAAACTACTTCTTTAAAAGGTAAATTATTGGTAACATCAATAAGTGAGGCAACACGGTCGGGAAGTTTGATTGTCGCTCATCAAGCATTTTAATAAATCTGTAAATTTGAATATTAATACCAAAATTGATGTATTATATTTACTGATATCCTAATTGAATATATCGGGGAAATCCTAGGGGGTAAGCTTACTAATTGGAATTTCATGCGGGGTACATTTCTCTATTTTTTATTTTAATAAAGATTATTTCTTATGCCCAAAACCAGCTTCTTGCCGTTCACTCTCAGAAAGATGATTTGCCTCAATATAATCAACTCTTATCACTGAAGCACAAACTAATTGTGCAATCTTCTGTCCTTTTTTTACTTGGTAATCCTTTTGACCAAAGTTTATTAAAAGAACGAAAAGTTCACCTCTATATCCAGAGTCAATTGTGCCAGGGCTATTCAATACAGTTATGCCATGCTCTAATGCCAAACCACTTTTGGGCCGTATTTGAATTTCATACCCTTTAGGTATATCAAAACATAAACCAGTTGAAATTAATGTGGGTTTAAGGGGTTTCAAAATATAATCAGATATTGAGCTTATATCTGATCCTGAATCGCCTTCATATAAATATGAGGGTATCGTCGCATCAGGATGTATTCTCATTATATTAATTTTACAATTCTTAATACTTGAAGTCACATATTTCTCCAAGTTTAGAAGTCATTATTCCTTTATTTTATTCTATATATACTTTGCAATCTCAGCATTTTTAAACAACCATTAGGATCTTTATGGATTTTCATATCATTAATAATGTTTTTTGGCGCTGATTCAATGAATCTTAAAACTTCATCTTTTCTTTTCTCATCAGTCTGAAATGAATCTAACCATCTATTAATATCAATAAATTGCTCCAACTCTTCTTGTCTCATTATGCTGTATCCTGCATATCTAAATACATGTTCAAGTTGTCCTCTTACAAACCATTGATATTTATAATTCATACCCAATTCCTCAAAAAGCATCTGAACCCATGAGAGTGAAGCAAGGTTTGGACTCACTGTTTCGGCTATTACTACTGAATCAGGGACTCCGAACCTGTCAAACAGAGTTGAGAGCATTGAATATTTGTCATCAACAAGGTGTAATATATTTTTCAAAACAAAAACCCATTGATTATATCTCAATACGCTTTCGTCGTGTGTAATATTCATTTGATATACGTTTACATTTTGTTTTCCTCTTAATGTTTTCTCTGCTTCCCTAATCATGTCTTCAGATTGATCAATTCCTACATACGGTAACCCTTTTTTATCAACTACAAACAAACCAAGATTTGCAGGGCCACACCCTAATTCAAGTATGCCTTCAACTTTTCCATTATTAATATCACGGAACATTCTTTCATATATGTCTGTGTCTTGTATCCAAGGCAAAGACCCGTAAGCTATAGATCTGATAGTATAAGGATCCGAGTTTTTTTTAATTGGCTCATGTAATGATCTGGGCAATGTTTCAAGATTGGAACCATACCTTTTGCATATTTCTATAATTACATCACCATTAAGCTTTTGGGTTGCTGGATGCCCACGAAGGCCCATTAAAGTGTACCATATATATCTACGACCTTTCAGTTCAATAGTGTCTCTTGATTTGAAAATATTATGATGAAAGATTATATGTGCAAAAGTGAACGTATAATTGGTATTATCTCCAATAGAAGGATTGAACTTTGTGGTGTAGAAGGGACTTGAATCAATATTTATTGTTAACTCTCCTTCATTGACTCCAAGAAAATTAGCTATGACTTCTTTATGGTTGATGTCATCACGGGTTATACTTGTAAGAGAAGGAAGAAGATAAGCTGCTTGCTCAATATTCCCAGATCCCTCTTTTTGGATTGTAGCTTTCCACTGTGGATTACTATCGGTAACCAAGATGACAGGTTCGTCTGAGCCATTATCAATTCTTGATGCAGTTATTAATAGTACTAATTTTTCCATTGACTTATATTTTGATGCATTCTTTAAATCTATTAGCTGGTTAAGGAAGGCATTAACTTCTGGATGTGTACTATCTGAAGGTTGATACTTTATGATTTGAATTTTATATGTGTCTAAAAGATATTTCTCCATAACAGGCCCAACTTCGGAGAAAGGCAATAGTGCATAATGTCTCCTATTCAAACCTTTAAAAGTTTCACGAATTTTGCTCAATAAATCAAGGATATCTGGATCACTTAAACTGTATCCAATGAATAAAACAGTATATTCTTGGAATATTTGGGATAATGTTTTTATAGAAACAGGGGGTAACCTTTCATAGTCACTTGATGATAATATTATGGTTCCAGGTTCGGAACAAGATCCATGAATTTTAAAAATCCAGGAATTATATTCATCAAGACGAGCAAGTTTATGAGTACTTGAATATAAAATAACTTCAGGGGTCAACCCAGTATATGATCTTATTCCCTCTTCTATTAGTAAGTCGTAATTTGTTGTGATAATGCCATGAAGAGCAAGCTTTGCTATGAGCAAATGAGTTTCTATTGGCTTTAATAATTTAGTATTATTCTCAATAAACTCATTCATCTTCTCTTGAAGAATAATTTTTAAATGCTCTGCCGCTATTAAAAGTTGGCTTGCCCCGCCTTGAATAAGGTTTAACAGTTCTTCTTTTTCATCTTGGTTTAATTGAATTGCCTCTTCTTCACAAAATAAAATGAGCTTTTTTAATAAAGACTTCCAATCGGGTGCTTTAGCATTGCGCGATAATCCTGCCCCCACGAATAGGACAACCTTCTCATTGAGGAGTCTTTCTTTTAGAGTCTTTGGAATAGATAATTTGGATTTGTTTGGATGCCCCATAATTGTATCTCCTCAAGATTGATAAAAACAGAATCTTTATCAAAACCATCAGCTTAATATTTAATTTTTATATTGTTCTTTTGATAGTTTCAAAGAATCTGATTGATCAAGTAACCTTTCATTGAAAGATTGCTTTGGACTATTTAGCCATGCAAAAAATTTACAATGTCCGTGGTTATTATTTAATTTCCTTGATAAAGTAACAACACGAGGATTATTTAATATATCACTCAATGAATTTTCTAGTAAATTCCCAATAATCCACTCCTCTGACAGAACAGAACCACCTTTCCCATACGCCCATGGACTAAGTAATACAGTTCCATCAGGCATGATTCCTAAAGATCCTCGTAAAAGGTCACAGTGATCAAGTATAGTATTATCAGTAAACCCAAGTCCTCGAAGTGCACATTGGAGCCTTATTCGTGGGAAACTAAACTTTTTTTCTAATATACGCGCCTCATCTATTGCAGTAGCAATGTCAGAGTAGCTTGGTTCTAATGATTTATTATTTAAAGCTCTCCCTGTTGGGAAATAGCGCATAAATAAAAGATCTTGTACTCCTGCTTCATGTAAGTCCTCAAATATTTTTCTAATTGAATTTCTATTGCAGTTGTGGACTGTTAATGTACATTCAGCTAAAATTTTTCCTCCTAATAAGATAAATTTTGAAGCTGAATTCAAATTCTGCTTACAATAATGATTTGGTCTTGTCTTATGATTCTCACGGAATGAAAGATCATATGTAATAAATATTTCAGAAATCAGACTACTTAGTTTCCTAAGTATAATAGGATCTAATGTTGCTCCAGTTGCTGATAAGCTTACGAAATTTTTTCCAAATTTATTTACTGCGTATTCAATGGTTTCAAAAGCTCCAACGGCAAGCAATGGATCTCCGCCTGATATATTCAGATGAACTTGATAACCGCTGCAATGATCAATAATCACATTACGCTGAGAAGTGTTTAGCTCATTCTTTATCATCCCTATTGTAGGATGAAATGAATCCACGCAGCAGATAGAACAATTCCAGGGACATGCCCGAGTAATATTCCAAATAAGGTGATAAATCATAAATATCCTTTAATAATTGAAGATCTTAAAAATATATTGATTGATGGATATCACCTCAAGTTTTCTATAGAATCACTTTTAACAGTATATTTTTTTGATTTTTTTACCAATGCATCCAATTGAGCTTCTTTAGTTTCTTTCGCAGGATACTTCGAAGCATACTCCTTAATTGCTAATACAAGCTGTTTTTCTGCATCAATCTTGAGGCAATTAGCTAAACATAATAAGGAGAAGACACAATCCCCAACATTTCTTGCCATATCAGTTTTAGGCTGATTTATGAGCATACCTTCTTCAAACATAGTGTTTTCAGCGAGTCTTCCAACATCACGAAGAAGATAAGCTATCCTTTGGGAAGGCATATTAATATCCCACGCACGTTCATGTGCAAATTCTGCAACTTTCTTCTGAATTTCTTTAAGTGTCACGATATACTCCTTTTATTTGAAATCTTGATTAATTATTTAATTAATAATATTAGTATAATTATACCTATATATTAAAATTGTCAAAAATCAGCATTACAGGAGTCTATATCTTATATTGAATATTAAAGTCGTTTTTAACTTCCTAAAGATAGGAATGTTTTCTTGTGAAAATCAATTTTAATAATATACCCAGAGCTAAAAGTTCTCTTGATTCAATAGATTCGGGACAGATCCGGCATAATGTGTATCTAAAGGAAATTATTCAATGAGATCAAAAGGAGTGTAGTGGCTACATAAGATGAGAATTTTATTGCCAAGGCAGAATGATAAATTATAGTTGGCAAGCACTTGCAAATTGAACCAACTAAATAAAGCATTCCTCTTTGAAATATTCAGATAGAACAGTACAATCAAATGAGTTGTGCTTTAATAACAATTGAAAACTCTTCACATGGTTTGCTCCACATATAAACAGGATATCTCCGTCACCATATGTTTCAATCTCTGATTTGAGGGTATTTAGCCAATATTGTTCTCGTATTGGAAAGTCTTTATTTTGGCCAACCTTATCTATACCGAGTTCACGGCGAGTACGTTGGTTAGGTTCACAATAAATGTGATGAATCTCTAGAATATTTGCTACTGCCTTACCAATTGTCTCTGTAATATCTAACTCTTTAAGCTTATCCTCATGGAATTCTTCAGCCAAGTATTTAATATTATATGATCCTATAACTTCTTTTAAATAGTACGCAAATTCGAATCGAAGTTGCCGAATAACATCTTCTTTAATACTACAAGTATTCCTTGCATAGTGCTGCAAATCATGGTTAACACCAATAAGGTAAACCATTAATCTTTTTTACTCCCAACATTTTCTTTTGGATACCAGATACATTTCAAAGTATTCTACATTAGCTACTCAAAAAATATAATAAAAATTATAATAGCTAGAGCTTAGCTCAGAAAGTGATTATTGCATGAGAGATGCATAACCTAAGACCAAGGGGGTGGGCTAATCCTGTGTATTTCGGAAATCTTAGTAATATTTTTAGCAGCCTTAATGTGCACAGGAGTAGCGCACAGGTAGCGGAGTGTCTATAAACCAGCATCAATGCAAGATGACTGGAGGTTCAAATCCTCCCCCCGCTACCAATTAATTCAAGCAGGCTCTTCTTATCATCAAGACCATCGAGCAAGCTGATAGAATCTTCTCCATACTATATCCCGCACTTGTGATGTACTTTCTTGCATGATGGGAACAAAACGCGAATCCGGGTTGTTTGTCGATAAATGAAATCTTCTGAGGAAAGCGGCGAGCCATGGAAACACACGAACAAGAGCGCAGGACCAAGGAGCAGTGGATCAAAGCGCTTTCAGGGCGGGCATCATACCGCCAAGTCTCCCGATTCAAGCTCCTTTGCACTCAGATGACTTTCTTTACATGGCTACCTGTGCATCCCATGAGGCTTCTGAGGTTTTCTCTTTTGTTTTCCTTCAGGCTCTCGCCGAACGTCGGTTCGTCCCATAACTCGGCGGAGTTGTCATAATCGCTGTCGATGCCCGCGAGGTATCTTGCCAGCTTCTTTCTGGATTCGTAGTCGTATTCCTGGTTCAAGGCCAGGGTCTCCATGATCGGAGATCCGCCTCCATGAACACCTGCGACCTCGTTCCAGGCGGACATGGGGGAAGTACTCAGGTACTGGATGAAGCTCCAGATCTTCCGGGACATTTCGGGTGAGAAATCTCCGTTTCTCACGATGAGTTTCTGGAGATCGTGCTTGGTCTCCTCTGCCTGGAAGTCTTCGTAACTCGGCAGCGTGGCCGCTATTCCGCCCGCGATCTCGGTCAGCAGGTTGTATTCCTTGTAGATGAGCCTCCCGGTCAGCCTTCTCCCGATGTTCGCGTACTTAAGGTTCGGGAAAAATACCTCCGCAGAGGTCACTTCTCCATACAGAGCCGCCGCGATGCCTGCCGCATACGCGAGCTCCGCCACGCCCGCGAACTCGGAGAGCTTCTGCTGAACATGCGAAACCGACTCGATATTGTTCGCCTGGGCGGCCAGCGAGGCCGCGCCGCACAGGATGTCAGAAACCGCTGGCTTGCACCCGCAGTAACTGTGCCGGTGAGAATCGGCGAAGAGAAGGGCCAGCCTGTGCCCGAATTCCCATTCGCCGCACATGAACACCCGCTCCTTCGGTATGAAGACATGATCGAACACTACGACCGATTCAGCCACGCCATACTTGAACAGGGGCGGGCAATCCGAGCTTGCGCATTCTTTTGTCCATACCGGGTAGGTGATCAGCCGTATTCCCTCCCAGTCGGCCGGAATCGCGAAGGCGACGGCGTAATTGCGGTCGTTCTCTTTCAGGGCGCGCGTGGGGATGACGATGAGCTCGTCCGCATAGGCTGCCTGGGTGATGTTCATCTTCATGCCGCTCACGATTATCCCGTCCCTCTGCTCTTCGAGAATATGAACATACGCGTCGGGATTCATCTGCTGACTCGGCCTCTTGAGGCGGTCGCCCTTGGCGTCTGTCTGGGCACAGCAACCGTCGATATCGTTTTTCTGGTAAAAGCGGAGATAATCCATGAAGCGCTCGAAATAATGAGTGCCTTTGGTCAGGTCGATCTCCTTGGTGCAGATGGCCAGTGCATTGATAGCGTCGTGGCCCATGCACCTCTGAATACATCCCCCGACCAGGCGTGAAGACATCCGGATCAGCTTCAGCTTCTGGATGAGATCATACGGGCTCTGAGAGAGGTATGACCACCTGCTGGTCTCTTCTCCTACGATCGATGAATGGGTCACCGCGAGATTCTTCCATTCGCGGTCCTGTGCCAGATCATAGGTCGTGCCTACGACGTTGACACCGGGCACCTGAGTTCCCGGAAGATTGTAACGATGAGGAGGGGATAAGTCTTTAAAAAGAATAAAAAATGGTGTGATTTCTCTTGCATTTAGCCTCGTTACAATGTATACAATGTAACGAGGAGAGGGGGGAATCGTACATGGCTG
>JAHDQN010000033.1 GCA_018433775.1 Deltaproteobacteria bacterium
CGGAGCCGGCCTCGACAACGAGGAGGTGTACTCTCTGGTGAAGTTCAAGAGGGCGCTCGGCCTCGTATACCTTGAGCACCAGGCGCGTATTTGACACAGCTCCACCGTCGCCGGTCTGGCGAATTCATTCGGTCGCGGGGCGATGACGAACCACTGGAACGACATCCAGCATGCGGACGTCATCATGATCCTCGGCTCAAACGCCGCCGAGAATCACCCGATTTCATTCAAATACGTCAATCTCGCCCGGGAAAAGAGGGGCGCGAAGCTCATCAATGTAGATCCCCGGTTCACCCGCACCTCGGCCACCGCAGACAAGTATGCGCGACTCAGGTCGGGAACGGACATCGCCTTTGTCGGGGGCATGATCAACTACGCCCTCCAGAATGGCAGGATCCAGAAAGACTACGTGGTCAACTACACCAATGCGGCATTCCTGGTGAATCCGGATTTCAAAGGTCCCGTCGACCTCGATGGGGTGTACTCCGGTCTCAGCGGCGACAAGTACGACAAGGCCACCTGGAGCTACCAGCTCGATGAAAACGGGGTTCCCGAAAAGGACACCACCCTGCAGGATCCCAACTGCGTGTTCCAGCTGCTCAAGAAGCACTACGCCCGCTACGACATGGAAACGGTCTGCAAGATAACGGGCGGTGACAGCAAGGAATACGAGGACATCTACGACCTCTACACCTCCACCTGCAGGCCGGAGAAGTCTGCCACCATCATGTACGCCATGGGCACCACCCAGCACACCTACGGATCGCAGAACGTGCGGGCCTTCTCGGTGCTCCAGCTGCTCCTGGGCAACATCGGGGTCGCAGGCGGCGGCATCAACGCGCTGCGCGGCGAGAGCAACGTGAAGGGCTCCACGGACCACGCGGCCCTGTTCCACATCCTGCCCGGCTATCTCCAGGCCCCCAAGGCCTCTCAGCAGACATACCAGAAATACGTCGATGACAGCACCCCGAAGAACTCCGATCCCAAGAGCGTCAACTGGTGGGGTAACTATCCCAAGTATGCGGCCAGCCTTCTGAAGGCCTGGTGGCGTGACGCCGATCCGGAGAAGTCCTATGATTACATAGGCAAGTACGACGACGGGGTGAACTACTCCACCATTCCCATCATCGAGCAGATGGCATCGGGCAAGATCAACGGCCTGTTCTGCTGGGGCCAGAACCCGGCGGTCGGCTGTCCGAGCTCGCGCCTGGTGCGCCGCGCCCTTGCCAAGCTCGACTGGCTGGTCGCTATCGACCTCTGGGAAACCGAGACCGCGGCGTTCTGGCAGCCCGAAGCCGGCGTAGACCCCGCGGCCATCAAGACCGAGGTGTTCCTGCTTCCTGCAGCCGCCTCCATGGAAAAAGAAGGGTCGATCTCCAACTCCGGCAGATGGGCCCAGTGGCGCTGGAAGGCGACCGAGCCCCCGGGAGACGCCCGGGACGACCTGTACATCATGAGCGAGCTCGTTCACCGCGTGAAGCATCTCTACGAGAAGGAAGGCGGGGCTTTCTCAGAGCCGATTCTCAAGCTCTCCTGGGACTATGCCAAGGCCGGCATGGATTCCTCATCCCATCATCCAGATCCCCGCGAGGTGGCGAAAGAGATCAACGGCTTCTTCCTCAAGGATGTCGAGATCAAGGGCACGGTCTACAAGGCCGGCCAGATGGTGCCCAGCTTCGCGCTCCTGCAGGCGGACGGCTCCACCTGCAGCGGGAACTGGCTCTACTGCAACTCGGTCACCGACACCGAAAACCGGCTGATGCGCAGGGACAACTCCGACCCTACGGGCCTGGGTTTCTACCACAACTGGGCCTGGTGCTGGCCGGTGAACCGGAGGATCATCTACAACCGCGCGAGCGTTGACTTGAGCGGAAAACCCTGGGCCAAGGACAAACCGGTCATCTGGTGGGACGGTCTGAAGAAGACCTGGCTCGGTGATGTCCCGGACGGCGGCGGCGCCCCGGGAGCCGTGCACCCGTTCATCATGGTCAACCATGGGTACGGGCAGCTCTTCTCGCCCGGCATGACGGACGGTCCGTTCCCCGAGCACTATGAGCCTCTGGAGTCGCAGGTGCCCAACCTTCTGTCCAAGCAGCAGGAGTCTCCTGTCATCACCCGCTACGACAAGGCGGTTCAGGGGAAGGTGTGTGATCCCATGCTGGTGGAGGGCGCGGCGGCCTGCGTATTCGGCAGCCCCGACAAGGACAGGTTCCCCATCTACTGCACCACCTACCGGGTCACCGAACACTGGCAGGCGGGACAGATGACCAGATGGCTGCCGTGGCTCGGCGAGCTGGTTCCGCATATGTTCGTCGAAATGAGCGAAGAGCTGGCGAAAGAGAAGCAGATCAGAAACGGCGAAGTGGTAAGGATTACCTCCATCAGGAACCAGGAAGGCATTCTTGCGCATGCCATGGTGACATCCAGGTTCAGGCCGTTCACCGTCAACGACCAGACGCTTCATCAGGTGGGCATGCTCTGGCACTTCGGATACAAGGGGCGGGTGACAGGGGCCATCGCCAACGACCTCACCCCGCTCGTCGGAGACGCCAACACCATGATTCCCGAGTATAAGGCCTTCCTCGTGAATATCGAAAAGGTGAGGAGGTAAGCCATGACTGAATATATCAAGCTCATAGATCTGACCAAATGCACCGGATGCAGAGCGTGCCAGGTGGCTTGCAAGAACTGGAACGATCTTCCTGCAGAGAGCACCGGGTTTACCGGTTCGCTGCAGAATCCGGCCGACCTTTCATACAATACCTGGTGTCTCATCCGGTTCGACGAGATACAGAACGGCTCGGGCATGAACTGGGTCATGAGGCACGACGCCTGCATGCACTGTGAATGGCCGGCATGCGTCAAGGCATGCCCGTCGCCGGGCGCCCTCGTACGCACGGACACCGGCGCGGTCGTGCACGATCCAAACTTCTGCATCGGCTGCAAGGCCTGCACGGCGGCCTGCCCGTTCGACATCCCGCGCTACTCCGCCGAACAGGAGAAGATCGCCAAGTGCACGCTGTGCTACGACAGGATCACCGACGGCAGGAAGCCCGCATGCGTGACCGCGTGCCCCACCGGCTGCCTCACCTTCGGCCCCAAGGCCGAGATGCTGGCCAAGGCCGATGCCAGGGCCGCGGAGGTACAGGGGGTTGTCTATCCCCGGAATCCCAAGTACCAGACCAACGTGCTCTACATCATGCCCAAGGCGATCGATGTGGCTCAGCTCCAGCACACGAATCCGAACCCCAAGATGCCCACCACCATCCTCTGGTGGAAGAACCTCTTCAAGCCCTTCACCCTGATCGGCATGGGTGCGGTGGCAGGTGCGGCCATGCTCCATTACATGGTCAGGGGCCCGCACGAGCCTCATGAGCCCGAGAACAAGGAAGGGGGTGAGTGATATGTCCGCCAAAAAAGAAGGAATGGTATACGTTACCACACTGCAGGAAAGAATCGTTCACTGGCTCCTGGCCGGAAGCTGCCTGTTTGCGCTGCTGACCGGTCTGGGGCTCATGTTCCACAGCTGGGATTTCATCGCCGCGCTGCTGGGCGGCCATTACGCCATGAAGTGGATGCACATCTTCTCAGGCGTGGTGTTCGCCTTCTCGCTCGTTGCGGCGAGCATCATGTGGTGGGAGCACTGCAAGTTCGTGCCCGACGACCTCAAGTGGGCGCAGCAGGCCGGCGGCTATCTCTGGGATGCCCATGACCTGCCCCCGGGAGGCATGTACAACGCGGGCCAGAAGCTGTTTTTCTGGGCCGTGTTCGTCTTCGGGATCGTCGTGGTGGTCTCCGGGCTCATCATGTTCAACCCGCTGGCGGTCCCGGTGACCCTGGCGCGGTGGGCGTACATGCTTCATGCCGCGTCCGTGATGGTCATCGCCTCGTTCTTCATCGTCCACCTCTACCTGGGAACCTTCGGCAACCCCGGCACGGTCCAGATCATGTTCCACGGCTGGGCCACCCGGGAATACTGCGAGTTCCACAAGGGCAAGTGGCTGGCCGACAGGGAGAAGAAGGGCGGGGAGGAGACCGAAGCCGCATAGGCGATTCCAATACTCGCATCTGTAACCACAAGCCGGGGAGCCACTTGCTCCCCGGCTTTTTTTTCTGTCGATCTGCTCAAGGCAGATTCTTGACCGAAAACCGGCGTCATTGCATATCGAAACCGGGTTTGGTTGCCGGCAACACTGAAAAAGCGGCGAGGGAGGAGGGAGGCAAAGGGGCTCTTCCGCTCTCTGGACAGCCCTTTGAAGATACATCCGCGGTTCGAGCAAAAGGCTGACCCCGTAAACTCGCTCCGCTGTCGCTTCGTGCAGACAGTACGGGGTCAAAGATGACTTTTGCTCTTCACCTTAGATGTATTTGCAGAAAGGGCTGTAAGGTTCGCTCCAGAACCCCTTCGCCTCCCTCCTCCCGGAAACGTCTCGTTATTTCCCTGCTCCTGGTTTCGTTATCTGGCCTTTGATCCTATTGATTTGGACTGCGTTTGTTTATTTCAAAATCAATAGCTCATCAAAAACCGGACAAATCAATCCAACTGACCCGGCGCAATCTCGGGCAGCTGCTCTCTGCCGGTAGATTTACGAACTCCTCGAGCTTATTATTTATACTGAATGCAGTTTTTGTGTTTTAAGGATTTAACATAATCCAGGGAGAAGCATATGAAAATCAAGTATCATGTCCCGCTGATAGGATTTCTGGTTCCCACACTTGTCATCTCAACATTGATGTTTGTCTACAGGGAGTGTCCTCCAATAGACCAGTTGATCGGGTTCTATGCTTGTGTGATTGGAGCCTCCATTACCTATTACATAGGCATTCATACCGCACTCAATGACATGAAGAAGTATGACGGCACCTGATAACTCAAGACACTATTTTTGTAAATCAATGCTCGACTGATGTACGTTATACTTTCTGATTACAAGCTCAGAATATATCGAACGGCGTGGAATCTTTGAAGGGCTTGCTGAATGGTTAGCACAGGCGGCGATAATCCATAACAGCTCAAACGAATCCAGCCGGTTAACGCGCCGGCCGGCTTTCAGCCGCCGGTGACCGGCAAGCTGGCGTCATTAGGATACCTGGCATGGAAAAACATCGGATCTATTGTTCAGGCCCGCTCTTTTGTGCAGAAGAAATTGGCGGCATGAATGCAATGGCGAAGGTACTCGAAGATGCTGGATTCCAAACCTTTTTACCGCATCGGGACGGGTTGGAGTCTTATGTCCTGCGTTTCTCAAACTCATCATTCCTGTCGACTGTCCCCGGGATCCGTAACCGGATTGACTACGCCATATTTTCTCTGGATGTATATGAGTTGATTGAAAGATGCCGTGCCGTCGTGTGCAATTTGAACGGACGTGTTCCTGATGAAGGCACGACAGTAGAAGCCGCCCTTGCATACGCAGTTGGTAAGCCCCTCGTGCTTTTCAAAAATGATATCCGGGCGCCTTTCGGCGGATATGACAATTCAATGCTGACAAGCCTGGTGAGGGGGAAAATTATTGATACATTAATGGCGTTGCCATCTGTGCTTATGGATATGACAGCTCAGGAAAGAGAATCGGCGCCGCTGTCACGTGATCTGCAAAAAGCAATTGCCTATGGAAAACGAATTTCATCAGCGCTCGGATCCAGCCGCCGGTGACCGGCACGTTCGGCGGTCTGCTCACCGGAACAGGACGACCTGCCGCCGGACAAAGCCTGGTTTGTTTTTTTCAGGTGAATGCTTTCGCCCTCTTGTGTTTGACCGTGCGGGCCATATGGGCTATACCGGGTGTGGAGGATCCCGGTGTCAGGCTTGCAGGAAATACTGGTCATCGTACTGCTGTTCGTGCTCATCATCTTTCTTCCCCGGCGCCTGGGAAGGGCGGGGAGCGAGAAAAAAACAGGGAAGATGTTGAAAGCGCTTTCCGGCAGGGTGCGTCTGGGCGTGGTCGTATCCGTGATCTGGCTTGTTTCGTGGACGGTTTATTTCCGGCCCTGGTCCGGCGAGATCCTCGGGTTTGTCCTGATCGGCCTGTGCCCGGTCATCCTGGGATGGGGAGCCCTCTGGGTCGCAGACGGGTTCAAGAAAAACCAGGATGCTTGATTTTTGATTCGTCCGGGCTCAGGCCCGCAGACATACACGCTCAAAGGACATCTCCACCTGTATTCCTGAATCACGCCCTGCGGGGTATCCGCAGGCACCGGAAAGATCGAGCTGTTTCGGCAACGGAACCCTTCAGCAATTTTCTAGTCCCTGGCCATGACCATGTCCGGGATGTCCGAAGAGAAGGTGGGGAAGGCGAATACAAAGTCGTGGAGATCGCGCGAGGTGATGCCGTGGCTCATGGCAAGGCCGAAGATGTTGATGAGCTCCTGCGATGAGTGGCCGAGGATGTGGGCCCCCAGGATACGGTCGGTGTCCTGGTCGATGATGATCTTTGACACGGCCGCAGGCTCGGTATAGATCTCGGTCATCTTCAGCGGCTTCAGGTTGTGGTACGCGGTTTTGAACCTCAAGCCCCGGGCCGATGCCTCTTCCTCCGTGATGCCCACCCCGGCCAGGGAGGGGATGGTGTAGACAACGAAGGGGACGACGCGATAATCCGGCGTGACGAGATCCTCCGGCGAGACCATGTTGTGCGCCACGATCCGGGCTTCGTAGGTGGCTACGGGAGAGAGCTGGGGTGAAGAGGGCACCGCATCTCCGGCAACGAAGATATCGTGGTTGGAGACGCTCCGCAGATACTCGTCGAGCACAATGCCCTTTTCATCGGTCTCGACCCCTGCCGCATCGAGGTCGAGATCCTGATGGTTGGCTACCCGGCCGGCGCTGTTGATGACGATATCCGCTTCGATGGTGCGCGACTCGTTTTTCTGACCAAAGGTGACGGCGAACCTTGACGAGGCCCGGGTAATGGACTGAACGCTCACACCGGGAATCACCTCGGCCCCCAGCGACTGGGTGAACTCCACGAGCTCTCCGACCAGGTCCTGGTCGAACGCGGGCAGAATCCGCTGAGCCGCATCGAGGACCGTAACCGAAATCCCTGCGCGCAGGAAGATATGGGCAAACTCCATGCCGATGGGGCCTCCGCCGATGAAGACGGCCGAAGAAGGACGGTAGCCGATTTCCAGGAGCTCATCGCTGGTCATCGTGTTTTCGAAGCCCGGAATGGGGAGCCTCCGGGGCCTCGACCCGGTGGCGATTACGATCTTCTCTCCGTGGTAGGCTTTGCCGTTCACCTCCACGGTATGAGGGCCCGTGAACCGGGCGCGGCCGTGGAGCGTCCGGATTCCGAGCCCGTTGAGCCTTTCCTCGTGGCCTTGCGGTATGTGCTCGATCAGTGCGCCTTTCAAGTCGATGAGCCCTTTCCAGTCCAGGTGCGCGTTCTGGACCGTAATGCGGTGCCGATGCGCCAGCCGGATATTCTCCATGATCTCGGCTGAGGCGAGGAGCACCTTCTTGGGGATGCACCCTTTCAGCGGGCAGGTCCCCCCGAGCATCTCCGCCTCGACGACCAGGATTGACGCTCCCGACCTGCCGGCAATGATGGCCGCCGGCCTCCCGGCAGGGCCTCCTCCCAGGATGATGATGTCAAAACGCTGTTCCATGGCACCTCCTTCCGGGCAGCGTGCTTTTTCGCGCCCGCTGCCGCCCTCCGGGAATACCCACGGCCCACAAAGGCCGGCGGACCGGCTCAGACGGGCCTTTTCAATACACTTAGTAGCAAAGCGCGTTCATCTTTCAAGGGTTATCGCCCGCGTACCGCTCCGGTACACCGGAAATCACCCTCGGAAATTCTTCAGCACGGGGCTCGCTCCATTGAATTCACCCGGAGCCGTCATTATTGTACAAAAAAGGAGGAAATTCATGGCCGCAAAAGTCAAGATGTATACGCTCAGTACCTGCAGCCATTGTAAGGCCACCAAACAGTTTATGAACGACAACGAAGTCGACTATGAATACGTCGATGTCGATCTGCTCGACGGGGAAGACCGGAGGAGTATCATGGAGGAAGTGAAAAAGTTCAACTCCCACCTCAGCTTCCCCACGATCATCATCGGGGAGCGGATTATCATCGGCTTCCGCGAGGATGAGATCAAGGAGGTGCTCGGCCTGTGACCATGGACGTGAACAAGCTCTATGAGATGCTCAGGAAGGTCCAGGAGGCGAAGGGGTATTATTTCAACAAAGACCTCGACGTGGTTTTCGACCTGCTGCAGGCGCTCTTGATCAACAGGGAGCGGTACGGTTACATGTGCTGCCCCTGCAGACTTGCCTCCGGCGACAAGGAATGGGATCAAGACATCATCTGTCCCTGCATCTATCGCGCCCCGGACGTTGCGGAGTATGGGAGCTGCTACTGCAACCTCTATGTCTCGAAGGATTGGAACGAAGACAGGATCCCGCACGTATACGTGCCTGAGAGGAGGCCGCTCGACAAGTTCAGGTGAGTCCGTCCCGGGGTTCTCCTACCGCTACCTCGGGCCGCCCGGGTTCCCGCCGGGCGAGGTGTGCGGAGCGGTCCGGTGAGGAGCCGGGCCGGGGGAACGGTCATGAAAAGAGCAGGGTGAGAATATCCTGCTCGATATAGGTGAAGCGGATGCCCATGCCGTTCTCGTCGGTTCTCGCCACAAACCCCTGTGCCCACAGGGGCTTGCCGATGAGCTGTCCGGTGTTGAGCCTCAGGGCCACATAGGCGTCTTTGGAAAGGGCTGACTCGGTCCGGAGGAAAATCCCGTTCCTGCTCACGTCCGCAATGGTTCCCGAGCCGGCATCCGTCATGGTGTCGGTATAGGTGATGACGGCATCCATGGTGCCGGGAACCTTCACTCGGGTATTCCTCCGTCTGTTACGCATCGCTCATTCACTCCGTGCCGGATAACCGCCGGGGAATCCATGGCGGCCGGGCAATCACGACAGGAAGAAACATCGCCGCGGCCGGCCTCTCTTCAGCACACCATCGTCATTGCAGGCAAACCTTCAAAAGATAGTATAATCCATATGTCTCGCGGAATCAAGAAAATGCGCTGGCGCACCCCGCCATAATCTCCGGAAGATTGAATCCGTGATTTATGATATGATACATACGGTAATCCTGGTGAGCGGCAACGGAGCATGCCTTAAAAAGCGCCTTCCCGGGATTGAACCGGAGGCGGATGGTACGAGCATATGCCGGCAGAAGAGACACGAAAAAGGACCCCTGTTGATAGAGGACGAGACACTTCTGGCAGCCGACTGGACTTCTCGCATCAGATCTCGCAGTATGCGTCCCGGGACAGGCCGAGGCCCGAGTTTCTGTCCGATGTGATGAGGCTCGTCCTCGAGCATTCCGGTTGCGACGCCGTGGAGACATGGCTGCATGACGGGGAGGATGAGTTTTGGTGCGAGGCCTTCAGACGGATGGACGGCTCCGATGCCTTTACGATCGCCCCGGGCGGCGCGGATGCCGGGCGCGCGGACACGACCGGGAGGGGAAGCTGTCAGGATATCGAGGCATTATGTACAGCCGTGTGGCAGAGCGATCCTTCCCGCGGATCATTCACCTGCACCAGGCACGGCAGCGTCTGGGTTCATGACCCGCGACGATTTTTTTCGCCGGACGCGCACCCCGTGTTCTCGGGGGTATCCGGCGGCGACCACGCAGACGGCGGGTACCGGTCGCTGGTCATGGTTCCTCTGCGTTTCGGGAAGGAGCAGATGGGGTTCCTCGTGTTCAAGGGCAGAGACGAGAGCTCATTCGATCCGGTAAGGCTCGAGCACTTCGAAACCATTGCAGCCAAGTTCGAGCTCGCCCTGCTCCACCAGTTCTCGCAGTCAAAGCTGCATGAGCGGGTCAAGGAGCTCACCTGCCTGTACGGTATGGCGAAGACTGCCTCCGATCCCGGCATGCCGTTCGAGCAGAAGCTGATGAACGTGGTCATGCTCCTCCCTCCTGCCTGGCAGTATCCCTCACGCGCAAGCGCCCGAATCGTGGTGGACGGGTATGCGTACCAGACGCCGTCGTTCACGCAAGGCGCCCATAAACAGACCGCCCCTGTGATGGTCAGGGGAAAAGACCGGGGGATGGTTGAAGTACACTACTCCGGCCAGGGGTCCTTTCCGGGGGAGAGCCCGTTCCTCGACGAGGAACAGAGCCTGATCAACAGCGTGGCGGGACAGATAGCGCAGATGATCGAGCAGCGAGAGGCGGAAATGATGAGGGCTGAGCTCCAGGACCAGCTGGCCAGGGCGGACCGTCTGGCTGCAATCGGCCAGCTTGCAGCCGGGGTGGCGCACGAGCTCAACGAGCCGCTGAACACCATCCTGGGCTTTGCCCAGCTCATTCAGAAGATGGAAAATCTGCCCGCGAAGGCGCTCGAAGATGTCGGCAAGATCACCGGGGCATCTCTCCACGCGCGCAACATCATTCGCGAGCTCCTCGTATTCGCCCGGCAGTCCGCCCCCTGCCTGGGCAGGGTGGATATCAACCGCATGGTGGAGGATGAGCTGAGCCTCTTCGAGTCCCTGTGCGGAAAGTCGGGTGTGGAACTCAGGCGCGTTCTCGCCCCCGGCCTTCCCGAGATCACGGCGAACAAGTCCCAGATGCTTCAGGTCATCTCCAACCTGATGGTCAACGCCCTGCAGGCCATGCCCGAAGGCGGCACGATCACCCTTGCCACCTCGTTCGACTCATCCGGTGTTTCCCTGATGGTGGAAGACACGGGCATCGGTATGAGTGAAGAGGTGAAGAACAATATCTTTCTGCCCTTTTTCACCACCAAGGACGTCGATCAGGGTACCGGCCTGGGGCTTGCAGTGGTGCACGGAATCGTGACATCACACGGGGGCCGGATCGGGGTCGAGAGCGAACCCGGGAAGGGGGCCAGGTTTCTGCTGACCTTCCCGTACAGTCAGGCATCAGAGCAGGAGGAGTGAAATGACCAGCACCCGGAAGCACCGCATACTGGTGGTGGATGACGCACCCACAGCGCTCGACATTCTCGAGCGGAACCTTTCCTCCAGGGGATACCTGGTGTTCACCGCGTCGAACGTTGCCGATGCGGTCAGGATCCTCGAAGGCTCGCCCATGGACCTGGTCATCACGGACTACAAGATGCCCAAGATCAGCGGGCTCGATCTGATACGCCATATCAGGGAAAACTACCACGAGACCGAGGTGATCATGATCACCGGATACGCATCGGTGAAAGGGGCGGTGGAGGCGGTGAAGATGGGGGCGGAAGAGTATCTCGCCAAGCCATTCACCGATGAAGAGCTGTTCGCGGCCGTGCAGAGGGCGCTCAACAAGCGGGAGCTCAGGACCATCGTCAAGGGCAGAAAACCCCGCATCGCCCCGAATTCCTACGGCATGATCGGAGAATCGTCCACCGTCCGGAACATGCTTGCACAGATCGAGAAGGCGGCCTCGTCTCCGGCGACCGTGCTCGTGCTGGGCGAGAGCGGAACCGGCAAGGAGCTCGTGGCCAGGGCCATTCACTACAGCAGCAAGAGGGCCGCTGCGCCGTTCGTTCCCGTCAACTGCGGCGCCATCCCGGAGAAGCTGCTCGAAAGCGAGCTCTTCGGGTACGTGAAGGGCGCGTTCACCGGGGCGAACGAGTCGCGGGCCGGTTTTTTCCAGACCGCCGACGGAGGCACCATCTTCCTGGACGAGATCAACGAGATGAGTCCGGCCATGCAGGTCAAGCTCCTGCGCGTGCTTCAGGACAAGCAGGTGTGCATGGTCGGAGCCCGGAAGACCCAGAAGATCGATGTCCGGATCGTCGCGTCGAGCAACAAGGACCTGCAGTCCCTGATACACAAGGATCTCTTTCGCGAGGACCTGTTCTTCAGGCTCAACGTCGTGTCGATCACGGTCCCGCCCTTGAGAAACCGGCAGGAGGACATCCCCCTTCTGGTCTCGCATTTCGGGGCCAAGTTCGCCCGTGAGCTGGGGAAGCCCGAACCGGTCTTCCCGGACGAAACCATGAGGATCTTCATGAACTACGCCTGGCCCGGAAATGTCAGGGAGCTGGAAAACCTTGTCCAGCGGTTGATCATCATGGCCGAGGGAAAGACCGTCAACATACCCGACCTGCCGTCCGTCATGCGGTTCTCCGCCCTGTCCGGGGCGGGCCCGTTCAGATCCCTGGCAGAGGAAGAGGCCGGCTACATTCGCAGGATCCTGGCGAGCGTGGGAGGGAACAAATCCCGCGCCGCCGAGATACTCGGCATCGACCGCAAGACCCTGAGGGAAAAGATCAAGCAGGCTCGCACTCCTGAAGACAAGCCCTCCGGCAATCGGTGAATATCTCACCAGGTGGGGAGAATCTCCCCACTTTCAGATCACGGCTCTTTCTGTCTGCATGGGTGGCCGCCAGGTATCGCGGAATTGCCTATCATCCAATAAACCCAATAAAAACATAGTAATAAACGCAATTACAAGGATCCCTGCGGTCCGTGCATCTCCGGCGGTCCTCCAAGATACGTCAGGCATATTTCTTGCCCAATGATCATGACACACGAACAAGAAACAGGGGGTGCGACATGCCCGAAAGGTACGAGGGGCTCTGTTCTACCTGCAAATACTCATCGCGGTGCACCTTAACAAAGGCACCCGGGCAGGGCGTTCATTTCTGCGAGGAGTATGAAACGGGCGACGGGTCGGATTCCGGCAGGAGTGGCGGAAGCCGTGCCGGGGCCGCCAAGCGCATGAGCCCGGATACTGGGCCCCGTGCGCCGGGTGCGGTTCTTGGTCTGTGCGGTAACTGTGCCCACCGTGATATATGCCGCCTTCCGCGCCCTGAATCGGGCGTGTGGCATTGCGAAGAATACGAGTAAGGGGCGTGACTCGGATGTAGAAAAGTCCGCTCGAGGAGAAAGAGGGGAACATGGATACGAAAGGCATTCTTGATATCATTCAGCACAACGGTGAGAACCAGGCTGGACTCATTGCCATCCTCGAAGAGATTCAGGCGGAGTATTCCTATCTCCCCGAGGAGGCCTTAAGGCTGGTGGCGAAGGAGACGGGGCGATCGTTGGCGGATGTCTACGGTGTCGCCACGTTCTACAAGGCCTTCAGTCTGAAACCGAAAGGCAGGCACTGCATATCGGTCTGCCTCGGTACTGCGTGCCATGTGCGCGGCGCTCAGAAAATCGTGGAGGAATTCTCGCAGGAGCTCGGGATAAAACCGGGCGAGACCACGTCCGACAACGAGGTCACCCTCGAGACGGTCAACTGCCTCGGAGCCTGCGCCCTGGGCCCGACAGTGGTCGCGGACGGGCACTATTTCCCGCACGTGAGCAGGAACAAGGTGAGTGACATCGTCGACGCGGCCAGGAACGGCCTGGAAACGCTCGATGGGAAAACCGACGGAAGGGTTTTCCCGTTGCAGGTTTCCTGTCCGGTATGCAGGCAGAGTCTCATGGATCCCGACCATCACATCGACGGCCATCCGTCCGTTACGCTCGATGCTTCATTCAACGGCAGGAAAGACCGAGTGCATCTGTCCTCTCTCTACGGAAGCCGCGCCCCCGCATCGGGAAACGGGGTTCCGCACAACAGTGTCACCCGGCTCCATTGCCCGCATTGCCAAAGCGAAATACCGAGCTTTTCCGACTGCCTGGAATGCGGCTCCCCCATGGCGGCCCTCTATATCCGAGAAGGCTGCACGTGGGAGGTGTGCACGCGCCGGGGATGCCAGGGGCACATGCTGAATCTCAACCAGATCGACCTGCTCAAGAACGATGAAGGGAAATGATATGAAGACATTTCAGACTGTCTCGGAATTCAACGCGTACCGCACTGCAATCATGGACAGTACGAAAGACAAGAAGCCCTGCATTGTCATCTGCGGAGGGACCGGCGGTCAGGCCAGCGGCTCCAATGATCTGATCCGGATTATCAAGCGCCGGATTCTGGAGCAGAACCTGCATGACAAGCTCTCGCTCAGGGTCACCGGCTGTCTTGGTTTCTGTGAAATGGATCCGTTCATCATCGTCGAGCCGGGATACAACCTGTACCCGAAGCTCAAGATGGAAGATGTGCCCAGGATCATCGACGCGGCCGTCAAAGGCGAGGTGGTCGAGGAGCTCCTGTACCGGGAGCCCGGTTCCACCGTCAAACGCTTTTCTCAGCAGGAGATCCCTTTTTTCCAGGGGCAGACCAGGATCGTTCTCGGCCAGAACCAGAACCTCGATCCCATACGGATCTACGATTACCTGAGGATGGGAGGCTACGCGGCACTGGAACAGGCACTGGGAAAACCGGATCATGAATGGATCGTCCACGAGATCCTCCGTGCCGGGCTTCGCGGCCGGGGCGGGGCCGGATTCCTGACCGGGAAGAAATGGGAGCTGGCGAGAAATGCAGGCGGATCGGGCAGGAAATATATCATCTGCAACGCCGACGAGGGCGACCCCGGCGCGTATATGGACCGGAGCATGCTGGAAGGCAACCCCCACGCGATCATCGAGGGCATGATCATCGCCGCTCTCGCCATAAAAGCCACCCACGGCATCATCTATGTGCGCACCGAATATCCCCTGGCCATCAAGCATGCGACGATTGCAATGAGGCAAGCCCGCAGCCTGGGACTCCTGGGCAGGAATATCCTGGGGCAGGGAATCGATTTTGACATAGAGATCTTCCAGGGGGCCGGCGCATTCGTCTGCGGCGAGGAAACGGCGCTCATCAAGTCCATCGAGGGAAAGATGGGCGAGCCGCGCCAGCGTCCGCCCTATCCGATCGCGAAGGGGCTTTTCGGCCATCCCACCTGCATAAACAACGTCGAGACCCTGGCGAATGTCCCCTACATCGTCAATCACGGTGCCGAGGCGTATGCCGGGATCGGTGTTGAGAACAACACGGGCACGAAGATCTTCTCCCTGGTCGGAAAGATCAAGAACACCGGCCTCGTCGAGGTCCCGCTGGGGACTCCCATCAGCAAGGTGGTGCACGAGATCGGCGGCGGCCCGGTCGGCAATGCGAAGATCAAGGCCATACAGACCGGGGGACCTTCGGGGGGGTGCATACCCGCGTCCATGTTCGACCTGCCCATCGATTACAACAGCCTGGCAAAGGCCGGCTCGATCATGGGCTCGGGCGGCATGATCGTCATGGACATGAATACCTGCATGGTGGATGTCGCCAAGTATTTCATGAGCTTCCTGAAAGAGGAGTCGTGCGGGAAATGCTTTACCTGCCGCAAGGGAACACAGCGCATGTACGAGCTCCTCGAGGACATCACGCTCGGCAGGGGAACACCTGAGCACCTGACCCTGCTGGAGGAACTTGCGCAGACGGTCAAGGACACCACCATGTGCGGTCTGGGCCAGTCCTCGCCGAACCCGGTCCTGAGCACGCTCAGGTATTTCCGTGAGGAATACGAGCGCCACATCAACGACAAGCGCTGTGATGCGTTTGTCTGCAAACAGCTGACCGGGGCCCCCTGCCAGGCCGCGTGCCCGGTGGATACGGAGCCGTGGAGATATGTCGCCCTGGTGGAAAAAGGCGATTACGAGGGGGCATACCGGGTCATCCGTTCCGCCAATCCCTTCCCGGCCGTGAGCGCCAGGGTGTGCGACCGCAAGTGCGAAAGCCGCTGCAGTTTGGGAGCGGGCGGAGGAGAGGCCGTTGCCATCCGCGCGCTGAAGCGGTTTGTCACCGACCGGGTCGAGCCTTCGGTCTACAGGCCGGAGCCGGCGGAGGACAAGGGCAGGAAGGTGGCGGTCATCGGAGCCGGCCCGGCCGGAATCACGGCCGCTCACCAGCTCTCCCTGCTCGGATACCGGATCACGGTGTTCGAGGCGGAAAAGATCCCCGGCGGCATGCTCACCTGTTCCCTGCCGGCATACAGGCTGCCCAGGGACATCGTCGAGAAGGAAATAGAAGGACTCATGAACAAAAACATCTCGATCGAGTACGGCCGCGCCCTGGGAAAGGACGTGACCATACAGAGTCTGCTGTCCCAGGGATTCGAGGCCGTGTTCCTGGCCATGGGTGCGCACGAGAGCTTGCGGCTGGGGCTGGAGAATGAAGACGTGGAAGGGATCTTCCCCTCGATCGAGTTCCTGAAGGACTTCAACATGAGAGGAAAAGAACTTGCGCGCGGACACGTGGGGGTAATCGGCGGCGGGAACTCGGCCGTGGATGCCGCGAGGATCGCATTGCGGCAGAAGGAGGTAACGGGAGTGACCCTGTTCTATCGGCGCACCCGAGACGAGATGCCCGCGCATGAAGAAGAGATCGAGGCGGCCCTCGAAGAGGGTGTCAGGATCGAGACCCTCGTCTCGCCGATAAAGGTCCATGCCGGAGAAGGCCGTCTCGCCGGCATCGAATGCGTGAAAAACCGGCTGGGCGGTATAGATGCCTCCGGGAGGCCCACACCCGTCCCGATTCCGGGAAGCGAATTCACAGTGAATCTGGACACGCTCGTCGTCGCCATCGGTGAAAGACCCGGGAGCGGACCCCTTGCATCGATGGGGCTGGAAGTCGACAAAGGCGGCAGGGTGAAGGCAGACAGAAACACCCTTGAAACGAGCACAAAAGGGGTCTTCGCGGGCGGCGATCTCGTGACCGGGCCCAATACCGTCATCGATGCCGTCGCATCCGGCAAGAAGGCCGCGCACATCATCGGCCGGTTCCTGAGCGGACAGCCGCTCGTCGAGCCGGCGAGACCCAAGCTGCCGGGCGTGTACATCGAGCCCGCGGTGTTCGAGGAGTCCGGGGAAGCGCCTCCCCGCGCCGTCCCGGCCTCATTGCCCGTCTCTGAACGGGTGATGAACTTCCGCGAGGTGGAATCGGCCCTGACCGAGGAGCAGGCGCGGACGGAATCCAGGCGGTGTTTGCGATGCGATCTGGAATTCACCATGCAACAACCGGCGGAAAAGACGGCAGGCGCCGCAATTGGAGGAGTACGACATGATTAATCTCACGATCAACGGGCTGGCCGTGTCTGTGGAAAAAGGATCGACAGTCCTTGAAGCGGCTCAGTTTCTGGGTTTCCCCATCCCGACGCTCTGTCATCACGAGGGGCTCACTCCCTACGGGGCGTGCAGGCTCTGCGTCGTGGAGATCGGCGAAGGTCCGGGTGCCAGGCTCGTCTCGTCATGCACCTATCCCGTCGAGGAGGGGCTCAAGGTCCGGACCGCCTCCGAGCGGGTCGTGCGGGCCAGAAAAATGATCATCGAGCTGCTGCTGGCGTCGTGTCCGCAGTCCAAGGTCATCCAGGACCTGGCCTCGGCGCATGGAGTCAGAACGCAGCGCTTCAGGCAGGAATACGAAGACTGTATCCTCTGCGGGTTGTGCGTGCGGATGTGCTCCGAGCAGATGATGGCCGGAGCCATCGGGTTCCGCGGCCGCGGCACCGAGCGCAGCATCGGCACCCCCTTCGACGTGCAGTCGGACGTCTGCAGGTTCTGCGGTGGATGCATGCATATCTGCCCGGCGTGCCAGCTCAGGTGCACGTACAACCAGCCGGAGAAAGCTATCTGCAACGCGTGTGCGAACCTGGCGCCGCCTTGCATCGAAAAGGAACAGTATGGCGACATGATGTGCTACATGAACCCGTGTGTTGCCTGTGAAATAAAATAAGACGCGATAAAGGAGAGGAAGTATATGGTGATCTCGAAGGTGAATGCTTCAGCTGCCACGCTTACCAAGAACAGGACAGAAGGCTCGGTTGTGCCGACTTCCGGCATGTGCGTGACCTGTGTCGACGGCTGCATCGGGATGTGCGAAATCGGGAAATCCGCCTACCGGGGGCACGAGGTGATCTACCCGCAGCCGTTCGGCGTGATAACCACGGCGGCCGAGAAGCGCTTTCCCGTGGACTACTCCCACTTCAACATCATGGGGACCTGCGTCGGCGCCCATGGAATCGAGGCCGACAGCGACAAGGCGATCTTCCCGAACGTTGACCTCACCGTCAGGTTCGGACACGATAACGGCATCAGGTTCCGCCGTCCCTGGATCATCCCGGGCATCGGCTCGACGGCCATCGCCAAGAACAACTGGGAAGGCCTGGCGATCGGGTCCGCGCTCATGGGCACCGGGCTCACCATCGGCGAAAACGTGGTGGGCATGGACCCGGAAGCGGTTCTCAAGGACGGCCGGGTCGTCGACACCGTGGATCTCAAGCGCAGGGTCGAGCTCTATCGCAGGTACCAGCGCGACGGTTACGGAGCCATCGTGGTCCAGGCCAATATCGAAGACACGCGCCTGGGCGGTCAGGAGTACGCGATCGAGAAGCTCGGCGTGGAGTGCGTGGAGCTCAAATGGGGCCAGGGCGCCAAGGATATCGGCGGCGAGGTGAAGATCCCGGATCTCGGAAAAGCCCAGATGCTGAGCCAACGCGGCTACATCGTCCTGCCCGACCCCTTTGACGAGGAGGTGATCAAGGCCTTCGAACGCGGCGCGTTCAAGGAGTTCGAGCGCCACTCCCGCGTGGGCATGGTAACGGAAGAGTCTTTCGCCAAGAGGATCGAGGAGCTCCGCTCCGCAGGCGCAAAGTACATCTTCCTCAAGACCGGGGCCTACCGGCCGGTCGATCTCGCCAGGGCGCTCTCATTTGCCTCGAAGTACAAGCTCGACCTGCTCACGGTCGACGGTGCGGGCGGCGGAACCGGAATGAGCCCCTGGAGGATGATGAACGAATGGGGCGTGCCGCCGGTCGAGCTGCACTCGCTGCTCCACCAGTATGCATCACACCTGGCGGAAAAGGGCGCGTACCTGCCCGCCATCACGCTGGCCGGGGGCTTTGCCTTCGAGGACCAGATCTTCAAGGGTCTCGCCCTGGGCTCGCCCTTCGTGAAGCTCGTCGGCATGGCCCGGGGCCCCATCGCGGCGGCCATGGTGGGCAAGACCATCGGCCGCACCATCGACGCCATGCAGGTGCCCGTGTACATCGAGCGCTTCGGCAACTCCAAGGACGAGATCTTCGTGACCGCGGCCGACCTGCGCCGGGAGATCGGCCAGGACGAGTTCGACAAGCTGCCAACCGGGGCGCTCGGCCTCTACACCTACTATGAGCGGCTCACGCAGGGCCTGCGCCAGATCATGGCCGGAAGCCGGAAGTTCTCGCTTACGCACATATCCCGGGATGACCTCGCGGCTCTCACCCCCGAGGCGTCGCGGGTGAGCGGCATCTCGTATATCATGGATGTGGACAAACAAGAGGCATTCAATCTCCTTTAGATCGTGAATACATGACGTATCCCGGGGGTATTGGCGTGCCCCCGGGACTATTTTTCAAAAAAGGAGATACGCGGGAATAAGGCCCTGCGAAGGCGGGGCCGGTCCTTACACCCTCACCACAAAGCAGGTGATGAACCGGGGGTCGAGCTCTTCGAGGCGGGCGATGCCTGAGAGCTCGTCTTCGAACCGGCTCAGCAGGAGGCCGGCGGCATCCCCGATCGACCCGGGAGCAAGACCGGGGGCGAGGGCACCGAGAAAATCCTGAAGGCTGCGACCGAACTCCGGCACGAAAACCCGCCTGCCTGCTTCATCCAGGTGCGTGACCGTGCGGAGGAACTCCACCAGCTCGGTTCTTTCCAGGGGCCTGAAGCCGGTCTTTTTTTCCAGGAGATTGACCGCGAGCACCGTGAGGATGAAGGTCTCCATGTCGATGGCGGCGCCCGTATTCGTGCCCGAGAGGATATCCCTGCTCTCCCGCCACCTGAGCGCGTCCATGATCGACGCCAGCGTGTCGATCATGTCCACGGTGTGCGTGACCTCTTCGAGCTCCTCCATGGTGGAGAACTCCCGGTCCCTGAACAGGGGGCGCTTTTTCAGCAGCCCTTCGGCGCAGGGGCTTAATTCCTCGGGCACCATGGCGAGGTCTACGGTCCTCAAGGTTTGCCTGAGCCGCATCTGCTGATCCAGGATCGCGTTGTATCCCAGGGAGAAGAGGGTCTCCGCGTTCATGGCGTCCAGGACCTCTCCAGCGCTCCTGCCGCTCCTCTTCATGGCCACGGCGAGGCCGAGCGAGGAAATCGCGCTCGCCTTGTCGA
This sequence comes from Deltaproteobacteria bacterium, assembly GCA_018433775.1. Lineage (GTDB taxonomy): Bacteria > Desulfobacterota > Desulfomonilia > UBA1062 > UBA1062 > Phosphitivorax. The sequence continues at coordinate 19,988 of JAHDQN010000033.1, forward strand.
TGCTGCTCTTGAGCTCCTCCACCTCGTTCAAGGGCCGGTAGTCGGCCATGACGACCTTGTTGGAGAGATAGATCATCTCGACCATGAAGCGCTCCTGGGTCTCCCTGGAGGTCTCCGCCAGGGAGGACACGATGAGATCCGTGTTCCGGGAGAGGTGGTCCAGGTACACTGCCGGGAGAATGCCCCGGCCCTTGTCCATGTGGGGGACCTTCTCCTTTGACAGGCCCAGGTTCAGCAGGTTCTTCGCGTGCGCCCGGCGGTAGATGCCCATCGCCTCGTCAGGGGGAGGGAACCCCAGCTCCATGAGCCTCAACGACCGCTTCTCGTAGATATTCTCCTCGATATAGGACCTCATCTCCCAGATCACCCCTTCCATGATCGCATAGTAGGTGTCCTGGTAATGCGTGAAGAGGAGGCTCAGCATGTCCTTTAAGAGCTGGGTCTTCTCGTCCTCCTCCTTGATGAGGAAGAAATAGTTGTCGTCGAGGCTTTCATACCCGGCATCCAGAAGGTCGGGAATGCGCTCGTCCGTGGGCACCACCTGCACCACGTCGATATAGGTCTGGTACAGGAGGATCATGATGTCCAGGTCGAGGGCTTCGAGCGCGATCTGCAGGGAATCCGCCGATGCGTTGTAGATCTCCCAGAGCCAGTCCAGGAGGGTGTCCACCGAGAGGGTGTCCTTGTCCCAGCAATCCATGTCGATAATGTGGGAGATCGTCTCGGGGGTGACGTACTGGAGCAGAATCTGACTGTCCGTGCCCCAGGAGTCCTTGATGAGCATGAAGGTTTCCTGCGGCGAGAGCCGCTCCAGTATCTGCCGGGTATAGGGGGAATCGATGATGGCTCGTGCACGTTCCGCGGGTGTGGTCGTCTGCACTCTCCCCAGCTCGCTTTTCAGGGTCAGTTTGGTGTCCATGATCTTTGGTTAACACACTCCCGAGGCGCTGATCAATACGGCACGCTATTCTTCTCCGATCACGATCCGGCCTGCCTTGGTGCGGATCTTCAGCGAAAGCGAGTCGATCAGGGAGTATGCGCAGGGAATGACGAAGAGTGTCAGGGCCATGGCAAAGAGCAGGCCGAAGGCCACGGCCACCGCCATGGGTGAGCGCATCTCCGAGCCCTCGGAGGTCGAGAAGGCCATGGGAAGCATGCCCGCGATGGTGGTGATGGATGTGATGAGGATGGGGCGCAGCCTCACCGTCGCACCCTGGATGACGGCCCGGGAGCGCTCCATGCCGGTCTTCCTCAGGCTGTTGATGTAGTCGATCATGACGATCCCGTTGTTCACCACAATCCCCATGAGGATGATGAGCCCCATGAAGGCCGGGACCGAGAGCGCCTTGCCCGTCGCCATGAGCCCGAACACCACCCCGATATAGGCAAGCGGCAGGGTGAACATGACGATGAACGGCTGGGAGAGCGACTCGAACTGGGCGGCCATGACCATGTAGATGAGGATGATGGCCACGATGAACGCCTTGCCGAGCTCCTGAAAAGAGGTCTGCATGTCCTCGAAGGTGCCGCCCATCTCGTAGAAGTAGCCCTCGGGCATATGCAGGTCCTGCATGACCTGCTCGACATCGCGCATGACGCCGCCCAGGTCGCGCCCCACCGTGGAGCCCGAAATGGTGACCACGCGGTTCTGATCCTTGCGGTTGATGGTGATGGGCCCCACGCTCTCTTCCAGGGAGGCCACCTGGGACAGGGGCACGCTGAACCCGAAGGGCGACGAGACAGGCACCCGTTGCAGGTCGTCCATCGTGGCCCGGTAAGCCTCCTGAAAGCGCACCCGGATGTCGTATTCCTCGCCCGCATCGTGGAAGCGGCTGATTACCTTGCCAAGCATGGCGGTCTCCACGGTTGCCGCCACTTGGGCCACGCTCAGGCCCATCTTCGCCGCCTTGTCCCGGTCGATGTTCACGTGGAGCTCGGGCTTGCTCTGTTTGAGCGACTTGTCAAGGTCCGTGAGCCCTTCTATGGGCGAAAGCCTGAGCATGGCGGCGCTGCCGATCTCGCCGAGCTTCTCCAGGCTCGATCCGTAGATATGGATCTCAACCGGTTTGCCGCCTCCGAAGAGCGAACCGGAGATGTCCTCGAACAGGTATTCGACGTCCTGGAGCACGGGCAGCTCCCGCCGGATCTCTTCGGCGATCGCTTCGGCGGACTTGTCGCGGTCCTCTTTTTCCGTGAAACGGGCGAATATCCGGGCCTTGTTCACCCCTGCGGTCATCTGGCCCTGGGCAGCTGCGTACTTGGCGTCGACCGTTATCCCCACCATGCTCCCGCAGGTTATGACCTCGGGCCGTTTCAGAAAGATGTCCTCAACCTGCCGGGCGATGTGGTCGGTCTCGGAGAGGACCATGCCCTCGGGCAGCGTGATATCGACCATGGCCAGCGGGATGTCCTGCTTGGGCATGAACTCGGTGCCCAGAAACCGGGTGCACACGAGCGCCGCGACGAACAGGAGAAAGGCGGCGCCCAGGGTGAGCCCGCGCCGGTTTACGGCCCTTTCCAGCAGGGAGGCGTACCGGGCGCGCATCCTGCCGGTCCATCCCCCCGACTCGATCCGCTCGTACACGCCCTTCTCTTTTTTGAAGATGGTGGCCGCGATCGCCGGGATGATGGTCACGGCGATGAACAGGGAGGCGAGCAGCGATATGCACACGGTGAGTGAGAGCGGGCGGGCCAGCTTGCCGGCGATGCTCTGGGAGAGGCTCATGGGCAGGAAGACCGCAACCGTGGTGAGCGTGCTCGCCGTGATGGCCAGCCCCACCTCAGAGGCGCCGCTGACCGCTGATTCATGCCGGGAGGCGCCTTCCTCCAGATGGCGGAAGGTATTTTCGATCACCACCACCGCATTGTCCACCAGCAGACCCACACCCAGGGCTATGCCGCCCAGGGTCATGATGTTGAAGGTGTATCCCAGGGACTTCATCCCGATGAAGGTGGCGATGACCGACAGGGGGATGGCCAGGGCGATCGTGATCGTGGGCCTGATCGCGCGCAGGAAGAGAAAGATGACCCCCATGGCGATGATGCCTCCGATCAGCGCGTTGGTGCCGGTGGCCGAGATGGACCGCCTGATCACCTTGCCCTGGTCGAGGATGAGGTGCAGGGAGACATCCCCGGGCATGATCCTCTCGATCCGGGCAAGCTCAGCCTTGACACGGTCGGCCGCCTTCAGGGTGTTCACGCCCGACTGCTTCATGACCGCGATGATGACCGAGGGGCGGGAGTTGGTGCGCTCGAAGCCCCGGGTCTCCTTGAAGGAGTCCTGCACGTCGGCCACGTCGGAGATCCGCACCGGCCTGCCCTCGGGGCTCACCGAGATGATGGTGGAGCGCGCCTGGTCCATGTCGTCATAGTACCCGGTCGTCCGGATCAGGTACTCCTTTTTCCACGACTCCACGTGGCCGCCCGAGACGTTCAGGTTTCCGGCCCTGATGCCGGCGATCACCTGATCCAGGGTCGTTCCGGTGCTCTTGAGCTTCTGGGGATCGACCAGGATCTGGATTTCCCGCTCCTTGCCGCCGAAGATGAATACCGAGGCGATCCCCTCAAGGCGTTCGATCCGTGGTTTCACGACATCGTCGATGTACTCGCGCAGGCGCCTGGTGTTTTCCATGCCGATGACGCCGTACTCCAGGATGGGCATGTCGGAAATATTGAACTTGAGCACCATGGGCGTGTCCGCGTCCTCGGGCAGGAAGTCGGTGATCCAGCTGATCTTCTCGCGCACGTCCTGCGCGGCGAAGTCCAAATTCGTGCCCCAGGCGAATTCGCAGTAGACGCTGGAGATTCCCTCCACGGTCACGGAGGTCACCTCCTTGATGCCCTCGACCGTGCTCACGGACTCCTCGATGGGCTTGGTGATGAGCGTCTCGATCTCCTCGGAACCCACGCCCTCGTAGGTGGTCACCACCGAGACATACGGGAACTCCAGCTCGGGCAGGAGATCGAGGCCCAGGCCGGAGAAGGAGACGAGCCCGAAGAGGGTGATGATCAGGACGAGCATGGTGATGGTGATCCGGCGCCTGACGGAAAACTGGGGAAGATTCATGGGCTAGCTCTCCGGGGAGTCTTCCCCGTGCGCGATCCGTACCCTGGTGCCCGACTTGAGACCGGCAAGCCCGCGGAGGACCACCAGATCGCCCTCGGAGAGGCCGCCGGTCACCTCGAAGAGGTTGTCTCCTCCGATTCCCAGGGAAACGGGGCATCTCTGGACGATGCCGTCTCTGACCGTGTACACGATATAGGAGTCCTCCCCGCGGATGAGTGCGTCGCCGGGAACGGCCAGGACATCGGTGCGAACCATCTGGACGACCCGGGAGCGCGCGGTCATGCCCGACCTGAGTTTCAGGCCGGGATTCTCGAGGGTGATCGTGACCGTGAAGGTGCGGCTCATGGGGTCGATGGTGGGATAAATTTTCGTGATGGTGCCCTCAAAAGACTGTCCGGGCACGGCATCGACCGTGATCGCGCCGGGGTTGCCCGCCCGGATCGAGCTGTAGATCTCTTCCGGAAGGTCGACCTCCACCTTGACCGTGCCCATGTCCATCATGACGAAGGCCTGCGTCTGGGGGCCCGTCAGCTCTCCCTCGTTGGCCATCACCGCGGTGACCACGCCGGAGAAGGGGGCCTCCAGGCGGCACTCGTGCAGGTTTCTCTTCGCGATCTCCCGGGCCGTAACCGCCTGGTTATACTGGAACCGGCCGAGATCGCGGGCCGTAACGGCATCCTGCAGGTTCTGTTCGGTTACGGCCGTGGCCCGGTAGAGCCCCTCCATCCGGGTCAGGTCGCGCTCGGCCCGTTCGAGGGAGGCTCTCGCCTGGTCGAGCTGGGACTGGGCGTGCTCCAGGGCCCGTTCATAGTCGAAGGGATCGATGAGCATGAGCAGGCCGCCCTTTTCGACAAAATCACCCTCGTCCACGGGGATGTCTTTGATCCTGCCGGACACCTTGGGCCCGATCCGGGACACCTCCCGGGGGGAAACACTGCCCACTGCGGCATAGGTTTTGTGCACGGGGCGCCTGGATATTTCCGCGACCATGACCTCGGGAACCCGGTCCAGTGTCTGTTCTTCGGATGCCGCTGACGCACCCTGCTCATTCCTGCACGAGGAAATCCCGGACAGGAGAAGAAGGACCGCGATGCACAGAGCAGGAGCGCAGTTTTTCACCCGGCGGCCTCCTAGAGGGTCCCCATGGCGGACCTGAGCGAGGCCAGCGAGGTGGCATAGTCGGCCCGTGCCGAGATATAGTTCCTTCTCGCCTGGTCGAGCAGCGCCTCGGCATCCAGGACATCGGTGGTGGTGGCTACCTGGAGGTTATAGCGGTCTTTCTGGATTCTCAGATTTTCCTGGGCCTGGTCGATGGCCTGGACGGCCACCTCGGTCCTGGCCCTGGCCTCCTGCGCGGAGAGGTAGGAGTTCTTGACCTCCAGCAGGACCTGGTCCTTGAGGCTCTGCATGAGAAAGCCCAGCCTGCTCCGGATGGCCTTGAACCGGGAGACCTCGAAATAGCTCGATCCTCCCTGGAAGATGTTCCAACTCAGCCCCACCCCCACGGTCCAGGCCCTGTCTTCGTCAACGTCAGGGTCTTCGCCGAGCTTTTCGTACTCATAAGTGGCGGCGACATTCGGAAGGTACCCGGCCCGGGCGATCCAGACCCCTTTGTCGGCGTTTTCGATCTGCAGCCGCGTGATCCTGATCTCCTGCCTCTGGTCCAGGGCAGTCTCGTAGGAGTCGTCCAGGGTCCTCTCGAGCTCGGGCATGGGTATCTCCTCTTCGATATCCACCGGCATCGAGATGCTTCTGCCCAGGAGCGTGTTGAGCCGCGACTCCAGGAGTCTCACGGCGTTCTCCGCAGTGATGACGTTCTGCAGGCTCTCGGCATACCTCACCTGTGCCTCCAGCAGGTCGTTCTTCGGGATCATGCCCTGGTTGTAAAAGGCTTGAGCCACGTCGAGGTGCGCCTTGATCGATGCGGCGGAGCTCCGGGCGACATCCAGGATTTCCCGGGCCTCGATGATCCCGTAATAGGCATCGACCACCTGGAATTTCAGATCCCGGACCTCCTGCTCCCTGTCCAGCCCCGCGACACGGTAATTGTTGGCCGCGATCCGGTAGGCATTGTACAGGGCGCCTCCGGTAAACAGGGGCTGGGTCACCTCCACGGAAAAGCGGTAGTTGTCTTTTGTGCCCACGGTGAACTCATTGGGCGGGATGGTGATGGTCGGCTCCTCGTCGAACCGCGCATACGAGTAGTTGAGGTCCACGGAGAAGAGCATGTCGGACAGGCTCGATCGTTTTTCCATGAGGCTCGCATACACCTGCTTATCCTGCGCCCTGATCAGCGGGTTGTTGTCCAGGGCCAGGGCGATGGACTCCTCCAGCGTCAGGTAATCCTGGGCATAACAGAAGGCTCCTCCCAGAAAGACCATTCCGGTCACGAGAATGACGATCCTCCTAATCACGATAATCCTCCCTTAATATAAGCTGTAAAATTCTGGGCATGTATTCGGTCGGCCTCTCGCCGAGCAGGCCCAGATACCAGTTGTCGCCGATTGCGTGCAGCATTCCGGGTATGGTCAGTGACATGAGGTCCGGGTCGAACTGGGGGTTTTCTTCATTGGCCCGCGTGAATATCTCCCGGATGAACCGGATGTCCTGCCTTCGGATCTCCCGGAAGCGTTCAAATATCCTGGAGACCACGTCGGGAATCTGGGAATAGAAGATCTCGTAGATGAGGCGGTGGAACTCGGGATGCTCCTCGACCCAGGAGAGGTTGTAGCGGATGTACGCCTGAAGCTGCTCTTTCCACGGGCGCTTGTCGGCCATGATCCGGCCGATGCCGGCGACGTAGCGGTCGATTCCCCTGACGATGACCTCGCTGATGAGCTCCTGCTTGCCCGGAAAGAACTGGTAGATGGTGCCCACGCCGAACTCGGCCTTTGCGGCGATCTCCGCCATGGAGGCGTTGACATACCCCACGGACTCGAAGATCTCCTGTGCCGCGTCGAGAATGGCCTCCCTGCGGCGCGCCATCTCTCGCTCTTTCCTGCCTGAAAGCTCCGAATTCCCGGTCACATTCTGAACCATGATTCGAAATTAGAATATTCGTTCATAAAAAGTCAAGGATATTCCCAGGCAGATGCTGACGGCCATAAAAACGAAACACCCTTGGAGAAGGGGCGACAGGGAAACTGAAAAAAACCGGGTCGCCTGAAAATGTCCGGCCGATGCCGTGCATTCCGGAAGGCCGGTGAGCGGCCTTATGCCAGAGAATGGAACACGAGGCCGGAGGGAACCTGTGGGTGGAAGAGCACAGAATTCTGGGGAAGCCTGACACCGGTTTCCGAAATCTCCATGATGCTCTCGATCCCGATGGGATTGTGGAGAAAGGCAATATCCGCCCTTCCCTTGGACACCAGGTTGAGCGCCTCCTCCGCGGAGCTGGTGTAGAAGATGCGGCTGCCCTCATCGGCGTGGCTGATCCCGAGAACGGGCTGCAAAATGCTCTCGTGGAGGATGGTGAGCGCCATATCCATGAGCCGGGGATGCAGGGGCGCGGGCAGGAAGCGATCGAAGTCCGCATCCCGCGAGAGCTCCAGCAGATAGTATCTGGGAATGCCTTTGACGAACAGGCCCAGGTGGCCCATTCCGCCCTTGTTCAGGGCAGAAAGGAAACCCTTGCGGTTGTCGTAGGGGATCATGTTGAATATTTCCTTGATCCGGTACTCCAGATCCACGAGGCCCACGCCCATGCTGTCGGGTATGACCCGGTGGACCGGGAGGATGGAGAGCCCCTCTTCCTGGTTCACCAGATACATCTGGATATAATCGAAGCCCTGGTTGCCGTCGTTCTTGCCGGTGGCCGCCCGCATGCGATCGCGGTATACGCGGGCCGTCTCGAAGCGGTGCTGGCCGTCGGCGATGAGCACCTTCCGGTTCTGCATGAGGCGGGCAAACATATCGATTGTTTCCTTCTCATGGATGACCCAGAGCCGGTGGGTCTCGCGGCGGGTGTCGAATTCCAGTGAAGGCTTGCCGAGGGAAAGCCGTACCTTTGTCTCGATGACCTTCTTCGGGTCGGAGTATATGCCGAATATCGAGCTCAGGTTCGTGTTGACTTCGCTCAGGAGACGCAGGCGGTCGAGCTTCGGAGCCTTGTTGGTGTGCTCGTAGAACCGGAAATGATTCTTTTCGCCGTCGTCCATACGCACGGACGCGATGACGCCCCGCCTCGTGAGGGTGTGCTCTCCCAGGCAATAAGTGTGCTCATGATAGTAGAGGGCCGGCTTCTCTTCCTGAACGAGGACCGACTCCTCCCTCCACTGCTTCAGAAAATCCCGTGCCCGGGTATAGCGGTTGTTCTCCCTGGTATCCTTGGGCAGCTGCCTGCCGAGAACCAGCCTGACGGCGTTGTAGGGTGAGAGGGCGTAGAGATCGTCGACTTCAGGCAGACCCATGGCATCATACGGGGGGCAGACAGTCTTGCCGAGGTCCACCTTCTCAGGGTTGTACCGTAATCCCCTAAAGGGCTGTACCCTGGGCATTCACCTTCTCCTTTCGTGCAGACATGCATGGGAACGCATACAGAGTGTGCGTATATATGGACTATCAGAAAAATTCAACTCCAACTTGTTTTTAGTGCTTACTTTCTAGGTGATCTCCGCGATTTTTTCACCATGTTCCGGATAAGACGGAGCGTCCGGGTGGGGAGCCACCAGGTGCTCAACCGTGCACCCAGGGAGAGCATTCGCTCTTCCTGCTCGTCGAGCAGCCGGGGCTGGAGCTTGTGCTTGACCTTGGCAAAGCCCATCCAGTCGATGGCCTCGAAGGCCTTCCGGGGCGGCACGCTCCAGGGAATGTACAGGCAGGTGGCAAAGTCTACGAGATAGGGCCTGCCGTGCTCATCGATCCCGTAGTTCCTCCGGTTTCTCAGGTCGAGGTGAATGACGCCCCGCTGGTGCATTGCGGTGATGAGCTGCCTGAGGGACTCGAAATACGGGGCGCCTGGTGTATGGCGGGCCTCCTTGAGATTGGTCCCGCCCATGAAGCGGGTGACGAGGGTGAGCCGGTCCGGGCACGGCAGAAGATCGGGTATTCCCGGCAAACCGGCCAGCCGGGAGTAGATGAATCGCTCCCACGTGATCAGGAAAAGCCCCATGATGCGGACAGGGAGCACGGCCTCGGAATAGCTCTTTTCCACCGCGGAGCATCCGTCCCAGGTGACCAGGTGGACCCGGGGCCCGTATCTGCGGTATTTTTTCAGGTCCTGATGCTCCATCGGGCCTCGTCCTTTAAGGCTTGGGGATCACTGCGCCGGCGGATAGTCGCCGACCTTGAAGCAGGAAAACGGAATGGGAGACGACGAGTCCTTGACGACGGCCATTCCGTCGAGATGCTCCCGCGACTTGTCCATGGATCCCTTCAGGTTCAGGCTTGGCCCGTTGAGCTCCAGATTACCGTCCTGGCCCAGGGCTACAGTCATGGCGACTTCGATGTCCTCGGTCCGTCCCGTGACTGCCCCCCCTTCATCGATCATGAGCTCCAGGGTTCTGGTGACGCTCGGATAGTAGAGGTAGAGAACCCACTGGCCCTTGAGCATGTCCTGCGTAAAGGCTTCCTGGGGGATCTCGGTTATCTCCACGGTTTTCTTGCTCCGGGTAAGGGGCAGGATCGCCCAGTCGTTCTCAAAGACCCCCCAGAGGAGATGGACCAGGGGAAGGACGACAAAAATGCTGACCACGAGAATGATGCAAAGCTTTTTCATTTTGTTCCCTCGAAAAACATGGTGCTGAGCCTTATCTTCGATTATAGGTGATGTATCACCGGCGGGTGAAATATGCAAGGATAGTTGGCTTCCCCGGCAGAACGAACGATGAAGATACAGGGAACGGTTCACTGGAACCCCAAAGGCTTTGCCTTTGTCGTGCCTGAAAAAGGCCGCGACGATGTTTTCGTTCCGCCCGAGGGCCTCATGGGGGCCATGGACGGCGATCTGGTGGAGGTCTGGGCCTACCGGGAAAAAAAGGGCTTGCGGGGGGAAGTTCTCTCCATTCTCAGGCGGAGCCCGACCACGGTGAGCGGCACCTATCACAGCAGGAAGAAGTGGGGGGTGATCACCCCGTTCAAACCGTTCCCCTACACTATCGTGGTGCCCAACGAGCTCAAAGGCACGGTCAGGGACGGCGACGTAGTGACGGCCATGGTGGAGAGCCCGCAGGGCGTCAGGAAGACCCGGTCGGTCACCGCCCGGATCGAGCGGCTCCTGGACATCCCCGAGGACACCGGTGACGATCTGAGGCTCGTGGCCGTGAAGTACAGCCTGCCCTGGCGCTTTCCCGAGGAGGTGGAAAAGGAGGCGCTCAAAACGTCAAAGGTCTCCATTCCCACCGAGCTCGCACGGCGCAGGGACCTGCGCGACCGGATTCTTTTCACCATCGACGGGGCCATGGCAAAGGATTTCGACGATGCCGTGGGAATCGAGCAGCTCCCCGACGGCACCTTTCTCATGACCGTTGCCATTGCGGACGTGGCCCACGTGGTCAAGCGGGACACCCCGCTTGACGTGGAGGCAAAGAACCGCGGCTTCAGCGTGTACTTTCCCGAGGCTGCCATCCCCATGCTGCCCGAGGTCCTCTCCAACGGGATCATGAGCCTCAAGCCCCGGGAGGAGAGGCTCGCCATGGCAGTGGAGATCCATCTGGGACCGCGGGGCAGGCTGCTGGACTTCGATTGCTTCGAGGCGGTCATCCGGTCCCGGGCCAGGCTCGTGTACGAGGAGCTCAACCCCTTCATCGAGAGGGGCTTTCCTCAAGATTATCCGGACATGGAGGTCGCGTCCCGCGTCATGGAGCTCCACCGGATGGCCGGACACCTTTACCGGAACCGGACGAGGAAGGGGGCACTCGATTTCGATATCTCGGAGGTGGGCATCACCATCGGCCACGACGGGGACGTGGACCGGATCTACCGGTACCGGCGGGGGCCTGCCGAGAGGCTCATCGAAGAATCCATGCTCCTGGCGAACCATGCGGTGTGCATGTTTCTGGAGAGTCACTCCATGCCGGTGCTCTACCGGGTCCATGAAAAGCCCAGGGCGGAGGATCTCCTGGCTCTCCTGGAGACCCTCAAAGAGATCGGTCTGCCCAAGGAGGAGTTTACGAACCTGAAGCAGGCGGTCCGCAGGGGCAGGGATCTCTCCCGGGCGCTCCAGCGCATCTCCGCCCTCTATCAGTCGACCCCGCTCCACAACTTCGTGAACCAGCACATCCTCCGGGCCCTCACCCGGGCACGGTACTGGTTCGAGGACCTCGAACACTTCGGGCTTGCCAGCACGTCGTACACACACTTCACCTCGCCCATCAGGAGGTACTCCGACCTCATCGTGCACCGGATACTGAAGATGACGCTGAAAGGCCGTGATATGAGCGAGAAGGAGATGAAGAAGCTCAAAGGATACCTGAAGTACATCGGGACCGAGATCTCGGAGAGGGAGAAAACGACCGACGACGCCATGTTCGACGTGATCAGGCTCAAGACCGCGGCCTACATGCAGAGGCACGTCGGAGACGACTTCTCCGGGGTGGTCACCAGCATCCTGCCCTTCGGCATCTTCGTGGAGATCTTCGATCCGCCCTTCGACGGCCTGGTGACCCTCTCCGACATGGGGAGGGCGCGCATCGAGGAGGGCAGGGCCGTGAAGCTGAAAAAACGGACCATCTCCATCGGCGATATCATCAAGGTGAAGGTGGCCCGGGTGGATGCGCTCAAGGGGCACGTGGACTTCTCGCTCCTGCCCCCGGAGGCGTGAACCCCCAAGATCGCGTTCCGGGAGATGGCCCTTTCCAGGTCTTTCCGGGATCTCCGCGTATCCCGATCCGCTCTGAAACGGAAAAATGTGCGCTGCAACCTGCATATTCCCTGCGCCGGGTGATCGATCCCCGGTTGCCTGCCCGGCGCCGTTTTTCACCCGGCAACCCCAAGAGGATCGGCCGGGTTTCAGGGGCATGCGGCGCAGGCCGTTCTTGATTCCTCCTCCGCGCCCGCTACTTTAAGGACAAGAAGGCCGGATCTCATTTCCTTCTCGCAGGCGGTTCAGGGTCCGAGGTCTTGATGGAAGGTCCATGCCTTTGATGAGCGCGAACGTCTCATCCGGACACCTTTAAAAAATGAGCATACGTGAAGACGGACCGAGATGGAGAAATATCGCAGAAAAAACAGAAGAAACACACCCCGGGGAAATCCCGTCCCCGGTGACTTCCTCGACCGGCTCGGCATGGGGGCGATAAATCTGGACCGGGACTTGCGGATCACCGGGATAAACGCTGAGGCCGGGCTTCTCCTGCAGCAGCCCCGGGAACATTTCCTCAACCGGAGGCTTGCCGAGGCGCTGCCCGCCCAGCTCTCCGGTGAATTCGAAAAGGCCGCCCGGGAGGCGGTGCAGCACGGTTCTCCCTCAAGCTTTCCGGTACGCACCCAGTTGCCCGGCAGGCCGAGTCTTTTCGCACGCTGTGTGCCCGTGCACGACGGAGCCCTCATCGTGCTCGAGGACACGAGCGCACTCGTACCGCCGGCATTCGGGCATCCGGAGCAGGAAAAAGGGGAGGTGGAGAGGCTCTATGAGGAGATGGAGAGCGAGCTCATCAAGCTCGAGGCCGTACTCGAACAACTCCCCTCCGGAGTGATTATCGAAGAGGCCCCGTCGGGCAGGCTGCTCTACCACAACGCCCAGGGCGACAGGCTTCTCGGGCATCCTGTTGTCGAGACGCGGGACTACCGTGGCCGGAATTACGGCGCACTCCACGAGGACGGCACCATGTACCGGCCCGAGGAGTATCCCATTGCCCGGGCACTCACCGGAGAGAACATCTCTGTCGAGGAGACGATCTACCGCCGGGGAGACGGCACGCGGATTTATCTCTCGATCAGCGCGGCGCCCATCAGGGACCTGGAAGGGGTCATTGTCGCGGCAGTGAGCATCTTCAACGACATCACCGACCGCAAGCGCGCCGAGGAAGCGCTGAAGGAGAGCGAGGAGAAGCTCCGGAACATCGTGGAGAACAGCACCAATGTGTTCTACTCGCACACGCCCGACAACCGTCTGATCTACCTGAGCCCGCAGTTCGAAAAGATATTCGGGTACGATCCCAAAGACCGCATGCTTCTGTGGACGGAGACTCTCACCGACAATCCCGTCAACCGCATAGGCATCGAGTCGACCAGCGAGGCGATCCGCACCGGCAGGCCCCAGCCCACTTACGAGCTGGAGCTCAAGGCCGGGGACGGCCGGAAGGTCTGGGTGGAGGTGAACGAGTCGCCGGTTGTCAGGGACGGCAGAACGGTCATGGTGGTGGGGGCCCTTCAGGACATTACCGAGCGCAAGAAGGCGGAGAAGGAGCGGATGGAGATGGAGCGGAGCTTCCAGCAGTCTCAGAAGCTCGAGAGCCTGGGCGTCATGGCGGGAGGCATTGCCCACGACTTCAACAACCTGCTCACCGCCATCCTCGGCAATCTGGACCTCGCGCTGATGGGCGGACCGGAGAATACCCGGTCAAGGGCCTTCATGGAGAAGGCCCGCCGGGCGACCCTGCGGGCATCCGACCTCACGAACCAGATGCTGGCATACTCCGGAAAAGGCAAGTTCCATGTCAGGAGCTTCAACCTGAGCGGGCTGGTGGAGGAGATGACCGAACTGCTCAAGGCGTCCATCGCCAAGACGGTGAGCCTGAACCTGAATACGGACCGGGACATACCCGACATCAAGGCAGATCCTACCCAGATCCAGCAGATCATCATGAATCTCATCGTGAATGCCTCCGAGGCCATCGGCAGCCGGCCCGGTGTAGTGACGATCTCCACGGGGGTAAGGGACTGCGACGAGCACTGCCTTGCACAGAGCCGTCTGCGTGAAAAGCCCAGGCCGGGACGGTACGTGTTTCTGGAGGTCAGGGACACGGGATGCGGCATGGATGAAAAGACACTGGAGCGGCTTTTCGATCCCTTTTTCACCACCAAGTTCACGGGACGGGGGCTGGGCATGGCGGCCGTGCTCGGCATTGTGGAAGGGCACGGCGGGGCCATCGCGATTCAAAGCGAGCCCGGCAGGGGCACCACGGTCGAGGTCCTGTTTCCTGCGCAGTCCCCGGTGGAAAGGCCCGGCGTCCCGGGGGCGGCAAGAGGGCCTTTGGCCTCAGGCGCTCAAAGAGGGCGGGGCTATGTCTCTGAGACCGTGCTGGTGGTGGATGATGAGGACATGGTGCTCGATCTGTGCGCGGCCATGGTGGAGCAGCTCGGCTTCCGGGCGCTCAGGGCAACGGACGGGCGGGAGGCGCTGGAGGTGTTTCGGAGACACGCCGGGGAAGTCTCCCTGATCATCCTGGACCTGACCATGCCCAGGATGGACGGGGTCGAGGCCTTTCACGAGATCAAGCGCATCCGGGGCGATGTCAGGGTGATCGTATCGAGCGGCTTCAGCGAGCAGGAGGTCTCCGGGCGCTTCGAGGGGGATGAGCCGTCGGGCTATATCAAGAAGCCTTTCGAGCTCAACCGCCTGCGGGAAAAGATCGGAGAGGTGCTGGAAAAAGGCTGATCCTTCCGTTCACATGACCTGGCGGAGCCGGCCCTTACGGGCTTACCGGTCTCCTGGGATCGGCTGAAGGGATCGACTGATCGCACTTTTGAGCTCATCGATACCGGCGGGCTTTACGAGAAATTCGCGGATTCCCATCTCCCGCGCCTTGCGCTCGTCCATCACGTCACTGAATCCGGTGCTCAGGATGACGGGGGTATCCGGTCTGACGGCCAGGAGCTTGGTGGTGAACTCGGCGCCGGTCATGCGCGGCATGGTCAGATCGGTGATGACGAGATCGAATTCCTGGGGCGACCTGGTGAACATATCGAGCGCCTCCACGCTGTCGTTCACCGCGGCCACATCATAGCCCAGCCTTTTGAGCACCCGCTGGATGCTGGAGAGGATGATGTCTTCGTCATCCACCAGGAGGATCCTCTTCTTCCCCCGCAGCTTCGGAGCCTCAACGGGTTCGGGTCGCTCCACCCGTTTCGGGCCCTCATGCGCCGGGAGACGGACGATGAACCGCGAGCCCTTTCCCGGTTCGCTCTCGACCGTAATCTCGCCCCCGTGGTCCTCGACCATCCCCCGGGTGATGGCAAGTCCCAGAACCGTGCTTCTGCCGGTTGATCCGGAGGAGTACGAGGGGTCGAAGATATGCTCCATCGACTCGCGGGACATGCCCTTTCCCGTGTCGCTTACCGAGAGCTCCAGGTACGGGCCTTCCACTTCCCGGGGATGATCGGGACTCGTGACGGGGCGGACACGGGAGAGGTTCACCTCGATGGTGCCCGGTTCGTTGCCGATGGACTCCGCCGCATTGCGCACCAGGTTCATGATGATCTGCCGGAGCTGCTGGGGATCGACCATGACGACGTCACGGGTCACGTCCAGGTGCTGCCTGAGCTCAATACCATCGGGGAGGGTCGACTGCAGGGAATCGAGGGTCTGCCGGATCAGGGGTTTGATCTCCAGCGGATTCCGCTCGCGCTCGCCCCGTCTGCTGAAGGTGAAGATCTGATTCACCAGGTCTTTCTGACGGCGCGCGGCGCTGAGCATCTGCTCGAGGATCTGATGGGCCGTGCTCTTCTGCGGCAGATCCTCCAGCAGGACCTCGGCATCGATGATGATGGGGTAGAGCATGTTGTTGATGTCATGGGCGATCTCGCCGGAAAGCCTGCCCAGGAAATCCATTCTCTGAATCTCGCCAAGCCGCTTTTCCAGGGCCTTTTTTTCTTCTTCTATCCGCCGGTATCCCGACAGCAGCCGGTCCATCTCGGCAATCTGCCTTTTTGCCTCTGCCAGCTCGCGTACGAGCTGTTCTTTCGATTGTTTTGCGGATTCCGTCATGTCCCTGCCCCGGTCTTGAGTGCCGCTGGAAGCATCATGTCCTGCGCATCCTTCATTCTCCGATCATATGGTAAAAAACGAAGCCTTCTATCTTTAAGATGTTACCCGGTGTGAACGGTTTTTCAACACCCCCTTCGAAATCAGGCGGGGCTGAAGACCGGCCGCAGATGAGGAATGATCCAGTCCTGCGATCACGGAATTTCTACGATGCGACACGAGCCGGGCTTGTCGATTCACTCATCGGTGGAACGAGAGGAAGAACATCGTCTGAGACCATTTGGAGAGGTACGCTCTCCGGGTCTGTCCGGAACAGGGGAAAGGGGGTCGGAGGGTCCCTTGAAATATCAGGGTTCATTGCCATTATAAAAAAGAGAAGTTGTTCTTGATAATGCGTGTTACTCAATGACCGCAGGGAGAAAAACCAGTCCCTTTGACGATCCACAAGACTTCAGAAGCAAAAGGGCTCTCTTCAGACGATGCTGTGGCAGCCTCTTCCACCGGACTGAAGGAGGGATGGGGAGGAAGAAGTGATAAGCGTCTTATCTCAGGTGATTGATCTGGATCTGCATGCGTCGGACATAGAACTGCTTCAGGAAATGATCGATATGTACCATCCGGAGGGGATGGATCTGGTCGATGAAAGATATCTGACCGATGACAGGAAAGATCCGGCGAAAAAAATACCATTGCCCAAGGCCCTGGAGGAATGGGTAAAGGCGATGAGCAATAAATATCACGACAGAAGGTTCGTGCTTGCATTGACGAGAAAAGTGCTCGAGAAAATGGGCTACTTCCCGCACGACCCGGACGATGCCCCCGGGCCCGTATACAAGGAAATCCACTAAGGCTTATCCGGTCTTGGCCGGGGACGGCTTTTTCTTGAGCGCGGCGCCGCCCAGATACGCCTCCTGGATCTTCTCGTCCGAGCGTAGCGACGCGGTGGGACCCGAGGCCACGAGGTGCCCGTTCTCCAGCACATAGCCTCTGGAAGCGATGTTCAGCGCCTTGTGGGCGTTCTGCTCCACCAGCAGGATGGAGGTTCCCTGGCCGTTGATCTCGGATACGATGTCGAATATCTGCTTCACGAGTATCGGGGCCAGCCCGAGCGAGGGTTCGTCCAGCAGGAGAACCTTGGGCGAGCTCATCAGGGCCCTGCCGATGGCGAGCATCTGTTGCTCCCCGCCGGAGAGCGTGCCGGAGAGCTGTCTGCGGCGCTCGCTCAGGATGGGGAACAGGGAAAAGACCCGGTCCTTGGCCGCGTGCACCTCGTCCTTCATCCTTCTCCGGGTATAGGCGCCCAGATTCAGGTTTTCCTCCACGGTGAGCGTGGGGAACACCCGACGGCCTTCCGGCGAAAGCGAGATCCCCTTGCGCACGATCTCATAGGGCGGGATCCTGTTGAGCTCTTCCCCTCGGAAGAAGACCGATCCGCTCCCGATGGGCACGAGCCCCGACACGGCCTGGAGCAGGGTGGACTTCCCGGCCCCGTTCGCGCCGAGTACGGACACGATCTCACCCTGCTCCAGATGGATGGAGACATCGTGGAGGGCCTGAATCCCGCCATAGAAGATGGAAAGACGCTCAATGCTCAGCAGGGACGTCATATGCGGTCGAATCCTCGTCATCTTTTCCCAGATAGGCCTCGATGACCCGCTGGTCGGCATAAATATCATCCGGAATCCCCTCGGCGATCTTTCGGCCGCCGTCCATGACCACGACCCAGTCAGAGATCCCCATCACCATGTTCATGTCGTGCTCGATGAGCAGGATGGTGACGTCCTCCTCCCGGATGAGCCCCTGAAGGAAGGCCATGAGATCACGGGTCTCCCGCGGGTTCAATCCGCTGCTGGGCTCGTCCAGCACCAGCAGGGCGGGGTCCGAAGCCAGGGCGCGGGCGATCTCCAGCATGCGCTGGGACCCGTAGGCGATGTTCTTGGCCAGTTCGTCGCGGGATTTCCACAGGTTCACCTGGCGGAGCCTCTTCTCGGCGGCCTCTCTGATTATGCTTTCCTCGGTCCGCTGTCCGGGCGTCCGGAAGATGGAGGAGAACAGGCCCGAGGTGCTCCGGCAGTGGCGCCCGGCCATCACGTTTTCCCGGCAGGTCATGTCCGGGAACAGGCGGATGTTCTGAAAGGTCCTCGCAATGCCGTGGGAAACGATCTGGTGCGGTTTTTTGCCGGTGATACGATCATCTCGGAAGAACACCTCTCCGAACTCGGGGCGGTAGATGCCGGACACCACGTTGAACACCGTGGTCTTGCCCGCGCCGTTCGGGCCGATGAGGCTCAGAATCTCGCCCTTGTGCACCTTCAGGTCAATGGAGTTCACCGCGATGAGGCCACCGAAGATCTTTGTGAGGCCTTTTGTCTCCAGTACGGTCTCTCCTGCTGCATGGGCTCTGCGCTCAGGCATCGGACCTCCCCGTGCCCTCCAGCAGCGACTCATACTTGACCGCGCCCCGCTTGCGCGGCCAGACGCCGCCCGGCCGGAACATCATCATGAGCATCATGGCCGATCCGAAGATGAGCATCCGGTACATGGCGAAGGGCCGGAAGATCTCGGGGAACAGGCTGATGAAGGCTGCGCCGATGATCACCCCCGGGATGGAGCCCATCCCGCCGATGAGCACGATGCAGAACATGAGGCACGACTCCCAGAAGGAGAAGCTCTCCGGCGAGACGCACATGAGCTTGCTCGCATAGACGTTGCCCGCCACGCCCGCCAGGGCCGCGCCCAGGACGAAGGCCAGGAGCTTGTAGCTGCGCGAGTCGATCCCGTTGGCGTTCGCGGCCGTCTCGTCCTCGCGGATATAGTTCCAGGCTCGCCCGATCCGCGAGTCCTGCAGCCGGGTGAGCCCGAGGATGGTGAGCCCCACGATGAGCCAGATGAGGAAATAGTATTCCAGGGACGAATCGATCACCAGCCAGGGCCCGAGAGACGGAAAATCGATGCCGAACACCCCGTTGGGGCCCCCGGTGAGGTCGAAGGGGTTGTTGATCAGCGCCAGGCGGACGATCTCGCCCATGCCCAGGGTCACGATGAGGAGATAGTCGCCCTGGAGGTGAATCACGGGAGAGCAGACCACGTAGGCGAAGAGCGCGGCCGCCAGGGCGCTCAGGGGCAGGAGCACGAGGATGGGGATGCCGAACTTCGTGTTGAGGATCGCCGTGGTGTAGGCCCCGATGGCGTAGAACCCGGCATGCCCCAGGTCGAACAGCCCGACCTCGCCGAGCACGATGTTGAGGCTCAGGCCCAGCAGCGTATAGATGCCGAAATAGAACGCGATGTCGATGAAGTAGTCGCTCACCAAAAACGGGTAGATCAGAAAGACGGCCGTGGCGAGCGCGATATGCAGCTGCCGGGAGGATGCGAGCCTGCCGATGCCGTTTATGGGGGTCCGCTCCATCGGTCTATACCTTCTCCGCCGTCTTTTCGCCCAGGATGCCCGTGGGCCGGAAGATGAGCACCAGGATGAGGATGATGAACACGAAGACATCCTTCCAGGCAGCCGATATATAGGCGGCTCCCAGCATCTCGAGCACGCCCAGGATGAGCCCGCCGAGCATGGCGCCGGGGATGTTGCCGATGCCGCCCAGGACCGATGCGGTGAATGCCTTGAGCCCGTAGTTCCACCCCATGGTGAAGCTGATCTGGCGGTAGTACATACCCACCATGATCCCGGTCACGGCGCCCAGGGCCGGACCCAGGGTGAACACGAAGAGAATGACCTTGTTGATGTTGATTCCCATCAGTGACGCGGTCTTGCGGTCGTGGGCCGTGGCCCTGATCGCAGCCCCGAAGGTGGTCTTCTGGACGATGTAGTAGAGAGTCCCCATGAGGACGAACGAGAGGAGAAGGATCACGATCTGCAGCAGCGTGAGGTGGATGTTGCCGAGCTGAATGTGGACGTTGGGGATGAGCGCCGCGGGATAGGCCTGGAACCTGGGCCCCCACCCCACCATGATGGCGTTCTGCAGGAAGATGGAGGCGCCCAGGGCGGACACCACCGCGGGGAGACGGCCTGCCGGATACACGGGCCGGTAGGCCACCCGCTCGACAATGAGCCCCACGATGGCGAGGCTGACCCCGGCGAAGACCAGGGCAGCCATGAGCGCGCCCCACAGGCCGAAATGAGCGGTCAGGAGGGCAGCACCGAAGACGAGCACAGTATAGCCCAGGTACGAGCCCAGGGTGAAAAAGTCGCCATGGGCGAAGTTGATGAGCTTCAGCACCCCGTAGACCATGGAATAGCCCAGGGCGATGAGCGCATAGAACGAGCCGATGGTCAGCCCGTTGATAATCTGCTCCAGAATAACGTGCATGCGTCCTCGTGCTGCTGGTTTATCCGCTTGTGAAAGCGCTACCTGGATACGACAATCTTGCCCTGATCGTCAACCACGTAGAGGTAGAAGGGCACACCTTCCCGGTCGCCCTGGCCGGTGAATCCGATGGGGCCGGTGATGCCGGGAGCGCCGTCCACCTCGTCCCTGAGATACGCGGCCAGCTTGGCCGAGTCGGTGGTGCCCGACTTGTCCACGGCATAGGCGATGATGTTCAGGGCGTCGGCTGCATAGATGGGCCACGGGCTGGAGGGGATGTCGCCGAACTTGGCCTTGTAGGCTTCGAGGAACTCCTTTGCCTCGGGGTAGGGCAGATCGCCGGGAAGCGGCTCGTTGGTCATGTAGCAGCCCTTGGCCACGTTCAATCCCGCGATCTTGACGAACTCGTCGTTGATGGCCGCGTTGCCCCCCACGAACGGGCAGGTAATCCCGATATCACGGGCCTGGCTCACCAGGAGCGCGGCCTCGGCATAGTAGCCGGTGAAGTACCACACCTCGGGCTTGGCCTCGCGCAGGTTGGTGAGCGAGACGCGGAAGTCCCTTTCACCGGGGGTGATGGCGTCGAAGTAGACGATCTCGGCCTGGCCGTTTGCGACCATGGGCTCCAGGGCGGCCCGGGTGTCTTCGGCAAGCCCTTTGCCGAACGCGGTGTTGTCGTGCATGATGGCGATGCGCTTGGCGCTGAACTTCTTCGGCACGAACTCCGCGAAGAACTTGCCCTGGGAATCGTCCCTGCCGCAGGTGCGGAAGAAGTAGTTGAAATCCCGCTGGGTGAGGCGGACCGCGGTGACGCCGTAGCCGATGTTCACCTTCTTGAACTTTTCATAGATATTGGAGGCGGGCTCGCACACGGATGATCCATAGGTGGAGACCACGGCCACCACGTCCTTCTGCGCCACCAGCTTCTGTGCCGCCAGGGCGCCCGACTTGGGCTCGCCGGCGTCGTCTTCCACCTTGAGCACGACCTTCTTCCCGCCCAGGATGCCGCCTTTTTTGTTGATCAGATCGGCCGCGATCTCACAGGACTGTTTCGCCATCTGGCCCTCATAGGCCCAGGCCCCGGTGATCGGGCCCTGCAGTCCGATGACCACGGTGTCTTTGGCGGCATGGGCGCTGCCCAGCCCCAGGACGAGGAACAATACACTCACCAGCAGTACAAACTTTTTCATCCCTTTCTCCTCCAAAACGGTAGATATGTTTTTCTCAATCCTGTTGATTCCTTCTTTCCTGCCCCGCTCCGGGGAGCGGTTTCCAGGCGCTTAAGGGGCGAGATTAACCCGTACAATTCACGAGTTGGAGTCGCCTTGCCTGCCCCGGGGTGTGTCGAAAGCTCAGTGTTTTTGAGTCGTTATGATATAGTTCAGGAGTGACGACCGTGTCAAGGACATTTTGCCCTTCAAAGGGTGCCGGGCTCCCGGGAAGACAAAGGAGAAAGACACCCGGCAGCGGATCTTCGCCCCTGTCACGGTCATCCAGCGGCAGCTTGTTTGACCGGCTTTTCCCCCCATTTCCGTGGAAGGGATATCCGTCGGTTCTGCGAAAGGCGATATGAGGAAACAGGGAATAACCGGAGGCATGCCGGTGCCCCGCAGCTTGCCGCTGCGGGGCACCTCGTTTTGCGGAAATATCCGCCCTATTTCGGAAGCCACTCCTTCACGCGGTCGGGGTTTTCCTTGATCCAGCGCTTCGCGGAATCGGCCGGATCGGCTCCCTCTGCGTTCCATCCCATGACCTGGCCGATCTCCTGGAGCGTCCAGTGGAAATTGTCGAGGAACTCATAGACCTCGGGCATGTCCTTTTTCAGGCCCTTGCGCACGATGGTGTTGATGGTCTCTTCACCGCCGTACACGCCCTTGGGATCCTTGAGATATTTCAGATCCCAGCGGGCGAACTTCCAGTGAGGGGTCCAGCCGGTCACGGCGACCCACTCGTTCTTTTTGATCTTTTCCTTGAGGATGGCCGTCATCATCGCGCCCGTGCCCTCCATGAGCTCGAAGTTTTTCAGCCCGTACTCATCGATGGCCTTTTCCGTGGCGCTCATGATGCCTGCGCCCGGATCGATCCCCACGATCTCGCTGTCGAACTTCTCGATGTGATCGTTCATCTGATCGATGGAGTCGATGGTCACGTACGCAGGGACCACCAGGCCGATGGCCGCGCCCTCGCAGTTCGAGCCGAGATCGACGACCTTGTCCTTGACCTTGTCCATGTAGTGGCCGTGGGTAACGGGGAGCCATGCGGTGGTAATGCCGTCCACATCACCCGTGGCGACCGCCTGCCACATGGCGGCTGCTCCCACCGGGGTGACCTCGACATCGTAGCCCATCTTTTCTTCCAGAACCGCCTCAATCACGTGAATGCTGGCCGTGGCGCACGCCCATTCCACATAGGCGAACTCCAACTTGCCCTTGGCGGCGCGGGCGTCCGAGATCCCGCCGATGACGAAAAATAGTGCGAGAACAGCTGTGAATCCAAAAAAGCGTCTCATTCAATCCTCCTTATTTGGTTTTTTTGTCCTTGTACCTGTGCCGTTGCTGCCGGCTCAGGCCGGTTTGTCGCTCTGCTTTCCGATCCGCTGCATGATCCTATCGAGGATCATGGCCACGATGACGATCGCGATGCCCGCCTCGAATCCCCTTGCGGGCTCCAGGCGCTGGATGGCCTTCCAGACCTCTCCGCCCAGGCCCTTGGCCCCGATCATGGCGGCAATGACCACCATGGACAGGGCGAGCATGATCGTCTGATTGATGCCCGCCATGATGGTGGGGGTGGCCATGGGGAGCTGGAGCTTGAACAGCTTCTGCCACCGGGTGCTGCCGAAGGAGTCGGCGGCTTCAACCAGCTCGGTGGGCACCTGCCTGATCCCGAGGCAGGTGAGCCGTATGGCCGGAGGCATGGAGAAGATGACCGTCGAGAAAATCGCCCCCACCGGGCCGAGGCCGAAAAAGGGAATGGCCGGTATCAGATAGACGAACGCCGGCATGGTCTGCATTACGTCGAGAACGGGCATGATCGCCCGGTAGGCGCTCTGATTGAGCGCGGACAGGATCCCCAGGGGGAGGCCGATCATCATGGCGATGAGCGTGGATATGAGCACCAGTGCAAGCGTGCTCACCGTGGGGCCCCACAGATTCATGTTCCAGATCAGGAGCAGCCCGACGAGGGTGAACAGGGCAAGGCCCCGTTTCCTGCTCAAAAACCAGGCGATCGCAGTGAACGCGAGTATGAGAACCCACGGCGGAAAGAACATCAGGCCGTTGACGATGAGCGAGATGCCGCTCTCCACCACATCGGAGAATGCGCGGGTGAGAAACGAGCAGTGCTCCGAAAACAGGTCTATTACGTATTCAATTGTTCTGCCGACCGGTATCTCCGGCATCCAGTTCATTTCCATTGGTTTGTACTCCTTCTGCCAGGGCCGCCAGGAGGGTGCCCTTGATGATCACGCCCATGAGGTGCTCCTCGCTGTCCACCACGGCCAGCGGGCTGCTCTCCACGAGAAGCGGGAAGAGCTCGTATGCGGGGGTCTCCGGGGACACCTTCTGG
This sequence comes from Deltaproteobacteria bacterium, assembly GCA_018433775.1. GTDB lineage: Bacteria > Desulfobacterota > Desulfomonilia > UBA1062 > UBA1062 > Phosphitivorax. Next base: position 43,806 of record JAHDQN010000033.1, read on the forward strand.
ATATCCGTGGCGAGAATGTTCTTCAGGTCCTTTTCGCCGGACTTCAGGGCGGCCGAGGCGTCCTCGGCCCTGACGATCCCCATCAGCCGGCCCTTGTGCTGGACATAAATGCTCGACAGGCCTGCCTGGCGCATCTTCCACAGGGCGGCCTTGGGACCGTCGTGGGCATAGCTCGCCACCTCGCCCGGATTCTTCATGATGGTCTCTGCGGTGACCACCTTGGATATGTCCACGTCCTCCACGAACTTGGACACATAATCGTCGGCCGGGTTGGTGAGGATGGACTCAGCCGTGCCTTCCTGAACGATGCGGCCGTCCTTCATCAGGATGATCCGGTCGCCCAGCTTCAGTGCCTCGTCGAGGTCGTGGCTGATGAATATGATGGTCTTGTGCATCTTCTCCTGCAGCTTGAGCAGCTCGTCCTGCATGTCACGCCGGATGAGCGGGTCGAGCGCGCTGAAGGCCTCGTCCATGAGCATGATGTCGGGGTCAAGGGCCAGCGCGCGGGCCAGACCGACGCGCTGCTGCATGCCGCCGCTGAGCTGCTCGGGATAGGAGTCCTCCCATCCCTTGAGCCCCACCTGCTCCAGCGCCTTCATGGCGCGGTCCCGCCGCTCCTTTGGGGGCACCTTCTGCACCTCGAGACCATACTCGACATTTCTGATAACGCTCCGCCGCGGGAATAGGGCGAAGTGCTGGAAGACCATGCCGAAGCGCTTCTGACGGAGCTGCCGCAGTTCTTCCCTGCCCAACGAGGTGACGTCGGTCCCTTCCAGAAGGATCTTGCCGTCGGTAGGCTCGATGAGCCGGTTGAGGCATCGCACCAGGGTGGACTTTCCGCTGCCGGAAAGACCCATGATAACCAGGATCTCCCCCTCGTCCACATGGAACGACACGTCCGCGATTCCCACCCCCAGCCCGGTCTTTTCCAGGATCTGATCTTTGGTGTATCCCTGCTTCAGCAGCTTGACACCCTTGCGAGGATGGTTTCCGAAGATCTTGTAGAGGTTCTGTACAATGATTTTATGATCCACAGTCTGCCTTTCTCTGTTGGTGCTCGTCACGGCATACGCGGCAACACCGCGTCTGCCCGGTGCGGTTTTCCAAGACCCGATGCCCTTGATCCCGCAAGGCGATGGAACGTCTTTGCCGTGCGGGGTTTACCTGCAGGAGCTGTCCGGGTGTTGGTTTTCTTCCATCATATCCACGATCCGCTCCAGCGACAGGGCTATTGACACCTGTTCCAGCTCGGGAAGCTCCGAGACGGCCTGTACCAGCCTGTTCTGGAGGGGCAGTGGCGTATTTCTGGAAAGCATGACGCCCGCATCGGTTGCGGAAACCAGCACTTTCCTGCGGTCGGAGTCCGTCCTCTTGCGCTCCACGAGTTTCTTCGCCTCCAACCTGTCGATAATGCCGTTGACCGTGCTCATGCTGAGACTGACCAGCTTTCCCAGCGCAGAGAGTGTCATGGGGCCGTCGTTGACGATGGTGTGGAGGCAGATGAGTTGCGGGACGGTGATATGATAATCCACGGAGAGCTTTCTGGAATAAGTGTCGACCGAATGCATGATCCTTCTAAGGGCCATGAGTATCCTCATATTGCAGTTGCCCGCGGGGTGCTCGAGGGAAGGGGTGCTGTCCGGATCTTCCTTCAGAGGGTACTTCGCGGCGCCGGGGAACTGCTCCGGATCGCGGTCACTGCTCTGGATATTGAGGCCCTTTTCCCGGGTAGGGGTTTCTCTGCTCATGCCTTTGTCTCGTGTCTTCGCTCAAAGGAACGGAAGAGGTATGTTCCTGTTCGAAAGTTTCTTATGAGAATGTTTCTTATACGAAATATATCGGTTGTCAAGGGAAAACCGGGACTTCCGTTTTCCCGTCTCCCTGCTGCGTGCGCTAAAGCTGCGATGCGATGACCATTTTCTGAACGTTGGCGGTGCCGTCGATGGATTTCATGAGCTGCGCGTCCTGGTGGATACGGACGATTTCGCGGGCGACCGCCGATGTCCCGATGGCTCGGTATCCAAGGATCTCCACGCCGAAGGAGGCGATGTCCAGCAGGGTGTCTGCTGCATGGAGCTTCGCCATGGAGGCCTCCATCGAAAAGGTACGGTTGTCGTCGATACGGGAGAGGGCGTCAAAGGTCAGGAGGCGGGAGGCCTGGAGCCGGGTGGCGAGCTCTGCCAGTGGCAGCGAGATCCCCTGGAAGGAAAAGAGGGGCTTGCCGAACTGAGCCCGGCTCTTTGCGTGGTCCAGCACCAGATCGAACGTCTTCCTGGCAGACCCAGCGCAGCTTGCCGCGACCAGGGGCCGCCCCTTGTCAAGGGTCTCCATGAGGAGGAAGTACCCGCTGTCGTCTTCTCCCAGGAGCGAGTCGCGGGGCACCTGTACGCGGTCGAACACCACGTCGCCCATCACGCTTCCGGCGAACCCGGGTGTCCCGCAGGGCCTGCCGATATGAACGCCCGGAAGGGCGGCATCCACGAGAAAGGCATTGAGCCCGGCGCGGCCCTTTCTGCCGGGTGCGGCGGCAAAGACGATGAGCAGAGACGCGATGGCATGGTTGATCACGACACTCTTGTCCCCGGTGATGGTGAACCCGCGGGAAGAGTGCTCCGCCCGCGTGGATATGGAGGCGATGTCGGAGCCCGCGCCTTCCTCGGTAAGACAGAACCCCACGGCCATCCCCTTCGATGCGATTGCAGAGAGGTGCTCATCCCGGTGCGCGCCCTGGCAGCCGATCCTGATCATCTCGATGCAATGGGCCGTGGTGATCGGGCCGTGAAGCGTGGCCGGAAGGTGATAGCTCAGGGCCTCGTACACCAGGCCCGTGCTCACGTAATCGAGCCCCCTGCCTCCGAGCTCCTCGGGAATGAGCAGGGCATGGTAGCCGTCCCGGGCATACGCGCGGTACAGCCGCTCGGCGACAGCGGTGCGGTCATCTCCGGAATCGAGAATCCCCGCGTGTTCGCGGGCAAAACGGCGGGCATCCTCCACCAGGGCCTGTTGCCTTTCATTTAACGGGTGCATGATCCTGCCTCCACTTCAGATAATCGAGGAAGTCCTCCAGGAGGCGGAGCTCCTGGGGGCCGAGCCGGGATATTCTCCCGAAGACGGCATTCAGCGCGTCTTCATCGCCTTCGGGTGCCGGTGCGGGTATCCGGCCGTTTTCTTCCTGGATGAAGAAATCGAGCCGTTTGCCCAGAACGGATGCGATCTGCTCGATCTGGTGGAAATAGAGCCTGCGCTTGCCGAGCTCGTAGTTCGACAGGGCGGCCTGGGTAATGCCGAGGGTGTGGGCCAGGTCCACCTGGGTCAGGCCCCGCTCCTCCCTGGCCATCTGGATTTTTTTGCCAATCTCCTTGAAACCCATCGACTGTATGCCCCTGAAGATTTCGCTCCATCTTCCCCCGAGTTGGAGGTAAAATGCAAGTGTTTTGTCATTTCGCTTGACAGTCATATAACGATTGAGGATAATAATAAAACAAAATGTTATATCAGGAGGAATGCCATGTTCGACTTTATCATGACCGACGAGCAGAAAAGGCTCAGGGACGAGGCACGGGCCTTTACCAAATGGGTGCCCAAACAGCTCATTCTGGACATGGACGCCGAGAAGGTCCAGTTTCCCCGGGAATACCTCCAGGAGGCGGGCAGAAGAAATCTTCTGGGCATACGGCTTCCCCGGGAGTACGGCGGCAGAGGGCTCACCTGGGTGGATGACGCCATCGTGGCCGAGGAGATAGGCGTGGCCAGCTACTCGCTCGCCTGCCTGTGGGGAGTGGGCGCGGACATCGTGTGCGAGGCGATCATCGAGTTCGGGTGCGAAGAGCTCAAGCAGCAGGTGGTCGTGCCCCTGCTGAAAGGGGAGACCTTCGCCGCGGAGGGCCTGACCGAGCCGCGCGGGGGCTCGGACTTTTTCGGCGCCACCACGGTGGCGAAGAAAGACGGTGACGACTGGATCATCACCGGCCAGAAGCGCTTTATCGTGGGCGCCGAAGGAGCGGACTGGTTTCTCGTCTATGCGGTGACCGACCCTTCGGCTCCGCCCCACAAGCGTATGACCGCTTTCATGGTGCCCAGGACCGAAGGGGTGGAGACCAGGTACATCTACGGCCTCATGGGTGTCCGCGGCGGCGGCGCGGGCCGGCTTATCCTGAAGGACGTCCGGGTACCCGAGCGTTATGCCCTGAACGGCATCAACGGGGGCTTCGAGGTGTTCAAGCGCATGATGATCCCCGAACGTCTCGGGACCGCGGCCATGACCATCGGGTCGGTGCGCCCGGCCATTGAGATCGCCACCCGCTACACCTCCAAGAGAAAGGCCTTCGGGTTTCCCATCCAGATGTTCCAGGCCGTAGGCTTCAAGGTGGCCGACAGCGCCATGCTGCTGGACTCGGCCCGGTCCATGGTCTACACCACCTGCCGGGCGGTGGACTCCGGCACCGTGCATCCGGGAAGGGTCAGGCGCATGGTCTCCCAGAGCAAGAAATACGTGACCGAGGCCGCGTGGGAGATCGCCAACAAGTGCATGCAGGTCGTGGGCGGCATCGGCTACACCAATGTCTACCCCCTGGAGCGCATCGTCCGGGATATCCGGCTCTCCATGATCTGGGTCGGCTCGAACGAGATCATGCAGCTCATCATCCAGAACGAGTGGTACAAGGAGTACTTCAAGACGCTGTCGAAAGAGGACGTCCGCGACGTGGAGAGCGACGCGCTCAACGCGCACGAGGACGAGGAAAAGGTTTACGAATAGCAGCTTTGAGGCCGGGCAGGATCGTCCTCTTCCAAGGAGGGGGACGCCTGTTTCCCGGCGAAGGCGCCCTGGCCTTCCCTAAAAGGGGGATGCGGCGGATCGGGAAGACCCTTGCGAGGGATCCCTGCAGCCGTTTCCTTGGGGGTTACTCCCCGAATCCGATGGCGAACATGCCTTCGAGGTCGTGTCGCGAGTATGCCCGGAAGGCGAGCATGGTCTCGGTATCATGGATGCCCTCGAGCTTCAGCATGCGTCCGGTCACCAGCTCCGCGAGGTCGTCGTTGCTGCCGACCCGGGCGATGGCGACCAGGTCGTACCTGCCGCTCACCGAAAACACCTCGGAGACGCCCTCCATGTCCGCCAGGGCCTCGGCGATCCCGCCGATGCGATCGCGGGCCACCTTCAAGAGAATCACTGCGGTTACCATGGGTCCTCCTTCTCAAACACTATGAACGCGTCTGGATATGTTCGACCACCAGGTCGCCGAAGGCGGTTGTGGAGATCGTTTTCTGCCGGGTGTGAACGTCCTGGGCCAGGTCTTGGGTGACGTAGCCCTGCTCGAACACCGCAAAGAGCGCCTGCCAGATTTCTTCCGCCTCGTCGGGGAGATTCAGGCACCGGTCGAACATCAGCGCGATGCTGCCGATCATGGAGTAGGGATTGGCGATGTTCTTTCCGGCGATATCGGGCGCGGACCCGTGGGCCGCCTCCACGTAGCTCTTTTCCGGACCGATGCAGGCGGAGGGCATGAGACCGAGAGATCCGATTACGCCTCCGGCCTGGTCGGTGAGGATGTCGCCCTGCATGTTTTCCAGCAGCATGATCCCGTTGAGCCGGGCCGGGTTGCGCACCAGCTGGTAGGCAGCATTGTCCACGAGCAGCGTCTGATAGGGAACCCCGGGATGGGCCAGGGAGATATCGTCGACCACCTCTTTCCAGAAGCGGGAGGTGGCCAGGATGTTGGCCTTGTGAATATTGGTGATCCCGCAGGAGCGTTTCTCGGCCTCCTCGAAAGCCACAACCGCCACCCGGCTGATCTGTTCCCGGGAATAGGTGCACTCGTCGGTCGCATACTGCATGCCGGTGGCCGACCCCTCGATCTTTGTGCCGAAATAGATGCCTCCCACCAGCTCCCTGATCATCAGGATGTCGATCCCCTCGCCGATGATCTCGGGCCGTATGGGCGAGAAGTGGGCGAGCTTCCTTGGCAGCCGGACCGGCCTGAAATTTGCGAAGGTATCGTAGCGCTTCCGTAAGGGGAGTATGGCCCCGGTCTCGGGCCGGTGCTCCGGCGGGATGCGTTTCATCTCCTCCAGTGCCAGGCCCACCGGGCCTTTGACGATCACATCTGCATTGTCGCAGATCTCCCGGGTCTTCTCCGGAAAGGGAGATCCTTGGGCGAAGTATGCCTGCGCACCGAAGGGGGCGTACTCCAGGATGAATCGATGGTCATACTTCTGCTCAACGGCCTTGAGAACCTTGACGGCCTCCCGGACGATTTCCGGGCCGATGCCGTCTCCTTCGAGAATCGCGAGTGTCTTTTGCATGGCGTCACCTTAGGTCTCGTACTTGCACAGCCAAACAGCAGATGAGTGCATTCGAGGTGTTATGGCCCATTTTTTTTCTGCGGGCAAGCCCTTTCTCCGAGGGCACTGTTCCGCGCGGTTCTCTTGGAAAACCGTGTCCCCCGGACAGAGACCGGATTTTCGGGGTTTGCTGCACCACCGGCAGGGGGACGGCCCGAAAAGGCATGCCGGGTTTGTCCCGAGTGGGCGAACCACACCGGCAGGGTCATGTCAAAAGGCACGGACACGCTGAAACTGTTCACCGACACCCGGCCCCTGTGTCAAAAAAATGTAAAATCAACCTCGCAGCAGCCGGGTGAATTGCCAGGGCTTGAAATAATTGTGTATAATTTCATGATTCCACAGGCCTGCGCTGATGGAATGGTTTCCGGGAAACATCTTCAGGGAAAAGGGACTGCCGTCACATACATGCACCGCCGCAGGCAGCGGCAAGGGGTACGATCATGCACTACGCATACACCATGAACGGGGTTATCGCCATTGTCCTCATGTTCATCAATACGCTCATCTGGGCGGTTCCGGTCCACATCCTTGCCCTCACCAAGCTTCTGGTACGAAGCGAGAGCTGGCAGCGCACGTGCGCACGTGCGCTGATGAACACCGTGAGCTGCTGGATTTGGGGTATTCTCGCAGCGCTCAGGCTTACCCAGAAAACCCGGTACCATATCGAAGGCCTCGAGGGCCTGAGCACGCGGGAATGGTACTTCATCAACTGCAACCACCAGTCGTGGTCGGACATCCTGGTACTGCTCGTCACCTTCCACGGGCATATCCCGTTTTTCAAGTTCTTCCTGAAAAAGGAGCTCTTCTGGATTCCGCTGCTGGGCACGGCCTGGTGGGCGCTGGATTATCCCTTCATGAAGCGGTATTCCAGGAGCTTTCTTGAGCGCAACCCCCACCTCAAGGGCAGCGACCTCGAGACCACCCGGAAGGCATGCGAGAAATACCGGCACACCCCGGTCTCCATCCTGAATTTCATCGAGGGAACCCGGTTCACCCCGGAGAAGCACGCACGGCAGAGCTCTCCCTACCGCCACCTGCTGATGCCCAAGTCAGGCGGGTTCGCCTTTGCCCTGGCCGCCATGGACGGCAGGATCACCCACGTTCTCGACGTCACCATCGTCTATCCGGAGAAGCGGTTCGATTTCTGGGGCTACCTGTGCGGGCGGGTGTCACACATCCAGGCGCGGGTGAAAAAGCTCACCGTGCCGCCCGACATCCTTCAGGGAGACTATCGGAACGACCCGGTGTTCAAGGACCGGTTTCAGGCGTGGGTACGTGAGCTCTGGGAGCAGAAGGACCGGCTCATCGGCGAGATCAGGAACAGCGGCTGAGGGTGCCGGCTGACCGGGAACACCCGCCGCCCATGTCCGCCGTGTGTTCAGTCGGCTCCGGGCCGCAGACAGTCTGAGCCTTTATGCAGGGTACAGAATTATCGAGGGAGGCGTCGATAACGATGAGGCCTGCAACTTTGCCTGCTCAACTTCACCCAGAATGGGTATGATAAGTATGAGTGATACCCTTTCCGCAACCTTGTTCGGCAAGAGCCGAAGGGCCGTCTTATTGCTCTTGCACACCCATCCGGACGAGAGCTTATACCTGTGCCAGATTGGCCGGATTGCGAGTGCCGGCACGGGATCTATCCAGCGGGAGATGAAAGCATTGGCGGAAGATTGACTCTGTGGAGAATAGTGATTCGAATATTGCGGTCTCGAAGATACTCCCCGATCTCATCACTGCTGTAGGCCTTATCCCCTGCCAGCCGACTGCGATTATCGTCTCCAGGTTGTAGTACTCAATCCTGCGGGAGATATGCCATTTTCCTCCTGGCGAACTGTCAAGTTTTCCTTGACAGTTGATTTACGGCTCAGTTTCCGCTCCCGGCCCATGCGCATGAGGAAGGCCAGAAAGCCGAAGAATGCGGTGGGTGAGATGTGTCTAAAAAGCGGACATCATGCATGAGGTTTGAGCTTGGAGAGGAGGGCAAAAGGTCCCTGATGTTGATTTCCCTGAATCCCCGTACGAATTGAAGATCGGATGTAATGTGGTATAATAGTTTCACAAAGCGTATGCGGGCGCTGCATGCCCGATGGTGCGGGCCGATCGTCCATCCCGGAGCCGCCTTTTTCGCATGCAGCGAACAGGGATTTCTCTCCCGGAGAGCGATGGGGGGCATGACAAAGATCCTGAGACAGTCCATCCAGGAATGGTTCAGGCGCTACTTTTCCAACCAGCAGGTGATCATCCTCATTCTCCTGCTCGCGGCCGGGTTTGTTCTGGTGTATTTCTTCATCGGCATCCTCATGCCGGTGTTCGTTGCGCTCATCATCGCCTATGTGCTCGACGGCGTCGTGAAGCGGATGGAGGATCTTCCCATGGGAAGGCTTCCGGCGGTATTCGTCGTCTTTTCCCTGTTCATGGCGTTTCTCCTGACCATGCTTATGGTATTTCTCCCCCTGCTCTACTGGGAAGTCGCCCAGCTGGCGCAGGAGCTGCCCTCCATGATAACCGACCTCCGCGGGCAGATACAGGTCCTGTCACGACAATATCCGGACGTGATATCCCCCGAGAGGATCAGGCAGGTTCAGGAGATCATCAGCTCCGAGCTTACCCGTATCGGAGAGTATCTCATCCAGATATCCGTGAGTTCGGTGAGAGGTATCATCACGATCCTCATCTATGTGGTCCTGGTGCCTTTCGTCACCTTCTTTTTGCTCAAGGACAAAGACATGATCCTGTCCCGCCTCAAGAATGTCCTGCCTGAGAACAGCGGGCTTGCGGTTCAGGTGGGGAAGGAGGCGAACAGGCAGTTCTCGAACTATATCAGGGGCAAGATATGGGAAATACTCATCGAATGGGGGCTGACCTATATAGCCTTCCTTCTCCTGGGGCTGAAGTATGCGCTGCTTCTGTCCTTTTTCGTGGGCCTGTCCGTGCTCGTTCCCTATATCGGGGTGATCCTGGCGGCACTGCCCGCAATTCTGGTCGGCCTGGTCCAATGGGGCGCCGGTGCCCAGATCGTCTATCTTCTGGGAATCTTCATCGTCATTCAGACGGTCACGAGCAACATCATCAATCCGCTGCTCTTTTCGGAAATGGTGAATATCCATCCGGTGGCCATCATTGTCGCACTCCTCGTCTTCGGCGAATTGTGGGGTATCTGGGGCCTCATCTTTGCCATCCCCCTGGCCACCCTGATCCAGACCGTGATCAATGCCTGGATCAGAACAGTTTCCCGGCGAGCCGTACCGGAAGAAGAACCGGGGGGACAATAGCGGCAGTCATGGAAAAAATGCCCATCACGGGCCCTTCTGCGTCTCGTCGTTCAGCTTGCGGTAAAGCCCGGATCTGACGATGTTGAGGGTTCGCTGCCACTGGTGGTCGAATACGATCTGCTCTACATCGGCATGCCGGGGGAAGGTCCAGATGGCAAGCGCCCCCGGATCCGGCCCCAAAGGCCCCATCCGGCAGAGGACCGCGTTGAGCACGCCGTTTTCGTACCTGCCTGCACGCTCGGAGAAATGCTGGGCAACGACCTCTTCCCGATGGGAGACATCGTGCGTGAAGAACTCGATATACTGGATCCCGCCCTCGATGGGCGGGCCGGAGAGCACCTCGGTATAACAGCCTGCCTGACAGAGATGGATGGCATTCTGGGAGGCGGCCGAATGCAGGGTCCTGCGCGCCTTGAAATATGATTCCCACTCCTGGAGCCTCTCGAATGTTCTGCACTGCCAGATGGCCAGAAAGGGAGGGTGCGGGCCGAGCCTGAGAGCACGGCCGAGCACGGCCAGCGGCTGGTTTTCGGAAAAGGCATCGTCGTCTGCCCAACTGCCCTTTTCCCCATGGGGCTTGATCAATTCGAAAGGTATGGAGCGGTCGTGCTCCATGTATTCGATGTAAATCATGTCTTCCTCCTCGTGCCTCGATTTTCGATCACCCTTTTCCGGCGGACTTGAAAGGAAATGACGCCCTCGAATAACGAGAACACAGACGGAGGTGCTGATGTGATGAAGGAATTCACTGTGAATGTATTATAACAGGGGATGAGCGGCACTCAAATCGTTGCCGGTCCTTTTTTAATCCGAGTGCACGGGTGTGATGGTTTTTAAGGGGGGCGGCATCAGGCAGGGGACCGGGAAAGGAAAGGAGGTTTCCTCAGAGCCGCGGTCATAGGGAAAAACCTGATCCCGTTGACCGTTCTCTCCGGCCCCCGGGATGTGAACCCCATCTGCGAGTACGCCCCAATGGCATTGGGAGATGCGTTCACGCTGATCTCCCTGAGCCAGGGGTCACGGTCCCGGCAGATCTTCAGCGCCCGTTTGAGCAGGGTCCTTCCGATTCCTTTCCTCTGGAAGGGTCCGGAAACGAAGAACAGAGAGATGTGATGGTACTTTTTTATCTCGATCATGGCGATGATATCACGCCCCGCTTGCGCCACGAGAATGAAGTGGTCTGAGCGGGAGCGTTTCAGGAGATCGTCGCTGCGGGCATACTTGAGGAACTCGTTGACCCCTTCGGGAGAGTATTGGGGTGCTACGCTGCTTTTGAACACCTCGACGATCAGGCCGATCACCCGGTCTTCCTCGCCCGGCTTCATGTATCGATAGCGGACATGATGAAACAGGGACACCAGGGCATCCATCATCGAAACCCCGTTATTCGTGTGAATGAGGCAAGGAACCCTCCTTCATGGAGCGTCTCCCCAGAGAAAATTCTTCATGAATCCATGTGTCCGGTCTCGATCCCTGACCCCTGTGCCGCGGACCGGGTATTCCGGAGAAGTTGAGTCCAAAAAACAGATGTCCGGGCGGCCCTGCTCCCGGTGCACGGACGTGCCGGGCTGCCGGAGCGGGAGGACCGGCGGCATCGTTTCTTACATGCTGAGAATACAAGGCAGCCGGAAAAAGTCAAACTCCTGCCCTTCTCCCCTGTACCGATCGAGCCCCTTCACGGACCCGGCAACATCACCGGGGTCATGCCGGGAAAACCCGCCGGGATTTCTGCAGGGCAGGGCCAGCGGTTGAAAATGACGCTCTTTCGACCGCCGGGTGGCGGCTATTTTTGTGAAGGGTGGGATAAGGGCCTCACTGCGGTCATGCCGCTTCCGGTGTAATCAGGGTATTTGATAGCTGATCACCCTGATGACCAGGCCGGCGGGTTCATGTTCGAATATGAGAACGCCCTGTTCTTCTGAGCGCCCTGGTACGAAATCGAATGTCGTGGATGTCTCTTCCCGTCCGCTGTCAACAATGATGAATCCCGCGACCTTCACGCGCTCTCCGGTCTGGTCGCCCTTGTTTTCAATGGTGAAATCGACATAATAGGAATGCCCTTCCACCCGGATTTGCCCTTGTCTGACCTCAAAGCGGGCCGGCCGGTCGACCGGGCTCAGCCAGACAAAGATCACCATCCCAACGAGAAGGCCGAGTATGACGACCGAGACGCCGAGCGACACCCACTCGGCCCGGGAATATCCGGGTTCTTGTCCTTCAGGAGGATTCATACCGCCAATCTCCCCGCCGCCCCTCCAATGCTCGCCGGGAACCCCAGGATAATGGTGTAGTTCAGCCACTCAAGCCATGATCGGTCCGTCCCGACGATCTGAAAGAGCCAGAGCATGAACAGACTCACCATCAGAGCCACCAGATATGAGTTGATCGTCTCTACCACAGGGTGCTGGAAAATGCCCCGCTGCTCCATTCTCTTGCTTTCTGAAACGAACGAGGCCTCGAAGACAATGATATAGGAGATGACCAGGGAGGTCAGAATGATCAGAAGCATGCCAAGAGAGGACAATCTGCTTGCAATGATCAGGATCTCGTCAGCGGGAGCTATGGCAAAGCCGATGATAACCGCCCCCAATCCGGTTGCCCCCATATCCACGAGCGTTCCGTGCAGCTTTCCCCTGGTCGTTCGGTCTTCTTCTTTCTTTTTCTCCGCGAGCTGCTGTGGCGTATCGACTCCTTCGGTTTTTTGCCCCTCCACCAGATAATCGGATATGCCGGCGCCTATCCCGAAAGGGATGGCCTCCATGGTGATATGGCCGATGATGTTCTCCAGTCCGAGGTCGATACGCAGGACCCCGATGATCATCAGGCTCAGCGATGCGCAGACGATTGCAACGGCCAGTGCGACGAGGCTGTCCATGATCGAGATGGCCCACCGGTACTCCTTTTTTTTGCGAAACCCTGCGCCGTAATCCAGGATGATGAGCAGGAACAGGGAAACACCGAGAGAAAGAGTCATGTGCAGTGCGTTCACCTGATTTCCCGCCCACCACACCTCCATGGTATACAGAAGGGGGATACCAAAGAGAAACGCCCCCGAAACCGCCCGGAGGATGTCATCGAGCTCGCTGTACCAGGGATTGGTTTCATTTGTGGAAGTCATGAATCTTTTTTTACCTCGGGCGCCGCCGCCCTGTCGTTTTTTTGGAAAAGGCGGACCAGGCCCTTGCCCGCTGCAATTCTCGGGCATTTATGGAGAACAGCGAAAGGCACGCCCGCCACCGGAACCGCCACGGTTATATATATGATCATGCCTCTTCTCCCACATCGCAAGAGAGTACCGTCTGGAGGCAGGAGGGTTTCTTCCGGGAAAAAGCGGGAAAAATTATCTTTTTGCTTGAATAATACCCTCTGTAATGCATATACTACTGTTGTAATACAGTAATACTAAAAGTGAGGGTTTTCCGTTATGATGGATTATCCTTTGTTGCTTCGCACGTATCTTATCCGGACAGCGAAGTATTTTGCAAAAAAGGAGATCGTTTCAGTCTATCCCGAAGGGGCATTCCGCTACAACTACGGGGAATACTACCGGCGGGTCTGCCGGCTGGCGCATGCGCTGAAATCCCTGGGCATCGGACGCGGGGACCGGGTGGCGAGCATCGCGCTCAACGACCACCGGCATCTGGAGCTCTATCTCGGCGTGCCCTGCTGCGGGGCGGTGCTCCACACCGTGAATTTCCGGCTTCCGGCGCGTCATCTGGTTCATATCATCAACCATGCCCAGGACCGGGTGGTGTTCGTGGACGAGGACCTGCTCATGTTCATCGAGCCTCTGAAGGATCAGCTCGCGACCGTGGAGAAGTTCGTGGTGCTCTCCCACACGGGCACGCTCCCGCAGACGGGCATCGAAAACATCGTGCTCTATGACGACCTCATCGGTGATTTCCCCGATGAGTACGATTTTCCGGACGATTTGAGCGAGCAGGACCCGGCGATGATCTGCTACACCTCGGCCACCACGGGCGATCCCAAAGGCGTGGTGTATTCCCACCGGGCCATCGTGCTCCACAGCCTTACCGTGGGAATCACCTTCGGCGCCGGAGAGTCCGACTGCATCCTCCACATCGTGCCCATGTTCCACGCCAATGCCTGGTGCGCGCCCTTCGCGGGGCTCATCGCCGGGTGCAAGCAGGTGCTGCCGGGCAGGGAAGTCATCAATATGGAGAAGCTCTGCCGGATGATCGCGGACGAAAAAGTCACCTTCACCGCAGGTGTGCCCACCATCTGGATGCTCCTGTTCGATTATCTGGAAAAGGGAGGCTGGCACGATTTCTCGTCCTTGAAAACCATCGTGAGCGGGGGTGCGGCGATCCCCCTGCATCTGCTCAAGACCTTCAACGAAAAGTACAACTTCCCCATCAAGCAGGCCTACGGAGCCACGGAGACCACGCCTCTGGTTTCCGCAGCCCTGCCCAAGAGCTATATGACCGGCTTGAGCGATAAGGAGCTCTACGACATCCGCACCAGCGTGGGTATCCTGGTCATGGGGCTGGAAATGAAGATCGTGGGGACCGACGGCGCCGAGGTCGAGATGGACGGCAAACAGTGGGGCGAGATCTTGCTTCGCGGGCCCTGGATCGCGAATGAATACTACCGGGACCCCGAGCGCTCCAAAGATGCCTTTGCCGGCGGATGGTACCACACCGGAGATGTGGCCACCATCGACCGCGAGGGATATATCAGGCTCGTGGACCGCACCAGAGACCTGGTCAAGAGCGCGGGGGAGTGGATCTCATCTGTGGATCTGGAGAACCTGATCATGGAGCATCCCGGGGTGGCGGAGGCTGCCATCATCGGTGTTCCGCACCCCAAGTGGCAGGAGAGGCCCCTTGCATGCGTGAGCGTTGTCGACGGGCAAAGCGTGACCGCGGACGATCTCAAGGACTTTCTGAAAGACAGGGTGAAGGCCTCCTGGTGGATCCCGGACGACTTCGTGTTTCTGCCAGGGATCCCCAAGACCAGCGTGGGCAAGTTCGACAAGCGGGAGCTGCGGAGGCTCTACGCAGAAGGCGAGATCGGGCCGGTCAAGGTGGCCTGAGGTTGAAGCTTTTTTCAGCAGGTGGCAAAAAACGCCTGCATGGATGAGGAGATAGGGAGGATCTCATGTCATTGCTTGAGAGGAGCTACACCGACGAGCATCTCCTGTTTCGCGACCAGGTGCGCAGGTTTTTCGAAAAGGAGGTGACTCCCTACGCGGATATCTGGGAAAAGGAGGGCATGGTGCCCAGGTCCGCGTGGAAGAAGATGGGCGACCAGGGCTTTCTGTGTCCCTGGCTCGAAGAAGAGTACGGCGGCGTGGGGGCGGATTTCCTCTATTCCTACATCCTCACCGAGGAGCTGGCCCGAACTCACTGCGGGGGGTTCTTCTTTCCCCTGCACTCGGATATCGTGGTTCCCTACCTGCACAGTTTCGGCACACAAGAGCAGAAGGAACGGTGGCTTCCGGGATGCGCTGCCGGAGATATCATCACCGCGGTGGCCATGACCGAGCCGGGGACCGGCTCCGACCTGGCCGCCATGAGGACCGCGGCGGTCAGGGACGGTGACGAATTCATCATCAATGGGCAGAAGACCTTCATCTCCAACGGCCTGTGCTGCGACCTGGTCATTGTGGCCGCGGTCACCAACCCCCAGGCGGCCTCTCCCTACGAGGGCATGTCCCTGATCGTGGTGGAGGACGGCACGCCCGGGTTCGAGAAGGGAAGGAGGCTGGAAAAGATCGGTCTGCACTCCCAGGATACTGCGGAGATGGCCTTCGTGGACTGCAGGGTGCCGGCCTCGAACCTGCTGGGAGAAGAGGGCAAGGGGTTCTTCTATCTCATGCAGAAGCTCCAGCAGGAGCGGCTCGTCTGCGCCATGGGCTCGCAGGTGGGGGCTGAGGAGTCCCTGCGCGTGACGCTCGATTACACCAGGACGCGGGAGGCCTTCGGCAGGGCCATCAGCCGGTTCCAGTACGTCTCGTTCGAGCTCGCCAAGATGGCCTCCGAGATCGAGGTCGGGAGGGCCTTTCTGGATACCTGCATCCTGGACCACATGGAAGGCAGGCTCGATGTCAAGCGCGCATCCATTGCCAAATACTGGATCTGCGAGATGCTCAACCGGGTGGTGAGCCAGTGCGTGCAGTTCCACGGAGGATATGGATACATGGAGGAGTATCCCATCGCCAGGATGTTCCGGGATGCCCGGGTGCAGACGATCTATGCCGGCACCTCGGAGATCATGCTGCTCATCATCAGCAGGCAGATGGGGCTTTAGGAAAGAACCGCATGCAACAGACGGGGAGCGGAAGGTTTCGGACGGCTCGAAAAGGGGGTTTTTCCCCTCCGGTGTCCGCAAGCGGCTCCGGAAGGGTTACAAGGAGAAACAGGGCCATGTTACTCTCCAAGCATCATTTTTCGTAATGGGGGCGTCCCCCGCTTGTGCCTGTTACGCGGCCGGGGGCGGCGGGGGACGCAACCATGGTATGAAGACGCGGAAAGAATCGAGCTTGGAGGATGAAAAAAAGAAGGCTTGATAAAAGCCTCTTGAGAAACAAGTTCCACGTATCTTCTCACTTGCTTGAGCCGCGGCCCTTCACCGATTCGGGCCGCGGTATTTTTTATTCATCCGGTGCCGGCCACGGATGATCGATGGCCTTTTTGAGGGACTTCTCGAGATATTCGATATGGGCGATCAGGGCGGTCTCGGCGGCTTGGGGGTCGTCCCTTTCGACCGCATCGGTAATGGCGCCGAGCTGTTCGATGATGCGGCCTGCACTTCCCCTGATCGTCGAGAGCTTCTTGCGGCTGAAGGGGAATGCTCCCAGGAGCAGGGTGTCGATGGACTTCCTCAGGTGGATGAAGATCGTATTGTGGGTTGATTCGATGAGCGTATCGAAGAACCGGGCATAGAGCCTCCCGCCCTCCGGGCCGATGGGGACCTGGCGGGCGAGATTTCCCTGGGCTGCCTTTACGCAGAATGATCGAAGGGCCTTCTTTTCCTCTCTGGTGGCGCATTCGCACGCTAAGGCCGCGGCCTTGGCGTCGAGGATCCTCCTGACGCAGAGCAGCTCCCATATCTTGTCGTGATCGACGGAAAGCAGGTCTTCAATGGATGTTTTTTCGCCTTCCTCAGGGATCCTCACAAATTTGCCCCGTTTGTGCCGGGGCTCGATATATCCTTTAGCCTCCAGCAGCTTCATGGCCTCTCTGAGAGAGATCCTGCTGATGCCCATCATCCTGGTCATCCTGTGCTCCGAGGGAAGGCGCTCGCCCGTCTTCAGGCTGCCCCTGTTGATCAGATCGATGATCTGCTCCGCCACCTGGGTGGGGATGTTCGGCGCCTTGACGATCGGTGAAATGCTGATCTGTTTCTCTTCCATAGGCCGGTCCCGAAAGAATGTACGCGTAATATGTCAGGCATGTAACCATATGTGAAACCATAATACAATCCGTAAACACCGTTCATTCCTGATGATTTTCCCGTTCTTTCCTGAGAGGAAAGGAACAGCCCTCGAAAGAGCTCACGGGTGTTTCCCGGTGTTCTCGTTATTGCGGAGTTTTTCCCTATGGTTTATAGTCCTTATCCAGGGTAAAAAAGGGGCATGAGGTTCTATACGGAAAGTGAAATAAAGGGCCTGCTCTTAAGGGTCAGGGAGAACGAGGAGACCGCCCGGAAGTTTTTCGAGGTGGAGACGAGCGTGCTCTCAACCCTGGACTTCGAAGATTTTTTTCACAAGCTGCTCTCCACCATCATGAACAAGTTCGGCGTGGGATATGTCTGGGTCACGCTCGTGGAGACCGGCAGGGCCACCCGGATCCTTCAGGCCCATGCGTCTTCCGCCATTCCGGAAAATCAGCTCAGGATCATCGACCGCCGCACGTTTTCCCTCATGGTGCCTGACAGCGACCGGCCCGTGCTCGGCAATACCGATCTCGGCCGCTACGCCACGCTGGTCCCCGAGGGGCTCAGGAAGGGTTTCAATTCCATCGCCGTCGTGCCCATCAGCCTCGACGGCGAGACGGCGGGGAGCCTGAACTTCGCCGACATGTCCGCGGAGCGGTTCTCCCCTGATTCCGACACCAGCCTCCTGGAGCAGCTGGGCCTCGTGGTGTCCATCTGCCTGTCCAATGTGGCCGCCCATGAGGAGATCAAGGCTTTGGCCTTCCAGGATCCGCTGACCGGGCTGTTGAACCGCAGGGCCATGGAAAGGGTCCTGAGCCGGGAGATCGGCAGAGCGAGGCGGTACGATGGGCGATTGAGCGTGGTGTTCATCGACCTGGACGATTTCAAGAAGGTCAATGACGCCCTCGGGCACGACAGCGGCGATGAGTTTCTCGTGTACGCGGCAACGATCATGCGCAGGATGGTCCGGCAGACCGACCTCGTCTCGCGCTTTGCCGGGGACGAGTTCGTGATCGTCCTGCCCGAAACCTCTCATGAAGAGGCGGAACACCTCATCCGGCGCATGCAGGAGTATTTCGGAGAGCACCCGCTCACCCTGGCGGGCACCGCCGTGCCGGTTTCCTTCAGCTATGGGATCGCCTCGGTGGACATGGTGGAGGGCGAAGACCCGGCCGAGATCCTGAAAAAGGCGGATGAGCTGCTCTACCGGAACAAGCGGGAGAAGAAGGCGGGTAGACAATGATTCCGCAGGAGGCTCTCCTCGCGGGGCATCGTGATGGAGGATGACGAAACGTTCAGGCAGCCGGGCGTTGTAATCCCGTCACCATGGATCTCCTAAAAGATCATCCTCACCGGGCGGGACGGGACGTGATCTTATCGTCTGCTCCCGGCCCCTCCACCTCGGGCAGGAATACCGTGAAGGCGGATCCCCTGCCGGGTTCGCTCTGCACGGTGATGGCGCCCTGATGGTCGCGCACGATCCCGTGCACGACCGAGAGGCCCATTCCCGTACCCTCGGCCTTGTCTTTGGTGGTGAAAAACGGGTCGAAGATGCGCTGCATGATCGCTTCATCCATGCCTTCACCCGTATCACGCACCGTGATGCGGACATAGGGGCCCGGGGAGAGGCCGGGCGAGATCCCGGAAGCCTTCTGAGCGCTCAGGTCCTCCCGGGCAAGCTCGACCAGGAGCTCGCCGCCGTGTTTCCGCATGGCATAGCCCGCATTGTTGCCGAGATTGAGCATGACCTGTTTGATCTGGGTGGGGTCCGCCAATACGCGGGCGTTACCCGCTTTGAGGCGCGGATGGATCGTGATGGTCGTGGGGAGTGCGGATCTGAGGAAGCTTAAGGCCTCCTCGATGAGGGTGGTGATCTGAAGGGGGGTTTTCTCCTTGAGACTCCGGCGGCTGAAGGTGACGATCTGCCTGGTGAGATCAGACCCCATCCTGGCGGCCTCCTGTATCTCCTGGATAAGAGAATATGCGGGATGGCCGGTTTCCAGGTCCATCAGGGCTGTCTCGGCATTGAGCACAATAGGGGTGAAGATATTCTTCAGATCATGGGCTATTCCACCCGCCAGGGTGCCGATGGCCTCCAGCTTCTGGTTCTGGGACATACGCCGGCTGAGCGCCATCTCGCGGGTCACGTCCCGCACCACGGAGACATAGTTGACCGTATGTCCCTTCTCGTCGCATACGGGCGACACCGTGAGATTCACCTCCACGGTTTCACCGGATTTGTTCTGCCGTCTCTGGTGAGAACTCCAGGTCCTGCCCTCCACCAGTGTCCGGTTGAATTCCTCGCAGCTCTGGGCGTTGAGGAAGTTCTCCCTGACACAGTCGACCCTCCTGCCGATGAGCTCTCCGCGGCCATAGCCGCTGATGCGTTCGAAGGCCGGATTGACGTACTCGATCACCCAGTCTGGGTTCATCAGGACAATCCCTTCGCCCGCCTGTTCTATGGCAAAGGCCAGTCGCTTGAGGTCCTGCTCCATCTGCCTGCGGGCGCTGATATCGATCCCGATGCCGATCACCGAACCGTCGGAGAGGCGGACATGGGTCCACAGACAGGGGTGTGTCTCGCCCGAGCGGGTCACCGCTTCCAGCTCGAGCCAGCCGGACCTGCCCTCGCGGATGGCGTCCAGAACCACTTTGCGCATCTGCTCGTCCGGAAACGCCGCGGCGATAAAGTCCATGTTCCGCGTCTCCTCCAGGGACCACCCGGAGACCCGTTCCATCTCCCGGTTGATCAGCCTGACCTTCCCCTGAGAATCGAAAAAGATCAGCATGGCGGGAATATGGTCGATGACGGTCTGGAGGATCTCCTTCTGTCCTTTCAGCTTCTCGACCACCAGATTCAGGGCCCTGGTCCGTGCCTTCACCTTCTGATCGAGCTTGTCCTTAAGCTCCTGGAGCGCTTCCTGAGCCTTTTTCCGCTCGGTGATGTCCACGGTGGTGCCGATCATGCGCACAGGCCTGCCCGACTCGTCGTAGTGGATGACCCCCCGGTCGGTGTACCAGCGGACCTCGCCGTTCTGCAGGATGATCCGGTAATCCGACTCGACCTCCCTCAGGTGCCTGCCGACGGCCTCCTCGAATTCCCGGAACATAGCGCGCAGGTCATCCGGATGAACCAGTCGCTTCCAGCTTTCAATGGTGCCGTCGAAATCATGGGGCAGATGGTATATATCCCTCATCTCATCGGACCAGAAGTGCCGGTCTAAGAGCATGTCCCAGTCGAAAATGCCCACGCGGCCCGATCTCTGTGCCAGGACGAGCCGTTGCTCGCTCTCGCGCAGGCGTTCTTCGATCTCTTTGTGCTCGGTGATGTCGGCAATGAAACCTTCAACCGCCACCAACTCGCCCTGAGACGAAAAAAGGCCCTGTCCCTGCTCCCAGACCCATTTCAGACGTGAATCCGCAGCCTTTATCCGGTACGTGATCCTGAACGAACACCGGTCACGCAGCGCTTTCTGGATTTCCTCCCACACGTACGCCCGATCGTCCGGGTGGATCAGTGCCCCATACGAAATCACCCGGTTTTCCTTCAGATCCTCGGGCCGGTAGCCGGTCAGATCCAGACAGCCTTTGCTGGCGAACTCCATGGTCCAGTCTTCATCGTTTCTGCACCGGTAAGCCATGCCGGGAAGGTTGTTCATGAGCGTGGAAAGAAAGAGCTGGCTTTCCCGGAGCTTCTCCTGGGTTTGCTTGCGTTCGGTGATGTCCCGGACTACTGCCACGATCCTGAGCTCTCCAGCAATGATCGCCTTTTTCAGGTTCACCTCTTCCCAGAAGAGCCGTCCCGTCTTGTCTTTGGCCTGCCACTCGAACATCAGCTCGCCGTTGACAAGGGTTTTTCTGATTTTTTCCTGCGCTCCCTCCTCGGTATAGGGAGGGACGCCCGAGCTCAGGTCCTCTACGGTCAGCCCCCGGGTCTCTTCCAGAGTATAGCCGTAGATGTCCGTGATCTTCTTGTTTACATCCAGAATCCGGCCGGTAGCGGGATCGTGGATGAAGATCACATCGTTGGCAGCATCGAATATGGCCCGGTAGTCGGGCTCGCCCTTCCGCAACGAAACCCCTGCCTGCGTGAACCCCGCAGTTCCCTCCGGCGGGTGAGCCGCACCTTTCAGCGGTTTGCCCGTAATGTCCTCCAGGATAAGGACAAACCCCGTGCCTGCCGACAGGCAGCGGTACTGGATCGATCGTCGGGCCGGGGCAGGTGTCTCCAGGCTGATCACCGTGTGTTCCCGCTGTGCACGGATGCATCCGCGCGAGAGCCTGTCCAGAACCTCTGCAGGCAGGAGGGATTTCAGGGATCTCCCCTGAAGAGGCTCCGGGCCTGTCTGCAGGATCGCTGCCGCTGGATTGCTCGCCTGGATGATCCGCAGGTTTCCATCAAGATGGATGATCCCCGCGTTCAGCCTGCCGGGCATCATGTCGCGGGGGTGGAACAAGATCTTCCACTGCTTTGCGTGAGAGACACGACGTCTGATCTGATGCATATGCACACCTTGTCATCGTATTGCTTCCCCGGCGGACATGACAGAGGATGACAGGAAAGGGCTGCTCTCTGGCCTCACGGGTAAAAACCTGGTGACTGCAATGCAACAGAAAAGTTGGTTGCAAAGCAAAAAAGGCCATCCGGTGCGAAACTCCTTTGTCGGTAGTTCATGATCGTGGGGATGTCAAGCTGTAATTTCCCGGCGGCCGGCAAGCGATCGTACGAATAGCGCACACTCACCCCTTCGCATTTTTTCCTCAACAGGATACTATTTATTGTAGAGAGGGATATCCCGGATCACCACCCGGTAAAAGGATGTGTCCGGTTATTCCGTTTGCGAGCCTGTTCATTCGCGGACAAGAGGAGAAAGGGGCGGGATATCCGCGGAGGCCGATTATGAAGACCGGCGGGCAGGACTTCTATCCGGTGAGAAAGCTCAGGACCATTCTGTCGGGGCTGTCCCTGGCCGTGGTGTCAGACGTCAGCGTGGCATACAAGGTGGTTCTGTCAATACTGGTGCTGGGCGTCAGCTTTGTGTTCCGGAGGTGGATCGATTTCAGCGTGATTCTTCTTGCAACCGGGATGATGCTGGTCGCCGAACTGCTCAACAGCGCCATTGAGGACCTCTGCGATTTCGTTCAGGACCAGCAGGACCCCCGGATCGGGGTCATCAAGGATATCGGCTCGGCCGCGGTGGGAACGAGCATTCTGGTGTGGGCCGTGGTCCTGGTCATCGAGGTCGTCCATCTGCTGGGGCTGATCTGGTGAATCCTCCTTCTCAAGTCTGCTGCGGAAGACGAGAAGCGCCCATTGCCTGCCCTTAAGGTCCTGTCATTGATTGCGGCAGGGAACGGCTGCACGGGATATGCGTCTCCCATTCCTTCCCGTCATGCCATCGACAGGAGAGAGGAAGAGGGCAGTGATGCAGCCGGTTCATCTTCATGGTTGCGGCACGTTCTTGCAGGCCGTACACGGAAAGGAGAGTGAACATGCCGTTTGGAGGGATCGAGTCGAATCTCGTGGCGAATGCGGGATGCTGGCCGCCCAGGTCCGGGACGTTTCATGGTCTCTGAATGATTCGGGCGATCCGGATCCTCTTCTGGGCACAATCGGTGATGCCCGGTACGTGCTCCTGGGCGAGGCCTCGCACGGCACCTCGGATTTTTATCTCTGGCGCACCCGGCTGTGCCAGCGATTGATTCAGGAAAAAGGCTTTTCATTAATCGCGGTGGAAGGTGACTGGTCCGACTGTTACCGCATCAACCGGTATGCCAAGCACTATCCCGATTCCGGGGTGAACGGGTTCGAGGTGCTGCAAGCCTTCCGGCGCTGGCCCACCTGGATGTGGGCCAACTGGGAAGTCGCTGCCCTGGCGGAGTGGCTCCGGCTTTAAAATCGAGATCATGAAAACAGGGTGGGATTGTACGGGATCGATGTCTACAGTCTGTGGGAATCCATCCATTCCATCGTCGAATATCTCGAGCGGGCCGATCCGGAGGCCACAGAAACCGCGAGGCGTGCATACGCGTGCTTCGAGCCATACGGACGTGACGCACAGGACTATGCCCGGGGTGTGCCATGGTTCCCCAGACCTGCGAGGATGAGGTGGTGAGCCTGCTGACCGAGCTCCGGCGCGAGACAGAGGAGTATGACCGTGATAGCAGCAGACCGGTGGGACGCGCCCATGGAGGAAGTGAGGATTCCCGAGGATGAGCCGGGAAGCTGGGAGGATGTCATGCACCGTGCCGGTGCAGGGGATAAGCTGCTGCTTCTGAAGCAGGCGGCCCGGGAGCCGGACTGGCGGGAGGCCCGCGGGCACCACGCCATCGGCGTGATCTATAACCCCGGGCATGAGCGGTAGGGCAACTATGTCTCCACGGTGCTGCCCGAGCGTTATGATGCCTTTGTCTTCATCGACGAGAGCTATGCCCTGCACCCCCTGCACATCGAGCCGATAAGCGCTGAGCCGCCCGATCTCTATCCCTGGGGGATTTAGGACCGACAGCACCGGAGAAGGGGTTTTGTGCCCCCGGAAAAGGGGCGTTTGCAGATTGTACACTCCGCAGACTCGGGTGCAATGCCGGCTTCCATTTTACAAGTTCAATTACAGCCATAACGCTTGGCAAAATCAGGAGATTCTGGTAAAAAATGACTATTGCCTGCGAAAGATGGCTGGTGTGCAGGAGGGGATTCTCATGATTGAAAGGCTGGATGTTCATTTCGTATCTCAAGGACTGCGCTGTGCGGGATGGTTTTATCGTGCGGAGGGCGACGGCGCCAGACCGTGCATCGTGCTGGGGCACGGTTTCGGCGGCACCAGGGAGATGCGGCTGGATGCGTACGCCGAGGTCTTTGCCGAGGCCGGGTACCATGCGCTGGTTTTCGATTACCGCCACTTCGGCGACAGCGAGGGTGAGCCCAGGCAGCTGCTCGATATCGGCAGGCAGCACCAGGACTGGCACGCGGCGATCGATTGTGCCCGGGCTATGACCGGAGTGGATTCCGGGAGGATCGTTCTCTGGGGCACGTCGTTCAGCGGCGGGCATGTGATCCCGGTAGCCCTTAAGCAGAGCGGTATCGCTGCGGTGATCTCCCAGGTGCCTCACCTGAGCGGCATCGCTACGGCATCAGCCTCGGGGCCTGCTCAGAATTTCCGGCTGGGGGCTGCTGCCTGCCGCGACCTGATCCGCAAGATGCTGGGTCTGAGCCCTTATTACGTGCCCATCGTCGGCCAGCCGGGCACGCTGGCCGCCATGACGGCGCCCGGTGCCGAAGAGGGAGCCAGAAGGCTCTATCCTGAAGACTACGAGCCCAACGAGATGGTAGCTGCCCGCATCTTTCTGCACGTGGGTTTGTATTCACCGGGCAGGCTGGCGCCCGGGCTCACGGTTCCCTGGCTGGTGCAGCTGGCGTCCGGAGACCTGACCACCCCGATACGGCCTGCAATCAAGGCTGCCATGAAGTCGCAGCAAAGCAAGCTCATCGTCTACCGGTGCGACCACTTCGACGTGTACGTGCCGCCCCGGTTCGAGCAGACCGTGGAGGACCAGATCATCTTCCTCAGGCACGCCCTGCAGTAGCTGGTCAACGGGGAAGCGGCATGGGCGCGCTCCATCCCATGAGGATGTACATCTGCCCGGCGGCTGGAGGTGCTCGGCCGATTCGGGCGATGCCCGGTAAGCCGGGCGAGTATGATGCAGCACAGGGAATGTGTGATGTAATCAGAGAGAAACCGGGGAGGTTGTCGTGGGGTATTACAGAAACAAAACCGTTCTCGTCACGGGCGCGTTCGGAGGGTTCGGCCTGTGCTTCGTCTCGGAGCTTCTGAACAGGGGAGCGAGTCTTATTCTGAGTGACACGCCGGAGAACGTCCGGGCCGCCAGCGAAGGTATGGTGCAAATCCCGGGAGCAGAGGGAGGCAGGGGCAGGCAGGTTCTGTCACTCATCCCGGCCGATCTCTCGAGCGCGGAAGGGTGCAGGGCCCTCCACGAGGAGTACCGCGATCTGGGCATCGGGCTGGACATGATCATACACAACGCGGGCATTGCGTGTTGGGGCGAGTACGCCGACGTCCCCCCGGAGCTCAACGAAAAGATCATCGATATCAACCTGCTGTCCGTCATGAGGCTGAATGCGCTCTTTCTTCCGGAGATCATCAACCGCTGCGGGCATATCATCTATGTGTCGTCGGTTGCCGGATTCGTGGCCACTCCATTCGGTGTCGCCTATTCGACCTCGAAATTCGGTGTGCGGGGGTTTGCCATGGCCCTGCACGGAGAGATCGGAAAACACGGAGTCCGCACGACCATCGTATACCCCTTCTTTTCCCGGACCCCCATCCTCAAGTCCAGGACCTTCGGCAATCCGGCAATATCGTACCTGCCCGGCTTCTGCTCGAGCTCGCCCGGGCATGTTGTTTCCTGCGCCTTACAGGGCGCGGCAAGGGGGAAGCTGCACGTCTTTCCCGGCTTTTTCTCCAGGATCATGTGGTTGGCGAGTCGCTTCCACCCGGTCATATCCGCCCAGCGGAAGATCCGCGGCCACTCCTGAGGCAGCGGCTGTGGAGCCGGCCGGGATAAGCCGGGGCCGGTTCGAGGACGCTGGTGGAATAAAAACAGATCCGTGCCTTTTTATCAGAGATGTTCTGAAAGCGGAGTTATTGCCTTTCTATAAGTCTGTTTCCCGGTTCTCCCATGATTGCCGGGAGGAGATGATTTTCTAAAAATAAATCTGTCCACGTATCCCCTGGGAGCGCGATGTACGACGCCCCTGCGGAGCTGTCCGAATCGGGGACCGGCTCCCAGGAATGGTAGCGGCGCTCCTGTATTCCGGGTTCGCTCGTGTAGTCCCACTCCTCCTCGATCAACACCCCCCTGTCATCGTAAAAATAACGGACGACGATCTGAAGGGTTCCATCGGGATAGATGACGTATTCAATCCGCTCAATGGAACCGTCCGGGCCGTAGAAGACGTCCTGGGCGATATCCGTATCAAAGCCGTAACCCAGGAAGTCCACCTCGATGCGCTCGACTGTGTCCAGCATGTCGCTGTACACGTAGTATTCCACGGCATCCACGACCCCGTCGGCATCCATATCCGATTCGATCCGGTCGATACGTTCCTGACCGATCCAGTAATAATCGCTGGTAAAGTCGAGGGTGCCGTCATTTCCCTTATCCGCCTCGAAGCGTACCAGAAGACCGGTGTGCTCGTCATAAAGATATGTGCAGACTTCATCGATCGTGCCGTCCACTTCATAGTCCCGTTCGTCGCGCATCTGATCGCCCGTTTTATAGTAGTATTTGTAGCAGATCTCGTCAGGAGACCCGTCTGCATACCAGTCGATCGTGATGACCTTTCGAATGCCTGCTGGGGCCGACGGCTCGTAGGGCCGGGGTGCTCCGGCCGTTTCTTCGGGTTGCTGATCATCGGCGGCCTGTTCGATCTTCCGGACTTCGGCAGCCGCATCATGGTCGCTGCTGTCCCTGCTGCACCCGCACGCGACCAGAAGGAGGATGATGACAATAACGGCGAGGATCTGAACTCTCATGGCAATGCCCCTTCCATAACATGTTCATAATACAGGACTCTCTTATATCACGAAAATGCAATGAAAGGAAGGAGTATCCGCCGGAACAGCCTGCCGGAAGAAACCGCCGGGGCATGCGGATGAAAAGTGCGAAGAACGGTTCGTCCTTCCTTCCACACGTGAGATGCCGCCTGGGGGGGGGTGAAAAGGGGAGAAAAGGAGCCGTCCCCTCTTCATACCTGAGCGCCCCAGGACCTTACAGGCCGTTTATCGTGATCTCGGTGATAAAGGTTTCGACCAGCACCGGGTCGAAAGACGAGACGCTGAGTTTTCTGAGCACGAGAAACGCTTCCTGGAGCGACCGCCTCTTCTGGTAGGGCCTGTCCGTGATGAGGGCGTCGAAGGTGTCGGCGATGCCGATGATTTTTGCCCCGAGCGGGATCCTCTCGCCGGTGATTCCCCGGGGGTATCCCGTTCCATTTTCCCGCTCGTGGTGGGAGTAGACATAGTCGATGACCTTCGGCGGAAATCCCTGGCCCTCGAGGAGGGTCTTTCCCATTTCAGGGTGCTTTTTGATCTGCTTCAGGATCGCCTTGGAAGGGTGCTCCTTCACATTTCTGAAAACCTTCGAGCTGAAGCGGATCTTTCCGATGTCATGGAGCAGGCCTGCCATCCTGATGTCCTCGACCTCGTTCTCGGGCAGATGCAACCTGCTGGCAAGCCTTCGGGCATACCAGGAAACCCGCTGGGCGTGGTCTTCGGAATACGGATCCCGTGCGCCGAGTCTGTGAGCTATCTTCGCTGCTGTTTGGAGGGTGTTTTTCTGCATATGCATCGTCCTATTTCAGACGTTCCGTCTCCTGTGATGGATTCGCACATCGTGAATCCCGCTGTCCAGAATCGTGCCTTAACAGATGACGATGGAGAGGTCAATACCGAATAATGGTTTTAACTTATTGATATTATATACATATTAGCATCACCTCCAGATATTTTTTATTGGCGGCGGTCTCTTGAGCCAGGCGATCAAAAGGACACCGCTTTATTCTGGTGCTGATTGCCTGATGCCCGGACAATATGCAGGAAACAGGCCCTTTTTTCATCACTGGCTGGAGAAATCGGCGGCCGGATCAGATGCAGAGCCGCTCAACAGGAGATGACCACAAGTGATCCCATGGATTCCGCGGACCACGATCAAAGGCAGTTTTCGCGTTCACAATTGAAACATGACGTACAAATTTGGTCTGTTATGTCCGTGGACAGTGCTGGAAGTTTTTGTGTCCTGTCGGTTCGGGCGCCCCGGTACGGCTCTGCTCGGGGAAATGGGCCGCGGTTGCACACATCTTGCAATAACCACAAGAAAACAGCTATGAAATGCAAGCAAAGGAGAACTGGCCATGCATGGAATATTTGTTCGGCTCGTGATGGTGCTGACGGCGCTTTTTCTGGTCACGGCATGCGATGACGAAAGATCCGAAGAAGGGGCGCTCGCCCTGGGCCTCACCGATGCCGCTTCAGGCGACTTCCAGGCGGTATACGTCACGATCGGGGAAGTTCAGGTGCACCGGGGAGGCGATGATGACGGCCAGTGGCTGGTGGTCGCCTCGCCCGGCAGGACATACAACCTCCTGGAACTGGTAAACGGGGTGATCGAGCAGCTGGGCGTGGCCCCGCTCGCGACCGGAAGCTACACCCAGATGAGGCTGATCATCGGCGACGATGCCGACGAGGGGACGAACATTCTGAATCAGAGCCACCCCTATGCGAACTATCTCATCGACTCACAGGGCGAATGCCACCGGCTCAGAGTACCCAGCGGCGATCGTACCGGCATCAAGCTCGTCCACGGCTTCGAGATCGTTCAGGGTCTCACCACAGATCTGGTTCTGGACTTCGATGTGGACCGGTCCGTGGTCATGGCCGGAAACAGCGGGAACTGGCTGCTGAAACCGGCCCTCAAGGTCATCGATATGGTGGAGAACGCAACCGTAGGCGGCGTGGTGACGGACCAGACGGATGCGGTCCTTCCGGGTGCCAGGGTCAGCGCCCAGGTGTTCGACCAGGACACGGATCAGGTGACGGTCAGCACCTCGACCCTTTCGGACGCGGCAGGGGAGTACCTGATGTATCTCGAGCCCGGGTCGTATACCATAACGGCGTATGCGGACGGGTACCACCCGGTCTGCGCGAACCTCGCCACTGAGCTCGGCCGGGATTACGAGGCCTCGTTTGTGCTTTCCCCCGCAGACATGCAGGCCATCACCTTAAACGTGGTACTGCCCCAGGGTGTTCAGGACAGCGTTGTCACGGTGCGCTTTATCCTGACCTCACCCTGTGATGAAGACAGGCTCATCGAGCTCAAATCCCTGAATGTCTCACAGGCCGGGGCATACGAGGTTTCGCTGCCTGCAGGAACCTACCGGGTGCTCGCCACCGACGGCGCCACGACGCTTCCGGTTCGGGACATTGCCACCGGCAGCGCGGTTACGCTGGATTTCACCGCCGGGTGATCTCATTACCCGGTTCGATTGCGATGATGGGGCCGGCGCCTGATTATTCACGGGCGTTCCGGCTCCCCCCAAGGCCCTGCCGAAAGGCGTCTGCTCGTCTCCCCGGAGGTATCCCTGTTGTCCCGCTTGCTTGCAGGCCTTGTCGCCGATGCCCAAGCTCATGCAAGCGGCCGGGAGATAAGATGGGGGAATGCCTCGGACATCGAATGCCGGCGCGTTCGACTCGGAGCTCATTCGTCGGGTCGGGTATCACTCCGGCTCTTTTCAAACCTCCGTGCCGCCGGAGTCCATGTCGCAATACGGTGCCCTGGCAAAGGAGAGCACTTTTTCCACCTTCACGGTGACTTCGCGTTCCGTCTGGGCCGCCCGAGCCCTGGTTTCGGGTCTCTCGGGGGTGTAACCGTCGAGCACGGCAATGTCGGTCACCTGTTCCGCAGTGCCCAGTATCTGATAGCCCTGGTCGGTATCGCTGTCCCATACGATGACGTCCAGACGGGGATTGCGCCTCAGGTTTGCGACCGTGGCGGGGCAGAACCAGCTGGAGATGGTCAGCTTGTCCTCAGAGACCCGATTGATGACATTGGCAACGGCCAGATTGGGAAATCCCGAGGCGTCGGCGGTGGCGAGCAGTACGTAACCGAGCTTGTTGCCCAGATCCACGGCATCCGTCACGCGGGTGGCGCCATCCATTACGCAGACCCCTGGGTGCTCGTTCTCAGGGCCTCCACCACCTCCTCGTCGGTCGTCTGGTCAAACCGGACATAGAAACGGCCGATCGAGTGGATGACAGGGGGGACCTTGAGCGCTATGGTTTCGTCGGCGTCATCGGACAGGCTCATCAGGGCGTCCATGCTGCCCACCGGGACCGCAACGATCAGCCTCGCGGGGCGCTCCTTCCGTACCGCCCAGAGAGATGCCTGCAGGGTGGATCCGCTAGCCACGCCGTCATCGGTGATCACCACGGTTCGCCCATCAAGGGGGATCTTGGGTCTGACTTTTCGATACCGGCCGGCCTGCTGCCGGATCACCGACATCTGGTAGGCCTTTTCCTGCTCGATATAGGTCTCATCCACGCCGGTCCGCATGGAAAGACCAGGGTCGAGGAAAAGCTGTCCGTCTTCGCTCAGGGCGCCGATGGCCAGTTCCGGGTTGTCGGGGGCGCCCATCTTGCGGGTGAGAACGATATCGAGGTCGGCACTGAGGATCCGTGCTATTTCCCGGGCCACGATCACCCCTCCCCGGGGAATGCCAAGCACTATGGTGGACTCATCCGCCGAGTTCAGAAGCCTGTTGCCCAAGGCCATGCCTGCCTCGTACCGGTCCATGAACGGCTCCTGGCTCCGGGAAGAGATCACGAGCGTTCCCATGCACTACCTCCGGGACGTCCGGCAGGGTTGCGTACCGGGGCCGGATCGCTGCCGGAGTACAATGCGAAAGGGCTGCTGCACGACCATGCCGCTCTCCTATCAGAGTTTTTATAGGGATGTTCCGCCGAGTTTCAATACGGCCTCACGCCGGGTTGCCGGGTGGGCGGATGACGAGCGGTCATGGAAGGAAAAGGCAGCCCCTTTCGCTGGATGCAGAGCGAGTCTTTGCAGTGAGCTCCTATTTTTTCTTTTTGAGCGCCTGCTGGAGTTTCTCTCCGAGCGAGCTTACCGGTTGCTCGGATCTGCCCGAAAAGCGTTTCCAGTCGTCTTCGTCGGCCGAGTCGCCGGGGGTGAGGGTGAGCCTGTGCGAGCCTGTGTCGATGGACTCGACCATCACGGTGATGCGTTCACCGGGCTGCTTTCTGTCGATGGACGACGGGTCGTGGAAACGGGCGATTTTCGACTTGGGAAGCAGGCCCGTGATTCCGGGCTCCAGGTTGATGAAGAGGCCGAACTTTTCCTTTTTCTCGATAACCCCTTCGATCCGCTGTCCTGCGCAGTATCGCTCCTCGATTCCGATCCAGGGGTCTCCCTCGGCGTCCTTCATGCTCAGGGATATTCTCCGGTTTCCCGGATCGATCTCCCTGATCATGATCTCGACGGCATCGCCGGGAGCCACCTCGTCCCGGGTTCTGGACACCCGTTTGGTGTAACTCATCTCCGAGATGTGAACGAGGCCTTCGACGCCGGGTTCGATCTCCACGAAGACGCCGTAGTCCATGCACCGGGTGACCTTGCCGACGAGCTTCTGGCCAGGGGAGTATTTTTTGTCAACCGTGTTCCAGGGGTCTTCCCCCACCTGTTTCATGGACAGGGAGATCTTGCCGCTTTCGCCCGAGGCGTTCTTTTCGATCCCGATGACCTTGACCGTGATCTCATCGCCCGTGCGGAGAATCTCGTCAGGGGCGCCCAGCCGGGCCCAGCTCATCTCGGAGATATGCACCATCCCCTCCACGCCGGGGCTCAGCTCCACGAAGGCCCCATAGGGCATGATCCTGCTC
Source organism: Deltaproteobacteria bacterium (assembly GCA_018433775.1). Taxonomy (GTDB): domain Bacteria; phylum Desulfobacterota; class Desulfomonilia; order UBA1062; family UBA1062; genus Phosphitivorax. The sequence continues at coordinate 75,295 of JAHDQN010000033.1, forward strand.
ACCCTCCCCGTGCTTACGTTGCCGGGGACGAGGGAACCAAGGAACGCCTGTCTTGACTCTTCTTCCTCCTGCTCCAGGAGGGTGCGGCGGGAGACCACGATGTTCCTTCCCCCTTCGCTCAGCTCGGTGATGATGAAGCGGAAGCTCTTGCCCACGTACTCTTCCGGGCGCTCCACATAGATTGTGTCGATCTGGCTGATCGGACAAAAAGCCCGGTGTTTGACCACCTCTACGTTGAAGCCCCCCTTGCAGGTATCCGCTATGCGACCCTCAATGGGAAGGCGCTGATGGTACGCATCCTTGAGCTGCTCCGCGCCCCCGGCGCCTGCCAGGGCCCTGGAGAGCCTGATCTCTCCATGACGCATGGACACGATATAGAGTTCCAAGGTGTCTCCCACCCCGTAGGGAAGGTCGCCGTTTTCATCCACCAGCTCGGCGAGGTCCGCGACTCCGTCGATTTTGGTTCCCGTATCCACGAACACGCTTTCCTTGCCGATGGAGATGATCCTTCCGCGGAGCTTGCTCCCGACCCGGTGCGCTTCCCTGCTTTCCGGGCCGTATGCATCGAGAAGCTCTTCCATGGAGAGTTGCTTTTCGTTGTTTTCCGTATCTGACATCCCTTTCTCCCCTCACGTGGTCCATTTTTGAGTGAAGGGCATGATAGAGAAAATTATCCTGCGAGTAAATAATAATATTGCTGGCATCCTCCACAAATCTGATGGTGAGGAGACAACGACAATATTTTTTGAGCAGGAGGGAGAGGGCATTTTGGGGCATATGGGTTATCATGGTGGTGTTTGTCAGGCCGCAACTTATCTTTTTAGTTTCGTCTCGAATAATTTCACCGGTAAGTCATGGCGCTAAGCTTTTCTTTGGAGGGCAGTTTTCGTCAGTTGGTTGCAATGATGCCAACCAGTCAATGCACCGGACGGCTTTCTGCCGCCGGTGATCTCTGTCGATGGGAAACAGTCCGAAGCAGGGTATGCCGGATGAAGGGCTTTTTTCACCGAGCACGTGGAACATGATGATGCAAACGCAGGCGCAACGGGGAATTACCACTGAGGATAGTTCTCGGCCTTGACATTCTCACGTGTGAAAGTTAGTTTGTAAAAGGATACACTGGTAATAATGCTATACCCTAGGGGTTTTCCGGCAAGAAGCCGGAAGTGTTGGTTTTTCTCAATTCGGAGTGTGCGCGTGTCATCACGAGCATATTCCCGGGTGATCGGTCAGAGATGGAAGACATCTACGACATCGTTCCGGGTGAGTTGTACTTGAGCATGCTCGAGTCGGCGGACTTCGGCATCTTCGCCGTGGATACCCGGGGCTTCCTGCTCTATGCAAACGACCTGGCCAGGAACGTGCTTGATATCGGCAGGGACGTGTCGTGCCGCGGGATCAAATTCAGTGAGCTCAGGAAGGAGATCTGGCCCGATTATCTCAAGGTGATCGCCTCGGGCAGGCCCACGGAGAATGTCACCGTGGATTATGCGGAGTTTTCTCTGCTGAGTCACCGGTATCCCATTATCCACAAGGGCGATGTCATCGGGGTCATGAGCGTGTTCAAGCTCCTGAAGGAATACGAGGAGCTGGCGAACAGCCTCTTCAAGACTCAGGAGTACGCCGACCGGATCAAGGCCATCATCGAGTCGTCCTATGACGGCATCTACGTCACCGACGGCAAGGCAAACACCATGCTGGTGAATTCCGCGTATGAAAAGATCACCGGTCTCAATGCATCCGAGCTGATAGGCAGGAACATGGAAGACCTCGTCAGGGAAGGCTATTTTGACGAGAGTGTGAGCCTGAAGGTCCTGCAGGAAAAAAAGCCCGTCACCATACCCCAGACCCTGAAGTCCGGGAAAAACATCCTGGTGACCGGAAACCCCATATTCGGCGAGGACGGGAACATCAAGATGGTGGTGACCAACGTCCGGGACATGACCGACCTCGTGGAGCTCCAGCAGCAGCTCGAGCAGACAAAGGGGATTTCCATGGCCTATCGGGACATCCTCAAGTCCATCCATCAATCCTCGCTCAGGGACAACGATATCATCATGGTTTCCGAGCCCATGCTCCGGGTGCAGGAACTCATCGATCGGGTGAGCAAAACCAATGCGACCGTGCTCCTGTACGGCGAGACCGGGGTGGGGAAAGACCGGATCGCCGAGGAAATACACCAGAAATCTGATCGCGCGGAGTCGGGCATCTTCGTGAAGATCGACTGCGGGGCGATTCCGGAGAACCTCCTGGAGAGCGAGCTGTTCGGCTACGACCGGGGGGCGTTTACGGGTGCGCGAAGGGATGGCAAGGTCGGGCTCTTCGAGGTGGCCCACAACGGCACCCTCTTTCTCGACGAAGTGGAGTCCATGCCCCTGGTGCTGCAGTCCAAGCTGCTGAGGGTGCTGCAGAACTTCGAGATAAACCGGGTGGGAGGGACCAAGCCCATAAAGGTCAATGTCAGGCTCATCTGCGCCTCCAATCAGGATCTCAAGGAGCTGACGGATCGCAAGCTGTTCCGGGCCGATCTCTATTATCGCCTGAACGTGATTCCCATCTATATCCCCCCCCTTCGGGAACGGCGGGATGATATGCCGTATCTGATTCATTTCTTCATGAACCGGTACAACAAAAAGTACGGCAAACACAAGAGCATCTCCAGAGAGGCCTTGGGGCTCTTGCTCTCCTACCACTGGCCGGGGAACGTGCGCGAGGTGGCGAACGTCATCGAGCGGCTCGTGGTCATAACGCACGGGGATTACATCCTGCCCAACAACCTGCCCAAGGAGGTCTTCGAAAAGGCGGACAGCCAGATTCTCGATGAAGGGGAAACCCTGAGAGATCATCTGGAGCATATCGAGTGCGCCATCATCAGGAGGGCCATCGCCCTGTACGGCAGTGCCAGAAAGGCGGCCCCGTATCTCGGAGTGGACTCTACCACGCTCACCCGGAAGCTGAAAAAGAGACCCTGATCTCTTTTATGTGCTGATTCGCGTCCCAGGGCTTTTCAAGGACGGGGAGAAAGGCCTGGATTCCCGCTGTTGCGGTGGGAAGAAAGTCCGGGATGTATCCTCAAGGTTCGGGGCTGTGATAATCCGGGGGTCTCGTCTCAGTGGCCGTTCAGGCCGTCTTGCGGCAATTCGTCTGCTTCGCCCCCTTCCCGTCTGCCCGGAGGTATGTTCTGCTTTCCGCAGCCGAGCCTTCTGCCGAGCATGCTTCCTGCAAATAAAAAGACCGCCGATACCGGAAAGCTCAGAATGAGGAGATCTTCATACCCTGCAAGCTTGAGAAAGGCGGACACGCCGCCTCCGGACAGAATGGCGGAGACCGCGCCCAGAGGGTGCAGCCTCAGCGCGTCACGGTAGAACCCGAACAGGACCGGGACCACGAGGCCGCCCGAATAGACGGTGTAGGCAAAGAGCAGGGATCCGATGATCCCCTGGCCGCGGAGTGCAATGATAATGGAGAACGCCCCGATGACCAGCACCGTCGTTCGCGAGAGCAGGATCAGCGTTTTTTCCGGCGTCCTGGCCGGGAGCAGGGGGCGAACCACGTCATGGACGATGATTGTGCCGGTGGTGAGAAGGCAGGTGTCGGCGGACGACATGATCGCGGCGAGCAGGGCCGCCATGACCAGGGCGTTGAGGCCGGTCGGCAGCAGGTGCATGATCAGTGCGGGAAAGGCGCTCTCCGGAGCGATGTCGGGAAGCAGAAACCGGGCGGACACGCCGAGAAAGGCGATGGCGAACGCCAGAGGAATCATGATGCAGGCGGTTATCAGAGACGCCCTCCGGGCAATCCGGGGTGTCTGTGCGCAGAACAGCCGTGAATAAATGTCGGGACCGACGACGAAGACCGAGCCCACAAAGAGAAAGAACAGCAGGAGATCCCGGAATGAGAACGAAGGCGAGACCGGAAACGAGAAATGGCCGGGGGGAAGGCCTGCAGCCATGGATGACAGGCTTCCGGTGGCGGCCGCGGCGGACACCAGGCATATGACGATTCCGGCCAGTATGATGACAAACTGGATAAGGTCGGTTTTCAGGATGGAATACTGTCCGCCCAAGGCGGTGTAGGCTACCATGACCGTTCCCACCGCCAGCATGGTCCACGGGAGTTCCAGCGGCCACAATACGGTGAGGATCTTTCCCGCCGCGATGATCTGTGCCGCGATGACACCAACCCACGCAACGGCGATGAGGACGGAGGAAATGACCTTGGCAAGGTCGCTCCCGTACTGGGATTGAAGGATCTCGGGCAAGGTGTAGACCTCAAAGGAACGAACCTTTTCGGAGAGCCAGAAGGACAGGATCAGCAGGCCTGCGGCACCAACGAGCATCCACCACGCGCCTACGAGGCCCCGGGAAAACCCGAGCCCAGCGATGCCCAGGGTGCTGGATCCACCCACGATGGAGGCCATGAGCGAACCCGTTATCAGGAGGGTACCGCCCGACCGGTCACCGACATAGAAGCTGCTCAGGGATCTGATGCGCCTGAAGCTGAACATGCCGATAAGAAGCATGGCCATCAGATAGAGTGCGATAACGGCCCAATTGATCACGGGGACCCCGGGGATAAGTCAATTGAGATCCTCTCCGGGATGATGCCCATGCAATGACCGGGGGTGTCTCCAGCGATGAACAGGGCATACGGTCCTTCCGTCCGGTCTTCACCCGGATAACCGCGGGGTCTGCGGCCGTCACCGCCTATCGCCATGACTGACATTCCTGAGAGTTTCTGCATGGTTCCATGATAGACGAGACATTGCCCCAATGCAACCAGAGAGCACAAAAGGATCGGCGATGCCCTGGTAGCACCCGCATGGTGCCCGACGGGAAATACGCCCCGGGGAATCAATGCAATGTTGCATCACGATGCAGACCGGTACAGCTGTTTAAGTCTACAAAAATCATGAATAAAAAAACCATACCCAGAAGAGCCCACAGGATAATGCAATAATGCATTGCCGGGAAAGGGGAGTGAAATAAATAATTAAAGCAATTAGTTGGCAAATATCAAGGGGCGTTGCGATGCAATATCGCATCATTTTCTTGCGAATGCCTGGGGAATATAGTCCGAGAATCATTCTGCTTCGGTAACGATGTATTGATATATTTTTGTTTATACACGATTTTTACTGCTTTGTGCATGTGTGGCACCAGTCTTGTACTAGGACAAATGTAAGAGAAAGGAGCATATGTGAAAAGTCCTTACACTCTTTTTTTCCCCGTTTTTTTCAGAAAAAGCCGCGCCAAGGGAGGAGATCAATGAATAAGCTGATGAACGCGAAGGAATATGAAGAGAGTCTGAGGAAGTTGAAGCTGAAGGTGTACATGTTCGGCAAGCGGGTGGAGAACGTTGTTGACGATCCGATCATCCGGCCGTCGATGAACGCGGTGGCGGCCACCTACGAGTATGCGCACAAGCCCGAGCATGAAGACATCATGACTGCCACCTCACACCTTACGGGCAAGAAGATCAACCGGTTCACCCATATCCACCAGGGCGTGGACGATCTGGTGAAGAAGAGCAAGATGGGCAGGCTCTTAGGCTCTCAGACCGCGTGCTGTTTTCAGCGGTGCGTGGGAATGGATGCGCTGAACGCCCTGTCCATCACGACCCATGCCATTGATGAGAAGTACGGCACCGAGTACAACAAGCGGTTTTTGAAGTATCTGGGATACGTGCAGGAGAACGACCTGACCTGTGACGGCGCCATGACCGACCCCAAGGGGAACCGTTCGCTGTCGCCGGCCAAGCAGTTCGACCCGGATCTGTTCATGCACGTGGTGGAGGAGCGGCCAGACGGGATCGTGGTCAGCGGTGCCAAGGCGCACCAGACCGGTGCGGTGAACTCCCACGAGGTCATCGTGATGCCCACGATCACGATGCGGGAGGAAGACAGGGACTATGCGATATCCTTTGCGCTGCCAAGCGACGCGGAGGGGATCACCTACATCATGGGCCGGCAGTCGTGCGACACGAGGAAGCTCGAGGGCCTGACCTTTGACCGGGGCAACATGTTCTACGGCGGGCATGAGGCATTGGTGGTGTTCGACAGGGTGTTCGTGCCGTGGGAGCGGGTGTTCATGTACAAGGAGTATGATTTTTCGACCATGCTGGTTGAGCATTTTGCGGCATACCACCGGCAGAGCTACGCGTGCAAGGTGGGTGTGGGGGATGTGCTGATCGGGGCGGCCCAGACGATCGCCGAGTACAACGGGGCCGAGCGGGCGTCTCATGTGAAGGACAAGATCATCGAGATGAATCATTTGAACGAGACGCTGTTCTGCGGGTGCATTGCGTGCGCGGCGGAAGGTCATCGGGAGCCGAGCGGGACCTATCAGAACGATCTGCTGCTGGCGAACGTGCACAAGCAGAACGTCACGCGGTTTCCCTATGAGATAGCGCGGATAGCGCAGGATATCGCGGGAGGGCTGATGGTGACGTGCCCGTCTGCGGCGGATCTGGCATCGCCTGAGGTGGGCAAGTGGGTGGAGAAGTATTACCGGACCCGTGATGATGTGCCCACGGAGCACCGGTTGCGGATCTTGCGGCTGATCGAGAACATTACGATGGGCACGGCGGCGGTGGGGTATCTGACGGAGTCGATGCACGGGGCGGGGTCTCCGCAGGCGCAGCGGATCATGATCGCCAGACTGGTGAACATGAAGCACAAGCAGAAGGCGGCAAAAGAGCTGTGCGGGATCGAAAAGGGCGACCAGGTAAGCTGAAGGCAGGGATCAAGTATTGCGGCGGCTGCAGACCCGAGTTCGACCGCATCGCCGCAGTCAAGGAGATGAAAGAGGCCCTGGGAGAGGCTATTGAGATGGTGCGAATGGACGATGAGGAAGCTGACTTCATACTCGTGGTGACGGGCTGCAAAACAGCGTGCGTCGATGTGGAGTCCCTGCCCCTTAAAGCCAAGAAATACATCTCCAGCCTCAGTGATGCCCGGAGAGTGATGGAAGAGCTGGCAAACAAGACAAAAACATAAGGAGAGGTGATCCGTGAAGTGGCAGGATATCTACAGAAGCCGGTTGACGACGGCGAGTGAAGCGGTGAAGCACATCAAGTCAGGCGACCGGGTGGTGGTAGGGCATGCAACCGGATCTCCCGAGCTGCTGCTCAAGGCCATGGTGGACAACAAGGCCGACTACGAGAATGTCGAGCTCGTGCACATGGTATCCATGGGGCAGTCAGAGTATTGCATGCCGGAGAACTGCAACCACTTCATCCACAATTCCCTTTTTGCCGGGGGAACCACGCGCAAGGCCATTCACGACGGCAGGGCGGTCTACACGGCATCCCACTTCAGCCAGATCCCCCGGCTCTTTACGGAGCGGATCCTGCCGGTGGACGTGACCGTGTGCATGGTATCTCCTCCCGATGAGCACGGGTTCTGCTCCTTCGGGATTTCGGTGGATTACACCAAGCCGGCGGCGGAAAGCTCCCGGATGGTCATTGCCGAGGTGACGCCTCACATGCCCCGGACCCTGGGGGACTCCTTTATCCACGTCTCGAAGATCGATCATATCGTGGAGTGCGACTCAAGGCCCATCATACTCAATCCGCCCAGGACCACGGAAATCGACGAGAAGATCGGGCAGTACTGCGCGGAGCTGATCAACGACGGAGATTGCCTGCAGCTGGGGATCGGCGGCATGCCAGACTGCATCCTGCGGTTCCTGAAAGGCAAGAAGGACCTGGGCATCCACACCGAGATGTTCTCGGACGGGGTTGTGGATCTGGTGGAGGCAGGAGTGGTGACCTGCGCGAAAAAGAACTTCCATACGGGCAAGATGGTGGCCACCTTTTTCATGGGTACCGAGAAGCTCTACAATTTCGTGCACAACAATCCCATGGTCCAGATGTTCCCGGTTGACTATACCAACAACCCCACCAACATCGCCAAAAACGACAATATGGTATCGATCAACTCGAGCCTGCAGGTGGACTTCGCGGGGCAGGCGGCCTCGGAGTCGATCGGCTACAAGCAGTTCAGCGGTACCGGCGGACAGGCTGACTTCGTGCGGGGCGCCAACTGGTCCAAGGGAGGGCGCTCCATCATCGCCTTCCACTCAACGGCGGCCGGTGGAAAGATATCCCGGATCGTTCCACGCCTCGATGAAGGCACGGTGGTGACCACCACCCGCACCGACATCCACTACGTGGTCACCGAGTACGGCATCGCCTCGCTCAGGGGCAAGTCAGTTCCCGACCGGGCCCGGGAGCTCATCCGAATCGCTCACCCTGACTTCCGCGATGATCTGAAAGACGAATTCAGGCGTATCTACAACGTCAAAATCTAGGGGGAACCAACAAACAAAGGAGGAGGCAAGACGCATGATCAAGGTATTCAGCACCACTCCACGGATCGTCATGGGGCCGGGTGCCGCGAAAACCATCGGCGAAGAGGTGAAATCACGCGGGGTTCGCAAAGCGCTTATCGTCACCGACAAAGGATGTATCGCTGCCGGTCTCGTGAGTACCATAGAACAATCATTGAAGGCCTCCGGGATCAGGTACGGGATATTCGACGGCGTGGAGCCGGACCCCCGGTATGAGATCGTCGCCGACTGCGTGAACATGGTCCGGGCGGAAAAGGCGCGAATGCTCATCGGCGTGGGCGGCGGCAGCCCCATGGACATCACCAAGACAGCCGCGGTCATGGCCGTGAACAAACCGCCGGTGGGCCAGTATTTCGGCATCAATCTCATTCCGAAGCCCGGGCTGCCGGCCATCCTGATCCCCACCACCGCGGGCACCGGCAGCGAGGTGACCCCCATCGCCATCCTCTCGGATGAGGGCGAGAAGCTCAAAAAAGGCATCGTCAGCCCCTACCTGTATCCCGCACTGGGCATCGTCGATCCCGAGCTCACGCTGGGCCTGCCGCCTCACGTCACGGCAGCTACGGGCATGGACGCGCTCATTCACGGAATCGAGGCCTACACCTCCATCAACGCCACCGGCATCACGGATATGTTCTGCGAGAGGGCCATCAGGCTCATCTACAACAATATCCGCACCGCCTTTGCCAAGGGCGATGACATCCAGGCCAGAACAGCCATGATGGAAGGGGCGCTCCTTGCAGGCATCGGATTCGCCAATGCCGGTGTCACGGCCGTGCACGCCTTTGCCTATCCCATCGGAGCGGAGTTCCATATTCCCCACGGCGTCGCCAACACCCTCATGCTTCCCCACGTGATCAGGTACAACGTGCTGGGCAACCTGGACAAGTTTGCGAAGCTCGCGGAGCCCTTCGGCATTCCCACGGGCAGGCTGGACCAGCTGCAGATCGTGGACAGGGTCATCCAGGCCATCGACCGTCTTGCGGACGACCTGCGGGTTCCCCGGCACCTCAAGGACTTCGGGGTCAAGGACAAGGACATCGACATGCTCGCAGATGGCGTCATGAAGGTCACCCGCCTGCTGGCGAACAATCCGCGCACCCTGTATCTCCAGGATGCCAAACAGATTTATCGGGCGGCGCTTTAAAAGAGCGGAAGAGAGAAGACAGACGAAAGAGCAACAGGAGGAGGGCTCATGGATAACAAAACACTCGGGGACAAGAGAAACACGATCATGGCAAAGGGCTTTGCCAGCGGAAAACCGGCATATGTGGCTCGTGCGAAAGGCGCGGTGGTCACCGACGTCGAGGGACGGGAGTATATCGATTTCGGCGGCGGCATCGCGGTGATGAATGTGGGGCACTCTCATCACAAGGTCGTCCGGGCCATCAAGCAGCAGGCGGAAAAATTCACCCACACCTGCTTCATGGTGATGCCCTATGAGCCCGCCGTCACACTCGGCGAAAAGCTCAGCGCCATCACCCCGGTTCCGGCGCCCAAACGCGTGTTCCTTACGAACAGCGGGGCAGAGGCCGTGGAGAACGCCGTCAAGATCGCCCGGTATTATACCAAGCGGCCGGCCGTTATTGTCCTGGACCATGCATTCCACGGCAGGACCCTGCTCACCATGACCATGACGGCAAAGGTAAAGCCGTACAAGTGGGGTTTCGGTCCGTTTGCACCGGAGGTCTACCGCATTCCCAACCCCTACTGCTACCGGTGCCCCTTCGGGCTCAAATATCCCAAATGCGATATTGCGTGCGCCGATTACCTCAAAACAGAGTTTTTCGGCAGGGTCGCACCCGATTCCATTGCAGCCGTCATTGCCGAGCCGGTGCAGGGAGAGGGCGGGTTCATCACTCCTCCGCCCGAGTATTTCCCCAAACTGGCGCAGATCTGCAGGGAAAACGGCATCCTCTTCGTGGCGGACGAGATCCAGTCCGGCATGGCGCGGACCGGGGAGAAGATGTTCGCCATCGAGCACTGGGGGGTCGAGCCCGACATGGTCACCGTTGCCAAGAGCCTGGCCGCGGGCATGCCGTTGAGCGCCGTAGTGGGCAGGCAGGAGATCATGGACTCGGTCCACGGCGGGGGCATCGGCGGGACCTACGGCGGCAACCCGGTCTGTTGTGCAGCGGCCAACGCCGTCCTCGATGTCTACGAACAGGAGAACATCCCCCGGAAGAGCGAGCGGCTCGGCAGAAAGATCCGTGCGGCATTCGACAGGCTCAAGCGGAAATACGAGGTCATCGGCGATGTCAGGGGCATGGGCCCCATGCTGGCACTGGAGCTGGTGAAGGACCGCAAGACCAGACAGCCCGCCCCGGAGGAGACCGCGGCAGTGGTGAAATATGCCTTCGAGAAGGGACTCATCCTGCTTTCCTGCGGTTCATACGGCAATGTCATCAGGACCATCATGCCGCTGGTCATCACGGACACGCAGCTCAAGAAGGGCATTGCGATCCTGGACGAGGCCTTTGCCTCACTCAAGAAGTAACGTTGTTTCCATAAACGTAAAAAAGGGGCAACCCGAGCATAGAATCAAATAATGAAGGGGGATACAATGAAGAAAGGCGAGTATTATTACAGGGGATGCGTGGGCGTCCTTGCGGCTATCGTGATGTGCGCTCTCGTGGTCGGCTTCGAGTCTTCCTCGTATGCAGCGGATGAGAATGTCGTCAAGATCGGCAACATCCTTCCGCTCTCCGGCCCCTCGGCCTCGGTGGGCATCCAGGGGCAGAACGCCCGCAAGCTTGCCACCGAGTACATCAACAAGGCCGGCGGAATCAAGTCACTCGGCGGGGCGAAGATCGTGAACATCTGGACCGACAGCAAGGGCGACCCGAACGTCGGGGTCACCGCGGCAGAGCAGCTCATCAACACCGACAAGGTCCACCTCATCTCCGGCGCGTGGAACTCCGCGGTCACCTACCCGTCGACCCAGGTTGCGGAGCGCTACGGCGTTCCGTATATCGTGCCGGTGTCCGTCCGCGACACCATTACCGAGCGGGGTTTCAAGTATACCTTCCGCATCGCGGCAAAGGACAGCTGGTGGGCCAGGGACCAGTTCCTGTTCCTCGAAGAGCAGAAGAAGCTCACCGGGACGAAGCTTCAGACCATTGCCTTCGTGTACGAGAACGGCGACTGGGGCACCGGCATGAGGGATCAGTGGTCCGTACTCGCCAAGGAGTTCGGCTACAAGGTCGTGCTCGACGAGCCCTATCCCAGCACCGCCAGCGACCTGACCCCCGTGGTCATGAAGATCAAGACCAGGAAGCCCGATGTCATCCTGCTCACCTCGAACGCAGCCGACGCGATTCTTCTCACCAACACCATGGCGACCATGAAGGTGAAGGCTAAGGCCGTCATCGGTACCGGCGGCGGGCACGCAGACCCCATGTTCCGCAAGAACACGGGCAAGAACTGCGAATACATGTTCGACGTGGTGGAGTGGGAAACCGACCTGAACAGGCCCGAAATCCCCGATCTCAATGCCGAATTCAAGAAGCGCTACGGGTATGACCTGGCAGGCGAATCCGTTGACGCCTTCGCATCCGTCTATGTCATAGCCGACGCCCTGGAGCGCGCTGCCTCGACCGACCCCAAGAAGATCAGGGACGCCCTGGCGGCAACCAGACTGTGTGTCGGCGACAGCAGGCTGGGCATCGATATCCTCTCCTACGACTGCGTGGAGTTTGAAGAATCAGGCCAGAATAAGCATGCAGGAATCATCCTCGTCCAGTTCCGTGAGGTCGACGGCGCTATGGAACGGGTGACCGTGTATCCCGGCAAGGCGGCAAGAAAGGGTTTCCCGGCGGTATTCCCCATGCCGTAGTCTCATGCGCGAAAGCCTGAAGAGGTGAACAATCGGAGAGTCCACACTGTAATGGGGAGAGCCGGGTGCTGAACGACTTTGGCGCCCGGCCTCTCTGAGAAGACGAGACGAGGTCACCATGGACATTATCATCCAAGCACTAATCAACGGGCTCTTGACCGGCTCGTACTACGGGCTCGCAGCCCTGGGCCTGACGATCATTTTCGGAGTCATCAAGGTTATCAATTTTGCCCATGGCTCGCTGCTCATGGTAGGTATGTTCGCCGCCTACTGGATGGTGAGGCTGACCGGATGGCACCCGTATGCGGCCCTCATCGTGGTGGTGCCGCTGCTGTTCCTCTTCGGCTACGCGCTCCAGGGTATTCTGATCAAGCCGATCCTTGAGGGCCAGAGGGACGTACGCGAGCCTACCGAGGTCATCATCGTCACCACCGGTGTCTGGTATATCCTCGACAACCTGGCGCTCATGATCTTCGGCGCGGAGTACCGGGTCGTCCAGACGAGCATCACGGGACAGATCTTCATGCTCGGCGATTATATCTTCCCCAAGGCACAGCTCTACGGTCTGATAACCACTGCCGTCACTGCCGGGCTGGTGCTGTGGTTCCTCAAGTACACGAAAACGGGCATGTCCATCAGGGCCGCCTCGCTCGACAGAGACGCAGCAAGCCTCATGGGAATCAACCAGTACCGGGTGTACAACATCGCGTTCGGGATCGGGGCCATGATCGCCGGCATCGTGGGATGCGTGCTGATACCGTTTTATTACGTGTTCCCCACGGTGGGGGTGATATTCGACGTGAAATGTTTCATCATCGTGGTGCTCGGCGGTCTCGGGAGCATACCCGGTGCGCTGGCAGGCGGGGTGATCGTGGGGCTTATCGAGTCGACCTTCTCCCAGTACATGACATCCACATGGACAGAGCTCATCGTCTATGTGGTTTTCCTGGCAGTGTTGTTCATCAGGCCGGCCGGTCTCTTCGGCGAAAAAAGAGACTGGTGAGAAAGGAGATATGTCATGAATACCGGGATACAAAAGAGAAAAAAAATCGACACAACCCTCAAGGTCCTGCTCGCCCTCTTCGTGTTCACGGTCCCGCTGTGGGTGACAAGCCCAACGACGCTCCAGATCCTCATCTTCCTGTTCCTGTATGCCTATCTCACCACCACCTGGAATCTGGTGGGCGGGTTTGCGGGAGTTCTTCCGCTGGGGCATTCGGCCTATGTGGGCATTGGGGCATACGCCTCGACCGTGCTCTTCATCTCGTACGGGGTAAGCCCCTGGATCGGGATGTGGGTCGGCGGGCTCATCGCGGCAATCGTGGGGATCATTATCGGCATCCCGACCCTGAAGCTCAGGGGCGCCTACTTCGCCCTGTCCACCATGGCCTTCGGCGAGGGCGTGAGAGTGCTCGTGGAGAATACCATGCAGTTGGGGCCGTTCAATATCAACGGACCCAGGGGGATCTGCGTGCCCCTGATTCCCGGGAACAACATCGCGGCCTTCCAGTTCCTGAGCAAGGTGCCGTATTACTACATCATCCTCATCATGCTGTGCGTCGTTCTGTTCATCACCTGGTACATCTCCCGGATACGGCCCGGGTACTACCTCGCAGCAGGCGGCGAAGAGCCCGAGGCAGCCCAGTCCCTGGGCGTCAACGTGGCGAAGTACAAGGTCTGGGCCATGGGACTGAGCTGCTTTCTCACGGCATTAGGCGGCACCTTCCTCGCCCAGCTCGCCCTGTATTTCTACCCCAAGCAGATTCTGGGGCTCGACTTCTCCTTCGAGCTGGCCTTCATAGCTCTGATCGGCGGCCGCGGAACGATTGCAGGCCCGGTGGTGGGGGCGCTCATCCTGCGGCCGGTGAGCGAGCTCACCCGCATCTATTTGAGCGCCGTGCTCCCGGGACTTCACCTGGTGATCTTCGGACTGGTGCTGATCCTCGTCATGCTCTACCAGCCAAAGGGGCTGGTGGGGCCGCTCGAAAAGCTCTACAACTGGTTCCTGGATAAGGTCAGCGGGACTGAAAAGGAGGTGAGGACATAAATGGCACTGCTCGAGATCAACAACGTATCGAAGCACTTCGGCGGGCTCAAGGCAGTGGATCAGGTGAGCATGAGTATCGAGAAGGGCCAGATCTACGGCCTCATCGGGCCCAACGGGGCAGGGAAATCCACTCTCTTCAACTGTGTGGCCGGCACTTACGGGCCTACCCTCGGCACCATGATCTATAGCGGGAAAGACATTACCAGGTGGAAACCGTGGGATATCTGCAAACTCGGGATCGCCCGCACATTCCAGGTCGTGAAGCCGTTCCAGACCAAGACCGTTCTCTACAACACCATGGTCGGCGCCTTTATCCGGACACCGAACCGCTCCGAGGCCGAGGACCGGTCAATGGATGTGCTCAAGAGCTTCCATCTGGCGGACAAGGCCCATACGCTGGCAAAAAATCTCACCATCGCCGACCGCAAGCGCCTCGAAGTGGCCCGGGCCATGGCCACCGAGCCCGAGATGCTTTTGCTCGACGAGTGCATGGCGGGGCTGCGGCCCAACGAGGTCGATCAGACCCTGGACGAGATCAGGCAGATCCGGGACAGGGGCATCACCATCTTCATGATCGAACACATCATGCGGGCCATCATGTCGGTTTCCGACCGGATCACGGTTATCCAGTTCGGCAGGAAGATCATGGACGGAACGCCGCAGGAAGTCGCCAAGGACGAGCGCGTCATCAAAGCATACCTGGGGGAAAGCTATGCCGCTGCTTGATATCAGAAAGATAAACTGTTTTTACGGAGATGTGCAGGTCATTTACGATGTCTCCATGTACGTGGAGCAGGGTGAGATCATCAGTCTCATCGGCGGCAACGGGGCGGGCAAGTCGACCATCCTGCGATGTATTTCCGGACTGATGAGGGCCGGCTCGGGAGAGATCCTGTTCGAGAACACGCCCATCCAGAACTCCCGGCCCGAGAAGATCGTGGAGAGGGGGATCATCCATGTTCCCGAGGGCCGCAGGCTCTTTTCGCTCATGACGGTCAAGGAAAACCTCATGGTGGGCGCCAACAATTCCCGGGCATATCCGCAGAGAAACGAAACGATAAAAGACGTGTACAAGCTTCTGCCCCGTCTCCAGGAACGGGAGACCCAGCAGGCAATCACCCTGAGCGGAGGCGAGCAGCAGATGGTGGCAATCGGCCGGGGGATGATGGCCAGGCCGAAGATTCTCATGCTGGACGAGCCCTCACTGGGACTGGCGCCGGTGCTGATCAACGAGATTTTCCAGACCGTCAGGAAGATCGCCGAGCAGGGGACCACGGTTCTTCTGGTCGAGCAGGACGTGCAGAACTCACTCGGCCTGTCCGACAGGGGATATGTGCTGGAAAACGGGAAAATCGCCCAGGAGGGGACCGGCAGAGAACTGCTGGACAATCCGAGCATCCGAGAGGCCTACCTCGGCATATAGCAGGGATAAATACGCATTGGAGATATCTCCTGGCCCCTTGTGGAAGTTCAGTCCATCCACGTGCGGGTGGATGGACTGAACCTTCCCGATACGAAGAAAGCCGGTCACCGGATATCAGGCAGGGACCGGGATGACCACCGGCAGAGCCATGACCGACACATACATGCTGCTCGTGCAGCATGAACACCCGGGAGAGGGGAGAGGCAGAGCTTTCCTTGAGAACACCGCAAGGCATTCCATAAGAACAGGCTCATAAAACCATGGGGACCGGAGAGATCCAAGGTGAAAGGAGGGACCGCGGACATGCAGGACTTCATACAACGGGTTGAAGATTGCAACCCGGGAGAACGGGAGTTTCTCCAGGCTGTGAGTGAGGTGGCGGAGTCGGTCAAGCCGGTGCTGGACAGGAATCCCGAGTACCGCAAAGAGAAGATTATGGAACGCATCGTGGAGCCCGAGCGGGCGGTCATGTTCAGGGTGCCCTGGGTGGATGATGCCGGTGAGGTCCAGATCAACAGAGGGTACCGGATTCAGATGAACAGCTCCATCGGGCCGTATAAGGGAGGGTTCAGATTTCATCCGTCCGTGAACCTGAGCATACTGAAGTTTCTGGCCTTCGAGCAGGTGTTCAAGAACGCCCTGACCACGCTGCCCATGGGTGGCGGGAAAGGGGGGTCGGATTTTGATCCCAAGGGAAGATCGGACCGGGAGATCATGCGTTTCTGCCAGAGCTTCATGAGCGAGATCTTCCGGCATATCGGGCCGGATACCGATGTTCCCGCCGGCGATATCGGCGTGGGCGCCCGGGAGATCGGGTATCTGTTCGGCATGTACAAAAAGCTTCACAACGAGTTTACCGGCGTTCTGACCGGCAAGGGGCTGAAATGGGGCGGGAGCCTCATCAGGCCCGAGGCCACGGGCTATGGCGCGGTTTACTTTGCAGCCGAAATGCTCGCCGCCAGGGGAGAGACCCTGGAAGGAAAGGTATGCCTGGTATCCGGATCGGGCAACGTGGCCCAGTTCACCACGGAAAAGCTCATCGAGCTCGGGGCCACGGTGGTGACCCTGTCAGATTCCAACGGATATATTTATGACGAAGCAGGCATCGACCGCGAGAAGCTTCACTATGTGATGGAGCTCAAAAACATCAGGAGAGGGAGGATCAAGGAATACACCGAGAAGTATCCGGAAGCGGTCTATATCCCTCTGGAGACATCCACGCCCGTTAACCCGCTGTGGGATCATAAGGCGCAATGCGCGTTCCCGAGTGCCACCCAGAACGAGATCAACGGAAAGGATGCGGAGAACCTGGTGAAGAACGGCGTGTACGTCATCAGTGAGGGTGCAAATATGCCCACCACTCCCGACGGGGTTGACCTCTTCGTTGACCATAAGCTGCTCTATGGGCCGGGCAAGGCTGCCAATGCGGGCGGCGTTTCGGTTTCCGGCCTGGAGATGACCCAGAACAGCATGCGTCTGAGCTGGACGCGCGAGGAGGTGGACAACCGCCTGAGAACGATCATGAAGAGCATCCATCATGCGTGCACGGATGCTGCCGAAACCTACGGCAAACCCGGCAACTATGTCATGGGAGCCAACATCGCGGGCTTCGAGAAGGTGGCAGAAGCCATGCTGGCACAGGGCGTGGTGTGACATTCGAAAATGTATTCCGTATGAGGGAATGAACCCCGCTCAACAGCCCGGTTTCGGAGGAATTTCCCAGGGGGAACCGTTTATAAGTCCCGGTGCGTACGATGGTCATTATATGGCAAGCCCCACGAAACTGAGCCATTCCCCTTCTCCCGGTGACGGGGGAAACCGTGTATCTGTGGCAGATGCCGCACGAAAAGCCCCTGGTCATGAGAAGCAACCGTGCGACATCACCAGGTGACGTGCAGGAATTTCTGATGAAAACCGGAGACGAACCGGTATATAAGACCGGAGGGCGGATTGTTGCGGCACACCTTAAAAAAGGCATGGATCTGCAGGAAAGAAGGTGCTCAATGAGGAGAAAAGAAAAGGAGATTTTCGATCGCAGGGAGATGGATGAGATCATCAGACGTTCATCGGTACTGCGCCTGGCAATGGTGGACGGCGGACGGCCTTACCTGGTGCCCGTGTGTTTCGGGTACCATGAGAATGCCCTGTACATCCACTGCGCACCGGAGGGAAGAAAGATCGACATTCTCCGCCAGAGCCCTCTGGTGTGTTTCGAGTTCGATCTCGACGCCTCCATCGTTCGCGCTGACAAGGCGTGCAACTGGACGGTGAGGTATTCGAGCGTCATCGGCTACGGTGTTGCCGTGTTCATCCACGACGCCCGGTTGAAGCGCGATGCCTTAAAGATTATCATGAACCAGTATGCAGACGCAGAGATCCATATTCCTGAAAAGGCGGTTGACACGGTTGCAATCATACGGATTGATATAATGGAGATGACCGGGAAGCGCTCCGGTTGAAGTGATTTCACACCGGATTCCTCGTGCAGGCAAGGGCGGGGTGGGAAAGGACCAGCAATGAATATACGGAAATTTGCACTGACGGCCTTTATTATTCTGGGTGTCCTCGATATCGTCTACGGCCTGCTCATGGATGATCGCATCAGCCTCTTTATGGGCCCCATTCTGATTCTCATCGCCGTATACCTGATTGCGCGGGAGAGGAAGCAGACCGCGGGAAAACAGTAAGAGCGCACGACCGAGTTGCATTCCGGAGTGATGCGATTATTGTTGGGGACGTATGACGATCACATATCGGGGAGCCCGTAAAGAGGATATCCCTCGGGTGGGAGAGGTGTACCGCAGATCTTCCGGCGAAATATTCGGGCGGTTCGGTTATGCCTCGCAGCAAGATATCTCCTCGACGATAAACCCGTTTTATGAATTCACCCTGCGCCACGAGCCGGAAGGATTCCGGGTTGCCGTGGATGAGCACGATGCGGTGATAGGGACGGCCATCAGCTGGGTGCGTGCACCGTTGTGGTTTCTGTCTCATCTCTTCATCCTTCCCGGGCACCAGGACCGCGGAGTGGGAAAGAATCTTCTGGACCAGGCCCTCCGGTATGCAGCGGAGCGGCCATGCATGACCATGTCGGTCATTACCTTTGCATTCAACCCGGTATCGGTGGCACTCTATACCAAGGCCGGCATGTACCCCCGTGAGCCGGTGTATCTCTTCTCGGGCAACCCATGCGCTTCCTTCCGAAAGAACGTATCTGAACGGGCATGTCCGGACCAGCCGGTACAGGCAGGCGGTGATTCCATCGATCGGCTTTGCCGGATAGATGAAAACGTGCTGGGCATGCCGCGCAGGCTGCACCACGAGTATCTGCTCCTGGAGCAGCGGTATCCCTGTTACCTGTTTTCCGGGCACGGGGGAGAGTGCGGTTATGCATATGTGTCTCACCAGGGCGGGGTGGGCCCGGTGGCGGCACCATCCCCGAATCTTTTCGAGCATGCTTTTTCCTGGGCAATTTTTGCTGCGGCTCGGCAGCGGGGAAGAGTTTCCGCAATGGTCCCGGGCTCAGGAAAGACCGGCATGAGGGTCGCTCTGGAGGCAGGCATGAAAATTCGCATGTCCTATAGCCTGCTCTCGTCGCAACCCTTTGGCGACTGGAACACCTATGCCCTGCATTCCCCAGGGTTGTTATAGAATACAGACTACCAGACTACAGCTTGCGGTTGTCGATGACCCGCACGGCCTTTCCTTCGGCCACCGGGATGCTGCCCGGCTCGCAGAGGTCCACCTCCGGGGTGATGAGAAGCTCGTCTCTGAGCTCCCGGGTGATGGTGTTCCGCAGGCGCTCGAGCGACTTGTACGCGCCCACGTTTATCGACGGGTCGATCTCCACCTGGACGATCATGTGGTCGTTGTGGCCCTTCTGCTCGAGGATGATCCGGTAGTTGCGCCCCACCCCGGGGATGCTGTTGAGGACCGACTCGACCTGGATGGGGAAGATGTTCACCCCTTTGAGGATCATCATGTCGTCGCTTCGGCCCGTGATGCGCTCGATCCGCGCATGGGTCCGCCCGCAGGCGCATTCTCCGGACACCAGCGAGGTGAGGTCTTTGGTGCGGTAGCGGATGATGGGCATGGCCTCGCGGGAGAGCGTGGTGATGAGCAGCTCGCCCTTGCTGCCCGGGGGAAGGGGCTCCAGGGTGTCGGGGTCCACGATCTCCACCAGGTACGCGTCTTCCCAGATGTGCATGCCCTTCATCTCCGGGCACTCAAAGGCCACGCCCGGGCCGTTCATCTCGGAGAGGCCGTAGGAGTTGAATGCCCTGATCCCGAAGAAGTCCTGCACCTTCCTGCGTGTCTCTTCGGAATGCGGCTCGGCGCCCAGGACCGCAAAGGAGAGATCGGGAAACTCCCTGCGGGGGTCGATGCCTTCGGCCTCCAGTGTGTCGGCCAGGTGCAGGGCATAGCTCGGGATCACGTGGATGGCCGTGGTCTTGAACTCCTTCATGAACTTGAGCTGGCGCTTGGTGTTGCCCGGGCCGGTGGGGATGGTGAGGCAGCCCAGCCTCTCCGCGCCGTAGTGGAGCCCCAGGCCGCCGGTGAAGAGCCCGTAGCCGATCATGTTCTGAAACACGTCGTGCCTGCGCAGGCCCATCATGTAGAGGCAGCGGGTGACCAGCTCGGTCCAGTTGTGGAGGTCGCGGGCGCTGTGGTAGACGACCGTGGGTATTCCGGTGGTGCCGGATGACGAATGGAGCCTGACCACCTCATCGAGAGAGGTGCAGACCATGCCGTAGGGGTATGCGTCTCTGAGGTCCTGTTTCGT
The DNA here is from genome assembly GCA_018433775.1 of Deltaproteobacteria bacterium. Lineage (GTDB taxonomy): Bacteria > Desulfobacterota > Desulfomonilia > UBA1062 > UBA1062 > Phosphitivorax. The sequence continues at coordinate 95,734 of JAHDQN010000033.1, forward strand.
GGTGACCGGCAGCTTACGGATATCGCTGAGATCACGGATCGTGTAGTCCCCAAGTCCCCTTTCACGGTAGAAGGGCGCCCGGCAAGCCCTCGCGAGAGTCTCTTTCAGCCTTCCAAGCTGGAGCTCCTTAAGCTCCTGCCGCGAAATACATTCATCGTTTTTATTCCAGTACATGGATGCTCCTCACGGATGTGAGCGGCGGTCGATGCTCCCGGCCACGTCTGCCCTTGCTGATATCACCGGTGCTACATGCGGTCGTATGGTGCCGGCTTCTCCAACAGGGGGAATCTCATCGTAACAACCCGCTTCCCCATCGTAAAAAATTCCGTAAAAGCCCTGTATTCCACATAGACCTACCACGACACGGGGTCCAAGTCAATCCGGCTTCGGATATCTCACCCCATCACCTGATTCCTTATTCCTTTACGCTCGGCGCGAACATGTTATTTTATCAGAAGCTTGGGAGAAACCGTCGAGGAAGGGGAGAACCTGCGGCCTTCAGGGAGAAAAAACCGCCAGGCCTTAAATAAAAGGCGCCGGCGGGAGTTTTCCGGTGGTAACCTCCGCGCTGACCCTTGGTGCAGCAGTTTCTTCGGGATGCTACTGGGCAGGGCTCGGCTCGGCCGGCGTCTGGCCCTGCGGCGCAGCCGGGATCGACGGCGCGGCAGGTGCGGCGCCGGCTTCCCCGCCCGGTTGGGGCGCTGTCTCGCCGGGGACCGCAGGAGCGGTTGTGGTCTGGCTGTCCATGATACTCTGGGTCGGCCGCTCAAAGGTAAAATACCCCAGGGTGAGCGAGGTGAGCATGAACACGACCACCAGGACTCGCGTCGCCTTGTTGAGAAAATCGGCCGGACCGGCAGAGCCGAACAGGGCCTGCGAACCCGCCCCGCCGAAAACGGCGCCGATATCAGCCCCCTTGCCCGACTGCAGGAGCACGGCAATGATCAGCAGTACCGACACCACGATGTGAATGGTTAAGAGAAGTCCGTACATAGTCTCACTTTCCTTTAAAACGTATTATTCTTTCGAACGAGGCCGCATCGAGGCTGGCGCCCCCTACCAGGGCGCCGTCGATATCGGCCTTCGCCATGAGTGCATCGATGTTGTCGCCCTTGACGCTGCCGCCGTAGAGAAGCCGGACCCTCTCCGCAACCTCTTGACCGAAGAGATCGCTGAGGAGCCCCCTGATGAAGGCATGGACCTCCTGTGCGGTCTCCGGCGTCGCGGTCTTTCCCGTACCGATGGCCCAGACCGGCTCATAGGCGATGACCAGGGATCCGGCCTGCCCGGCATCCAGTCCTGCGAGGCCGTTTTTCACCTGGGCCTCGATCACGGTGTTCGTCTTTCCCGCCTCGCGCTGGTCAAGGGTCTCACCCACGCACACGATCGGGGTGAGGCCGCCTCTGATCGCGGCGAACAGGCGCTTGTTGACCGTTTCGTCCGTCTCGCCGAAATACTGCCTGCGCTCGGAGTGGCCGATGATCGCGTGGCTCGCGCCCGCGCTCGCGAGCATGGGCGCGCTGATTTCCCCGGTAAAGGCGCCGGAGTCTTCCCAGAAGACGTTCTGGGAGCCTACCATGACCGGGGATCCCCTGAACGACTCGGCAAGGGCGTGGATGTAGAGGCAGGGAGGGCAGACGAGAATCTCTGGTCTGCTGACATCAGAGACCCGCTGCGCGATATCATCGGCCCAGGAAGAGGCCTCGTCCAGGGTCTTGAACATCTTCCAGTTGCCGGCTATGAGAGGTATTCTCATTCTTTCTCCACTCCTATCGTTCCAGGGACTTCACCCCCGGGAGCTCTGCGCCGCCGAGCATCTCCAGGAAGGCACCGCCCGCCGTGGAAACGAAGTCGACCTTGTCGGTCAGGCTGCTCTTGTGCAACGCCGCATCTGTATCACCTCCACCCACGATGGTCAATGCCTTTGAATTCGCAATCTTCCTCGTGATATCCATGGTTCCCTGGGAGAAGGGCTCCTGTTCGAAGACCCCCATGGGGCCGTTCCAGACGATCATGCTGCAGTCATCGAGCGCCTCGGAGAACAGGGCGGCCGATGCCGGGCCGATGTCGAGGCCCATGAGATCCGGGGGGATCTCCTGGATGGTCACGGTCACGGCATCCCGGCCGGACTTGGGATCCGCGGCGCACACACAGTCGACCGGCAGATAGAGCTTCACGCCTTTGCTGCGGGCCTTCTCCATGATGGACCGGGCGGTATCCACGAGATCGTCCTCCACCAGAGATTTTCCGATGCCCTGGCCCAGGGCCTTGATGAAGGTGAAGGCCATCCCGCCTCCGATGATCACCTTGTCGACCTTCTCGATGAGGTTCTCGAGCACCTCCAGCTTGCCCGAGACCTTGGCCCCCCCGATCACGGCAGCATAGGGACGCTTTGGGTCCTTCAATGCCTTGTTGATGTACTCGACCTCTCTGAGCATCAGAAAGCCTGCAGCGGTATCCTTGAGATAGTCGCAGATACCCACATTGGATGCATGGGCGCGGTGGGCCGTGGCAAAGGCATCGTTGACATAGCACTCGCCCAGCTCGGAAAGCTTTTTCGCGAACTCGGGGTCATTCTTTTCCTCGCCGATGTGAAACCTCAGGTTTTCGAGCAGGATCACCTCGCCGGAAGAGAGGTTGCCGACTATCTTCTTCACCTCGTCACCCGCGCAGTCGGGCGCCATGTTGACGCTCGTCCCCAGAAGCTCCGAGAGGCGGCGCGCCACGGGCAGCAGGCTCATGGACTTGACCACCTTGCCCTTGGGACGGCCCAGGTGGGACATGAGAACGACCTTTCCCCCCTGGTCAATGGCATACTGAATGGTGGGCAGGGCCTCCCGTATCCGGGAGTCGTCGGTGATGGCGCCCTCTTCGTCGAGGGGAACATTGAAATCCACGCGTATGAGAACTTTTTTCGATTTCAAGTCCAGTTCCTTGATGGACCGAATACCCATAAATATGTCCTCCTTACCCTGGTATGTTCAGAATGTGGAATGCCGTACGCTTAAAAAAAGAAAGCTCGAGAAGACAGCGTATGTGTGCTCTTAAAATTCAGCCCCTTTACAAACAGCCCCGGTTCCTTTTAAATAAGTGATGTATATTATTAAGGTGTAAGATATGTCAATGGGATTTCAAGATGGCCGATGACGGCAGGGCAGGCTCTGAGATGCTGGATGCACTGGGCGACCGCTTTCTCCTGCTCGTCGGCAGCCTCATCAGCGGGAACCTCAAACGGGCGGCCGTGCTCGCCGAAGAGGCCCTGCGCCACGGCGACGGCTCCCATCCCGGGATCATGTCCCAGACCCTCATCGAGGAGATGGCCCAGGCCCAGGCCCTCAAGAACTCCCTCATCAACCTTCCGTCCGTGGTACCCGGGCTGGGCACCATCGTTTCCTTATCCCTGGTGGGTGTCGAGAACTTCTATCTCCTGGACCAGTCGGTCACCCTCGTTCTCGCCCTGTGCCTCATCCACGGAAAGGACATCGAGGACCGGGCGGCCATCGAGGATTTCACGATGAGGGTCATCGGCGAGGTGTTCGGGATAACGAACCGGGAAATGGGGGAGGATTCCCGGTCCATCACCAGGGAATACGTCTCCCGGCTGCTTCCCATGAAGTACTTCAGCAGGGGCCTGGACCGGGGGATGCGGAGGGTCCTCCGCCGGCTCGTGCCCATGAGGAGCCGCTCCCGCCTGCTCCCCGTGGGAATCGGCCTGGGCTCGTCCGCCGTGAGCGCCTACGACACCATCGTGAACGTGGGCCAGGCGACCCTGAGGCGTCTGCCAAGGATCCCGGACGCGAGTCCGGCGGCCTCCGGCAGATAGGGATCGGGGGGCTTCGCCTTAAAGGTGCCCGGGGAACGAGCCTCCGGCTCTTACAGGCGGTAGATGTCCTTGTCCCAGAGCTTTACCCAGTTGCGCTTGAGCACATCGGTGGCGACCGGGGTGTTGTCCACCTCCAGGATCATGATGGGGTTCGATGCCCTGCCGATGTAGGGATACATGGTGATCACGTTGATCTTCGCATCTCTCAGCGGCTTGAGGACGGCGTTCATACCGCCCGGATGGTCCGGCATTTCAACGGCGAGCACGCCGCTTTCCTGATACTCGAATTTCTCTGCGGACAGGGCGTTCTTTGCCTTCTTGGGATCGTCCACCACGATGCAGATGGAGGAAACCTCGGCCGATTCCTGCCCTACCGAGATGGCCCTGATATTCACCCCGTGCTTGCCCAGCGTGTCGCTCAAGTTGGAGAGCTTGCCCGATACGTTTGCGGTCTCAAGACGAAACTGTTTGACTGCCATGACCTATGTCTCCCTCGAAAAATAATCGTACCCTGTTGTCAAGGCCTTGATGTTCTTGTCTTTGAAGCGGTTCTTTCCCTTTCCCAGGATTTCCCCCATGTTGTCGAGGAGAGTGGAGATCTTGACCAGGCGCGTGCAGCTCACGAAGGCGCCCAGCATGACCATGTTGGCATAGCGCTCGCCCACGGTCCCGATCGCGAGCTCGTTCACGGGGATATCCACCACGTCGATATCCCCTCTCACCGGCCTGGTGGTGACGATGCTGGTGTTGATGAACACCTCGCCGCCGGAAACGGTCTGGTTCTGCAGGCGCTGGAGGGAAAGGTTGTCCATGATGACGAGGTAGTCCGGAGAAGACGCCACCGGGGACGCGATCTCCTCGTCCGAAATGGCGATGGTGCACGAGGTGATGCCGCCGCGCATCTCCGCGCCATAAGAGGGCAGATAGGTGACGTAATGCCCTTCGAGCATCGCCGCCCACGCGAAGGCCAGGCCGGAAAAGAGAATTCCCTGCCCGCCGATTCCGCTCATGATGGTTTTCTGAAGCATGGCGTCTATTTGTCCTTCTTTGTCGTGTTATCTTTCATGACCCCGATGGGGTATTCCTTTTCCATCGTTTCTTCCAGATAGACGAAGGCCTCCCGGGGGCTCACCTTCCAGTTGGTGGGGCAGGGAGAGAGGACCTCAACGAGCGAGTAGCCCGTGCCCGCCATCTGGACCTCGAAGGCCTTTTTGATGGCCTTCTTCGTCTCCCGGATCTTGGCCGGCGTGGCCAGCGAGGTCCGGGTGACATAGGCGGCGCCGGGCAGGGTTGCGATGAGCTCGGTGATCTTCAGCGGGTATCCCTCCACCTCGGTCCTCCTGCCGTAGGGGGAGGTGGTGGTCTTCTGCCCGATCATGGTGGTGGGGGCCATCTGGCCTCCGGTCATGCCGTACACCGCATTGTTCACGAAAATGCTCGTGATCTTCTCGCCCCGGTTCGCCGCGTGCAGGGTCTCGGCGGTCCCGATTGCGGCCATGTCCCCGTCGCCCTGGTAGGTGAAGATGATCCTGTCGGGCTGTGCACGCTTGAATCCGGTGGCCACGGCGCAGCCCCGTCCGTGGGCGGACTCGCACACGTCGAAGTCGAAGTAGTTGTAGGCGAGCACCGCGCAGCCCGCAGGCGGAATGCAGATGATCCTGCCCCGCATATCCATCTCGTCGACCAGCTCGCAGACGAGCCGGTGGATGATCGAATGCCCGCATCCCGGGCAGTAGTGGTTGGACACCGGCTTCAATGACTTGGGTCGGGTGTATATGGCCTTCATCTAGAGCTCCTTCTGCAGCCAGTACCGTTCGATGATCCGGGCGATTTCCTGGGGAATGGGCACGACCCCGCCCGGCCGGCCGTAAAATTCGCAGGGGACCCTGCCCTCGATCGCCAGGCGCACATCGTCGAGCATCTGGCCGGTGCTCATCTCGAACACGAGGAAGAGCTTGGTCTTTTTCGCAAGACTGCGGATCGCCTCTTCGGGGAACGGCCACAGCGTGATGGGGCGGAGCAGGCCGACTTTCAGCCCCTCGCTCCTCGCCCGCTTGACCGCACCCTTGGCAATGCGCGCCGCCGTGCCGTAGGCGATGATGGTCAGCTTCGCGTCATCGGTCATGAACTCCTCCCACTGGGGGAGCTCATGCGCCATGAGGTCGTATTTCCGCTTGAGCTTCCAGTTGTGCTCCTCCATCTCCGCCGGATCCAGGATCAGGGACTTGACGATCCGGGAGGGCCTGTCCTGGGCTCCGTCCAGGATGTAGTCCTTGGGAGGGATCTCCACCTCGGGCCGCTCGTTCAGGGAGATGGGCTCCACGATCTGGCCCATCATGCCGTCGCCCAGGATCATGACCGGGGTGCGGTAGAGATCGGCCACGTCGAAGCTCTTCATGGTGATGTCGTAGAGCTCCTGCACGGACGCCGGAGCATAGACGGGCATGCGGTAGTCGCCGTGGCCTCCACCCCGTGTCGCCTGATAGTAGTCGCCCTGGCTCGGGGCGATATTCCCCAGGCCGGGCCCGCCCCGGTTGATGTTGACGATGACCGCCGGGAGCTCGAGTGCGGCCATGAACGAAAGCCCCTCCTGCTTGAGGCTGATGCCCGGAGAAGAGGAGCTGGTCATGGCGCGCTTTCCGCTCGCGGCCGCGCCGAGCACCATGTTGATGGACGCGATCTCGCTCTCGCCCTGGAGGAACACCCCGCCCACCTCCTCCATACGCCTGGACATATATTCCGGGACCTCGTTCTGCGGGGTGATGGGGTAGCCGAAGTAGCACGTGCAGCCTGCACGGATCGCGGCCTCTCCGAGGGCGTCCGTGCCTTTCATCAGAACCTTCTTATCCACGGTACACCTCGATAGCCGCTTCGGGGCACATGACCGCACACAGGGCGCACCCCCGGCACGAATCCTTGGCGGGTTCGGCGGGATGGTATCCCTTTTCGTTCAGGTTCTCCGAGAGCCGGATGGCCTCATCGGGACAGACGGTCAGACACAGCTCGCAGGCTTTGCACAGTCCCTGGTTTATCGTGATCTTTCCTTTTGCTGCCATATCCCTTCTCATGCACACTTTTCTTGAAGTTGGCTCATTGTTTAGCACCAAAACACCTCCCTGTACAGAGTAGATTTTGCAGGGATAATTTCATGATGTTTCTCTCCGACTTACAGTGAGTTCTTTCATGGAGAATTCGGTACAGCGTTCACACTCTCATTGAAGGCGCAAGATAATATCCTTGTATTCAATGGGTTGTATTTACCCGTCCCTCGCGAGCCATCAAGCGGGCTGCGATTTATCCTTCTCTCTTACACATGGCTTGCATGCAGGTTATGACCGATCGGCAACCCCTTGAAATTTGCAGGACATACCCTAATATAAATACAAAAATGATCTGGAGGTGAGGGCCATGGCAAGAATCGGCAGAATTAGCTGGAGTTGGGACCCGATTCAGGAAATGGAACGGCTTGAGCGGGACTGGAGCGATTTCTTCTCCGGTTTCGGCAGGCAGAGCGCTGTGAAGTATCCGCCGGTCAATATCTTCACCGGCGAAGATAATGTAATCATCACATCAGAGATCCCGGGCGTGGACCCGGAGGATGTAGACCTCACTGTGACCGGCGACGTGCTTACCCTGAAAGGTACGAGACGGCGGCAGGAGCTTGGAGAGGGTCAGTCCTGGCACCGCAGGGAACGCGGGTACGGGGATTTCTATCGTACCATTCAGCTTCCCTACAATGTGGAAAGCTCCAAGGTTGAGGCCAGTTACAGCAAGGGTATCCTGAAGATCACCCTTCCCCGGGCCGAGGCGGATAAGGCCAGAAAGATCAGTGTGAAAACTGCATAATAAGGAGGCGAATGACATGGCAGAGGTAGAAAAGTCCCGTGAGGTCAAAAAGCAGAAGGCGGGCGGCAGTGTAGCGACCGAGAGGACACGGACCGGCAGGATCTATATGCCGAATGTCGATATCAGCGAAGACAAGGACAATCTGACCCTGTATGCCGACCTTCCCGGAGCGGGTGATGAGGACGTGAGTGTGACCCTGGAAAACGATGTGCTCACCATCGAGGCCAAGGTTTCTCCCCCGGTCAAGGCGGGTGATCACCGGCTCACCTATGCGGAATATGGGGTGGGCGATTACTTCCGGTCCTTCACCATCACCGAGCCCATCGACCGGGACAGGATCGAGGCAAGGATGAAGGACGGTGTACTGCGGATCGTGCTGCCCAAAAAGGAAGAGGCAAAGCCGAAACAGATCAAGATTCAAGCAGAATGACGACAAACGAAGATACGGTATAAGGAGGGAAATTATGGCTATGAGATCGTTAACCCCCTGGAGATGGGGAAGAAGAAGTGTTCCGGTGAGCAGGGAGATTGAAACGCATCCGCTGGATATGTTCCAGCGCGAGATGAATCGCCTGTTCGATGACTTCTTCAAGGGATTCGGGCTCAGGCCCTTCGGTGAAGAGATGGAAGCCGCGGGCGCGTTCTATCCGCAGGTGGACATGACCGAGGATGAAAACTCCATATACATAACTGCGGAGCTGCCCGGAATTGATGAAAAGGACATCGACATCAATCTGAGCAGGGATTCGCTCACCATCAAGGGTGAGAAGAGAGAAGAGAGGGAAGAGAAGGGCAAGGAATCCTACTACATGGAGCGTTCGTTCGGCGCGTTCTCGCGGGTGATCCCGATCCCGGTGGAGGTCAATCCGGACAAGGCGGAAGCGACCTTCAAGAAGGGCGTGTTGAACATCACCCTGCCCAAGGTAGAAAAGGAGAAAAAAGAGCAGCGGAAGATCAAGATCAAGGGAGACTGATCTCCCTGAAGCTCACGTGAGGTTCTTTAAAAAAGGGGCTTAAAAAAGCCCCTTTTTATCAAGGTATCGCGGAGGAGCATTTTCATCGCCGGCAAGAGAGGGCGACCGGGATGGAGCCGGCCGACTCTCTGTTCTCCCGGCGATGGGTGAAGATGGATCGCCCAAAAAGCGGATGAGTCCCGGCACGTACCTCCTTTTTTAAGAATAGAACGATCCCGACCCTGAAAATCATGGTAAATCCCTATAAGAGCCTTGAAATACAGGACCATACAACCTACTAGGATCAGTGTCAGGCGAAAAACACGAAGAGGAGACAATACATGGATGTGAACAAACTGACGCAGAAAACGCAAGAGGCGATTCAGAACGCCCAGAACATAGCGGTGCGCTTCGGACAGGTGGAGCTCGATGTGGAGCACGTGCTCCTGGCCCTGCTGGAGCAGGATGACGGGCTGATCCCGAGGATCCTTGCCAGGATGGACGTGCCGCTGGACCCCGTGATCGCCGAGGTCCATAAGGAGCTCGACCGCAGGCCCAAAGTCTCCGGCCCCGGGGCCGAGGCGGGCAAGGTCTATGTGACCCAGCGGTTCAACCGGATGCTCGTAAAGGCCAAAGAAGAGGCGGCCCGGCTCAAGGACGAGTATGTGTCCGTTGAGCATCTGCTTTTCGCCATGATGGAAGAGGGCGGGAAAACGCCTTCAGGGAAGATCCTCGCGCAGTTCAATATCACCAAGGAGCGCGTCCTCCAGGCGCTCACCGCCATCCGCGGCAACCAGCGGGTCACCAGCGACAACCCCGAGGCCGCCTACGAGGCCCTGGAGAAGTACGGGATCGACCTCGTGGCACAGGCTCAGCTCGGAAAGCTCGACCCGGTCATCGGCAGGGACGCCGAGATCAGGCGCACCATCCGCATCCTCTCGCGCAAGACCAAGAATAACCCGGTCCTCATCGGCGAGCCCGGTGTGGGCAAGACCGCCATCGTTGAAGGGCTTGCCCAGCGGATCGTACGGGGAGACGTGCCCGAGGGCTTGAAGGACAAGACCATCTTCGCCCTGGACATGGGGGCCCTGGTGGCGGGCGCCAAGTTCCGTGGCGAGTTCGAGGAGCGGCTCAAAGCGGTGTTGAGCGAGATCAAGGCGAGCGAGGGCCGGATCCTGCTCTTTATCGACGAGATCCACAACATCGTGGGCGCTGGCCGCGCAGAGGGCTCCATGGACGCCGGCAACATGCTCAAGCCCATGCTGGCGCGCGGAGAGCTCCACTGTCTGGGCGCAACCACCTTGGACGAGTACCGCAAGCACATCGAGAAAGACGCAGCCCTGGAGCGCAGGTTCCAGCCGGTCTTGGTGGAGCCGCCCACGGTGGAAGACACGATCTCCATCCTGCGGGGCCTCAAGGAGCGCTACGAGGTGCACCACGGCGTGAAAATCCAGGACAGCGCCCTGGTGGCCGCCGCGGTGCTGTCGAACCGTTATATCACCGACCGGTTCCTTCCCGACAAGGCCATCGATCTGGTCGACGAGGCGTGTGCCCTGATCCGCACCGAGATCGACTCCATGCCGGCCGAGCTCGACGAGATCACGCGCAAGGTCATGCAGCTCCAGATCGAG
>JAHDQN010000073.1 GCA_018433775.1 Deltaproteobacteria bacterium
CACCCTGTTCCATGTGCAGGACAGGGCGAAGATCTCCCCGCATCTGCAAAACCGTCTCGAAGAGTTCAACCGGATCGACACCGGGCGGATGGAGCGGCTCAAGACAGAGCTCGAAGAAGCAGGGGTGCGCGATGTAAGGATCGAGCTGGCCTATGGCTCGCCCAAGCAGGAGATCCTCTCACGGCTCAAGCATGGCGACATCTCGCTCACGGTCATGGGCAGCCAGGGCAGGGGCTATATCGGAGAGATTTTTCTCGGAAGCGTGAGCCACTCCGTGTCGAGACGAACCGGGGTCCCGCTGCTCCTGGTGCCGTCAAGGACCTGACAACCGTGAATGTCTCCTGCTATTGGCACCGTGTCCTGATGGTTTTTTCCTCTGTACCGGTCGAAGTGAGAATGCATGCCGGAGGCGGGCGTTCTTCCCGGGGCGTGTTGCAGGGCCGGATGCGAACATGGTGATAGTATGAAAAGACTTTTGATCATCGGCGGCAGCGATGCCGGCATCAGCGCGGGCCTCAGGGCCCGGGAGATCGATCCGCGCATCGAGATCACCATGGTCGTCGCCGATAAGTTTCCCAACTTCAGCATCTGCGGGCTCCCCTTTTACATCAGCGGCGAGACGCCGGACTGGCGTATGCTGGCGCACCGGAGCGTCCCGGAGATCGAGCAGAGCGGCATCCGGCTCCTGCTCGGGCACCGGGCCGTTGCGATCGACCCTGGCCGGCGGACCGTCCTGGTGACCTCGCCTGCGGGACACGCGGTTACGCTCGGCTATGACGAGCTCGTCATCGGAACGGGCGCAATGTCCGCAAGGCCGGATATCCAGGGCATTGACATGCCCGGGGTGTTCTTCCTCCGGTGGGTCGAAGACAGCATCGTGCTGAAGACCTTTCTGGAGGAAAACAGGCCCGTGCATGCGGCGATCATCGGCGGCGGGTATATCGGCCTGGAGATGGCCGATGCCTTCACGCGCCGGGGCATGCGCGTGACCGTGGTCGAATATGCGGACACGATTCTCTCCACGGTCGATTCCGAGCTGGGGGTTCAGGTCCGCGAGTGCCTGGAGCGCCACGGCGTGCGGGTGGCGACCGGGATGCCGGTGAGGGCGGTTGAGCACATCGGGGGGTGTTTGAGGGTGACCGGCGATCAGGGCTTCTCCCTGGATGCCGACCTGGTGCTCGTGGCGGCCGGGGCAAGGCCGAACACGGACTTGGCGGCTTCGGCCGGGGTCGAGATCGGTAAATTCGGGGCCATCAGGGTGAACAGGAGGATGCAGACCGGCGTGCCGCATGTCTTTGCGGCCGGCGACTGCGTGCAGACATGGCACCGCGTGCTCGGCCAATACCAATACCTGCCGCTGGGAACCACCGCGCACAAGCAGGGATACGCGGCAGGCGAGAACGCCGCGGGCGGTGACGCGGTGTTTCCGGGCTCGCTCGGCACCCAGGCGGTGAAGATCTTCGACCTGGTCGCCGCGCGGACCGGATTGCGCGACTCAGAGGCAGAAGCCGCCGGGTTTGCTCCCCTGACTATCGGGTATACAGCCTGGGACCACAAGGCGTACTACCCCGGTGCAGGACGGCTCAACATCCGGATCACGGGAGACCGGGAGACCGGGAGACTGCTCGGCGCACAGATCCTCGGCCCGTACGGCAGCGAGATATCCAAGAGGATCGATGTCCTGGCCGCGGCGGTGTACCATGAGATGCCCGTTGACGGGATAAGCGGCCTCGATCTTTCCTACACCCCTCCCCTGAGCGGTCCGTGGGACCCGGTGCAGGCCGCTGCGCAGGAGTGGTCGAGGGCGCGGGATCGGGATATCCCCTGATCTTTCCCCATTATACTGATGGCTCGATTCATCGCGGATCGCCCCGGAAGGACTGATCGCTGGCACGGGCATCAAACCGCAGGCCCCGGGTTTTTCTCGAGGCAAACGCACGGAGAGGTTCACGCGGAATCTGAACCGGCAAGGGCGGAAGAATTTTATCTGGCGGAGCGGCCCGGGATGGGCTATATGAGGGGCATGTGAAGGCTGCGGCCGGACCGGAGTTCTTCACCATGAATCGGAGCTTTTCGCCATGAAGAAGGTGCGTACGTGTTTCTGGGCCGTGATGCTGATGGTCCTCTTCGGGATTGACGGATGGGTCGAGGCCCGCGCAGCCGACGATCAGGTATTCGTCCTGTGCTACCATTCATTCCACGGCAACGGGCGGTTCGACTATGATGTCTCCCTTGAGGAGCTCGGTTCGCAGATGGACGAGCTCGCGGGCAAGGGATTCCGCTTCGTGACCTACTCCGATCTGCTTGAAGGGGCGATCACGGGCAGGAAGAACGTGCTCGTCGTCGTGGATGACGGCAACCAGAGCGTGTACCAGGCGTATCGCCAGGTGTTCGAGCCGCGGGGCATCAGGCCTGTTCTGGGTATTTACCCGAACGTCATCGGCAAAAAATCCTATGCGCTGACCTGGGACCAGCTCACAGAGCTCTCCCGGGCCGGCTGCGACATCGCCGGTCACGGCTACTATCACCTGATCCTGAGCCGGAAGTTCTACGAAGAGGACAGCAAGGCCTTTGTCAAGGAGATCAGGCTCTCGAAGCAGACCCTGGAAGAGAAGCTGGGCGTGAAGGTGACCTCGTTCGTCTATCCGAGCGGAGTCCGCTCGGATATGGCAAAGAGGCTGCTCAAGGAAGCAGGCTACGAGTGCGCGTTCACCATCCGGTGGGGCCGTGTTCTCGCTCCCCTGAGCTCGAATAAGGAGCCCTACGACCTCCCCCGCTACATGATCATGAACAGCAACTGGCCCATGATATCGGGCGCCCTGTTCAAGGCCGCCGCAGAGTAGCGTTCTTCCTGTACCCACAAGAGTTCGGCCGGGTCAGGGCGCACCCGGGTGTATACAGGCCGGGCGCGGGAGCGCACAGGAGAAATATTTTTCCACTTTGCCCCTTGATTTGCCGAATCACGTCCATACTACAATCCTATGCGTTTTAAGGAGACCGATCCGTGCATTCACAAAAGGGGCCGCAGCATCGAGAGAAGATAGGAGCACATGATGGGACAGATCAGCGAACACCGGACACATAAAAGGATGGACTGCAGGATTCCCCTTGAGCTGGAGTGCACAGCCCGCGGCAGAGTCTTTCCCTGCGAGGCCACGCTCTATAACGTATCCGAAGAGGGAATCTATCTGGAAACAGACAAGGAACTCCGGGCGGGTGAACCGGTGCATATCCGTCTCATCCAGGAGGTGCCCAGGGTCCTGGAGTGCGTTCATCTCTACGACTGCAACGGCACGATCCGATGGTCCAGACAGCACAAGATCGGGAGACACCGTCTCTATGGAGCAGGTGTCAGGTTTTATTTTTCACCCGCGACCGGAGAAATGATCGAGGAAGGTCCGGGCATTGCGTGTCAGTGCGATATGTGCGGTGAGACGATCAGCCTGTGGGACGCGCGTCAGCAGGGGCCCGCCTGGCTGTGCCGGGCTTGCCGGAGATGTCTCGAAAAATACCCGGAGACGATCTATCGGGTAACGGCACGGTATCTTATCGGGAATGTTCTGTGACCGGCTCCTGAGCCTTTGTGAAAACTGCTTGTCGGCTGTCCGTGACCGTGCCGCGCCCAGCAGGAGGGTGTCACCCGCGCGGCATGGGTGAGATGGGCGGCTGAAAAGAAGCCGGGTTTGGGAGTGCATATACAGGGGACAACCGGTTCACTCATGGCGGGACCATGCAGACAACAGAGGAACAGGGGAAGCGAGGAACACACAAGGCCCTGCACGCGTCATCAGGTGCAGAAGAGGCTCTGGATGCCCTGGGCATCGGGATTGTCCGTCTGGACAGCGGCTTTCTGATCACCCATGTGAGCGACAGGGCCGCCGGTTTGTTGCGGAAGACAAGGCACGAGCTTCAAGACAGATCTTTTGATCGCGAGGTCCCCGGCGCGCTCGCAGGAAGAATTCTCGAAGGATGCCGGCAGGCCATGAGCCGATCCGTCCCGGTCACGGGAGAATTTCTCTGGCAGGGGCCTCCCCCGCGCTGGATCTCCTACCGGTGCCTGCGCCGGGGAAAGGGCGTCGATCTCTTTCTCGAGGATGTCACGGTCAGGAAGAATGCCGAGGAAAAGGCCTGCAAGGAGGAGAGGAGGGCGAGGATCGCCCTGGAGGGAATCTACGACTCGCTGCCAGTGGGGATGTGCATCCTCGATACGGACATGCACGTGGCGATGATCAATGGTTCTCTCGCCGCGATGTTCGGCTCTTCCGCCGCGGAAATCGCAGGCCGCCCGTTGAGAGAGGTCGTGCCCGTGTTTGCACACCGGATAGAGCAGGTCTCGCGCTCGGTCGTGGAATCGGGCCGGCCGCGGTTCGGCGTGGAGCTCGAGTCTCCCCCCGGGACCTACGGAGGGCCAGCCCGTACATGGATCAGCCACTACCTCCCCGTACCGGACAGTGAGGGAAAGACGGCAGGGGTCAATATCGTTCTGCAGAACATCACCGAGCTCAAGGAGACCCTGAACGCCCTGAGGGATTCCGAGGAGCGCTACCGGCTTCTCCACGACACCATGAACCAGGGGGTCGTGGAGTTCGACCAGGGGAACAGGGTCGTGGCCGCGAACCCGGCCGCAGAGGAGATCACGGGTCTGGAGCTGGGGGAGATGTGCGGCCTGAGCCTGTACGAGATCTTTGCCCGGCTCCCTGAATTCCATTGCGAAGAAGACCTCCAGTGTCTGAAGAACCCGCTCCCGGTTCAGGCGCTCGGGACGGAAAACCCTCTCAGGAACTGGATCATACGCTTCCGCCATCCCCGGCTCGAACAACAGCGGTGGGTCTCGGTGGATACTATCCCCCGGTCTTTGCCCGGAGGGGACAAACCCGGGGGCGCATTCGTCATCTTCAGCGACATCACCGAGCTCAAACATGCGCAGGAACAGCTCAGGGAGGCCCACGCAAGGCTGGAGAAGAAGATGAGGTACGACACCACCCGCCTCGCATCCGCCGTTGAGCAGGCAGGGGAGGGCATCGTGCTGATCAACCCGGAGCTGGTCATCGAGTATGTGAACCCCGCCTTCGAACGGTTCAGCGGTTATCACCGGGACGAGCTGGTCGGCAGTCACATCGCCTCACTGGGTGAGTATTTCATGGGCGATGATTACCGGGACATCCTGGCCCGGATAACCCATGAGCAGGAACCATGGACCGGCCACCGGAAGAGAAGGCGGAAGTCGGGAGCAATCATGGAGGTGGATTTGACCGTGTCGCCCGTATGGGACGAAGACGGAGAGGTGATCAACTACGTGGCCGTAGTGCACGACATGACCCGGGAGGCGCGGCTCCACGAGCAGATGATCGAGATTCAGAAGATGGAGGCCGTGGGCAGGCTGGCAGGGGGTATCGCCCACGAACTCAAGAACATCTTCACTCCGGTCGTCCTCAACATGGAAACCGCCCTCACCGATCTCGACGAGGATTCGCCCGTTCGTCCCATGCTGGAGGAAACGCGACAGGCGGCCCTTCTGGGCAGTGACCTGGTGAGGCGGATCGTTACCTTCAGCCAAAGACGAACCCGGGAGAAGAGGCCTGTGGACGTGTCATCCGTCGTGTCGGATGCCGTCGCCTTCCTGAGGTCGGCGCTGCCCAGCACCATCGAAATACAGAATCGAATCAAGGAGGGATTGCCCGGAGTCATGGCCGATCCCGACCAGATCAGACAGGTGCTCGTGAATCTGGGCGAGAACGCCGGACATGCCATGCGGGCAAAGGGAGGTCTGCTGGATGTGAGTGTGAGCAGGACCACCCTGAGCGAAGAAGAGGCCGCGCAGATCTCACCCCGTCTCAGCCCGGGTGCGTATGTCCGCATCATGATGCGCGATACCGGAGAGGGCATGGACGAGGAGACACTGAAATATGCCTTCGAGCCGCTTTTCACGACCAGGAAACGGACCGGAGGCACCGGGATGGGGCTGGCCGTCGTACGCGGGATCGTCATGGACCACCAGGGCGCGATCACCGCATGGAGCAGGCCGGGAAGAGGCACCACCGTTTCCGTTCTGCTTCCCGCACGAAAAAGTGATGCCGGAGAGCGGGCCCGGGGCGGCTGAACCGCGTCGTGCGTGAGAGCCGCTTACTCCGGCAGACGCGAAGCCGGTGCCGGGTGATGTTTTGGCGAGGCACGTTTCTCCGGACAGGATAGGCGGCGGGTAGCGCATGTGTACGGGTATATTGGGCAATGGTTCATTTTCAGGGAGGCGCCGGTGTGACGGAGATCGTTCTGCTCGTTGTTCTGACCCTGATAGCCTCGGCTGTGGGAACCTCCACGGGATTCGGCACGTCCACTATCATGGTCCCCGTGCTCGCGGTTTTCGCCCCCCTGCCGGTCACGCTTCTCTTTGTCGGGGTCATTCATCTCTTCGGGGATGTCTGGAAGATGCTCCTCTTCCGGAAAGGGACCGTATGGAGGCTCGTCCTGGGTTTCGGAATCCCGGGAATCGCGGCGAGCTTCATGGGCGCGGGCCTGGCCCTCCAGGCCCGGGATCTTCCCCTCGAGAGAATACTGGGTCTCTTCCTGCTGATCTATGTGGGATTCCTGTTCACCAACCGGCAGTGGGCCCTGCCGAGGAATCAGGTGACAGCCGTAACGGGAGGCACCCTGTCCGGACTGTCGGCCGGGCTCTTCGGAGTGGGAGGGGCGGTGCGGGGGGCTTTTCTCGCCGCGTTCGACCTGCCCAAGGACGTCTATATCTTCACCTCGGGTATCATCGCCTTCTTCATAGACATAACGAGGGTTTCCGGGTATCTGATGGGTGGTGTCGAGCTCGGGAACACCCTGCTCGCAGCCCTTGTCCTGTGCATTCCTGTCTCGTTCGCGGGCGCTTACCTCGCCCGGAAATTCCTTGACAGGTTGCCCCAGGACTATTTCCGGATGTTCGTTGCGGGCTTTCTCTTCCTGGTGGCGGTGAGGCTTCTCGTGTGGTGAGGGTCGAATGACCGCCGGAATAATTGTCGACACCGGCCGATTCGGTTTGACAGCTGCGGCTCCTCCTTTACTATAATTCATAGAACGATGCACCCGTCTTCAGCAGACGCGGTGCCCGGGCTTTCATGCCGGGGAGAGCGACAATGCCGCGGGAAGAAAGGAAAGAAACACAGAAGCGAGCCACAGGACGTATTCCCCTGGAGCTCAAGTGCCTCACCTGCCGGGGTGTTGACTATTTCGAGGCGACCATCCGTAATGCCTGTGAGAACGGGATTTACATCGAGTGCGACTGTTGCATGAGGGCCGGCGAGAAGATTCGGATCCATCTCCTGGAGGCGGCCACCGGAGAGTTCGGGTGCGGCGAGGTCAACGACAGCACCGGTGTCATCAGGTGGTGCAGGGCCCTCTCTGCAGCCCGCGGCCGCCGCTACGGGGCGGGAATCAGGTTTTCCTGAAGCTCCCTGAGGTGTCTTCCGCGCCTCCCGACTGCCGGCAGGCGAGCACGATCACGAACTCGCCAGGGAATATGGCATCCATCAGACACTATCCTGCAAGGACAGCATCGTACATGCAACAGCCTCCCCGGAATCCGGCTTGCCGTCTCCCTCTTGATTCGCATACTCATTCCCGGTATCTCTCTATGAGGACTTGACCGTTAAGTTATCGACGGATCCGGCTGCGTTTCAGGACACGGGAACGCGAGCCCCGCGATCGTACGGGAGAAAAGGGTATGGAGAAGGATGTCTGGACCCTTACGGAGGTGATCGAGGTTCTGCACATCGACGAAGATTTCATCACCACGCTCGAGCGTGAAGATGTCATCACCCTGACCACCGATGACACCGGGAGGGAAAAACTGCTTCCGAGCCGGGAGATCGACAAGATTCGGGTGGCCAGGGTCCTCATGGAGGATATGGACATCAACCTTCCCGGAGTAGAGGTTATCCTGCGGATGCGCCAGAATATGATCGACATGAGGAGGCAGTTCGACGAGATCCTCGAAGACCTGGCCCGGGAGCTGCAGAAGAGGCTTGGCCCGAGGACGTGACGGACGCCGCCAGGGCCTGGAAAACACGTCCGGCTGATCAGGGGGATCCACAGGGGAGGCGGGCCCGGGAACGTCCGGGTGCATCGTCTCCCTCCGGCCTTGTCCTCGGAATGGTCTACAGGAGCAGCGTCGCTACCCCGAAATAGAAGAGCAGGGTGAAGATGTCGGCCATGGCCAGGGTGACCGGGCCCGAGGATATCTTGGGGTCGAGGTCGAGCCGGTGCAGCAGTGCCGGCACGCTCAGGCCCAGGATGCAGGCGAAGCAGATCGCCAGCAGGATGCTCATGCCCACCGAAAAGGCCGGGAGAAAGGCTCCGTCCCACAGCAGGATGATGAGCCCCACGATCGTCCCGCTCGCGGCGCCCAGCAGAAAGGCCGTGCCCAGCTCGTGAAGGAAGGTCCGGGAATACCACGCGAACGTCGGCTCCATGTGGCGCAGTTTCTGGATCGTGACCGTCATGGACTGCATGGCGACGCTCTCGCCCAGCCCCAGCACCAGTGTCAGGAAGAACGCCAGGATGATGCTCCGGGCGATGGTCATCTCGAAGAAGCCGGCCAGCAGCGCGGCGATTGATCCGCCTGCGATGGTGGTAATGAGCCACGGGAACCGGAAGCGGAACGCCTGTGCCGGGGTCGCGTCCCTGACCTGGGAGATGTGGAAGCCGATGGTCTCGAACAGCTCGTCCAGGCGCTCCCTCTCCGCGATGTCGAAGACCTCGTCCGTGAAAAACCCCACGTCGACGATCCCCGTGATCCTGCCCTGATCGTCCACCACCGGAAACGCCAGGAACTTGTACACCACGAACAGCTCGCACGCGTCCAGCACGGTTGCGGTTTCCGGAACGGTCACCACGTTGGTGACCATGAGGTCCGAGAGTTTCTGATCCGGTCGAGCGCCCAGCAGCCTGCGGGTAGGCAAAACCCCGACCAGCACGCCCTGCTCGTCTACCACGTAGAAGTAGACGATCTTCTCGCCGAGCTCCTCCTCACGGATGGCCTCCAGTGCCCGCTGCACAGTCAGATCTTTTCTCAGCCGGGTGAAGTCTTTCCTCGCGACGTTGCTCACCGGCTGGTGTATGTGTGTTATCTCCTGTTTCATTGTCCTCCGTTTTTTCCTGAGTCGAAGACCCGATCAGAGCCCACCTGGAACAGACCGCTGGAAACGCTGAGCAGGTCTCAAAAAAGAGCCGGAAAATGGTAATGACGGCAACGGGGCGATCTGCCGGAACCGGTTTTGCCTGCGTATGCGGTACGTATATGCCGATGACTGAGTATAACAACAGGAACGCCGGAAATGCAACACGAGAATAAACAACAGAAATAATTGCTCGGTCTTGGGGGAAAGCCAGCCTGCAATGACCGGGTGAGGGAATCCAGGCAAGATTCGTTGCAAACCTCTTTCGGCAGACGGGAGAAGGCAGGGGTCAAGCGTTGGATCTTGAGGGAGCAGATGATGAATCCGGCAGCCGCCTCCGGTTTTCCACCCGTGCCGCCAGGGATTGCGCATGGAACGCAGCTGCCCGTGCATGGTCCAGGGATTTTCTCAGAAGAGATCCGACTGGATATGAAAATGCAACAGGTACTTGTCCTCCACGCTGCCGCGGTTGGTTATGGGTATGCCCAGGCTCACCCTTGCGGTGAGGAATCCGGATACATTCATTATCAGGCCGAGACCAGCGCCTGTAATGTAGTCACGGTGGGTCATGGACCCGCCGCCCGGCTTGTAGGGAAAGGCCCCGCCATGGTCCACGAAGGCGATCCCTCTGAGCCTGTAATCGACACCCGCTCCCGGGAGCCCGTTTCCTGTATGAGGCAAGGGGAAGTGGAGCTCTGCGTTGACCAGATATCCTTTATCGCCGATGAGGAACCCCTCGGGGTATCCCCGCACGGATGACGCCCCGCCGATCTGGAACTGCTCGGAAGGCGGGAGGTTCTCTTTTCTCGTGAGCTGGGCATTGACCCTGAATATGAACATCAAATCTTCTGCAAGGATCTGCTGCCGCAGAAGGGCAGGGTTGTACCGGAGAAATTCGACATCTCCGCCGAAAGCATGAACCCCTTGCGTGAATCTGTGCTGGGTGAACCAATAGCCTCCTGCATCGATTGCCTGGATGTCGAAGCCCGCGTTCATTGTCCTGATCCTGGTGCTGTACAGTGTCTCGCCGTCGAAATCTGTGGTGGATCCCTCGAAATGGAACCCCGTAAATCCGTTCAGCCTGAAGGCGGGGCCCACCATGAGCGGATGGCTCAGGTCGATGCCCGCCTCGGAAGATTCACCGGTGATATCGAGGACCTTGTACGGGCCGGAGATGACCTCTATCTGATTGTATTCATAGGACAAGCCCAGCCTGGTCCCGAGGGTGCCCACCGGAAGGCTGTAGGCCGCCGATCCTGCGACTGTGCCCTTCTTCTTCGTGAAGAAGGCATTGAGGAAAAGGCTGTCGCGGTAACCGAAAAGGCTCCTGTTCCCCAGCATCATTCCGAAACGGTACAGACCGACCGTATCGCTCCCTGCATTGTCTGAAAAAAGGGATGCCTGATAGTTTTCAGGCTCCCTGACTTTGATGATGCAGTCGGTCGTGCCCGGAGCGCCGCCGGGCATGAGCTCGGCCCGGACGTCCACATCGCTGGTGCTGTTGATGAAAATGAGACTCCTCTCCAGCTCGTCCAGCCTGACGATATCCCCGCTCTTTAAGGATGTCCGATTGGTGAAAAACGATCCTCTCGTGTATCTGTTGTCCTCCACCGCGATGTTTCCGACCCGGCCCTCGATCAGCTCGATCCTGACAACGCCCTTTTCCACCTTCTGAGGAGGCAGGACCGCCCGTGCGGCAACAGACCTCCGGGCATAGAGCTCGTTGATTCGGCGGATGACCTCGAAGAGGTCCCCGATGCTTAAGTTCTTCCCCTCGTATCCGCCCGTGACGCCCTGTATCTCCTCTGGAGAGAGCACCTCTGAGCGATTCGTCTCTATCCGGCTCACGAAGATCGTCTGTTCTTCCGCCTTCAGTCCCGGCTCGGGTGCCTCTTTCGTCTTGTCCTCTATCCGGCCTTCCTCGGGAGCAGGTTTTTCCCGTTCGCGCAGCGTCTCCTCGAAGCGGTAGTATTCCTGCATTTCTTTCCCGCGTTCCCGGACAGCGCCCGGGTCGACACTCTGTGCTTCGATGTGCGCGCCCGGGAGAAAGAATCCGAGCCCCAGCAGTATCATGAAAATTTTTCTCATGCCCTCTTTTTCCAGCCCTTTCCCGCCTGATCAACGCCGGAAGCAGCGGATCCGGTTTACTCCCATTCAATCGTCCCGTCTTCTTCATCCACGATGATATCTTCATCATCAATGCCCAGCAGGCCGGAATCGTAATCAACTGTTCTCTGCACCGGAGCGGAGGGCAGTGACCTCAAGGACTCGTCGACACGCTCGCTGTCTTCTCCCCGCGGTTCCGCACGGACGAGGAGTTTGGGCAACAATCGGGTGACGCTGCTTTCCGAGCTGAATCCGTTGATGATGACATCATCCTGGTGGTGAATCACATGTGCGTCTGTCTGGAAGGTCTCGCCCTGCACAGGGAAAAAGAGATGAAACTCCAGATCCTTCGCATACAGTTGCACATCGGCATCCTCGAGAGCCCGGGGCGCATTGTCCACGATCACGCTGTAGTGTCTGTCCGTAAACCGCGCCTTCTGAGCGATGAGCGCGCGGGAGATACCGAGATTGCCTGCGGCATCGATCTCTGCTTCGCGGGCAAAGAGGGTATCGAAGAGTACCGAGTGTTCGGATGCGGCCGAGATATCGACTGAATCGGCCATATGCCCGGTTCTGCCGCTCACGCTCAGCTTTAACGGCCTGTCCTGTGCGGTGTGGAGGGCGCTGAGGTTGACATTGCCGTCTGCCCGGATATCGATCCTCCCCGATGTCTCCACGCGGAAGTCTTGAGCGGCGGTCCCGGCCTCGCCCGTGATTGCATTCCCGTCAGGTACGCCGATGTTCAAATTGCTGATCAGGGTGACGTTCCGGCCTGAGACATTGGCTTCTCCACCGGCCATGCTGTTCGCACTCGAGTTTTCGATCGAGCCGTCGGCGATCAGGGCGACATCGCCTTCAGCGCTCGCCACGCGGTTCACCCGCATGGTGCCGTTCGATTCTGAAAGATAAATGCCTTCTTTGGCCCTGGCCGTGAGAATACCGTCCTGAGAATCGAGCGTGAGATCGTTGTCCGCTGAGCCGATCCCCCCGTTTTCCGAGACCAGGGTGATGTCTTGTGCAGTGATCGAGGCGCTGCCGCATGGAAGATCGTAAATGGACCCGCCGGCCGTGATCAGGGCGTCGTCGCGGGTGCTCAAAGATTCGATGACGAGATCACCTCCCGACATAGCGATATCGACCCGCCCGACGGCGTCGGCCTTGAGCTTCAGCGGACGGTCTTGGGCGGTATGGACGGCATCCAGATAAACATAGCCGCCCGAACGGATGTCGATCCTCCCCGACGTCTCGACGTTGAAGTCTCTGTCCAGCGAAACGACCACGTTACCCTGCTCGTCGTAGAAAGCCTCACCCTTCTCCGCACGCACGAGCAATGTCCTCTCCTCGGGCGTCACGTCTCCGGAGGCGATGTCGGCCTTGTCGATGACCACGGTTCCGCCATAGGCGCCGATGTTCGCGTTGCTGATCAGAGTGATGTTCCTTCCCGAGACATTGGCTTCCTCATCTGCCGTGATGTCCCCGGGCAACGTGAGGATGTTCTTTGCATTGACCAGGTCCTCGTCTTGCCACACGCTCTCGGCAAAGGCCTTTTCTTCGGCATCGGTGAGGGTGTATTCCCAGTCAGGGTCATAGGAGCTGTCATAGACATCGTCGTTCGGCTCGAACGGCGTCCCGTTGTCCGAAACCCGGTGTTGGGCCTGGTACTCGGTTTTCTTATGCTGCCTGTGGGCTTGGATCGCCTCCTGCACCTTCTCATCGCTGCCCAGATTCAGATCGCTCCTGGCGTCTGCGAGCTGTTCGAGGGTATCCTCGTCAACCTCGGGGAAGTTGTAGTCCTCGATCGAGCCGTCGGCAATCAGGGCGACATCGCCTTCAGTGCTCGCCACGCGGTTCACCCGCATGGTGCCTTCTGTTTCCGTGAGATAGATGCTCTCTTGTGCCTGGGCCGTGAGAATGCCGTCCTGGGAATCGAGCGTGAGATCGTTGTCCGCTGAGCCGATCCCGCCGTTTTCCGAGACCAGGGTGATGTCCTGTGCCACAATCGAGGCGCTGCCGCATGGAAGATCGTAAATGGACCCGCCGGCCGTGATCAGGGCGTTGCCGCGGGTGCTCAAAGAGTCGATGACGAGGTCGCCCTCCATCTCTCTGATGTTGATCAGCCCCTCGGCCTCTGCTCTCAGCACGCCGCCTTTCGTGTCGATGCGTATGGCCTGCGCGGCATTGCCCACCTCTCCCTCGAAAGCGGTCAGGGTGATGTTCGTTCCCGAGATCCGGGCCGATTCGTTGAGGCTGAAGATGCTTCCCCGGTCATTGAGGATGGACACATCGCCGTTTCGGTTCACGATGCGGTCGTTGAGAAGGATGTCTGCCGCACCCGTGCCGGTCACGTCGATGCGGGACCGGTCGCTTCCCATGAACTCGATGTCGATCGCGTGGTCTCCCTGCTGCCCGAAGAAATCGAGCACGAGCTGCTCCCAGGGGTTCAGGTCCCTGCTGTTGGAAATGGCCTGGTCGGCACCGAGATCGGCGAACCGCGCCCCCTCTCTGGGCTCATATTGTGTCGTTCTGCCATCCACGGGGTTCGAGGCCATGCTGTTCTCGACCACCACGACCCGGCTGTTCTCATCATCCCACCGGACGCGATACCGGGTTACATTGAGATTCCCGTTTACACCGGTGATCTCCGTGACCAGGGGGTTGCCCTGGTCATCGAGCTTGCCCGTGTCCGTGATCTTGATCATCCCGTTGATCCGGTTGCCCGTGTCGAGCCTGTTGATGACAAGGTCCTGCGAGGAGTGGTTGGTCACCTCGATCTCGCCGTATCCGTCGATGACCTTGAGCCTGCCGCCGCCGGTGCTCACGATTTCGCCTGCCAGGGTGATGTTCCCTCCCGTGACCTTCACGCTCACGAGCTGGATGCACTGGTTCTCATCGTCCCAGTATGCCTTGATGTTGCTGTCGCCGGTCGTGGGGATCGCTTTTCTCCCGTCTGAACCCGCGATAAGGGCGGCGGGATCGAATTCCGGGATCGTGATCGTCCGGACAGGGATGCCGCTCTGGATCGTTCCCCTGATGTTGAGGATCTGCCCGCTGATCGAGATGCTCCCTCCGGATATGAGGGGATCGGGCGAATGCCACACACCGGGCGTATAGCTCTGGGCGAACTCGCGGGCCGCGAATGTGCTCACCTCATCGCCGGTGATGTCGCCCAGGCTTTCGATGCTGCCGCTTGCGTTGACGATGTCTATCGTCCCCCCCATGTTCGTGATGTCGCCTCTCAAGACCATATCCGACCAGACACCTCCATCCGCTCCGGGCGCATCCGGGTCATAGAGGTTCTCGACCATGATCCTGCTGCCGAGGTTTTGGCCAGGATCGACATGCACGGTGCCGTGGGAAGTGATCGTCCGGTTGTTCAGTGTTATAGCGCCGCTCAACTCCTCGGGGATCTCGAGGTCGCCCAGCTCGAGATGGGCGAGTGACTCGTTCTGGATCCGGATCATGAAGTCGTTTCCGGGGGCTTTCAGGGTGCCGTTTCCCTTCAATGTTCCGGTGATGTTGATGTCGCCGGAGCCGACGATCGTATCCTCGAGCGAAAAACGGTCGAAGAAACCGTAGGCCGGCTCGGGGTCGTCGGGATCGCTGCGCCTGTCGATGATTTCCTGAAGCCTCGCCTCGAGCCGGGACCTCTCCTGGGCCAGGATGATTTTCACGTTGTCGTCCGTCTCGTCGCTCTCGATCCGCTCGGTCAGCTCGTCGATCCGTGCCTGGAGCTCGGCGGCTCCGTCCACATCCTCGGTGAGCACTGCAGAGATGTTGCCGAAGGCATGTCCGTCCGCGTCGATGAAGAGAGTGCGGTGGCGATTGGTTCCGCTTTCCAGAGCACCGTTGACGGTCACGGAATCGCTGGATTGAAAGGCGCTCGCGCGCGAGCCGTTGTTGTACCAGGTGATGGGAATGCCGAAGAGGGCGTATGTCCTCAGCTTTGCCCGCGCGTACCCTTCAGTGAAGGCCAGCCCCTTGAAGGCCCCTGCATTGATGTCCCCGCCCGCCTTCAGATCGGCGCCGGTATCGACCAGGACGTCGTTGTGATCGTTCAGATAGGCATAGGCCTCTACGCTGCTGAAGGGGATGCCGCCCGCGGAGAAGGACCTTGCCTCAGCCCTCGCGCGCAGGTTGTTCTGCATCCCGTCAGGGTCTTTTCCGGCAAAGACGTTGATGTCGTTGCCTGCCCTGATCTTTGCATGGGCGCCGACAACCGTGTCGTTGTCCGCGGTGACGTTTGCGATAGCCTTTCCATCGGCCGAAGCGCCCAGGCCGAAGCCTTCGGTATAGGTAACCGTCTCTACGTTCGCCTTTGTCTGCGAATGCAGGTTGACGTCGTTGGCCGCAAGGATTTCCGCATTCTCTCCGATCGAGGTTTCAGCGGTATTGGTGCAGGTGATGGTGGAATGGACGTCTGCCACGGCGATCGCCCCGCCCGAGGACAGGGTGGCCCTGTCATAGGCGGATACGTCGTTCGCGGCGGAGAGGGTGATGTCGCCTTGTGCTTCGATCTTCCCGCTGCCAGGGGTGCCGCTGTTCCCGGCAATGTATGCATCTGCGGCACTCGTAATGGTCGTGACGCTGTCCCCCGCAGGCCCGCCCCAGAACCCTCCAGCGCCCGCGCTCAGGTTGGCGCCGATGTTGGGCTTCGAAATACGATTGGTTGCTGCCGCGAGGATGTCCTCCCCGGCCAGGAGATCCGCATCCTGACCGATATACGCCCTGGCGGTCGAGGAAACCGTATTGCTGGTCCGGGCGCCGTTGCTTCCCACGAACCCGTAACCGGTGCTGTCTCCATGGGCGTTGAAGACGACATCGGACAGGGCGGTGACCAGGATGTCTTCATCGGCGATTATCCGTGTCGCTCCATCATCGTCTCCCGCCAGATAGGCGCTTACCGTGTTCGTCACATTCGTGCCGGCACTGGCCGATGCCCCCGCGATGATGCCTCCGGAGCCTCCATACGTCGTCGCATAGGCATTGCTCTTCCCCTGGGCGTTTACGTCTATGGATTTCGCGGACAAAGAAACGTCTTCGTCCACATGGGCGCTCACGGTGTTGGTGACCGTGGTGGAGGACATGTTGTTCCCGAGGCCCGCCAGGGAGTACGACTTCCCGTTCACGTCCGATACGACCTCGCCGGAATGGCTCTTGGCGAGGATCTCCACATCTCCCTCGGCCTCGACATCGGCGTCCGCTCCGATATATACCTCGACCGTCCAGTCGCTGGTCGCGGTTGCCGACGGACTGACATGGCTGAAGAAAAGGCTCCCACCGACCGCGTCGTTCTCGGCCTTGATGAGTCTCGCCTGCTCCACGCCGTCCAGGTCATGGTTCCCGAAGGCCCTGATGGAGATGTTTTCCCCGGCCGAGACGGCCGAGTCGTCGCCGCCCTCGATATACGCCTTCACCACAGGCCTTGCAGAGGCCTCGACCACCCCGGCTCCGACCGCAACCGCACCGAAGTTGCCTCCCCAGGTGCATGCCGTGCTGCTCACGTCCGCCCGCGACGTGATGTCGAGGTTTCCTTCGAGGGCGATCCGCGCATCCGATCCTGCGGCTGCGGTAACGGTGGGATTGACGCTGGAGTCCGCTTCGTTGTATCCGCCTGCGATGATGCCGCCGGCCAGGTGCTTGGAGTCCGCGTCTGCCTTGCCGGAAGCAGAGGCCGAGATCGCGAGGCTGTTCACGGTTGCCTCATCCGATGTTCCGATCCTGACGCCGTCATCCACATAGGCCGATGTCGAGCCGTCCGAATCCACCTCGGCATAGGAGACGCCGATGGGCAGCCCGCCGGATATCGTTCCTTCCAGGCTCTCGGCCTTGTCGTCCGTGCTGGATCGTGCCGACACGGAAACGGCATCGGCCTGGTTGACGGCCACGCTCCTGCCGATATGGGCATCGACCAGGTAGTCGTTGTCTGTATAGGTGACGGCACCCGAGACGCCCACAAAGGCGGACAGGCCGCCGGCAAAGGCCTGGTTGAGGGTCTTTTCGTCGAGGCTTGCGGAGATGTCGATGTCGCCTGTTGCATTGATGGAGGAGGTGTGGCCGGGGATGTCGTCGTCGATATAGGCCCTGACCTGGCTGCGGACGTTCGCTATCCCGACGCCGCCTCCCAGGCTGGCAAGCCCGGTAGCGGCGCTTCCGGAGATCATGTCAGCGTCGATGCGCTCGTGTGCCGTGATCAGAATGTCCCTGCCGGCCTCGACCGTGGCGCTCTTTCCGATGAACGCCGACGTGCCCGCAGGGGCTGCCGTCGGTGCGACGGTTACGGCCGATGTGGCCTGGCTTGTCTCGCTCTTGATACCGTCCATGCCATAGGTGTCGCTCAGGGCCGCGCCCATGAAGTCGTACCCTGCCTGCTCGTTCGCATACTCCGACGGGTTCGTGTAGTCCTCGTTGCCCCCTTGTGCGGCGAGGTCCTGCACAGATGCATCGTCAGGCATCTCGCCGATGGTCAGGACCGTAACACCCCCGGCCAGGCCCACGGCGCCCCCTGCCGCGCTCACCGCGTAGACTTCAGCCTCTTTGTTCGAAAGGGCGGTGAGCTCAACGTCACGGGCAGCTTTGACCTGTGCCTGATCGCCCAGGTGGGCGGAGACGTCGTTTAAGATCGTGTGGAAGCCCAGTCCGCCCGAAAGGCCGACCGCACCGCCTGCGACGCTGCCCGAGACGGCGAAGTCGCTTACGGTGTTGACCGCGGAAACGTTCACGTCCTGCTCGGCACCGGCGCCGTCATTGTCCTGGTTCACCTTCGCGCCGCTGCCGATGTATGCCGATGTGCCAGAGTCGATGGTGCTGACCGCCACCGCACCGGCCACGCCGGCAAAGCCGCCTGCGCCCGCACCCGTGATCGTGGAGAAGTCCTCGCTGGATTCGGCCCTTACGGACAGCCCCTTCACATCCTTTGTCGTTAAGCTGCCTTGATCGTCCATCCCTGAGCAGGCGGTCACGGAGCCGGACGAATTTCCCTTTGCATCGATCTCGGCATTGCTTCCGGCAAAGGCCGTGGTATCCTTCTCGATGATCGTCACGCCGACAGCGCCGCCGATCCCCACGAGGCCGCCTGCCACGCTTCCTGCCACGATGTCCGTTTTTGTCCAATCGCCGGCCGATATGACGATGTTGCCGTCCGCATCGACGCGGGTGGACTGCTCGCCCTGTGCCGTGCCTTCCACATACGCGGATGTTTCGTTGTCGATCGAGATGATCGGCACGGCCCCGGCAAGTCCGACCGCCCCGATGCCTAAAGCGCCTGCGCCGGCGATGGAAAGGATGTCCTGAGTCGATTCGGCAACGACCTCCACATCCTCCCTGGCATTGACCAGGGCGGATTTGCCGATATAGGCCTTCGTATTGTTGTCGACCACCGTGACCTCGGCCGCCGGTCCGAGACCGACCTGGCCGCCGATGGAGACAGCGGCTCCTATGCCCAGATGGCGCAAGTCCGTTCCGGCTGCCACGAGCACGGACTGGCTCTGGCCTGCGGAGCCCTGATCCTCGTTGATCTTCGCACCCTGGTCGATGTAGGCCGAAGTGTTGTTCCCGATCACGTTGACGGATCCGGCCAGGTTGACCGCAAGAGTCCCGGACCCGCCGCCGCTCGCCGCTATGCTCGATATGTCGTCTTTCGAAACTGCCGTGACGGCAAGCCCGCTCATCTCCATTGTATCTGCTACGGCGGTTTTTGTGGTATCGACGTCGGTATCCAGGTTGAGGTGTGCGGTATCGGACGAATCCACGCCATAGTCGTCGCCGGTGTTGTCATACGTCTGGACGATGAACCTGCCCGTCGCGACCTCGACGGCATCCCGGTTTCCGTCGGCCGCCACCGTGGCATTTTTCCCGACAAAGGCCTCGGTCGTCTTGTCGATGACCGCCGTGACCGCCGAGGCTCCGATGCCCGCCGACATGCCGAAAACACCGCTGCCGGCTATGCTGTCGATCTCGGTGGAGTTCGCGGCTGAGATCACGATGCTCCCGTCTGCGTGGACATCCGTTGACGAGGTGTCGCCCCCCTCGATGAAGGCCTTTGTCTCATTGGTTATGGTGTAGACGGAGGCCGCGCCGCCGAAGGCCCAGTTTTTGCCGACGGCGACCGTTCCGGCGATCGAGTTGATGTCTTCCTTGGACGAGCTCTGGATCATGACGTCTTTTGTCGCATCCACGACCGCGTCGTTTCCGATGAAGGCCTGGGTGTTCTTCGAGATCACCCCCACGTCGGCTCCTGCGCCGATGCCTCCCTGCAGGCTGCCCATGAGTGCTCCGGCGATGCCGGTGATGCCGGTTTCGTCCGATGCACGGATGTTCACACTCTGTTCGGTTTCTCCCGGCTCGCCGGCAATGACTTCAGCCCCTGAGCCGATATAGGCCTTTGTCTTTTCATCGAGCGTATGGACCGCGGCGCTTCCCTGGATGGCAAGCCTCTCTGCGCCGGATCCGCCGGCTGCGACGCTGAGGATGTCCTCGTACGAAGTGGCGGTGAGGGATACGCCTTTCATGTTTTCCGTGAGCCGGTTGCCGTCGTCGTCCTTTTCCCCGGTGTATACGTCGATCCCGTCTTCTCCGAGACCCTTGGCCGTCACAACGCTGCCGCTTCCGATGTACGACTCCACGGTGTTGTCCGTGACGATGACCGATGCCGCGCCGCCGAAGCCGGCCCCGCCTATGCCCCCGGACCCCTTGGCGATCGCGATGTTCCCGGCCACGGACAGGATGTCCGCATCGTCGACAGCGGCAAGGGAGACATTCCCGTCCGCCGTGACGCCGCCGGTCTTTTTGCCTTCGATATACGCCTTTGTCGTGTTGGTCAGGTCGCTTACCGCCGCCGACCCCGCGATTGCCATGCCGTCCTTGGCCCCACCGAGAGAGGCCGCGACCGTCCTGATCTCGCTCATTCCGTCGGCGGAAACCACGATGTCGCCGCCTGCCGCGATGTCCGAATCCTGCACAGAGGCTTCTGTGTCATTGTCCGTCATGTTGACCGCCACCGAGGCGCCGATGCCTGCCTTGCCGCCGTAGCTCGCGGAGCCCGCGATCGACCAGATGGCGGTGTCGTCCTCTGCCGAGACATCGACCGACGCCGCCGACTCGATATCCGACCGGGAGATGGATGCGCATGTATCGCCGTCGATCCTGTTGACGGACACGGAGCCAGCGAGCCCGTACCCTTTGTCTTTTCTCTCCAGCGATCCGCTCGCGGAGATCGTTCTTATGGTCCCCTCGGTCTCGGCCGAAAGCCCGAGATCTCCGGAGAGATCCAGGGACGTATCCGAGACGGATGCGTTCGTCTCGGCAGCCAGCTTGTTGAAGGTGACCGAGCCGGCGAGGCCTACGGAGGTTCCCTCGGAGCTCGCCATTGTGGCGGCCCCGGCAATGGAGCTGATGGTGCTGTCGCTGAGCGCGGAGAGGTCTACATCCTCTGCCTTGACAATATTCGCGCCCGCGATGCCTGCATGCGTCCTGTCAGTGATCAGGTTTACCGAGACATCCCCGGCCACGGATATGGCAGCCTTGGGCTTTTTCTCGGGCTGCTCGTCTCCCCCGTCCTCTTCTTCGTTGAACAGCCGCGGCAGGGATACGCCGTCGAGCGGATCGTCGTCGGCTATCTTATCCGGCACGGGCGAGGTCTCTTCCTTTGTCTCGTCGTCATTCTTGCTGGTGGCAACGGCTGCGGCCAGCGAATAGGAGCTTATGGATCCCGTGTTCGAGGCCGTGAGGCTGACATCGCTCTCCGAGCTCAGGGACCCATCTTCCCTGACGAGCATGTGCGAAGCGCCCATGTCCTCAGCCGAGGAGAGGTGGATGGTCACTCCTGTTTCCGTGTCCACGAGGATGATCCTGGTCGCGTCCACGACCATGACCTCGTAGATCTTCCCGTTTTCCAGTCCGCCGATGCTCGCTCCGCCGCCGCTTGAGTAGACTACCGTATCGCCCGTCACATAGCCGTGCTCGTAGCCGAGGTCGATGATGTCGCCTTCGATGAGGCACGCGGAGGGATCGAACGCGGGGTGCCCGATGAGCGCTTCTGTGTCCCGCTCGATTGCGTTGATGGAGACGGAAGCGCCCACACCCATGTTCTCGGCTTTGATGATGCCGCCGGCAACGTTGAAGAGAAGCGTGTCATCCGTTGCCGAGATATTCACCTTTCCACCGCTCACTTTCGCCCCGCTGTCGATGAACGCGAGGGTTTCGTCTTTGTGGTCGATGTAGGAAAAAGTGCCGGCCACTCCGAAGGTCTTTGCCTTGGAGCCTGACTGTGCCAGGGCGATGCTCGTGACATCCGTTCGCGCGTCCACGCTCAGACCGCCCTGTGCGCCCGTAAAGACCGATGCCCCGTCCTCTATTCTGGCGGTCGTGGTGTTGTCGAGGAACATGAGCAGGACCGAACCGCCGGCCCCGGTCTTCCCGGTCGCGCCCATGTCGACCCATTCCGCGAAGGGGTGGTTCCAGGTCTTCATGTTCGTCAGGGTGGAGACCTGGAGATTGAGGTCGAAGACCCCGGACAAGTCGATCAGGTTCATCTGTGTTGCCGCACTGACATTCACGCTCTGATCCGTGGCGCGGTAATCGCTGTCCTGGTTGATCAGGGCGTTCTTCCCGATGACGGCCTCGGCCGTATTCGTGAAGCTCATGTAATCCACGGACCCGGAGATCCCGAGGTCGCCCCCGGTCGCGACGCTTCTCGCCCAGGAATTGAAAAGCAGGCTCTGGAGGCCGAGCTTCTGGTCGAGAACGGTCCCGAGCTTGGCCGGGCTCTCGAAGTCCTCCTTGGTGAAGGGGAGCAGCGACAGGCCCGGCTCGGTCAGGAAGGGGTAGGTGATACCCGCATCGACGTCCAGCTGACGCCCGGCATCCACCCGGGCGCTGCCAGAGATGATCGCTCTGGCGGTATTGTTGTACGAGCCCGCGATGACGGCCGTGCTGATCGCCTTGTCGAGCGCTTCGCTCCCCGGATCGGGCTGCTGCTGCGCGATGACGGACTCGGCCACGGTCTGGACCCTGTCCGTGATCTCTGCCCTGACATTCACGTCCATGTCCGCCTTCAGGACTGCCGTGCCGCCTGCTTCCGCTTTCACCGTGTTGTCGACGTCGGTATAGGCGAGGCTCCCGGCCAGGCTCCAGTCGGTATCGCCTCCCCACCACCCGCCGACATTATTTCTGAGCCCTTTTGTCGTCCCGCTGAGAATGAAGGGAAGAAAGGGCGCAACCTCGCCCTTGAGCAGGGCGTCCTTGACCAGCGGGTCTCCCCGGATGCCGGCGACACCGCTCGCGGTTTCCTGGGCCGCGAGCTCTGCCGCGACATCGATGCCCTGGATGAACCGGTGGGAGCTCCCTTTCGCGACGGCGGCATCGATCGCAGTGATTGCATCTCCTGCCAGGGCCTTCTCAAGGGATTCCGCAAGCTTCACCTGGTCCGGGTTCAGGCCATCGACGATGACGTAGTAGGTCTTCCCGTGTTCAAGACCCCCGATGCCGGCTCCCCCGCCGTTGTCGTATCTCACCCGCTGACCCGTGATCAGCCCGTGATCGACACCGAGATCGAAGGCGCCATCCGTCACGGCCGTGGCCGGATTGAAGATCGGCAGCACGCCTTCGGACGTCAGGGTCCCGCCCACCTTGGCCAGGATATCCGTATCGGAGAATCCCAGCCCGACCGCGACGCCAGCCAGCCCGTCGTCATAGGTGCCTGTCTCGGCGCTGGCTGTGTTCGTGCTCTGTCCCTTGGCGTGAACAACGATCGTACCGCCTGCGGTAACAGAGGACCCCTCGGCCACGGTGGCGTGAGACGTGGTGTCGGAATTCGCGATGGCAAGGGAAACTGCGATGTTGTTGCGGTTGGAGGGCCCGACGCCCAGGTTCTGGGACGTGCGCGCCGTTGCGCTCGCCGTGGCGGACGCGTCTGATTGGAGCGATACATCGCCTGCGGCATCGATGACGACGCCTGTCCCGACTTCGACCTTTGCGGTGGCCTCCGCCTTGCTGTAGCCGACGCTGAAGATGTTGGTTACCGGGTTGTTCGTGAGCGGGTCGATGCCGCCGCTGATCGCCTTCACCGTCCCGTCCGCCGTGGAGAGGGCGCTGATGTTCACGTTTCCGCTCGAGGAGATGACGGTCTGGTTTGACGGGTCTTCGTTGATCCTGACCGCGGCGTCGGCGCGCTTGATCATGACGGCCGCGGGCAGCGAGACGTTGTCATCGAGCAGGGTTTCGAGCTCTCCGAATGTCCAGTTGTTCTGGATCGTGGGCGCCCCGTCTTCCGGGTTCGAGTCGCCTGCCCGGGCGGTTATGTCGATGTTCCCTCCCCTGATCGTTGCGCCGTCGATTGTGATCGTGGCTGTCTTGCTCTCATTGCCCGCCAGCCGGATCAGCGGTGTTTCCTCGATATTGACTGCCTCGAGCGTGATGTCTCCGTCCTGGTGGAGGCTGCCGTCTTCGACGTGTGAGAGGAGCTTCGAGCCTGCCTCGAGAATGATTTCCGGGGCGCTCAGGGTCAGCTTTCCGGAGTTCCCCAGAGAACCTGCTGCGAGAAGGTCCGCTCCGCTGAGCACATTTCTCGCAGAGATGACGGCATCCTGGTGCAGGCTGATGGACCCGCCTGCGCTGATCTCGACGTTTCCGGCTTCGACGTCTTCAGGGCCGGAGTAATCGGCCGGGTCGGTCTTCATGATCCCGCTGTGATCGACCTCGCCCAGTGCACGGATGTAGATGTCTCCGTTCTCGATCGAAAAGACTGCGCCGTCTTCGATCTCGCCGGTATTCACCACGTCGCTGAAATCGACGTCGTCCCAGTCGAACCAGGCGCCCGTTGTCAGAAGGCCGGTTCCGGCGACATTCACGTTCCCGCCGAGCAGGGTGATGTCGTTTATCGAGTTGATTGTTCCCTGGATGGAGATGAGCCCGTTTTCCCGGATCGGCACGGCTCCGGTAAACAACATGTTCGCTGATGCAGGGGATGGGTTCCCGGGAGAGTCGAAGAACCCCTCCATGAAACTCACCGTGGGAGTGGCAACGGTCAGTGAGCCGACATTCAGCACGCCCTGCTGCCCCACCACGAACCCATGGGGATTCAGGAAAAAGACATTCCCGCCGATTTGGCCGTTCTGGATGGAGTTCAACAGGCCGTTTACCGTCGTCGCCTCTGAATGGACCAGGTTCACCAGGTTGAGCGTGCTGTCCGGAACATGGAGGTTGACGGTATCCCCTGAGTACACATTGAACTCAGAGAATGAATTGAACGCGTTGATGCCGTGGATTGTGGTTGTGGTCACGTTTGTGACGTTATCAACCGGCGTGGATACCTGGGTGTCGGTCATGCCGTCCGTTACGATCTGCGCGGCAAAGACGATATTCGAAAGGAAGAAAGAGAAGATGGTCAGGACTGCGGCAATCGGCCTGATCGTGCTGGACCTCCTGTGAAAGCGACGGAAAAAGCTCCAGGAAGGACTTCTTTTCATGTTTTCCTCCACATGTGCCTGCTCATAAAATGGCCCTTCTCTTCATGCTCCTTGAGAAGATCGGTGAGCACATGCATGAATCTTTCTTATGAATGAGTCGAGGGGTGAATTCATGAGAAAATATATCCCCATGGATATCTCCACTGGGTGCACGTCCACCGGCCCGTTTCCGGAATCTCGAATATTGTGTGGTGTGCATGAGTTCTCCCTGTCAGAATGACATGAGCTACAAAAGGGGTGATGGTGAGGCGGGGGGACTGGTTTTCGTCTTTTTCTTGAGAAAAACGGCTTTCTCGTACTCTACCGTTGCCTCAACCCTGCGATTCTTACGTTTTCCTTCTTCCGTGCCGTTGCCCGCGATGGGTCTGCTTTCTCCATAACCCTGCACTGCGATGCGGGAAGCATCGACTCCTTGAGACACCAGGTGACCCTTCACGCTCCCGGCGCGTTTCCTGGAAAGCTCCAGATTGCTCCCGGCATGGCCGGTGTTATCCGTATGCCCCTCGATCGTGATATAGAGATCGGGATGACTCTTCAAGACACGGGCGAACCGGGCCAGTTCGCCGAAGTAAAGGTCTTTGACGACATACTCGTTCGTATCGAACTGGATGTTCAGGGTAATCGTTTCAGCGTAAGGTTTTTCAGGCCCGAGCGGAATTGGACCTTGAACGGGCGCCATGGCAGGAGTCTCTGTTTCCCCGGTGGTATCCGTCTTTACCCGGTATTTTGATGGGTCACCCTCTTTGCTTCCCTGTTCATATGAGTCCTGTGCTCTGGAATTGAGGCCTTCGATTGTTGTCGCATCTCCTGGGGCCCCGGCTCCGCCGCTCCTGACGCTGCATCCGCAGGCGAAAAGAAAAAATAGATGGAGAAAGAGCAGTGCGTATGCACATCTTGTCGTATGCCCCTTTGCAATGTCAATTTTCATAATATTCATAAATAATATCAGCATATGCAAGATCATGACCATTTTGTAACCATGCAACATGCCGTAAGTAAAGGTAAATTTGTGTGGAAACAGAAGGAAACATGAGGCATTGGAAAATAAATTCCGCTATTTGGAAAGATTTTTTCTCATGAGACGGGAAGGCTGCTGATACACACGGATTTTTCCACGCGAGCGGACCGTTCCCAAGCCTGCCTGGTCCGGACGGCGACTCCGTCGCAGGGGAGGGATACAGACGCGGGAGACTACAGCCTCAACCCCTCTCTCACGTCCCCGGCATAGAGTTGGTCGATTTTCTCAGCCGCGTCCAGGGCCTCCCGGTCTTGGGTCCTGGGCACCTTGACCACCAGGCGGATCAGGAGGTCTCCGTGTTTCCCGGTCTTCGGATTCAGCGCCCCCTTTCCCCTGACCTTGAGGACCTGGCCGCTCTGGCTCCCGGGCGGTACCTTGACCTTGATCCGGCCGTCCACGGTGGGCACCATGACGGCCCCGCCCGCCATGGCTTCGCGGACCGTGACCGGAACGTCCATGGCCAGGTTGTCACCCTCGCGCCTGAGAACCGGGTGCTCCCGGACGTGGATGATGAGAAAGAGGTCTCCGGGGGTGCCGCCTCTGCCGGCGGGCTCTCCCTTGCCGGCCACCCGGACCCGCGAGCCTTCCCTGACACCCGGGGGAATGGCGACCTTGATCCTTTCAACCCCCTGCACCATGCCCTGGCCGGCGCAGGTAGGGCAGGGCTTTCCCATCTTGCCGGTCCCGCGGCAGTGGGGGCAGGTCTTGGTGAACTGCATGGGGCCCCTGGCAACGCTCACCCGGCCGGATCCGCCACACACCGTGCACGCGGATGTCCCGGCCTGGGGGTCGATGCCGCTTCCCTGGCAGGTGGGGCAGACCCGGGCCTTGTCCATCGCGATCTCGCTCTCGAACCCCTTGAGCGCCGGGATGAGATCGATGCTCAGCTCGTACTCCAGGTCCCTTCCCCGGGCCTGTTCGCGGAAGGTCTGCCCTTCCTGGCCGAAGCCGAAGTCGAATATGTTTCCGAATATGTCCTCGTAGCTTCGGAAGCGGCTGAAATCATCCGCCGACCATTCCCCACCAGGCTCCCGGCCCGCTCCGGCGCCCGGCTGTGCGCCTGCGGACCACTGCTGGTACTGCCGGGCCCGCTGCTCATCGAAGCCCGGATGGAGCGCATCCTCACCGAACTCGTCGTAAAGCCTGCGCTTGTCCTCGCTGCCCAGGACATCGTAGGCGCTGCTGATCTCCTTGAACTTCTCTTCAGCCTCCTTGTTGCCCGGGTTGATATCGGGATGCCACTTTCTGGAGAGCTTGCGGTATGCCTCTTTGATCTGCTGTGAAGTGGCGTTTCTGGGAACCCCCAGGATCCGGTAATAATCTTTGGCCATGGCCCTCCCTCAATCCGGTTATCTCTCCATAGATACTAAGGTCTTGGATCGTTGTCTGCAAGGGGGCAGGGCGTGACCGGCACTGATAAAATGAAG
The DNA here is from genome assembly GCA_018433775.1 of Deltaproteobacteria bacterium. Lineage (GTDB taxonomy): Bacteria > Desulfobacterota > Desulfomonilia > UBA1062 > UBA1062 > Phosphitivorax. Next base: position 27,173 of record JAHDQN010000073.1, read on the forward strand.
GATTCCGCACAGCCGGAAAGCAGCATCTGTTCATTTTGTCCGTTCGCCGTATTGTAGCTCTATGACGGAGCGCGGTGGGGGAGGGTTTTTCTCCTGTCCGGCTCGGGGTGAATGCCCTTCGCTTTAAGGCAATGCAAAGAGAAAGGACGGTTTGCCTGATGAACGAGTTCTGGCTCTGTTTCGTGCCCCTGTTCGTGGCAGTGGATGCGATCGGGACCCTGCCGCTGTTTCTGGGTCTCACGGAAGGCATGCCACGCGGGGTCGTGCGCAGGATCGTCATCGAGTCCGTCCTGACCGCCGGTGTGGTGGCCATTCTCTTTCTCTTCGGCGGGCGCGAGTTGCTCCGCCTGCTGGGCATCACGATCGCGGACTTCATGATGGCGGGCGGTCTCCTGATATTCATCATCGCCCTGAGCGACGTGATCACCCCGGGTAAACCCGAGAACGAGGTGGACAGAAAGAACCTGGGCGCGGTTCCGCTCGGTGTCCCGCTCATCGCGGGGCCTGCGGTGCTCACCACCTCGATCCTGCTTCTGAATACCTATGGCGCCGTGCCAACGGCTACGGCCCTTATCTCGAACATCGTGATCGCGGGCATGGTGTTCCTGTTCGGCAACAGCCTCAACCTCATTCTGGGGAGCGCGGGGGCCAGGATCATCTCGAAGATCGCCAATCTGCTCCTTGCCGCCATAGCCGTGATGATGATCAGAAGAGGGGTGATCATGCTGCTGACAGAGTTGCCGCCGGGATCATGAGGGTATGGGTTCAAGGTCGTTTCGGGCTCATCTTCCATGAGGCCTGTCTTGATAGTCCCGATCGATCTGAACGCCGGAAAAACGAAAAAGGAAAACGGTCCCCCCTTCGCCGCCGGGAGGGTAAGCATGGATTCTCTTAAACATTCCTGCACATCGCACGATTATCCCTTTCCCCGAAGCAAATTGCGAAGCTCCAGGATCACAGAGGCCAGCGAGGTCGCAGCGGCGGCAAAATAGCCGTATGCAGCGAGGAGATGCATCCGCTGGCTGTTTCTCTCGTATGCGTCGATGGTGCGGATGATGGACTTGGAATATTCGTCGAAGGTTCTGTCCGCCTCGGGGTCGTCTCCATGGTACTCGATGGCGTTCAGCCCGAACTGAAGGGGGGCGATGCGGGTTTTCTGCGCGGCAAGGATATGGAAGATCCCGATGGAGAGCTTCATGAGGAAGATCGCGATCCACACCATCAGGAGCATCCGCCGGTTTGAGGAGAATTTCGCCGAGAAGTTCATACGATTATAATTCTGCCCGGCGGGAAAAACTCAAGGCTTGCGCCGGTGCTCTGGTACCGGTTTTGCAAAATAACGGGCAGAAATATACTGCGGCATATCGGAGCATTGTCGGGGAAGGGCTGGGAGATGAGCAGTGCGAACGGACTTCCGCTGCGATAAGGGGCTTCACATTTGGTCGAATTATGTTAAATCAGACACCATGAAAGGGTGCGCAATGCAGAGAATCAGAGACGATCACTGGCACGAAGAGTGTGGAGTATTCGGAATATACGGCGATCCCGAGGCCGCGGAGAAGACCTATCTGGGCCTGTACGCACTGCAGCACCGCGGACAGGAAAGCGCGGGCATCGCATCGACCGGTGGGGAAGACATCAAGCTGAAAAAAGGCACCGGCCTGGTATGGTCGGTCTTTTCCGACCCGGGCGCCATGCCCTCTTTGCGAGGCACGGCAGCGATCGGCCACAACCGGTACTCGACCAGGGGGGCGAGCGATCTCGTCAATGCCCAGCCCATCTCGGTCGAGTGCAAGGCGGGCAAGATAGCCATGTCCCACAACGGCACCATCACCAATGCCGTGGAACTCAGGCGTGAGCTGCAGTCGAGCGGGTCAATCTTTCAGACCACCTCGGACAGCGAGATCATCCTGCACCACATCGCCCGCTCCAGGGAGGAAACATTTCTGGGCATGTTCAAGGATGCCCTGTCCAGGCTCGTGGGCGCATATTGCTTCGTGCTGCTCACGCCCGAGCGGATGATCGCGGCCCGCGACCCGCACGGTTTCCGGCCCCTTTCTCTTGGCGTATCCGACGGCGCGTACGCGGTTGCCTCCGAGACCTGCGCCTTCGACATCATCGGCGCGGAGTATGTCAGGAGCGTCGAGCCGGGAGAGATCCTGGTATTCGATTCCGGGGGCATGACCTCGCACCGGATGAGCCCGGCACCCAGGATAACGCAGTGCATCTTCGAGCACATCTACTTCGCGCGTCCCGACAGCCTGGTGTTCGGTGAGAAGGTGGACAAGGTGCGCAGGAGGCTCGGGAAGCAGCTTGCCAGGGAGGCGCCGTGCGAGGCAGATATCGTCATCTCGGTCCCGGACTCCGGCAACACGGCGGCCCTGGGCTTTTCGCAGGAATCGGGAATCAAGTATGAGATCGGCCTCATCCGCAACCACTACGTGGGCCGCACCTTCATCGCCCCGCATCAGGACAAGCGCAACCTCGACGTGAGAGTGAAGCTCAACCCCGTGCGCGGGGTCATCGAGGGCAAACGGGTGATTCTGGTGGACGACTCCATCGTTCGAGGCACCACCATGCGGCAGATCGTGCATCTGCTCCGTTCCAAGGGCGCCCGGGAGGTGCACGTGCGGATCAGCTCGCCCCCGGTCACGCATCCCTGCTTCTACGGCATCGACATCTCCTCGAGCGATGAGCTCATTGCCTGTAACCAGAATGTGCAGGATATCGGAAACTATGTGGGCGCCGATTCCCTGGCCTATCTCTCCAACCGGGCACTCCTTCAGACCGTCGAAGACGGAAGCCGTTACTGCACCGCGTGCTTTACCGGCGACTTTCCCACCGAGGTGCCGGGAGACAACGACAAATAAGGGTCTTGAGCGGATCGCGTCGCCTTCTCCGGTTCCGGGAGGGCCGGAATCGTGCAACAAAATTGATCCGAAGCAGGTGTTATGAACAATATTGTGCCGAGCCCGTTCCCCGGAGTGTCAATGAATCCGGATTGATCTGATCGGTTTCAGCATCGCGACCCTCTTGTCTACAAAGTGCAGTCAGACAGCCCGATGACGATGTCAACCCCGTATTGATCGGCCTCCCCATGCCTCAGGAATGCCTGTCATTTGCTCAGGGGGCATTGCGAGAGGCCTGGATGAATGAATCGGCGCAAACCCGGACGGCGAAAGCCGCTGCATGCCTTGAACGGGTGCCGGCCTCCGGATGGGTAGCAAGAACAGTGATATCTTGCAGCCGCCGATCTTTTGGGGTATCAATGACAAGGCCGCCTGGCACAAAGGTTGCTGGCATGAGGTGGCCGGATATCGAGGGAAGGGCTTAAGGAACAGGGCTTCTGTAAAAAAACGGCGAGTCTGTTTCACTGACGCGACGGTCCGGCCTACAACAAAGGATTTCAGGAGGAACATATGGCTTTTATCGGTGAGGATCTCTTTCATTTTCAGGCATCACTCGTTCAGTCGGGCACATCGTTCGAGGAGTTCATCCGCGATAATTACGTCGATAAGTGGGTGAACGATTCACTCTTTTGCGCAATGAATATCCGCACGACGTTCGTGACCGCCATCCATAATTTCCTCGTCAATGAAGGCCTGATCAATATCGAGCGGGTTCAGATGAGCCCGGTGACCGACCCCCTTGCGCACGATGTGGAGCATGTGCCCACCATCCACTACAAGGGGATGCCTTATGTGGTCACCCACTCCATGATCTATATGAAGTTTCTCGCGTGCTTCAACAAGCGAGTGAGGGGCATATTCGTCGACTCGCCCAACATAAGGCTGGAGATCGAGAGCCCGCAGAGGAAGCAGCGCGGCAAGTATCTCATCGACTTCTCGCAGATCGACGTTGAGCTCAGGCGCGGCCGCGGGATCGGACTCGACGAGTACAAGAACTCACCGAAGAAGGTGGAAGGCATCCTCAAGGAAGACTACGAGAGGGTCATCGATTTCTTCGAGCGGATGATCATCGCGGCCTGCGGGGCCGTGGCCGAGAAGAACGAAACCGAGCTCAAGGAGCTGGGTGTGGCCATGGAGGTGCCCAGGCAGCCGTTTCCGCGCATCCGACACACCGATGCCCTGAAGAAGCACGGCAAGCTGGACACCGATGCCAAGCTGGGCAGGGAAATACCCACCCCGTTTTTCTGGATCACCGGGCTTATGCGGGAGAACTACGACCTCATCTATCCCTATCTCCTGTACGACGGGTCCAAGGTGCCGCTGGAATCGTACAATTCCGATATGATCTACAACTACGACCTCTGCGCCAAGCCCCTCATACGCGATACGAACACCTATGGCGACGCCCTGGAGGTTCTTTCCGGAGCGATCCGCGAGTGGCTCTATGAGCCCATCGTCCAGCGCCTCATCGACAACCGGATCATACCCGAGGCCCCGGTCTTCAACAACGGGGTCCTGGAAAACATCTCGGTCCTGGACGGCTACGGGCCGTTCCTCACCGCAGTGCACATGATGAGCAGGGACGGGCAGTCCTACTTCCCGGACACCATGGGAGGCGGCATCGGGGTCGAGCGCTCGCTCTATGCGCTGCTCAAGGGCCCGAAGATCGAGAAGATCGACGATGTGACCTGCTTCGGCAAGAACCCCGACTCCTACCCAATCTTCCTCTACTAATCGGGGACGTACTAATCGGGGACGGGTTCACATTTCCGGGCAAGCTCACGCTCTCTCTGCGGGTGAGGACACAGGAGCTCCTCATGCTGTCTGCCCGCAAATAATAGACGGCCCTCCTTTCAAGCGTGTGGGGACACAGGGCCGTTCAGGTGTTGCCGGAGGCGTTGTTCTTTTCCCTCACCTCGCTCGATGGCAGCCGGGGGCGGTGGGATCGCAGACGGTCATTCATGCCTTTGACGACCGGACTCGAGGTGTGTCCCGATTCAATATGGAGCCATGGTCAAGGATCATGGCCCTGCTTGTGTGCCGTCAGAACCCGCTGTCTCTTTGATACCGGCCGAGCGGCATCTATGTATAAGTATAGGGAGACCGATCCAGGCACACGGTAAGGGCTTGGGACATGCCTGACAAAGATCTCGGAAAGCTTGCCATAGAGAAGGAGGAGAAGCAGCGGAAAAAGAAGGTGCGCCGGTTGCGGGTGCCTGTGCCTCTGCTCGTCCTCCTGGCCGTGGTTCTTGCAGTCTCGGCGGCTGCATGGCTCTATCTCTCCCGGGGAGTGCCCGTCCAGACCACGGCCGTCGCCCGGGTATATCCGGCTCAGGTGCTCACCAGGCTCACGGCCAGCGGCTATGTGGTGGCGCAGCGCAGGGCCGATGTGGGCACCAAGATCACGGGCCAGCTGGTATCGCTCCTGGTGGAAGAGGGGGATGCCGTGGAAGAGGGCCAGGTGCTCGCGCGGCTCGAGAGCGAAGAGGCCGCCGCCATGGTTCGGGAAGCACAGTCGAATCTCACCCTTGCCGAGGCCCGGCTGAGGGAAGCCGGGGCAAACCTGGAAAACGCACAGAGGGATTTCGGGCGGATGGAAAACCTGGCAGAATCGGGTGCGGTATCACGCTCGGAGTATGACGCGGCCCAAACCGCCTATCTTGCCGCCAGGGCTACTCACCAGGCGGCTCAGGCCGCTGTGGAGGCGAGCAGGGCGGCCCTGGAGCGGGCCAGGGTCTCGCTGTCGTACACCGAGATCACGGCCCCGTTCGACGCCGTGGTCCTCACCAAAAACGCGGACGTGGGCGATATCATCACCTCGCTGGGTGCGGCCGCACAGGCAAAGGGATCCGTGGTCAGCATCGCGGACCTCTCCTCGCTGCAGGTGGAGGCCGATGTCTCAGAGTCCAATATCGGCATGGTGTCGGTGGGCCAGCCCTGCGACATCACCCTGGACGCGCTTCCCCAGGAGCGGTTCAGGGGCGTGGTGGACTCCATCGTGCCCACTGTGGAGAGGGCACAGGCAACGGTGCTCGTGAAGGTGCGTTTCCTGAATCCCGGATCCGGGATCCTGCCTGAGATGAGCGCCAGGGTGGGGTTCCTCTCACGGTCCCTGGGCCCGGATGAGTGGAGGCCCCGGAATATGGTGGACAGCCGGGCGATCGTACGCTCGGAGGAGGGATTTTTCGTTTTTCTGGTCGAGGGCGAGCGTGTCCGGAAGACGCCTGTGCGGACCGGCGAGCGATTCGGTGACATGATAGTCGTGCTCCGGGGCGTGCAACCCGGAGACATGGTGGTCGAAGCACCGCCCGAGGACCTGGGGGACGGCGAACGGATCACGATCGTCGAGGAGTGAGGGTGGAGAACGACGCGAACATCGTCGAGGTCAGGAACATCTGCAAGTCATACCAGCGGGGGGAGCACACGATCACGGTGCTCAATGACATCTCATTCGACATCGCCCGGGGGGAGTTCCTCGCGATCATGGGCCCGTCGGGCTCGGGCAAGAGCACGCTGCTCAACCTCATCGCGGGTATCGACCGGGCCGACAGCGGCTCGATCGTGGTCAACGGCGAAGACATCATCCGGCTTTCCGAAACCGAGCTCGCGGGGTGGCGCGCGGACAACGTGGGGTTCATCTTTCAGTTCTACAATCTCATCCCGGTGCTCACTGCCGCGGAAAACGTGGACCTGCCCCTGCATCTGACCGGGCTCTCGAAAAAGGACAGACAGGAGCACGTAGAGGCCGCCCTGGGCATGGTGAATCTCACCAGCCGTATGGACCACTATCCTTCGCAGCTCTCGGGAGGGGAGCAGCAGCGGGTGGCCATTGCGCGGGCCATCGTCACCGACCCCGCGATCCTGGTGGCGGACGAGCCCACCGGAGACCTGGACCGCAGATCCGCCCAGGACATCCTCGGGCTCATGGAACGCATGAACACCGAGCTGGGCAAGACCATCGTCATGGTGACACACGATCCCCACGCCGCACAGAGCGCCCATCTTACCCGGCACCTCGAAAAGGGCGAGTTCAGCGTATGATCCTGTGGAAGATGATCTTCAAAAACGCCTTCAGGCACAAGCTGCGGACCGCGCTCACCATTCTTGCGGTGGGGGTCGCCATACTGGCGTTCGGGCTGCTGCGTACCGTGATCAGCACCTGGTATGCGGGTGTGGAGGGATCATCCGCCACCCGGCTCATCACCCGCAACGCGGTCTCTCTGATCTTTCCGCTGCCCCTGTCCTACTACAACAAGATCCGGCAGGTGGATCAGGTTGAGACGGTCTCATACGGGAGCTGGTTCGGCGGCATCTATATCACCGAAGAGAATTTCTTTGCCAACTTCGCCGTGGAGGCCGAGACCTATCTGGAACTGCATCCGGAGTTTGTCATCCCCGGCGACCAGCAGGAAGGCTTCCTGCGGGACAGGCGCGGGTTTATCGCCGGCAGGCAGCTGGCGGAGCGCTTCGGGTGGGAGATCGGCGACATCGTCACGCTTCAGGGAACCATCTACCCGGGCAACTGGGAGTTCCAGCTCCAGGCCGTCTACCGGGGCCGGGACGAGAGTGTCGACGAGAATCAGTTTTTCTTTCACTGGGAGTACCTCAACGAGACCCTCGAAGAGACCGACCCGGCTATGGCCGACCAGGTGGGTTTTTACCTGGTGGGCGTCACCGACCCCGATCTGGCGGCACAGGTGGCGGAAGAGATCGATGCCATGTTCGAGAACTCGCCGGCCGTAACGATCACCGAGACCGAGGAATCCTTTCTGCTCGGCTTCATCTCCATGACCGAGGCCATCATCCAGGTGATCCGGCTGGTGTCGTTCGTGGTCATCGCGATCATCCTGGCAGTGGTGGCCAACACCATGGCCATGACCACCCGGGAGAGGACCGGTGAGTATGCGGTTCTCAAGACTCTCGGCTATTCCGGCACCCAGATCACGATCCTGATCATGGGCGAGGCGCTGGTGATCTCTCTGTGCGGCGCGCTGGTGGGGATCGTGCTCACCTATCCCGCGGCATCCGGCTTCCGGCAGGCTCTCAAGGCCTTCTTCCCCACGTTCAATGTGGAGCCTGCGACCATCCTGCTGGATCTGGGAATCGGCATGTTCGTGGGAATCATCGCATCACTGATACCGGCCCGGCAGGCTGTCCACATCCGGATCGCCGAGGGTTTGAGGAGGATCGGATAGATGGCCGTTCCGCTCTCCTACAGCATCCGCAGCCTCCGGACCCGGCGGCTCACCACGGTTCTGACCGCGGGCGGCATGGCCCTGGTGGTGTTCGTTTTCGCCACGATCCTCATGCTTGCCGAGGGCCTGGAGAAGACACTGGTTCAGACCGGCTCTCCCGACAACCTGCTGATCCTGAGAAAGGGGGCCACCGGCGAGGTGGACAGTGCCATCGAGCTGGACAGGGCCGCAGTGGTCGAATCCCTGCCCGGCATAGCCGTCGATGACCTGGGCAGGCCCCTTCTGGCCAAAGAGGTGGTGGTACTCATCACGATGGACAAGAGGGGGGGAGGGTCATCAAATGTCGCGGTGAGAGGTATCGGCAGGCAGTCTCTCGCCCTGCGGCCCCAGGTGGATATCGTGAGGGGCCGGATGCCGCGGTTCGGGGTTCACGAGATGCTGGTGGGGCAGAGCCTGGTGAGGAGGTTCGAGGGGCTGGATGTGGGCGGCACCCTTTCCGGTACGCTGGAAGACTGGAGGGTGGTGGGAGTCATGGATGCGGGCAACACGGCCTTCAACTCCGAGATATGGGCCGATGCCGAGCAGGTGATGCAGGCGTTCCGGCGCGAGGCATACTCCCTGGTGCTCTTCCGGCTTCAGGAAGACGTCCCCTTGGACGAGGTAAGGGCGATCGTGGAGAACGACCCCCGGCTCACGCTCCAGGCCAGGATCGAATCGAACTTCTACCAGGAACAGTCTGAGATGATGGCGAGATTCCTGCGGGTGCTCGGCATCACCCTGACCGTGATCTTCTCGCTGGGTGCGGTGATCGGGGCCATGATCACCATGTATTCGGCCGTGGCGAACCGAACGGCCGAGATCGGCACCTTGAGGGCGCTCGGTTTCCGGCGCAGGGCCGTTCTGTTGAGCTTTCTCGCGGAATCGCTTTTCCTGGGCTTTGTGGGAGGGTGCGTGGGGCTCTTTTTCGCCTCGTTCATGCAGTTCATCACCATCTCGACCCTGAACTTCCAGTCATTCTCCGAGCTGGCCTTCCGGTTCACCCTCACCCCGGTCATCCTGACCCAGTCCCTGGTCTTCGCCCTGGCCATGGGCTTCATCGGCGGGGTTCTGCCGGCGTTCAGGGCATCCCGGATGCAGATCGTGGACGCGCTTCGCACGAGCTGAGGAAAGGCCGGGCCCCATGCCTTCCCGGATAAGGATGGATTCCCATTTGTTTCCGCCCTCCCCAAGCTCGATCGCGAGACAGGTTCTCGCCAACCCCCTGCACATTCTTAAGGCTGCTTGTGATCCGGGAAAAGGATGGTTCGGGAGAGTGCGCGCCGTCCATGAACAGACCGTTTCTTCCGCCCCTGATATCATGCCGGCTTGCAGCTTCAGACATGGTGAACCGTCCGATGTCGTTCGATAACGTCATGGTACTCTTTATATTCCGCTTTTTTTCAATAGGAGAATATGTTCAAACAAGGGCATGACCGAACGGGAAGGCCGGGACAGGATGGGGAGTGCCCGCGGGCTGAAAACCGGATGCCGCCCTGGGCGCGGATAAGGCCCATTTCCGGAAGAAGGGAGATACAGGCGATGAAAATCAAAATATGTTTTCATACCGCGCCGTCGTGATAAAGGATGCGGACCATTCCCTGATGATGGCCCGCCCGGAAGAATTCAACCGCGCACTGGAAAAGGCTATCGGCATGCTTTAAAAGGGAAGCGTTTTGAGGGCGAACCCGGATAACACATATACCGGGCGGCTTTCAGGCCGCTGCTGCCCCGAAGGCCGGAGGAGGGCTTATGATGGATGGAAAACAGAGCAGGTGGCTGACAAGAGGGGTCGCCCGGACATACGTGGAGGGGGTTCGAGGGGCCATTCCCGGCGCGGACCTGCAACTGGAGGTGATCGGTAAGATTGTACGCGCGTGGTGCCCGCAACCTTCCAGGATGATCGACCTGGGTTGCGGAGATGGCGTGCTCGGCCGGATGCTCCTCGATGAATATCCGGACGCCCGTGTCATCTTTGCCGATTTCTCCGAACCCATGCTGGAGAAGTTGCGGAACCGGATCGGCGGCGATGAACGCGCGACAATGGTCAATATTGACTTCTCGACATCCGAGTGGTGCCGGGGAATCGAGCCGCAAAGGTCTTTTGACGTCATTGTGTCGGGGTTCGCCATCCACCATCAGTCTGATGAAAGGAAAAGGGATCTGTATACGGAGATCCACGGGCTTCTCGGCGATGGCGGCCTTTTCCTGAACCTCGATCAGGTCAGCTCGGCGACCGCTCCGATCGGCACGCTGTTTGACAGCTTCTTTCTCGACCATATGCGCCGCTTCATCGAACACGCCCGGCCGGGCGTCACCATGCGTGAGATCGAGGATGCCTATTATCAGGACAAAAAGGAGAATATTCCCGCTTTTCTCGAAACACAGTGCCGATGGCTCGGTGAGATCGGTTTCGGGGATGTGGACTGTTTCTTCAAGACTTTCGAGCTGGCCCTGTTCGGGGGACGGAAGGCTTCCGGACGCCGTACGCAGGTCAGATGAGGCCCAGGGTGGTGAGCGTCCAGGTGAGATCCTGCAGGCGGACCGGCTTCGAGACAACCGCGTCCGACAGGGATCTCACCGCCTCAAGATCGTCTTCCGCGCCGTTGTGGCCTGTGGTCATCACGACCTTGGCCCCCTGCCGGCGGGGAGTTCCCTGCTTCTCTTCGATATCCCTGATCATGACCAGGGCCTCGGACCCGCCCATCTCGGGCATCATTACATCCAGACATACCAGGTCGAAAGGCTCTCCCCGGTCAAGGGCGGCGGTGAACGCCTCCACACCTTCTCTGCCGTTGACGCACTGCTGGACCTCGCCATAGTGGGAGAGGATCTTCTCCAGGATGACCCTGCTCGTGAATTCATCCTCGACAATGAGTATCTTCACCGGCTAATGTCCTTTCGCTTCGATCCATCCTTCTTTTTCGGCCGCAATGCGGAAAAGCTCAAATCGTTTCAGGATTTCCGGCATCAGCGATGCTGCTGAGGCCATGTTCCCCTCTCTGCCGTCCATCTCGATTTTCCGGGCCGTCTCGCTCAATGCAGCGCCTCCGGCATTGGCTGCGGCGCCCTTGATGGTGTGCGCGTGCAGAACCACCTCTGCCGTGTTTGCCTTGGCCAGGGACTCTTCGAGCTTGGCGATGGCGTTGGGGATGTGCTCGAAAAAGGTGTTGAGCACGATCACGGCCAGCTCTTGATCACCGTCGAGGCGGTCCATAAGCCCCGCCTTATCGAATGCCGCAGCCTCAAGCGCTTCGTTCTGTCCATCCTGCCCGGAGGGCTCTGCGGCAGGCGTGCACCCGGGGTCCGGCATGTCTTCCCTCTGCCCGTCAGCAACAGGCAGCGTGTCTCCGGCCCGCGACAGCCACTTGGCGAGCATGTTCGCAAGGTCGGCCTGCCGTACGGGCTTGGCCAGGTAATCGTTCATGCCCGCTGCGATACACCGCTCGCGGTCTCCTTTCATGACATAGGCGGTCATGGCGATTATCGGCACGTTGCGGTTCAGCACCCCGGATTCGTGGCCCCGGATGACCCGTGTGGTCTCGAAGCCGTCCATATCGGGCATCTGGCAGTCCATGAGCACGAGGTCGAATTCGGATTTTCTCAGGGCGCTGATCGCATCGGCGCCCCTTTCCACCGAGGTCACCCGATAGCCGAGGTGGTCGAGCATGCCTTGGGCAACCATCTTGTTGGTGCTGTTGTCTTCCACCAGCAGAACGTGCCTGCGCCCGGCTTTTGCCTCGTTGATGGTGTGGCGTGTGACGAGATTCGCCGGTCTCGACCGGTTCGCGTCCGGGTGGCCACGGTACAGGCCCAGCACCGTAGTCAGACACTCGAACAGGTGGGCCTGCCTGACAGGCTTGGTCAGATAGGCCGCAAAACCGGCGTTTTGTGCCCGGGATGCCTCGCCGCGCTGGGCGAGAGACGAGAGCATGACCAGGGCGGTGCTCTTCAGGGCGGGGTCGTCCTTGATCATCTTTCCCAAGGACTCTCCGCTCATCTCCTCCATGGCAGAGTCAAGGATGACAATAGTGAAGGGGTCTTCCTCCCGGGCCGCTTTGTGCAGGATGTCGAGCGCCCGGGGTCCCCCGGGCGTCTGCTCGTGCCGGGCACCCCACGAATCCAGCATCAGGGACAGGACCTGACGGTTGGTGGCGTTGTCGTCCACCACCAGGATGTGCTGGCCGGCTATCGCCTCAACGCGTTTCGGAAGGGGCGCCGCATCTTCCTGCTGCCTGGCGAGCTCCACGGTGAACGAAAAGGTCGAGCCCTTTCCAAGGGTGCTCTGCACGGTGATCGCGCCGCCCATCATCTCGGTGAGCTTTTTCGAGATCGCCAGGCCGAGGCCGGTTCCACCGAATTTGCGGGTGCTCGAGGAATCCACCTGGGTGAACGAGGTGAAGAGCTGGGGCAGGCTGTCGGGGGAAATGCCGATGCCGGTGTCTCGGATCGAGAACTTCAAGGTCGTATTCTGCTCCGCCCGGGTGATCTGCTCCACCTTGATGGCCACCTCTCCCCGGTTCGTGAACTTCACGGCATTGCCCGCAAGGTTCACGATGATCTGGCGGAGCCTTCCCGGGTCGCCGTGCAGCAGGGTGGGCACACCGGGTTCGATGAGGCAGGAGATCTCGATGCCCTTTTCCGCTGCCCTCACTGCCAGGAGGTCGGTCAGATCCTCCAGCATGGCCCTGAGATCGAAGTCGGTCATCTCCAGGTCGAGCCGGTCCGCCTCTATCTTGGAGATGTCGAGGATGTCGTTGATGAGTGTGATCAGGGCGTCACCGCTTTTCATGATGATCCGGGCATACTGGCGCTGCCTGGCCGTGAGCTCGGTGTCGAGGAGCAGCTCGCACATCCCGATGACGCCGTTCATGGGGGTGCGTATCTCGTGACTCATGTTCGCCAGGAACCTGCTCTTTGCCTGGTTGGCTGCGCGAGCCTCCTCGGCCATCCGATTGGCCCGCTCCTCGGCCTCTTTTCTGGCCGCAATGTCCACGAAGCTTTCCAGCAGGTAATCCCTGCCCCCGATACTCACCCGGATAACCGTCTTGAGGACAGGCAGATCCTTACCGTCAGCGGTGATCAGCATGCGCTCGGAATTTTCCAGGGTCTCTCCAAGGTCGGTAACCGGGCACGAGCCTTGTTTCGCCTGGCAGATATTTTCTCGGCACTCCATGCCCACCATGCTCTCGATCGAGGTGTTGCACATCTGAGCGGCCGTCCTGTTGGCGTTCACGATGGTATGGGTTTCCGGATCGATGAGAATGATGCCTGCCTGCACGTTGTCGAACACGGCATGGAGATGCTCCTCGCTTTCCTTGAGGGCCTTCTCGGCCATCTTTCTCTCGGTGATGTCCCGGGCAACGGCATGAAAACCGGTGACCGTGTCCCCGTCCAGGAGCAGTCTCACGCTCTGTCCTATCCACATCTCACGGCCATCTTTCGTGATCGTGGGACACTCGATATAGATGCTCGGGAGTTTCTTGACGAACTGGATGCCCGTCTTCCTGATGAGCTCGCGGTGATAGTCTACCCTGACGAAGTGAAGGTAATGCTTTCCGACGAACTCCTCGGGAGGGTATCCGGTAAGACGTTTCCCGGCGGGGTTGACAAACCGGATAATGCCCGTGGCATCGGTTTCGTAGATGACATCGTTGGCATTGTCCACGAGCTGGCGGTACTGCTCTTCCTTTTTGCGGAGATCGTCCTCCATGTTCCTGCGCGCAGTGATGTCCGAGAAGGTCCCCACCACACGCACGGGAGTGCCGTGCGCATCCCGTTCGACGATCTTTCCCCGGTCGAGTATATGCCGGTATTCGCCCTCCCGTGTTCTCATCCTGATCTCACATTCATAGGCCGGGGTCTTTCCCTTCAGACAGGCGTCGATGGTTTCCAGGAACCGATCCCGGTCGTCGGGATGGATGATGGCCTCGCGGAAGTCCTCCATCATGCGAACGTCTTTCTGGGAATATCCCATCATTGCCACCCAGTGGGGATTGTACTTGATCTTCGAGGTAACGAGGTCCCAGTCCCAGATGCCCTCACTCGTGGCATCGAGGGCATAGCGCAGGGTCTGCTCCGATGCCCTGATCCTCCAGTGTGATATTCTCGACCTTCGCTGATAAGAGGTGAAAGAGAGTGCCAGAAGTGTAATGATCATGGCGGCCAGGATGGGTTGCATCCGGGCATGGTAAATCTGCTTCATCCAGTGCATGGCGTTGATGTCGATGCCGAGCACGGCAAGAACGTGTCCATTCTCCGGATCTCTTACCGGAATGGACGCGCTTACCCAGGCCCCCCATTCATCGGTAAGGGGCCCCTCGGTGATCTCTATGCCGGGCTCGAAGGTTTGGAGGAATTCGTCCGTGGTATCCTGCTCGTAAATCTGACCCGGAGGTGAATAACCATCGGAGCCCGGCTCCTCCGAGTCGACGAGAAAGAATACGCTCCGGTCTTTTCTGCCCATGAGATAGATGAACCGGTACTGGGGCTCTGCCTTCCGGACGTTCATGAGCTGGTTCTTGATGTGCAGGTAGTCGGGGGAGTCCAGATCTTCGGGCTCGCCCGTGAGCGCACGCACCTCGGAAACATCGATGGCCAGGGCCGCAATGCGCGCCTGGGTGAGAATCTCCTTGCGCAGCGACGCATCTTCCAGCATGCCGATCCATTGGGTGACGCCCCAGCCCGAGATCAGCACGATCGCCAGCACCCAGGTGAACCATTGAACGTCAACGAACCTGCGGGAAGGCATCTCCCTGAATCTGCTGCCGATGGTGGACGTGAATCTCGTAAGAGTGGACGCCAGCAGTATGGAAACCGTGGTGATGGCGAGATAGGCCAGAAAGATCAGAACGACAATGGATTCACCCGGGATAAACCGTGAAACGAGAGATGTTCCCGATCCGTGCCCGCAAACGGTGGTCAGGGCCGTGTATGCAGCCAGGCTCGATGCGGCGGCACCGAGCCAGAAACCCGACGATTTTTCCGCCCAAGACTTTCCTTCCCGCACGAGTACCAACGAGGCGATGAACCCGGCGGGCAGCACCAGCACCGCGCGCAGAATGTCCCCGAAGACAGCGGTCCCGGATAGGCCGGCTATGGCAAGCGCAATGAGCAGAACAAGATGGATCCACGGCGTCAGTGAATATCCGCCTTGTGTCCTGATACCCAGCCGGGCGAACTCGAGGAGTGGGAAGAACGAGACGGTAAAGACCGTGGAACGGAGAATCTGGAAGGCCACGGGATCGGGAAGGCTCAGGCCGAGCAGCGAAATAAGCCAGAATCCTCCCTGCAGCAGGCTGAAAGCACATGCCCATATCCAGGAGAGGCGTCCTACCCGGTCATGGTTGAGATAGAAGAATATGACGGCGGCGACGAGAAAAGAAAAGCCGATGAGAAAGAACAGGTAGTCGAGCTGATGCATGAGGTGGGAACTGTCCATTATTCTGTCCTGTCAGGTCCGGTACGGCCGGGGCAGCGTTCCATGGAAGAGACCCGGACAAAAAGGGCTCGAGGCCTTCTCGATTGGTTTCCTGTCATGCATTTTTACCGTTCTTTCCTTATTGTGAAGGACGTCGCTCTGCAGCCATCCGCCTCCAGGGATATAACTGCCGGACATCCGTACGATGTAGTATCGTAATTTCCTGCAGGAAAACTTAACCGGGTGAAAAAGATTTCCGCAATCAGGGCAATGAATTATCCTGAAGATGCAAGGCGCCGGGATTGCCGGATCAGCAACCGCCAGTATTGTCAAGAAGTTGGAAATGCTTTAGAGTAGTATAGTATTTGCATGAGGTGTTGGATCTTGACGTGCGGTTTCACTTCACCGGCAGAATGCTGTCTTGAGTCGCGGTATTGGACATGAAGCTGCCGGGAAGGAAAGAATGTGAAAGAATGTGAGGATATACGGTACGAGCCCGGGGAGTGAAAAGACAGGTGAAGGCCTCTCGATCGTTTTTCTCGCGCAGGTGCAATCCGGTCCCCGACGTGTCCTTCAAGCATGCAGCCTTTCGGAAGCCGGTATGCCCGAGTCTGCCCCGGGGGCGGCATGAAATGAACACATACGTATCAGTAGAGGGTTTTTCTGATGGATGAGGGCCGGAAAATGAGCATGCGTCTGCACGGCAGGCCGCGGAGAGCACCCGGAAGGGTATGCCGTCCGGCCTTCCTGATACTGCTCTGCGCGGCAATGATTCTTTTGTCCCTGTCGTGCACCGAGTCGCGGCAGGATCCGCAGGAAATACCACCCGCCTCCCTGCCGGGACCCGTATCAAAAGCGCCTGAACCCCTGGCCGCCGAGATCACGACACCTCGCGGCCCCATGTCCGTGTATGAGGGCCGCACACTCTCGTTCAGCGGTTGCGCCCGGGGTGGAGAGTCGCCGTACGCCTTCCGGTGGAACTTCAGCGGGGCCTCAAGCCCGGTCGAGCAGGCCGACGCCGGGAAGGTCAACTTCGGCAGTCCCGGTGTGTACGAAATTACCTTCGAGGTCATCGATGCCCGGGAAGCTGTGGCCCGCGACATGTTTTCCATCGAGGTGATCGAGGACACCGTTCCCGTGGCCCGGATCGATGTTCCCAAAGAGGCTTCGATAACCATACGCGAGGGCGACACGATCGATTTCGCGGGTTCGGCTCTCGGAGGAAACGAGCCAGTGAGCTTTGTCTGGGATTTCGGGCAGGGATCGAGGCCGGCCGCGGGCGGGCGCATAGAAGGGGTCGCCTTTCCTGATTCGGGCGTATTCACCGTTACCCTCACGGCCCGGGACGACAACGGGGATGAGGGGAAAAGCACGGTGGTAGTGGAGGTGACGAAGAACGTTCCGATAGCCTCGATCATCGAGCCGTCCAGCATCCGGGAGATCTTCGAAGGCCGGGCGGTCCGTTTTGCCGGGCAGGTGAGGGAAGGCAACGGACCCTACGCTTACTCGTGGGATTTCGGCGGAGGGGCCCCGCCCTGTGCCTCCAGGGAGACCGGAGAGGTGGTGTTCGCGAAGCCCGGCCTCTACGAGGTCACGTTCACGGTGACGGATATCCATGGGGATGCCCATTCCGCCTTTACCACCGTGAACGTTCTCCAGGACACGGAACCCGTGGTCGAGATTCTTTCACCGGTCACACCGGTCAGTGTCCTCCAGGGAAGGGGTGCCGAGTTTCTGGCCCGGGTCACGGGTGGAGACGAGCCGGTGGAGGTCCGATGGGACTTCCAGGAAGCGGTTCCGGGCACCTCGCAGCTGAATCCCGGGATTGTGACCTTCCCGGTGCCGGGCACCTATCATGCGTCGTTGAAGGTCATTGATGCATCAGGGGACACGGCACTGGCATCGGTAGAGATCATTGTCGTGGAGGACACCGTCCCGCAGGTATCCATCCCGGATCTCACCGAGGAGATCCTCATCACCGAGCAGGGCAAGGTGCATTTCCGCGGATCGGTTTCAGGCGGAAACGAGCCGATTTCCTGTCTCTGGCATTTCGGCGGAGCAGCCCCGGACGTGCAGGGGCAGGAAGCGGGAGAGATCGCGTTTACCACCGTGGGCGTCTTTCCGGTCCGCTTCACGGTCGCAGACGCAGACGGTGATACGGCCGCCGCATCCGTGACCGTGAAGGTGGCTGAAGACACCAAACCGGTAGCGGGCATGGAAAAACCCGAAGATGACGTGGAGATCTTCGAGGGAGAGGCGGTTGTGTTCAGCGGGTCGGCCAGAGACGGGAACCTTCCCCTTCGATACCATTGGGACTTCAAGGGCGGCGCCGGGAACGTCAAGGTCCGGAATCCGGGCGAAGTGGTTTTCAAAAAGGCCGGGGTGTATGAGGTGGTCTTCACCGTGAAAGATGATAACGGAGACGCAGATTCTGTCAGCCGGGTCGTCAGCGTGATCAGATCGTCGTGGGCATTCGTCTCCGGCGGTTGGTCGCATTCTGCAGGGCTGAAGACCGACGGTTCGCTCTGGACGTGGGGGCTCAACTCCTATGGCCAGCTCGGAAACGGAAGCTCGGCAAGCTGCCGCACGCCGGTAATGGCGGGCAGGGGTACGAACTGGGCAAGGGTGGCGGTGGGCGGTGCCCACACCCTGGCGCTCGAGAATGACGGGTTCCTCTGGGTCTGGGGAGCGAACGGAACGGGCCAGCTGGGCAATGGGAGCAACCAGCATGCCTATGCCCCGGTGAAGATCACGCCGGAAAGCAGGTGGAAGGAAATCGCTGCCGGGAAGTCGCATTCCCTGGGCATCCAGGTAGACGGCAGCCTGTGGGCCTGGGGCAGGAATGCCGAGGGACAGCTGGGAGACGGGACTCGGGCCTCATGCAACGTCCCGATGCCCGTGGGAAACGAAAAAGACTGGAGGTGTGTGGCTGCCGGAGAGGCCCACAGTATTGCCGTGAAAGAGAACGGCAGCCTGTGGGCCTGGGGCTCCAACGAACTGGGGCAGGTCGGCGACGGAGGGCAATCCGACAGCCTGTCTCCCAAACGGATCGGAATGGAAGGTGTCTGGATCACAGCTGCAGCCGGCAGATGGCACACGCTGGCCATCCGGGACGACGGCAGCCTCTGGGCCTGGGGGGCGAACATCTGGGGTCAGCTCGGCGACGGGACAAAGGTTTATAAGGTGTCGCCGGTAAGGGTCGGGAAAGACGGCGACTGGAAGATGGTTTCTGCCGGTGAGTATCACAGCCTCGCACTGAAGACCGACGGCACCCTGTGGAGCTGGGGATGGAATGCCTTCGGTCAGCTGGGTATCGGTATGACCCACGACCGGAGGTATCCCTCGTGCATCGGGTTCGACACCAACTGGTCGTTTATCTCGGCGGGGGACCACCACAGTATGGCTGTCAAACAAAACGGCACCTTATGGGGGTGGGGATACAACGGCTATGGCCAGGTGGGGGACAATACGGCCGAAGACCGGAATACCCCGGTCCTGCTCAGGCCGCCCAGAAAAAGGACGCTGCCTTTCGGCATATCGCTTCCCGGGGCCGGAGAGAAAGAATAGAACCCCACAGAGCATCCCCCGCCGATGCCGTATCACGATTCCTTCCTCCCGGTGCTTGCTGCGGTGGTGTTCAATATTCATGATCCAAAGGGACTCTCGTGTGAGATTTTCCTGCCCCTCTTCCGGTGCATGCCGGGAAAACCGGCCTGAAGGCACCGGGAACCGGAGTATGAGAGTAGGGGCTCTCTTCTCTGCGAGAGAACCGGTAACGAGGATTGCAGCGGTATGCACAGGAAGAAACGAAGCGGGATACAAAAAATGAGAAGGATGCACAGGGCAAAAACCGAAAAAGAACATAGGACAATAAGCTAACGGCACTGGATATTTCCGTAACCGATGCACAAAAAATTCAATATATTTTTTTGCTGCGCCGAATAGATCTGCATATCATCAGGGAAAGCGAGTCGGCGTATGAAAGGATATCTGCAGAAAATTGTTTTGATATACAGCGGCCTTTTCGCGGTCGTTCACTTCGGCTGGATCCTCTCAGTCTTTTATCTCATGAGTAATTCACCGGAGCAGATAAAGGTGTTCAGCGCCCAAGGCATCATTGCCTGGGCCGTCTGCTTTGCCGTCGGCGCGGGCGTTCTTCTCGCCCTGGTGGTCCCCGTGAGTAACGGCCTGGAGCAGATGGAGAACGGAAGCCTCGGTGATGCGGATCTCATGGGCATCACCCGGAGGAATTCCCTTCTCCCGATCTACTCCGGCATCCTCATCGTAGCCATGACCAATCTCAACAATCTGATCCTCTATTTCAACTATCTGCGGTACGATATCGGCCCCATCGCTGCGAACGGACTGTGGGCGGCCGGTATCGCATCGAGCTCGATATTCTATATCCTCGTGTTCGGCGCCACCAGCCTGGTGACCAGCCCCATGATCGGCATCCTGAAAGAGGAATGCGCGAGGCGGGGCGTGGAGTATCAGGGAGTGACGTTCAGTCTCCAGCGCAAGCTCATGGTCGTGTTTATCCTCTTCTGCCTGGGATTCACCTTCTGGGTGGGCATGATGGCCTTCTACGAGGGTATCTACCGGATCCAGGAAGAGCTGAAGCAGAACACCCTCGCGCTGCAGAGGACTCTCCTTGCCACCTTGGATGAGAATCGGCAGGACCTCAACGATGAGGATTTTCTGGAAAATCTCGTGGATACCATGTCCCGCTCAGGCATGGGCGGAGCGTTCCTGTCGGACAGGAACGGAAATATCCTCTACAACCCGCAGAACAGGCAGATCTACAATGAGAAATGGAAGGACATCGACAGGACCGTCAGGGACGGAATCCGGGCCGGCAGGTCCATGAGCGTCTACGAGAACGTTCATGAGCAGGTGATCTCGTTCCACCCGGTGAACGATTCCCATACCATCGGCATGGTTTCCGGTCTCCACGAGCGCATGCACCGCTTCAACCAGTTCTGGATGATTTTCCTGCTGCTGGCGATTGTCGGTCTGGCAAACGTCATCCTGGCAGGCGTCACCCTGTTCAGAAGCATCATTATTCCCATCAAAAATACCGTGGACAAGCTCAAGGACATATCCGAAGGCGACGGAGACCTCTCGTCGCGTCTCCAGGTGCAGAGCAATGACGAAACCGGTCTTCTGGCCGAGCAGTTCAATATCTTCGTCGATAAGCTGGAGAACATGATCGGCTCGCTGAGAAACGTGGCCCTGCAGGTGGATTCGGCCACCCAGGAGGTGGCGGCCGGATCGCAGGAGCTTTCCCAGGCCACCCAGGAGCAGGCCGCTGCTGTCGAGGAGGTGGCTGCAACCATCGAGCAGATGACCTCGTCCATCAAGCAGAATGCGGCGAATGCCTCCGAAGGCCGGGAGCGGGTAAAGTCCATGGTGCACATGGCCAAGAACACCGGCGAGGCGTCACAAGAGCTGGTGAGCCGGATGAACGAGATGTCGGAGGCATCCAAGAAGATCGGAAACATCATCACCACGGTCAACGAGGTTGCCTTCCAGACCAACCTGCTGGCCCTGAACGCGGCGGTCGAAGCCGCCCGGGCAGGCGAGCACGGCAAGGGGTTCGCCGTGGTGGCCCAGGAGGTCAGGGCCCTTGCCCAGCGCTCGGCGGATGCCGCGCGGCAGATCAAGGTGCTCATCGAGGACACGGTCAGCAAGATCGGCGCAGGTGACGAGATGGTCAGGAAATCCCAGCAGTCCCTCGAAGAGATCATCGACTACATCGAAGGTCTCTCCCAGAGCATGGATGAGATCGCCACGGTGTCCGAGGAACAGGCGAGCGGCATCGACGAGCTCAACCGGGCAATCGGCCAGATCGACACCACCACCCAGCAGAATGCCTCGACCGTTGAAGAGCTGGCAAGCACCTCGGACAGCCTGAGCATCGAATCCAGAGAGCTCGCCGGGCACGTGGAGCGGTTCAAGGTGAGCAGGGAGGCCGGCGCACACACTGCTCCGGAAAGACAATCGCGGACCGTGCGCGCAGAGCAGAAACCGAAACCCGTCCCAGCGGTGCCGAAGCCGGTCAAGCAGACGAGAGAAAGCGAGTTCGACGACTTCGAGGAGTTCTAGAACACGCCTGTGCCGGGGTGAAAGGCCCCGGGGATACGATCGGACGAGGCGGCCGGACATATCGAATGTCCGGCCGCCTTTTTTTCGTCACGCAGATGGTTTTCCCCAGCGTTCTCCGTGGGCTTGATGACCCGGGATCAGTCCCCGTCGTTTTGGCGGCCTTGCCTTTCGCGCACCTTCAGGAGTACTCGTAAAAGCCCCTGCCGGTCTTGCGGCCGAGCCAGCCGGTCTCCACGTATCTGCGCAGCAGCGGGCAGGGGCGGTATTTCGAGTCGCTGAAGCCGTGATAGAGGGTCTCCATGATGGCAAGACAGGTATCGAGCCCGATGAGATCCGCCAGGGCCAGGGGGCCCATGGGATGATTCATGCCGAGTTTCATAACCGTATCGATGTCCTCCCGGGTGCCCACGCCATGGTACAGGCAGTAGATGGCCTCGTTGATCATGGGCATCAGCACGCGGTTGGAGATGAACCCGGGGTAGTCGTTGGCCTCTGCGGGGGTTTTGCCGAATCTCAGCGCCAGGTCCCAGGTTGCCCGGAAGGTGTCGTCCGAGGTCGCCAGCCCTCTGATGACCTCCACCAGCTTCATGACCGGCACCGGGTTCATGAAGTGCATGCCCGCCACCTTGTCCTGACGCTTTGTCTGGGCCGCTATCCTCCCGATCGGGATGGAGGAGGTGTTGGAGGCCAGGATCGCATGCGCGGGACAGAACGAGTCAAGATCACGGAATATCGCGAATTTGATGTCCTGCCTCTCCGAGGCCGCCTCCACCACGTAGTCGGCAGCCTCCATGTCCTGGAGCCGGGTGGTGGCCTTGATGCGCGCCAGCGCGGCGTCCTTGTCGCCCGGGCTCATTTTGCCCTTGTCCACGGATTTTTCCAGGAGCCTGGTGATGTTCTTGAACCCTTTCTGGACAAGCTGCTCGTCGATATCGTGCATGATGACGTTCAGTCCGCTCACGGCTGCGACCTGGGCGATACCCGCGCCCATCTGGCCGGCGCCCACCACGCCGAAGGTTTTGATCTCCATGTTTCCCTCCTTTTTTTGCAGGTAGTTAGGGCACAGGGGTTTTCAGTCTCTTCTCACCACCAGGGCCACGGCCTCGCCGCCTCCCAGGCACAGCGATGCGCAGCCGGTCTTCTTGCCACGCCTGATCATCTCGTAGATCAGGGTGGTGAGCACCCGTGCGCCGCTGGCACCGATGGGGTGGCCAAGGGCGATGCTCCCGCCGTTGACGTTCACCTTTTCCGGATCGAGCTTCAGCTCCCTCATGACCGCGACCGTGGAGCCGGCAAAGGCCTCGTTGATCTCGAAGAGGTCGACGTCCTCGACACCGATGCCTTCCTTCTTGAGACACTTGGGCACGGCAAGGATGGGAGCCACCAGGACGTACTTCATGTCCAGCCCCGCGCTCGCCTGGGCGCCCACGGTTGCCAGAATCGTGCAGCCCAGCTCCTCTGCCTTTTCCCGGGCCATGACCACCACTGCCGAGGCCCCGTCGGAGATGACCGAGGCGTTGCCCGCGGTGGTCAGCCCGCCCTTCTGAAAGGCGGCGGGCATCTTGGCCAGCGTCTCATAATCCGTCTCTCTCGGGCACTCGTCGGTGTCGAAGAGCACAGGATCTCCCTTCTTCCGGGGAACGCTCACCGGCACGATCTCGTCGACAAAGGCTCCTTCCCGGATCGATCGTACGGCCCGGGAGTAGCTCGACTCTGCGTAGCGGTCCTGGTCTTCACGGGAGATGTGATATTTCTCCGAACACAGCTCGTTGGAGATACCCATGTGGAAATCGTTGACGATGTCCCACAGGCCGTCGTGGACCATGTGATCCTGGATGGTCCCTGGTCCCATGCGGTAGCCGAACCGGCCCTTTTCTAAATAGTAGGGGGCCGCGCTCATATTCTCCATGCCCCCGGCCACGACCACGTCCGCATCGCCCACGGCGATCGCCTGGGTCGCGAGCATCACCGCCTTCAGCGACGAGCCGCAGACCTTGTTGACCGTGATGCATTCGGCCTCCCATGGCATTCCCGCCTTGACGGCGGCCTGCTTCGCCGGGTTCTGGCCATAGCCGCAGGGGAGCACCATCCCCATGATGACCTCATTCACATCCTCCTTGCGGATCCGCGACCGGCGCACCGCCTCTTCGATGACCGTTGCACCGAGCGTAGTGGCCCCGACACCCGCAAGACTTCCGCTGAAACCGCCCAGCGGCGTCCTCACCGCTGAAGTTATGACGACCTGTCTCATTCCATCCTCCGCTTCGTGTTCTCAAGATTCCGGGTCTCTTGTGTTGTATGGCGTACTCTTAATATTCAAACACGCCAACAGTAAAGAACTCTTAGGTAAATCATGCCGGGGAAAAAATCAAGAATTCATCACTGCTTGCTGCGGAACCGGGTTGGAGGGCTTGGCCCGGAGTCCATACCATTGGTTCGAGGAGAACCCGCCTCCGGCGAAAAACCCTTGTCTTTTTCCCCATCGGACTGCATGATAACATGACAAAGGGAGGGAGGGCTCTATGGCCTCACAGATAGACGATATCACGATACAGTATGAAGAAGACGACCAGGTGGTTGTCGAGGAGCTGGACAAGGAGATTCTTTCAAAAGGGGCATGGACCACGATTATTTTCCGCTACCGGCAGTGGGACCCCAAGATCGAGGACTTCGGGCCCGAGCGCTACTCGATCCGGAGATACCGCAAGATCAACAACGAATACCGGCAGCAGTCCAAGTTCAACATATCCAGCGTCCAGCAGGCGAACAGGATCGTCGAGACCTTGCAGCGGTGGACGGGCGAGGCTGGGGAATAACCACCCGATTTGCCCCGTGAAAAAAATCCCGGAACAGACTTGAAAAAAAATCCGTACCGGGATTTTTTGCACATGGGCAGGGCGGAAGACCGCTACATGGCGCTCAGACCCCCGTCCAGCGGGATCACGGCCCCGGTGACGAAGTCGGAAGCGGGAGACGCGAGGTATACCGCCAGGCCCTTGATGTGGTCGGCCTCACCATACATCCTTAAGGGGATCTGGCCGATCATGATGTCCAGGATTCCCTTCATCTCGGGCTTAAAGATGTATTCCATCATGTCGGTGCGGAAGAACCCCGGCGCGATGCAGTTGACGCGGATCTGGTACCGGGCGAGCTTTACCGCGAGGTTTTTGGTGAGAACCTCCACGGCCGCTTTGGACGGGTTGTAGGCCACTGCCGGGTGCCCCTCCTCGATGGAGCCCCGCGACCCGAAGATGGAGGAGATGTTGATCACCTTTCCGCCTCCCTGGTCCTTCATGATGTTGGCCACCTTCTGAGAGAGCATCCACACCCCTCTGACGTTGACGGCAAAGATCTTGTCCCACTTATCCTGGGGAAACTCCAGGGTGGGGGCGCCCCAGGTGATGCCGGCATTGTTCACGAGGATGTCGATCCGGCCGAATTCCTTCATGGCCGCATCCACGAGGGCCTGAATATCCTCGTCAGAGGCCATGTCGCACTTGACTGCCAAAGTCTTCACTCCCAGCTTCTTCAGATCTTCGCACGCCTGCTCGCATTTCTGCACCTTGCGCGACGCGATAACCAGGTCGGCACCCGCCTCAGCCAGTCCCTCGGCGATGAATCTTCCGATGCCCCTTCCTCCTCCGGTGACGATGGCAACCTTGCCCTTGAGTTGAAACAGTTCAGTGGTGTTCATACGATCTTCCTCCTCCTACTTATGTGTGTTCCCCTTTTATAGAACGCGATCATGAAGAAAAGGGGGTGTTCAATAATTGCTGCAGGATGTCCTGCGAAGCATGTTCGATATCACTGTGCAGAGAACGGCCGTGCGCGTCCATGGTGACCAGGGCGGGCAGATCCTCGACCTTGAGCACCCACATGGCCTCGGGCCTGCCGAACTCCAGGAGATGGACCTCCTCCACGGCCACGATCCGCCCGGCGATGAACGCGGCGGCACCGCCGGTGAGATGGAGGTAGACGCACCCCTCGGACTGAAGGGCCGCGCGTGTGGCCTCTCCCATGCCTCCCTTGCCCATGATCGCGCCGGGGTGGTGCGTGCGGATCACGCGGGCCTCGTAGGGCTCCTCTCTCATCGAGGTGGTGGGGCCGGCGGCGGTCACGCGCCAGGTATCGCCCTGACGGACCGTAACCGGGCCGCAGTGGTAGATGACCAGTCCGTCGAGATCGACCGGCGGTTTTCCGCCGGAAGCGAGGTATTTGTGCACCTGGTCCCTGGCCGTGACGATTCTGCCTGACAGGAGCACCTGATCGCCTGCGTGCAGGGCCCGGGCCGTATCGGGCGAAAAGGGCGAAATGAGCCGGGTCAGAGCCATCGGCTGATCCTCCCCTCGTCGTCGAGCTCGATGCGGGCGCGCCTCGTGGCCCAGCAGGAATAGCTCACGGTCACGAAATAGCAGGCAGGATGCCGGCCTGCCGAAGCGACCCGGGCGCCCAGGAGCGTGGTGCTGCCGCCGAGGCCCATGGGGCCGATGCCCAGGGAGTTCGCCTGCTCTACGACGGCTTCCTCGAGCTCTGCGAGGACCGGGGTGGGGTTTGCCTCATCGAGCCGGCGGAACAGGGCCTCCTTGGCGATGAGGTAGCCGGACGCCCGGTCGCCCCCGATGCAGACGCCCAGGATTCCCGGAGAGCAGCCCTTGCCCTGCGCCTGGAAGACGGCGTCAAGCACGCACTTGCGTACCCCGTTCAGATCCCTGTCAGCGCCGAGGCCTGCGTGGGGCAGGGCGTACTGGGTGCTCACGTTCTCCGACCCGCCTCCCTTGAACATCACGCCGATGGAGGTCGTCCCCCGGGCGGGAAGGAAATGGATCTGCGGCACGTGCTCCCCGATATTGTCGCCCGTGTTTCTGCCCGTGACAGGATCCACGCAGTTCTGCCGGAGGATGCCCTTTTCCGTGAGCCGCCTTAAGCCCTCCCGCACGGCGGATTCCACGGCGAACATTGCAGGGCCGGGAAAGGTCCTGACAATGATCAGGGGCACCCCGGTGTCCTGGCAGAGGGGGAGGCCGCGCTCGCGGGAGAGCCGCGCGCTCTGAAGGATCATTTCCAGGGTGTCGCGGGCGAAGGAGCCTTCCGGTTCCCTCTCGAGGGCCCGTGAAAGGGCTGCGTGCACATCATCGGGCAGCATGGTGCCGGCCTTTTCCATGAGCTCGGTGACGCTGTTGAGAAGATGAGTTTCGTTTGTCATTTCAGGGAATCTATACCACAGTGCGGGATCGATTTCCAAGGCAACAGGGTCGGGGAGGGCAATAATTTCTTTCGAATAACCCGCAGGGTTCTCCCGGCCTTTTTTCAGGTCGCCAGGCCCAGGTCTTCGATGGTGTTGATGTTGGCGAAGGTAACCGCCGGGTCGGTGAACCGGCGTATGGTCTCCTCCTCTACAATCAGAGTGTCTATGGCGGAGAGGAGGTTGAATATCCTGAACACCTGCTTGTCGAGAAACTCTTCGGTCTTGGGGAGTATTCTGCGGTGATAGACCGCGTGGAGCGGCTCCCGTCCCTTCGACCAGACCGGAACGACTGCGTCGTGGTCATCCGTGACCGATATCATATACTCGATGAATGCCCTGCTCAGGTTGGGCATGTCGGCGGCGAAAACAAAGCAGTGCGGGGTATTCGACACGCTCAGCGCGGTGCGGATGCCTCCCAGGGGCCCCTGGCCCGGGGTGAGGTCTTCCACGATGTGAAAGTCTTCCAGGCCTTCACGCGCATGGCCGACGAGCACGACCTCAGAGAAGAGCGGGGCAATGATGTCGGTGACCCGCTCGATGAGGATCTTCTCCCCCATCGGGACCATCACCTTGTCCGTGCCGAACCGTTTCGATCTGCCGCCAATCAGTACGATGCCCGTCATGACGGGACAACTTATTGAGGTTACGCAAGTTGTGTCAAGCTCCATTTTCATCTGCTCAATAGAGCAGATATAGCTTGATTTCTATCCCAGTACATATTATACCCCAGGCCGACAGAGAACAACAATTCCAGGATTCTTCCTGCTGGGAGTTCCCCGAGGAGCTTTTCCGAGCGTTCTTTTTCATCAATTTTGAAACAGATTCGACGGAAAATCATTCCGAAGTCAATCACCGGCAGTTCCTGAAAGGTCATAATCCTTGAAAAATAAGGAGAAAATAGATATCTGAATAGTGAGCCACCATTCAGTTTATGCTTGATGCAGGAAGAAATGCGTGGTATGTCACGATAGTCGACGTCACGGGGTACGTACGTAGTATGTACAAAGCATATAACGGAACAAAGGGAGGAGAAAGTGGCAGGTATGGATAGGACCCAAATGGAAGCAGGGCTGGCGGAATTCACCGCTGATCAGCTCGAAGAAGTCGATGAAATCATTGGCAGATACAAATCAAAACCAGGGGCATTGATACCGGTTCTGGAGCAGGTCCAGGAGGTATGCGGATTTCTCCCCATGGCACTGCAGTACCGCGTGGCAAAGGGCCTCAATCTTCCCGTAGCCAACGTGTACGGCGTGGTGACCTTCTACTCGTTTTTTACCATGGTTCCCCGGGGAAAACATGTCATCAGAGTGTGTCTGGGCACAGCCTGTTACGTGCGCGGCGGCCAGAGGATTCTCGAAGAACTGGTCCACCAGCTGGGTATCCAGCCCGGCGAGTGCACCGAGGACAGGAACTTCTCGCTGGAGACCGTTCGCTGTCTGGGTGCCTGCGGACTCGCGCCGGTTGTGGTTATCGATGAAGACACTCACGGCCAGATGAAGCCTGCGAAGCTTGCGGGTGTTATAGCACAGTACCAGTAGGAGGATACCATGGCCAAACTAACCATCAGCGATCTGAAAAAGATCAAGGAAAAGGTCGAGAAGGAAGATCAGTTCCGCGCAGGGAAAAAGCGCGTGAAGCTGACCGTCCACATGGGAACCTGCGGGATCGCCTCCGGTGCAAAGGGGATCCTCGATACGTTCATGAACGAAATCAGCGAAGCCAACGTCAACGACGTGCTCATCACCACCTCCGGCTGCATCGGCATCTGCAGCCGCGAACCTCTTGCAACCATCGAGGAGCAGGGCAAGGAACCCATCGTCTATGAGTTCCTGACAGAGAACAAGGCCCGGCAGATATTCAAGCAGCATGTCCTCGGCGGCAAAATCCAGACGGAGTTTGTCCTGGCAAGAGGCAGAGAGCAGGAAGGGGGAAAGTAAATGAAGGTCTTTCGATCTCATATTCTCGTATGCGGCGGAACCGGCTGCAGGGCGTCGGGCAGTGAGGGCGTCCATCAGGCAGTCGTGAGAGAAATAGCGGCAAAAGGGCTCTCCGATGAGGTGGCGGTCGTCGAAACCGGGTGCAACGGGTTCTGCGCGGCCGGGCCCATCATGGTGATCTATCCAGAGGGCACCTTCTATCAGTATGTGAAGGCGGACGATGTCAAGGAGATCGTCGAAGAGCATATCATCAAAGGAAGGCCCGTCCAGAGGCTCATGTACAAGGAGCCTGTCACGGAAACGCCCATTCCCCATATGCTCGAGATCCCGTTCTTCGGCAAGCAGATGCTCATCGCCCTGAAGAACCGGGGCCTCATCGACGCGGAGAAGATCGACGAGTACATCGCCAGAGACGGTTATATGGCGGCAGCCAAGGCCCTGACCGAGATGACGCCGGACGAGGTCATCGAAGAGGTCAAGAAGTCGGGTCTCCGCGGGAGAGGGGGCGGCGGATTCCCCACCGGCCTGAAGTGGTCCTTTGCCAGAAAGTCGCAGAGCGATACGAAGTACATCCTCTGCAACGCCGACGAGGGCGACCCCGGGGCGTTCATGGACCGTTCGATCCTGGAGGCCGACCCCCACGCAGTCCTGGAGGGCATGATCCTCGGCGGTTACTCCATCGGCGCCACCAAGGGCTACATCTACTGCAGGGCCGAGTATCCCCTGGCCATCAAACGCCTCCTGCTCGCTATCGAGCAGGCCAAGGATTACGGTCTGCTGGGCAATGACATCCTCGGTTCCGGCTACAGCCTGGACATCGAGGTCTACCAGGGCGCAGGCGCGTTCGTCTGCGGCGAAGAGACCGCGCTCATGGGTTCCATCGAGGGTAAGCGCGGCATGCCCCGGCCGAGGCCTCCGTTCCCGGCTGTCAAGGGTCTCTGGGAGAAGCCCTCGGTTCTGAACAACGTCGAGACTTACGCAAACATTCCACAGATCGTCTACAAGGGCGGGAGCTGGTATTCTTCCATCGGCACCGAGCGCTCCAAGGGCACCAAGGTGTTCGCTCTCACCGGTGCAGTGAACAACGTCGGTCTGGTCGAGGTTCCCATGGGCACCCCCATCGGTGACATCATCTTCGACATCGGCGGCGGGATCACCGGCGGCAAGCAGTACAAGGCAGCCCAGCTCGGCGGACCGTCCGGCGGCTGTATCCCGGCCGGGGCGCTCAACACCCCGACCGATTACGAAGAGATCGTGAAACTCGGCGCCATCATGGGCTCGGGCGGTCTCATCGTCATGGACGAGGACACCTGCATGGTCGACACGGCCCGGTTCTTCATGGAGTTCTGCCAGGAAGAGTCCTGCGGCAAGTGCACCCCGTGCCGTGAGGGCACCAAGCGCATGCTCCAGATCCTCCAGAGGATCTGCAAGGGCGAGGGCAGGGACGGCGACATCGAGCTGCTCGAAGAGCTGGCCTCCATCATCAAGGACTCGGCCCTGTGCGGTCTGGGTCAGACGGCCCCGAACCCGGTGCTCTCCACCATCCGCTACTTCAGGGACGAGTACGAGGCCCATATCTACGACAAGAAGTGTCCGGCCGCGGTGTGCTCCGCACTGTTCAAGTCCCCGTGCCAGCACGCATGCCCCATCGAGATGGACGTTCCCGCGTACATCGCGCTCATAAGGGCGGGCAGGCTCGAGGATGCCTACCGGGTCATGAAGAAGACCAACCCGTTCCCCGGCATCTGCGGCCGCGTGTGTCCGCAGTTCTGCGCATCCAAGTGCCGCAGGGGTCAGCTTGACGATCCCATGGCCATTGCCTGGCTCAAGCGCTACATCACCGACAACGGCAAGAAGCCCGCTATCGAGCCCGTGCCCGTCACCCGCAACGAGAAGGTCGCTGTCATCGGTGCAGGCCCCGCGGGCCTGACCGCTGCCCAGGATCTTGCCAAACGCGGTTACAAGGTCACGGTGTTCGAAGAGCTTCCCTATGCGGGCGGCATGATGCGCTACGCCATCCCCGAGTACCGTCTCCCCCGAGACGTGATCGCCGAAGAGGTGAAGGACATCGAGGCCTTGGGCGTCGAGATCAGGACCAGCTGCAGGGTGGGCAAGGACATCTCCTTTGACGCGCTGCGGAAGGACTACGATATCGTCGTGCTGGCGGTCGGTGCACACAACAGCTGGAAGCTGGGCGTGGAAGGCGAAGATCTCAAGGGAGTCTGGGGCGCCACCGAGTTCCTGCGGGAAGTCAACCTCGGCAGGGATGTGAAGATCGGTTCACAGGTGGCGATCGTGGGCGGCGGCAACTCGGCCATCGACGCGGCCAGAACCGCGGTGCGGCTCGGCGCGAAAGACGTCACCATCCTCTATCGCAGAGAGCGCAAGGACATGCCCGCCTGGGAGCACGAGATCGTGGCTGCCGAGCATGAGGGCGTGAAGATCGAGTACCTGGTAGCCCCGGTGAAGCTCGTCGGCAAAAACGGCAAGCTCAGCGGCGTGGTGTGCCAGAGAATGAAGCTCGCCGAGTTCGACCGCTCCGGCAGGCGCAAGCCCGTTCCCATCGAGGGCAGCGAATACACCCTGAGCGCCGAGACCATCATTCCCGCGATTTCCCAGTCGGCCGACACCTCGTTCGTTCCCGAAGGTTCCGATATCAAGATGGACAAGTGGGGCGGCGTAGAGGTCACCAACCGGAGCAAAAACAAGACCACGGCAGACGGCGTGTTCATCATCGGCGACGCGGCCACGGGTCCGGCAACGGTGGTGGAAGCCATCGCCATGGGCCACCAGGTTGCAGCCGACGTGGATGCCTCGATCAGGGTGAAGAACAACGAACCCGCCTACAAGGAACCGGCAGAGGAAAAGATCGACATTCCGTTCGAGGTGGACGAGGAAGTGGTGGAGACGCCCAAGGCGGCAATGCCCGAGCTGGCGGTGGCAGACAGAGCGGCCAATTTCCAGGAGGTTGAGCTCGGCTACACCAGGGAGGTCGCCTTTAAAGAGGCCTGCAGATGTCTCAGGTGCGATGCGGAGGTCTGATGGCCTCCGGAGAAAAGTTCACGCAAGGACAGCGAACAGCAAATATAAAACCGAGGGGGAACAAATGGTTATAACCATAGACGGCAAGAAATGCGAATTCGCAGCCGGCCAGAC
Organism: Deltaproteobacteria bacterium; assembly: GCA_018433775.1. Lineage (GTDB taxonomy): Bacteria > Desulfobacterota > Desulfomonilia > UBA1062 > UBA1062 > Phosphitivorax. The sequence goes on from JAHDQN010000073.1 coordinate 59,179, forward strand.
GGTATACGAGGTTGCGAAGGCGAACGGCATTTATATTCCCGTCCTGTGCCACCACGAGCAGATAAAGCCGGTGGGGGCATGCAGAGTATGTGTGGTGGAAGTCGAGAAGGCGCGATCTCTCGTGGCGTCGTGCGCCATGCCGGCGGAAGACGGCATGGTCGTGAATACCAACACACCAAGGGTCCTGAGCTCGCGGAAGCTCTCCGTTGAGCTGCTCATGACCCAGGGTCATCATAAGTGCATCACCTGCGAAAGCAGTGGAGACTGCGTGCTGCAGGATCTCGCCTATTCACTGGGGGTCGAGGCTCCCAGGTTCGAAGAGCCCGCGGCCTACCGGGAACTCGAGCAGGCCAACGAGATGATCGTTCGCGACATGAACAAGTGCGTGCTCTGCGGCCTGTGCGTGCGGGCGTGCAACGAGGTTCAGGTGAACCAGGTGCTCGATTACACGGGCAGGGGCCCGACCGCGGCGGTGGGACCCGCATTCGGTCTGAAGTACGAAGACTCCGACTGCGTGTTCTGCGGCGAGTGCGTGCGGGTTTGCCCCGTGGGCGCGCTCTTCGAGAAGCAGGGGCGTTTCCAGGGCAGGGGCGACGATCTTGAGAAGGTGCGCAACACCTGCGCATACTGCGGCGTGGGCTGCCAGCTCGACGTGAACATCAAGGACAACCGCATCGTCAAGATCACCACACCCCGCGAGGATGCACCCGCTCCGAACTACGGGAGCCTGTGCATCAAGGGGCGCTTCGGTTACGACTTCGTCGGTCATGAAGACCGGCTCACCACTCCCCTGATCAGGGTGGACGGCGAGCTGAAGGAGGCCACCTGGGACGAGGCGATTCTGTACGTGGCCGATAAGCTGAACACCATCAAGAAAGAGCACGGCCCCGACGCGATCGCAGGTCTCTCGTCGGCCCGGTGCACAAACGAAGAGAACTACCTGTTCCAGAAATTCTTACGGGCGGTGATCGGTACGAACAACGTCGATCACTGCGCTCGTCTTTGACACAGCTCCACCGTGGCCGGTCTGGCCGCAGCATTTGGATCTGGCGCAATGACGAACTCCATCACCGATCTGGGACAGGCGGACTGCTTCCTCATCACCGGGACGAACACCACCGAGAACCATCCGGTGATCTCCACCTTCATCAAGCGCGCGGTAACGCAGCGGGGAGCCAAGCTCATCCTTGTCGACCCGAGAAACATCGAACTGGGCAAGTTCGCCGCCGTCTGGCTCCGGCAGAAACCCGGGTCCGATGTGGCCTGGATCAACGGCTTGATGAACGTGATCATCAGCGAGGGGCTGCTCAACGAGAAGTTCGTCGCAGAGCGCACCGAGAACTTCGAGGCGCTCAAAGAGACGGTTGCAAAGTATACACCCGAATACGTCGAGAAGATTTCCGGCATCCCGGCCGAAGACCTCAAGAAGGCCGCACGGCTGTATGCGAAATCAGGGGCGTCGGCCATCGTGTATGCCATGGGTATCACCCAGCACATCAACGGGACCGACAATGTCAAGTCACTGGCCAACCTGTCAATGCTCACCGGCCAGATCGGACGTCCGGGCACGGGCGTGAACCCGCTCCGCGGGCAGAACAACGTGCAGGGCGCTTGCGACATGGCCTGCCTGCCGGGCAACCTTCCGGCCTATAAGAAGGTGACCGAGGCGGCGGACAGAAAGCCCTTCGAGGACGCATGGGGAGTGGCACTGCCCGACAAACCAGGGCTCACGATCCCGAAGATAATCGACGGGGCCGGCAAGGGAACCGTCAAGGCCCTGTACGTGATGGGCGAAAACCCCATGATGTCGGATCCCGATCTTAAGCACGTGGAGAAGGCGCTGGCCAACCTCGATCTTCTGGTTGTCCAGGACATCTTCCTCAACGAGACCGGCAACCTCGCCCACGTCGTGCTTCCCACGGCGGGCTGGGCGGAAAAGGACGGCACCTACACAAACACCGAGCGCAGGGTTCAGCGCATCCGGAAGACAGTGAATGCCCCCGGCGAATCCAAGCCGGACTGGGAGGTGATCACCCTGCTCGCGAATAAACTCGGCGCCGGCTGGCAATATGCCTCGGCGCAGGAGGTCTTCGAAGAGGTGCGCAAGGTCACGGTGTCGTACGGCGGCATCACCTATGAGCGCATCGAGAATGTTGGTCTGCAGTGGCCGTGCCCGAACACCGAACACCCCGGCACCCCGATTCTTCACGCCGCGGCGTTCACCCGGGGCAAGGGTCTGTTCTCGGTATGCGAGCATATCGATCCGGCCGAGCTGCCCGACAGCGAGTACCCGCTCCTGCTCAGCACGGGCCGTATCCTGTATCAGTATCACACCGCGACCATGAGCAGGCGTTCGAAGGGTCTGGTTTCCAGGACCCCGCAGCCCTTTGTCGAGATCCATCCCGACGATGCTGCAAGGCTCGGGATCGCAAACGGCGACAGGATCGAGGTGTCGTCCCGGAGAGGGTCCATCGAGGTCGTTGCCGAGGTGAACGGGCGGTGCGACAAGGGTGTGGTGTTTATCCCCTTCCACTACAGCGAGGCGGCGGTCAACCGTCTGACCAGCGCGGTCTTCGATCCGGTGGCCAATATCCCGGAGTACAAGGTCAGTGCGGTCAGGATAAAAAAAGTCGCTTAAGTGTTTGACAAGAAGCACCATGTGCATGTATCTGCTTCAGAATACATGCACGTGGTGCTCTAAACGGGGGATACAGTATCAGAGCGGAACTGTCCGGGAAGATCCTCTGACCGGGCAAGAAGCAATAATCAGTATAAATCAAAACAAGATGGAGGTATGTATGGGTTTTAACACACCAGTGCAGGTTGCGGAGGCTGTTGCAAACGCTGGTAAGAACAAGGCAAGTCTTCCGTTTCTTCAGATGACCATCCTTGGCATTTTTGCGGGCGCCTACATCGCCTTCGGAGCCGAGCTGTGCACCATGGTGCTCACCGGGACCTCGGCGACACTCGGACTCGGGATGTCCAAGTTCTTCGGAGGAGCGGTCTTCTCCGTAGGCCTCATGTTGGTCGTCATCGGCGGTGCAGAGCTCTTCACCGGAAACAACCTCATGACCATCGGACTGTCCCGGGGTCAGTTCGGCGTGAAGGGAGTCGTGTACAACTGGGTGGTGGTCTGGATCGCCAACTTGGTCGGCTCTCTCCTGCTCGTGTACATCATGTACAAGTCAACCCTGTGGATGACCGGAGGCGGCGCCGTGGGACAGACCGCCATCGGGATCGCAAACGGCAAGGTAAACCTCACCTTTGCCGAGGCGTTCTATCGCGGCATCGGCTGTAACTGGCTCGTGTGCCTCGCCGTGTGGCTGGCATTCGCGGCCCAGGACGTGGTGGGCAAAATCTTCGGTATCTTCTTCCCCATCATGGCATTCGTCGCGTCCGGCTTCGAGCACTGCGTAGCGAACATGTACTTCATTCCCATGGGCATCGTGCTCAAGGGTACGGACAAGATGGCCGAGTTCTCCGCGGCACTGCCCGGCATCGAAAATCTCACCTGGGGCGGGTTCTTCATCGACAACATGATCCCGGTGACCCTGGGCAACATCGTGGGCGGCGCTATCTTCGTGGGTCTCGCATACTTCATGTGCTATGCGAACCAGCTGTGCAAGGCCGATAAGTAATCAGGCCGGAACATTTCGTGTATCATAGAGGGCCGCGCCCGCGTGAGCGGGCACGGTCCTCATTCCCATTACGGTCCTTTTAAGGTGTCGTCTTTTCCGCCCGGACGATATTCCCGGTGATATTCATGTCTTTCGGGACACACCCGGTCCTTTATGCACCTGATTCTATTGACATTGAATCGACCGGTATGGTACGAGATAACCATCTCTCCACTGGAGAAAAGACCGGGTGAAGCTCTCAGAAATCAGGGATCTGTTGAATGCACGCGTTATCGTGGGCGAAGATAAGCTGGATGTCGAGATCACGACCGCCTTCGGGGCCGATCTGATGAGCGATGTCCTGTCCTTTGCCCGTTCCGGCTGCCTGCTGATCACCGGCCTTTCGAACCCTCAGGCCGTGAGAACCGCATATGCGCTCGACATCGCCGCAATCCTGGTGTGCCGGGGCAAGTCTCTCACCGATAAGTTCATAGAAATAGCCAGAGAGCTGGGTATCCCCATCCTGTGGACCAGGTTCATCATGTTCGAGTCGTGCGGCAGACTCTTTCAGGAAGGATTGACCGGCTGTATCCGGAAGACGGATGGAACCGAGGAAAAAACCATTGTCCGGTGACGACCTCATCGAGTCGCTGGAGGGCATCTACCATATCCAGGGAAGAGACTTCGTGGATGCGGGGATCGTATCCAGCGAGGTCAAGAAGAGTCTGCAGGGGAAGGGCATCCCGGAGAGCATCATCCGCAGGATCGCGGTGATCACCTTCGAAGCGGAGATCAACATCATTTCCTATGCCCAGCAGGGGACCATCCAGCTGTTCATCGAGCCGGACGCCGTGATCATCGAGGCAAACGACATGGGTCCGGGGATCGCGGATATCGATCTTGCGCTCCAGGAGGGCTATTCAACTGCCGACGACTCCATCCGGGAGCTGGGATTCGGCGCCGGCATGGGGCTGTGCAACATCAAAAAATTTTCGGATATCTTCGAGCTCACCTCCGAAGTCGGTCAGGGCACTCACCTGAAGAGCATCGTGAAGCTCAACGGTTAAGGAGTACGGAAATGAATCTGGAGACACTGATCGAGGCGCTCGGCCTGAAGTGCAAGTGCTGTTGGGAAAAGCTGAAAAGCACCCAGGTCAAGGGCGGCTATGCAGGGGATCTCCTCAGCGACGTCATGGCGAACAGCAGCGCCGGCGACATCTGGGTGACGCGTCAGGTGCACCAGAACATCGTTGCCGTGGCATCACTGAAAGACCTTGCCGGCATCGTCGTCGTCCAGGGGGCAACCCCGGAGAAAGACACCCTCGAGCGGGCGGGTAAAGAGGGGATCCCCATCCTGGTGACCGACATGGCGAAATTCGAGGTGGTGGGCAGGATCTATCGGCTCCTCTCCGAAGGCTGACCATGCCCCTGCCGCACCAGAGGGCTTTTCATGGGTGAATCCGTGCCGGACATATTCCGCTGCAACCTGCACGTCCATACCTGTCTTTCCCCGTGCGGAGACCTCGACATGCACCCCCGGGCCGTTGTCGAAGAGGCCCTTGCCCAAGGGCTCGACATCATCGCCGTCTGCGATCACAACTCGTCCGAGAACGTGCCTTACGTCCTGCGCGCAGCACGTGGAACACCCCTGTATGTGATCCCCGGAATGGAGGTGTGCACCCGGGAAGAGGCGCACGTGCTCGCGCTCTTTGCTGAACAGGCGCAGCTCTCCCTTCTCCAGGATTTTGTATACGCCAACCTCAAGGGCCTTAACGACGAGGACGCCTTCGGGCTCCAGCCCATCGTCAATGAGGCGGAAGAGGTGGAGGGCTTCAACGAGCGGCTCCTCATCGGTGCAACCGAGATCCCGCTGGAAGACCTCGTGAGCCGGATCCACGAATTCGGCGGTCTGGCGATCGCCGCCCACATCGACAGGCCGAGCTTCAGCGTGATCGGACAGCTCGGATTCATCCCTGCACACGTCCCCTTCGATGCCCTGGAGATATCCGCCCGTCTGGGGATCAAAGGCGGGAGAGAAAGGTTCCCCGAGCTCTCCGGCTATCCCTTCGTCACCTCATCCGACGCCCACTTCATCCACGACATCGGAGCCGCCTGCACGCGCATGGCCCTCGAGAAGCCCTGTTTCGCCGAGGTGGCTATGGCCCTGAAGAAACAGGGGGGGAGATACATCGAGGAGGACGCATGATCGAGCTTGCACTGCACATCCTGGATATTGCGGAGAACTCCACCCGGGCGCAGGCCGGTCTCGTGGAAATCACCATCCTGGAAGACCTGAAAGAGGATGTCCTGGCCCTGGAGATCAGGGACAACGGCTGCGGCATGGACGAGCTCACCGTGAAAAGGGTGATGGACCCGTTCTACACAACGAAAAAGGTGCGCAGGGTCGGTCTCGGACTTCCCATGCTCGCCCAGGCGGCACGGGCGACCGGAGGAGGCTTCGAGATCGAGTCGCAGGTAGGCAGGGGCACCCGGGTGAGCGCCCGGTTCCGGCACAGCCATATCGACCGGCAGCCTCTGGGGGATGTGCCCGGGGCCGTGAGCGCGCTGATCCTCGGGAACCCGGATGTCGATTTCCTCTATACCCACCGCAAGGACGGACACACCTATGTTCTGGATACCCGCGAGATTCGGCGGGAGCTCGACGGTGTGCCCCTGAACCATATCGAGGTGATCGGCGCCATCAAGGAGAATATCCGGGAGGGCATCCTCGAGCTCGACGAAAATTGCTGATTTTCTCTCCCTTTCCTGCCCCTTGCGATGGATGCAGGCTCCGTGATATGCCTCGAAAAGATTCGTGCTTATGATCGAGGGCTTTAAAAGGCCGGTTGACGGAACGACAGCGTTCCGGTTGAACTTTTACCGGCTTTTCTGTATGATGTAAGACTATATTACATATAGAGTAGAGATAGAGGAAGGTTTTGCATTCATGAAAAAGAGACTCAGTCCGAAAGAACCGGTCAGGTTTGTCACGGCCACGTCGCTGTTCGACGGCCATGACGCATCCATCAACATCATGCGGCGAATCCTGCAGGACAGCGGTGCAGAGGTGATCCACCTCGGGCACAACCGCAGCGTGAACGATATCGTGCATGCCGCGATTCAGGAAGGCGCCCATGCCGTGGCCGTGAGCTCCTACCAGGGCGGGCACCTGGAGTTTTTCAAATATCTCATCGATCTTCTGCGCAAGAAGGGGTGCGGATACGTAAAAGTCTTCGGCGGGGGCGGCGGGGTCATCGTTCCCGAAGAGATCAGGGAGCTCCAGGACTATGGGGTGGCCAAGATCTTCTCGCCCGAGGATGGAAAGGCCATGGGTTTGAAGGGCATGATCGACCACATGATCGCCCTGGCAGGGAAGGTCGAGTTTCCGCCCGTCGAGGGCGGGGCCGCCGGGATAGAGAAGAGTGACCATGCCCTCATCGGCAGGATCATCAATCTCGCCGAGAGAAGCCTGTGCGGCATTGACTGCGGCTTTGGCGCCGTCCGGGAGACGCTCGGGCGTTCGCGCTCGCGCGTGCCGGTGGTCGGGATAACCGGCACCGGAGGCGCCGGGAAGAGCTCGCTCACCGACGAGCTGGTGAGGCGGTTCCTGAGCTTCTATCCGGAGCGCACCATCGCCATCGTCTCGGTGGACCCCTCGCGATCAAAGAGCGGGGGCGCGCTCCTGGGCGACAGGATCAGGATGAACCACATCGACGCAGGCCGGGTGTACATGCGGTCGATGGCGACCCGCGGCTCGCGCGACGAGCTGTCCGAGGCCGTGAAGGACGCCATCCTCGTTTTGAGCGCCGCGGGCTTCGATCTCGTCGTGGTGGAGACAAGCGGGATAGGGCAGGGCAATGCCGCGGTGACATCGATCAGCGACCTCTCGCTCTACGTCATGACCTCCGACTACGGAGCCCCCACCCAGCTCGAAAAGATCGACATGCTCGATTTCGCCGACATGGTGATCATCAACAAGTTCGAAAACGAAAAGGCCGAGGACGCCTTGAAACAGGTCAGGAAGCAGTACATGCGCAATCACGGCCTCTTCGGCGCCGACTCCGTACAGCTTCCCATCTTCGGCACCGTGGCAAACCACTTCAACGATCCCGGGATCAACCGGGTGTTTTCCCGCCTGGTGGGCAGGCTCGTGGAAAAAGGCCACGTGGACTGGGAGGTTCCTCCCGAGGGAGAAACCCGTGCCGGCGGTCTCTATCAGGGGATCGTGCCCATGGGAAGGGAGCACTATCTCCGGGAGATCGCAGGAGCCGTGAGAATCTATCACGCGGACACCCGTTCGCGCGGCGAGCGCATCCGCAAGATCTTCTCCATACGGGAGCTCCTCAAAGATATGGACAGCACCGAGGCTGCGCCGGTTCTGAAGCGCAAGCTCCAGGAGCTGAAAGGCAAGGTGCCCGCCGGAGAGCTCGATCTGGTGGAGAAATGGGAGAAGGAGCGGAAACAGTACCTTGGGAAGACCTATACCTACACGGTCCGGGACAAGGAAATCGAGGTACCGCTCGTCCAGGATTCCCTTTCGGGCCTGCCCATCCCCAAAATCTCCCTGCCCGCGTTCACCGACCGGGGCGACCTGTACGCCTGGCTGAGAAAGGAGAACGTGCCGGGACGTTTTCCGTACACGGCAGGCGTGTTTCCTTTCAAGCGCCGGTGGGAGGAGCCCAAGCGGCAGTTCGCGGGCGAAGGGTCTCCGGAAAGGACCAACCGGAGGTTCCACTACCTCTGCAGAAACGACGACGCCAAACGCCTGAGCACCGCGTTCGACAGTGTGACCCTCTACGGGGAGGACCCCCACGAGGAGCCGGACATCTTCGGCAAGATCGGCGAGAGCGGGGTGAGCATCTGTTCCCTGGACGACATGAAGAAGCTCTACGCCGGCTTCGATCTCTGCTCGCCGAGCACGAGCGTGTCCATGACCATCAACGGTCCGGCGCCCATCATGACCGCCATGTTCTTCAACACCGCGATCGACCAGCAGGTGGAGAGGTTCAAAGAGGAAAAGGGCAGGCTCCCGAACCGGAAAGAGCGCGAGGAGATCCGCTCCTGGGTGCTCCGGAACGTGCGCGGCACGGTCCAGGCCGATATCCTGAAAGAGGACCAGGGCCAGAACACCTGCATATTCTCCACCGAGTTCGCCCTGAAGATGATGGGCGACATCCAGGAATACTTCATCGAGCACGAGGTGAACAACTTCTACTCGGTGAGCATCAGCGGCTACCACATCGCCGAGGCCGGCGCCAACCCCATCAGCCAGCTTGCCTTCACCCTGGCCAACGGATTTACCTATGTCGAGTATTATCTCTCGCGCGGGATGAATATCGACGACTTCGCCGGCAACTTCTCCTTCTTTTTCAGCAGCGGCATGGACCCCGAGTACAGCGTGATCGGACGGGTGGCCAGGAGGATCTGGGCCGTCGCCATGCGCGACCTCTACGGCGCGAACGAGCTCTCCCAGCGGCTCAAGTATCATATCCAGACCTCGGGCAGGTCACTGCACAGCATGGAGATCCAGTTCAACGACATCCGCACCACCTTGCAGGCCCTGACCGCCCTGGAAGACAACTGCAACTCGCTGCACACCAACTCCTATGACGAGGCCATCACCACGCCCACCGAGGAGTCGGTCCGCAGGGCCATGGCCATCCAGCTCATCATCAACCGGGAGTTCGGTCCCTCCACCAGCGAGAACAAGCTCCAGGGGTCGTTCTTCATGGACTGGCTCACCGATGCCGTTGAAGAGGCGGTTTTGAAGGAGTTCGAGCGCATCAGCGACCGTAAGGGAGTGCTGGGCGCCATGGAGATGCAGTACCAGCGCTCCAGGATACAGGACGAGTCCCTGTATTACGAGGAGCTCAAGCATACCGGCAGGCTCCCCATCATCGGGGTCAACACGTATGAGAATCCGGACGCGACAGGAGAGGACCACCCCGGCGGGTGTATTCCGCTCACCCGGGCCACCCCGGAAGAGAAGACGGGCCAGCTCAGGAACCTGCAGAAATTCCAGGCGGTTCATGCCAAAGAGACGCCTGCAGCCCTGGAAAGGCTCAAAAAATCGGCCCTTGAGGGCGGGAACATCTTTGCCGAGCTCATGGAAACCGTCAAGGTTGCCAGCCTCGGCCAGATCACCCGGGCCCTCTACGAGGTGGGCGGGAAGTATCGCCGGAATATGTGATCCTCCTTCGCTGAAGCTGCGGAGAGTGGGTCCTGCTCCAAAAGGGGTGCCGGAGTCCGGCCTCCATTCGGGGATGCTGCGGACGGCGGGTGTTCGCCGAATCGGAGGATGACGGGTAGTGTGATGATGGCAAGTGACGCGAATGCACGGTGGAGCTGTGATGAGTGATATCGGGAAGGGCTATGTTCAGATCTATACCGGCGACGGCAAGGGCAAGACCACGGCGGCGCTGGGACTGGCTCTCAGGGCGGCCGGCTGCGGGCTTAAGGTCTGCATCGTCCAGTTCATGAAGGGCAGGCACTACTCAGAGCTCGATTCCGTGCCCATGCTGCGGGGACTGGTCACCATCGAGCAGTACGGGCATCCCACCTTCTGCCGGTTCACCGATCCCCCGGACCCCGGGGAGGTCGAGCGGGCTCACGAGGCGCTGGGGCGTCTCGCGGCCCTCATGGAGTCGAAGGCCTGTGACGTGCTCATCGCCGATGAGATCATCACGGCAATGAAGTTCTCCCTCCTCACCGAGGACGAGATCCTCGCCTTTATCGGCCGCAAGCCCTACGGCATGGAGCTGATCCTCACGGGCAGGGGAGCTACGCCGGCCCTGATAGATGCCGCGGACCTCGTCACCGAGATGCGCGAGGTCAAGCACTACTATCTCCAGGGCATTCAGGCCCGCTGCGGCATCGAGAGCTGACACCGGAGCCTGCCAGAACGGGCTTGCGCCTCGTCGTGAACGAGCGGGGCGGCCTGATGTCCCGCCGCCATCTTCGTGCTACCCTGATTCCCTGTTCTCCTCATCGATCGCTCATGTGATTCTTGTTCGCCCGCATGTCTGTGGAATGAGCCGCAGAACCTGATTTCAAGCCGCTATGCCACCGGTTTTACACGCCAATAATACCCTTGCAGGCCGGCTTGCAAGATGTTAGGGAGGACCTGCCTTCTGAAGGGAGGCAAGAGCCTGACCAGGCCGTCCCGGCTGACAGGGACGGGGGCAGGTGCTGACAGTCCGGATAAGCTTTATCCGCAAACCGAGGTAACCCGGGTTGACGAGACCGCGAGCTGTTTCGAACGACTTGCGAGTGTCACCCATTGAAAAATCCTTGAGAAAGAGAATTGGAGGAGCAACCATGTCAAAGGCATTACAACTGCTGATCGGAACCATTCTCGTGCTGGCATTGTATCCGGTGAACGGTTATTCCGCACAATGTGTCCTGTCGGAGAACTTCGACGATCAGGCCCTGGACGAGAGACTGACCGTCTATGGAAAGAACTGGCAGGCCCTGAGCCCGCCCCAGTACAATGTGGATGCAGCGGGAAGGAATGCCGGGGGATATGCCTTTTCTTCCGGCACCACGAGCATGGCCCATCTGGGCTGGATGGGCGATACCATGCTCTCACCCTGGCCCACGGACGAGCTCTATGTATCGTTCTGGATGCGGTATCCCACCTACAGCCGGAGCGATTCCATGGAGAATCTGAAGGTGTTCTATCCCCACTGGGAAAATGCCAGGAGCTATGTGCACTTCACGCTCTCCGACAGCAATACCATCTATTATTCGGCCATGGCGAACGGCACGCTCCTGACCGGGGGCAACTGGCTCGACTGTCCGGGCCAGACCGACGGCGCCTGGCATCACTACGAGTTCTATATCAATTTTGCCGAGGGTGTCAGCCGGTTCTGGTATGACGGAAATCTCAAGGTGGACGATATCTTCGGCACCGGCGTCTGGACGAACAGCGTATACTCCATCATCGTCCCTTCCATCGACGGCGAAGAGCCCGGGAACTTCTCGCGCCAGGTCGACGACCTGGACATCTGGGACGGCATGCCGGTACCGGGGGACCTGGCCCTGCAGAATGTCAAACCTTCGTCCCCGTCCGGGCTGGGCCTCCGGTTGGTGAACTAATACCACAGTGGTATACCGTCGCTCTGCAATTTGATCGACCGGTTCTCACGCGGGCGGCCTTAGGCAGCAGGCTGCTTGATGAGATATTGCGATTACCACCGTAAGGCTAGTACTACAGTGGCGAAGTTTGGTACAGGTCAGGGATAGGGGTCAGGTCTCAACATATGACATTTTCAAGGTCAGGGATAGGGGTCAGGTCTCAACATATGACATTTTCAATGTCATATGTTGAGACCTGACCCCATGACTGATTACTACTGTAGTACTAGATGCTGTACGCAAAGAATCATTGAAGCCACAGCAGCATGACGTTGAGGAGGAAGCGTCTTCCTTTTGGAATGCGTCCCGGGAAAAGAGATGGCCCACCCTCCTGCCCGCACTCTCGCAAGGGCAGGAAAAATGGATGAGGAAAAGCGGGGCTGCCCGTGTTGACCGGGGCGGCCCCGCACCATGAATACGATGAAAAGGTATTCTTCTTAGAGCATCTCGACGGCGGTTGCCATGGAAACGCCGCCTCCGCCGCACAGGGTGGCGAGGCCCAGGGTCTTGCCGTGTTTCTTCATTGCGTGGAGCAGGGTCACGATGATGCGCGAGCCGGTGCTCCCCACGGGATGGCCCAGGCCGATGCCGCTGCCGTTGACATTGGTGATCTCGCGGTTGAGGCCCAGCTCTTTCTCGCAGCCGAGATACTGGCCTGCAAAGGCCTCGTTGACCTCGAGGAGCTCGAAGCTCTCCAGCGTGAACTGCGGGTTTTTCTTGAGGAGATCCCTGACAGCGGGAACCGGGCTCAGGCCCATGACCGAGGGGTGGCACGCGCCCCGGCCGCTGGCGACGATGCGGGCGATCGGCTTGAGCCCGAGCTCGCGGGCCTTGTCCGCAGACATGATGACCATGGCCGAAGAGCCGTCGTTCAGGCCAGAGGAATTACCCGCCGTGACCTTGCCGATCTTGGGGACGAACGCAGGCGGCAGCTTCTGCAGGTCGTCCATGGTCAGGCCCGGGCGGAAGTGCTCGTCCTTGTCGAAGATAACCGGCGGCTTGCCTTTTCTCTGGGGGATCTCCACGGGAACGATCTCTTCCGCGAAATCTCCTTCCCTGGTGGCGCGCTCGGCAAAATTGTGGCTCCTGAGGGCAACCTCGTCCATCTCCTCCCTGCTGATGTTGTAGAGGTGGGCGATGAACTCGGTGGTATGGCCCATGATGTAGGGCTTACCCTTGTACATCTCGAACAGGGGGCCTTCCTTCATCGGGCCGTCATCGGAGAGCGGCATCACGTACGAGCCGCAGTGCAGGGCCCTGATCATGGCGTCCACGAGCACCTTGTCCTGGAGACGGCACCCCCAGCGCGCATCGGTGGAGATGTAGGGAACCCCGGACATGTGCTCCACGCCGCCCGAGAGAATGATATCGGCCATCCCTGCCTGGATCATGGCCGCGCCGCTCAGAGTGGCCTCCATGCCGGAGATGCAGACCCGGTTGACGGTGACCGCGGTCACGGACTCGGGAATGCCCGCCAGCAGCGCCGCCACTCTCGTGACGTTCAGCGTGTCCGCCGGGTCCATGCAGCACCCGAACCGGACGTCGTCGATCATGGCAGGGTCGATTCCTGCGCGCTTGACAGCCTCTTTCATGGCTACGCTTGCCAAGCGCGCTGCGATTACATTCTTGAGCGTTCCTCCGAACGTACCGATAGCTGTTCTGCACGCAGAGACAATGACTACATCTTTCATGAAAACCCCCCTTCGAGAAGTGTCGTGTGAGAATGTTGTTTATGAGTATGCTAAAAATGAATACTCATTCATTGACACGTATATCTAAAATAGGTTATCAAGTAAAGAGAAAATATGGTTCTCGTCATGGCGCTTAAGAGAGGGGATGACCCGTTTTCCGGTGCCGCCGTGGTCATCGGAGGATCCCATCAGGCGGTCTCCGCGTGCTTCCATGGGACCACCTTTCCGTTGTCGGCTTGTTTCACAGCCCTTTGCCGCCGCGGCACCCGGCGGCCGTTCCAGGCCGGTAAGGATTTCAGCGGGTCCTCGAAAAACGGAGCGGAAGGATGGGCAGGGAAGAAGACAGGATAGAGCTTGAGTGCAGCCGCTGCGGAAAGTGCTGTCTTGCCGACATGATCGCCTATGTCACCTCGGAAGACCTGAACCGGTGGAAAAGAGAGAACCGGCAGGACATTCTGCACATCATAGAAAACGAACAGGCCGTCTGGCTGGGCGACCACTTCATTTCCGGCCGCACCGGCAGGCCTATATACGGCTGTCCCTTTCTCGAAATGAAAGACGGTCTCTTCGCCTGCAGCATCTATGAAACCAGGCCCGGGGTCTGCAGGGACTACCAGCCGGGGTCGTCTCAGATCTGTCCCCTGTGCATGCGGGCGCACGATATCACGAGCAACAAGAGCTGAGGCCGTACGGCGGCAACCCCCATCAACGAGTCGGAGCACAGACGTCGAAGAACTTGAAACCTGAGAAAAATATCTATACAATTCCCCGGGTCAGACACAGAAGGAACTATCCAAACTATCTGAAAAAACAAGGTGATATGCTTCGAGAGGATCAAGAGACATGGATTATCGAGTCGTTGTTGATGCACTGGTTGGATTCTGGGACATTGTCGTGGATGTATGGCAGCAGGGTGTGCTCGGTATTCAACTCGGAAGAATACTGACCGCGGCATTCATTTTCGTCTTTTTTCTCGCCATCAGAAAAATCATTACGAGAAAGATAGGCAGCCTCAGGATTTTCACGGAGAAAATACCCGAGCGAGTCGACGGCAGGATATTCAAGGCCCTGGAGCAACCGATCAGCATGATTCCGGTGGCGATGGGTCTCTTCTTTTCACTGGAATACCTTTCGCTTCCCGGAACGTTCGGCGAGATAGGCACAAAAGTCCTCCGCTCATTCATCGTCTTCGTTATTTTCCGGGGCTTCCACAATCTCGTCGATCCCTTGAGCTTTCTGCTCGACAGGATAGAGGCCCTGTTTTCGGCAGCCATGCGCGACTGGCTGCTGAAGGTCATCAAGATCGTCTTCGTATTCGTCGGTTCTGCCACTGTCCTTGAAATCTGGGGCATCAAGATCGGGCCCATACTCGCCGGCCTGGGCCTGCTGGGGGTTGCGGTGGCGCTCGGGGCCCAGGATTTCTTCAAGAATCTCATATCAGGGCTTCTGATCATCTCGGAGAGACGTTTCAACGTGGGTGACTGGATCCTGGTGGACGGTGTTGTGGAAGGAACGGTCGAGTGCATAGGATTCCGCTCGACCATTGTCAGACGCTTTGACAAGGCCCCGGTCTTTGTTCCGAACTCGCGGTTCGCAGATTCTGCGGTGGTCAATTTCAGCGCCATGACCTACCGCCGGATCTTCTGGCACATCGGGGTCGAATACCGCACCACCATCGAGCAGCTCCGCCGGATACGCGACGAGATCGAGGCATACATCCTCGAGAACGACGAGTTTGTTAAACCGAGCGAGGCGTCCACGTTTGTCCGGATCGACCGTTTTTCCGATTCTTCGATCGATATCATGCTCTATTGCTTCACCCGGTCCACGGTATGGGGCCAGTGGCTCGAGACAAAAGAGCGTCTGGCGCTGAAGGTGAAAGAGATCGTCGAAGACGCCGGCAGCAGCTTTGCATTTCCGTCTCGCACCCTCTATGTGAGCGGTCTTGCGGGCGAGGAGCCCGAAATGTTCGTTCCGCCCAAAAAGGCGGGCTCCGGATAGCAGGAGGGAGGTGGTCAGGCCTTCACCCGGGGGAGGTCCGCCCACGACGTGGTGAACCGGGGAGACTTCTTCGCCTGGCGCATCCACCAGGGCCGCTCGAATCCCGCGGCTGCAAACCCGATGGTCCCTCTGCCCCACCGGCTGTTGATCCCGTCCATGGCCTCCATGAGGGCGAGCTGCTTCGGGCCCTCATGGCAGGGGTGGAAGAGGTTCATCTGGAGCCGGCCCCGGGGTACGATGCCCGCGAGCATGACGCCCGTTTTGCGGTAGGCGGGGCCGCGCCGGTAGACGCGCGCGAGCAGCGCCTTGGCATAGCCGATGAGCTCCGGTGTATAGGCCGTGGCCACGGGGATGTTCGCAGAGGCGATGCGCGTAGCGGGGAAGCCCTCGTTGAAGGGGAACTCCACGAGCATGACCTGGAGAAAGGATGCGGCCGATCCCTGGGCGCGCCGCGTTTCGGCGGCGCGGGCCGTGTAGGCCGCCGCCGCCTCGCTGAGCTCATCGATTCGGTAGACCTTCCGGCCGAACGAGCGGGAGCAGATGATGGTCTTGCTCGTCTCCCGGGCGTCTTCCAGGGGGATGCAGGAGGTGCCCCGAAGCTCCGTGACCGTGCGCAGGCCCGTGATCGTGAGGTTTCTCCGGGCCCATCCATCGTCGACCCTGCTCAGATCGAGGGCCGTGCGTATGCCGTGACGCCTGAGGAGCCGGGCGTATCTCCTGCCGATGCCCCACACGTCCTCTACCCCGGTGGAGGCCAGGACCTCGTCCGTGCGGCTGCGGATATCGAGCACGCCCTGCAGTCCGGGGTCTTTTTTCGCCACCCGGGCCGCGGCCTTCGCCAGGGTTTTGCTCGGAGCGATCCCGACGGACACCGGCACGCCTACCCACTTTTTGATGCGGCCCCGCAAGTCCCTGCAGAAATCCCGGGGAGAGTCCGGGAGCCCGGCCAGGTTCAGGAATGCCTCGTCGATGGAGTATGTCTCCACCTCCGGGCAGGAAAGGTGCAGCACGTCCATGATCCGGCGGGAGATGTCGCCGTAGAGGCTGTAGTTCGACGAGTAGACGCGCACGCCGTGCCGGGCGATGAGTGGCCGGCACTCGAAGACGGGCTGGCCCATGCGGATGCCGATGGCCTTGGCCTCCTCCGACCTGGCGATGATGCACCCATCGTTGTTCGACAGCACCACCACGGGCCGATGCTTCAGCGCGGGGTTGAACACCCGCTCGCACGAGACATAGAAGTTGTTGCAGTCTACCAGGGCAAAGAGATCGTTCATGGAATTCTCACGCCTTGTGGATTACGTAGGTGACCACGCCCCAGACCTCCACGGTCATGTCCCCGGTGAGCTCTATGGGCGCAAAATCGGTGTTCTCGGCCGCGAGAAACGACCGGCCGTTCTTCACCTGGAAGCGCTTGACCGTGAACTCGCCGTCGAGCACCGCGATCACGATGCTGCCCGGTGCAGGCTCCTTGGCCCGGTCGACGATGAGGACGTCGCCCGGATGGATGCCGGCACCGATCATGGAGGTCCCCTCCACCCGCACGAAGAACGTTGCCGAGGGATGCTCGATGAGAAACTCGTTGAGGTCCAGGGCCTTGTCGATGAAATCGTCTGCCGGTGAAGGGAAGCCGGCGGATATCCGCGCGGTGAAGAGCGGGATCTTCAGGTCGGTCCGGCGACAGAAGCCCCACACCTCTTTCACGTGCATCCGCTCTCTTGGCATGAACAGGAATGATAGCACTAAGTGCCGGTGATGTAAAGGGATCTCCCTGGTGGCAAGAGATTCAGAGCAGTTCTTAAGGGTGCAATGCTGCCGGGGGGAGTTCTCTGCTTTTATGAAGGGCCATGGTGTGATATGAGTGCTGCCATCACCACGAGATAGTGCGATGTAGTACATTGCGTCTGAAGGCATGCGGAATGATTTTTTTGCTCCCTGCTCTCAAGAGCTGAGTGCTGCCGTGAGGGCGATGGCGCTGCCGGGGGAATGGGTATTAAATTTCTTTGTTTCGCCGGCCGAACAGCTATACAAAGGAGGGGTTGTGGAGGTATTGACTTGACGTCTGGTGATCCTATAAAGGTACTAAAGCAGCACGATTTATAAGGAAGGGAATATGTATAATTTGAAATTTCAAGAAGTTGTAGGGTTTTTCCTCGGGCAGGAAAGCCAAGAGGAGAGGCTCGGTATCTGTTATCCTCCATTGGATGTCTACGAGTGCTCCAACGAGCTCTGCATAGAGGTCGAGATTCCCGGTGTGAGCCAGGATGAGGTCCAAGTCGAGGTGGTCGGCAGGACCCTGGTCATCAGCGGGATGAAGCGGGACACGCTGGCGAACAAAGGAGTCCGGTATATCAGAATGGAGCGAGGATTCGGAAGGTTCAGGAGAGAACTGGATATTCCCGGAATATTCGATCTGGAGAAGGTGGATGCCAGGTTCTCCGACGGAATCCTGGTCATTCGTATAGCCCGGTCTGACGACAAGGCGAAGCTCATCAAGCGGATCACAATCGAATAGGAGTATAGTGAATGGAAAATGAAAAGCAGGCAATAGATATCCCTACAAATATCCCATTGCTCCCTATCCGGGATGTAGTGATCTATCCATATATGATCCTGCCGCTCTTCGTGGGCAGGGGGTTGTCCATCAAGGCGGTCGACGAGGCGC
Source organism: Deltaproteobacteria bacterium (assembly GCA_018433775.1). GTDB lineage: Bacteria > Desulfobacterota > Desulfomonilia > UBA1062 > UBA1062 > Phosphitivorax. The sequence continues at coordinate 77,289 of JAHDQN010000073.1, forward strand.
TGAACAAGGACCGGTACATCTTCCTGGCCGCGCAGAAGGACTCAACGGTTGAGGAACCCGAGGAAGATCAGATCTACACCGTGGGCACCGTGGCCATGGTCATCAGGATGCTCAAGCTCCCTGACGGCAGGGTGAAGATCCTGGTACAGGGCGTGGCAAAGGCGAGAATACGCAAGCTCTATAAGGACGACCGCGGTTTCTACACCGTTGACATCGAGAAGATCGAAGAGCCCGAGATCAAGGAAGTGACCGTGGAGGTCGAGGCCATGATGCGCTCGGTCAAGGAGCAGTCCGAGAGGATTCTCCAGCTCAGGGGCATTGTCTCGCCCGACGCGCTC
>JAHDQN010000041.1 GCA_018433775.1 Deltaproteobacteria bacterium
CCGCAGTGGAGGCTGCCCGGGCAGGCGAGCACGGCAAGGGTTTCGCCGTGGTGGCCGAGGAGGTGCGGGCACTGGCCCAGCGCTCGGCCGAGGCGGCCCGGCAGATCAAATCGCTCATCGAGGACACGGTTGACAAGATCAGTGTGGGCGATGAGAAGGTGAAAAAATCCAAGGAGTCGCTGGAACAGATCATCTCTTATATCCAGGATCTTTCGCAGACCATGGAGGAGATCGCGGCGGCATCGTCGGAGCAGGCCAGCGGTGTGGACGAGCTCAACCGGGCCGTGTCCCAGATCGACAACACCACCCAGCAGAACTCCGCTACGGTCGAGGAGCTGGCCAGCACCTCCGACCACCTCAGCAACGAGGCGAATGAGCTCGCCAGGACTGTAGGCCGGTTTAAGGTGTCGGGTATTGATTCCATGCCGCAGAGGAAAAACGGACAATCGGCTTCGTTCCCGGCAAAGCGGAAAAATGGCGGAAGCCCTGAACCATCGTATCAGGATGATTTTGAGGAGTTTTAAAAAATATCACGAAAGAGAGCAAAAACAACGTTAATGCGAGGAGTATATCATGAGATTACAGTGGAAATTACGTGAACGTCTCACAGCACTTGTCCTCACGGTGGGGCTTGTGCCCCTTCTGGTGGCGATCATCTACGTGGGGAACAGGAGCAGCAATCTGCTCGAAAAGCAGGCCCAGGACTATCTGCAGGCAAAGGTCGACGGGTTCGCCACTATGGTGCAATTGAGGTTCGACTCCATCGAAGGCAATCTCGATATCATCAAAGAGCAGCTCAAGAAGAACCTCAAGGACGAGCTCGTGAAACAGGCATCCCGGGAGCGATACTACGACTCCGGTTACGTCACTATATTCACCTCTGACGGCACCTGCATTTATCATCCAAAAGCCGAAAACCGCAATAATACAAATCTCTACAACAGTACCGACTACGTGCATGAGGCGATTGCGAAAAAGCAGGGATTCTACCGGTACAAAAGCGAGGGAACCGACACGATATCCTACCTCACCTACATCAAAGGAGCAGACTGGATTCTGTGGGGATCGGCCCCTGCCAGCGAAATACTCTCCAACGTGAACACGCTCAAGATGCAAATGTGGATCTTTTTCCTGGTCATCGCCTTTGTGGTCTCGGTCATAAGCTCCTTCATTACGCACAAGACCGCGAAAAGGGCCCGCGATATCTCGGCGAGGATGATGGATATCGCCCAGGGTGAAGCAGACCTTTCAGTACGCCTTCCCGTGCTCTCCAAGGACGAGGTGGGGGACATCGCCCACTGGTTCAACGCATTTGTGGCAAACCTCGAAGAGGTGATCAGCAAGGTCAAGCTTGCGGCGGCACAGGTGGACACTGCCACCCAGGAGGTGGCGTCGGGTTCCCAGGGGCTGTCCCAGGCCACGCAGGAACAGGCGTCCTCCATCGAGGAGGTGGCCGCCACCATCGAGCAGATGACCTCTTCCATCAAGCAGAACGCATCCAATGCGGCCCAGGGCCGGGAAAAGGCTCTGTCCATGGTTCAGATGGCGAGTCAGAGCGGAGAGGCATCGCAGGAGCTGGTCAGCGGCATGGGCGAGATATCGGATGCATCCCGGAAGATCGGCGACATCATTGTCACGGTCAACGAGGTGGCCTTCCAGACCAACCTGCTGGCCTTAAACGCCGCAGTGGAGGCTGCCCGGGCAGGCGAGCACGGCAAGGGTTTCGCCGTGGTGGCCGAGGAGGTGCGGGCACTGGCCCAGCGCTCGGCCGAG
>JAHDQN010000079.1 GCA_018433775.1 Deltaproteobacteria bacterium
ACTCGTTTCTTCTGTTTTTGGATTTACACTCATTTGTCTCGCCTCTGCTTTCTTACCAAAAGGAGCGATTCACCAAGAAGGCCTTGCCGAATCCTCCTGTGAAAGGGTAGATCCGCGGGGCAGTCTCACGGACTGCCCCTTGATGACAAATGACCTGCCGCAGATTCACCCCATCAGATGGGCGACGGCACACCGAGCCGCTTGGCATAGTAGGGGATGGTCCGCTTCAATCCCTCCACCAGGTCGTACTTCGGCTCCCAGTCCAGAGCCTCCTTTATTGTGGCGAGGTCCGCCTTGGTCTCCACCTTTACCTCTCCGGTCCTCAAGGGCACGTACTTGATCTCCGACTTGCTGCCCGTGAGCTCGATGATGAGCTCCGCCACCTTCTTCACCTGGGTCGCCACCCCTGTGCCGGCGTCCATGATCTTACCCACGGCCTTGTCGCAGGGGGCCTTCATGCAGGCATCCACGATATCGTCGATGAAGACGAAGTCGGAGGCCTGTTCGCCGTCACCCATCACGGGCAGAGGTTCGCCCAGGAGGGCGGCCTCGATGAACGTGGCCATCATCTTCCTGCCTTCGCCCGGCTTGTACGAGTTCGCCTCGAGCACGGCCCGCTCTCTGGGTCCGTAGCAGTTCTGAATGTTCAGGCCGATGGTGGGGAGCCCGTAGATCTGGTTGTACATCCGGGTGAACTGGGTTCCGGCCGTCTTGGTGATGATGTAGGGAGTCATCCAGACCGAAAGCGCCGGCCTGGGGGGATAGACATAATACTTCACCCCCGCATCCAGGGCGGCCTGACAGGCATTGATCGTACCGATGACATTCACCTCCGTGGTGATGACCTCCTGCTTGAAGCGGGAGCTCGTGCCCATGAGGGCCGCGAAGTGATAGAACACCTCGGCGCCCTTGGCGACCTCAGCCATCGCCTTGGGGTCGCGGATGTCACCCTCGACGAACCTGACGTTCTCTTTTTCTTTGATAAGCTTCTGGGTTTCCTCGTACATCGCGTGCTGCTGCTGATTGTCGAAAATGACAACCTCGTTGCCGTTTGCCGCATACCTCTCGGCAACGTTTGACATAATGAGACCGGTCCCGCCGGTAAGCACCACTTTCCCCTGTATCATAGCATATACCCCTTTCTCGATTCGTATTTTTTTAAGCTGGAAGACTTCCACTCGTGAAGAGCGTAGCCCTGATCAAGGGCAATGACAAAATAATAATTTTTAATGAGAGATAAATGTTCTTTATAGACCAGAGTCAATAAGAGAAACCCGGCGGGCTCAGGCGGCCGGCCGGTCGAGACCGTGCATCAGTACCACCCTCACCTCTTCGATGCCCACCCTTCCGATGGTCATCCCGAACCGCTCACCGGGCCTTGCATTATCCCGGTAGAAATCCACCAGGACCCGCGTCGCCGCCAGAGCTTCGTCCGGGGACAGGATCACCCCCGCATGCTGCCCGATGGTGTAGCGCTTGCCGAACTTTCCACCCAGAAAGAGGGCGACTCCGTGTTTTTTCATGGAAACGGCATGGGCTGGGCATCGCTTGATGCATTTACCGCAGAGGATGCACAGGGACTCGTCGAGAAAAACCCTGTCCCCTGATTCTTTCAGCGCACCCGCAGGACAGAGGCCGATACATTCCCCGCATCCGTCGCACAGATCCTCATCGATCTGCGGCAGACACTGCCCCATAAAGCCGAGATCGTGCAGCTGCACCTTTGCACAGTTGTTGGGACACCCGGCTATCCCCATCTTGAACTTTGCCGGAAGATCCTCCCCGAAAAAACCCTGATCCAGCATGGCACACAGGCCCTGGGTATCGATTAGGCCGTGGGCGCACACGGTTCCCTTGCACGCGACGATCGCCCTGACGGTACGTCCCGTACCGCCCGGCTCCAGACCGATCTTCTCCAGCTCAGCCCTGACCTCTTCGAGGTCTTCGAGCTTCACCCAGGGGATCTCGATGCCCAGACGGGCAGTGAGCCCAGCGTAACCGCGCGCATACGTTTTCGAGATCTCGGACAGCCCGCGCATCTGCTCTGCAGTGATGTTCCCTGCAAGGATCTTGATACGGACGGTAAAGTAATCTTTCTCTCTCTGCTGGATGAATCCCTGTTTTTTCAACCGTGCACTATCAACCTGGATCATGGTGCGTTCTCCTTTGTAAACACAACATTTCTTGCGCGGACCCTCCCGGAGACCTCGTAATGTGTCCTGCAGCACGTGTCCTGAAGCCTTTCTCCGGACCGGTTCCATTCTTTGCGTAAAGGAGATCCCTCTGGGAAGCAAAACAAATATTTTTATTCCAGGATAAAATTTTTTTATAGCTACTGAATTTCTCCATAGATCGGGCACCATCATAAAGCATGCATGGTGTCTTGCTGAGCTAAACCACGGGATCCTTCTGAAGGTCCGCTATTTTGTTTAATATTTATCCAGGCAGGATAGACATGCAGATATCGTCATCTATTCCCTTGTTTCATTGACAATATTTTTTCCATTGGGGTACATGTGAATACACTGGCATACATTATCATATCATGAGGAGGAACCATGAGTCTGATTTATGAGAAGCAGGGCCACATCGCAAGACTGGGTCTCAACCGTCCGAAACAGCTCAACGCCCTTGATCCGGGAATACTGCTGGAGCTGCACAGGGCGTGGAAGGACGTGAACGAGGACAGCTCCATCAGGGTCGCCGTGCTCTACTCCGCACTGCCCGGCATCTTCTGCTCCGGGATGGACCTGAAGACGGCCATACCCGTACTCACCAGGGCGCGCGAGCCCGAGAACGAGGCCGAACAGTGGATCGCAGGCGGCTGGGATGTCGCCGGCGGCGTGGCCGAGGCCATGCTCAAGGTGAACATCGTGAACAAGCCGGTCATCGCGGCCATCCACGGCTATTGCCTCACCGGCGGGTTCGAGATGGTCATGGGCGCGGACCTGCGGGTCGCCTCCACTGACGCGGTGTTTCAGATGCGCGAGGCGAGCCTGGGCATCATGCCCACCGGCGGCGGAAACGTCTTTCTCTCCCGGCACGTGTCTCCGTGCAGGGCGCTGGAGATCCTGCTCACCGCAGGCAACTACGATGCGCAGACCCTCTACGAGTGGGGGTTCCTGAACCGGGTCGTACCCAGGGAGAACCTCATGGACGCCACCCTGGAGCTCGCGCAGAAGATCGCTGACAACGGCCCGCTTGCCACCCAGGGAATCATCAGGCTCTCACGCGAGATGCGGATGATACAGATGAAGGATGCCTTCACCCGTGAGGTGGAGATCGGCATGCCCGTCTTCGGCAGCGAGGACGCCCGGGAAGGAGTGAAGGCCCAGAAGGAAAAGCGCAAGCCCGACTTCCCCTGCAGGTACTAGCCGTTCCACGTGCCGGCAGGATGCGGGCCCATTGCTGCGGTCAGCTGGGGTTGCGAAAGGATCCTTGCTTCTTCTTTCGCCCCTGCAGCATCCAGCTTTCCGGCGGGTGTTCTCTCTCGGATAGAAAGAAGAGGAAGGTCCACAAGCCAGACACAGGAGGGATTATTTCCAATGAAAGCCATCTTCGAGCCGAGGTCCGTCGCCTTCATCGGGGCGTCCAGCGATCTCTTCAAGTGGGGGTTCAACATCCTCCACCACATCATCGAGCGCGGCTATGCCGGAGAGATTCATCCTGTGAACCCGAACGGCGGGACCTGGTTCGGCAGAAAAGTATATACCGATGTCGGCGAGATCCCGGCTCCCGTGGATCTGGCAATCATCGTGGTAAAGGACAGCCTGGTGCTGGAGACCGTCCGCAAGTGCACGGCCAGGGGGATCAGGGCCGGCATCGTGATCACGGCCGGATTCTCCGAGACCGGGGCAGCAGGGGCCGCCCTCGAACGGGAGATCGTCGAGACAGCGATCAGGGGCGGGATGCGGATCGTCGGTCCCAACACCATGGGCGTGTTCAGCGCCTACCCCTGCATCCTGCACGCCCTCATGGGGTCCATGCCGCTCACCGCGGGCAATGTGGGCCTC
>JAHDQN010000012.1 GCA_018433775.1 Deltaproteobacteria bacterium
ACATCGAGGTGCCAAACCTCCCCGTCGATGTGAACTCTTGGGGGAGATAAGCCTGTTATCCCCGGGGTACCTTTTATCCGTTGAGCGATGGCCCTTCCATTCGGAACCACCGGATCACTAAGACCTGCTTTCGCACCTGCTCGAGGTGTCCCTCTCGCAGTCAGGCTCCCTTATGCCTTTACACTCGTCGGCTGGTTTCCAATCAGCCTGAGGGAACCTTTGCGCGCCTCCGTTACATTTTTGGAGGCGACCGCCCCAGTCAAACTACCCACCAGACAATGTCCTTCTCCCGGATAACGGGAGCAAGTTAGTATCCCGAGCAAATCAGGGTGGTATTTCAAGGATGACTCCACCGAAACTAGCGTCCCGGCTTCACAGTCTCCCACCTATCCTACACAGACCTACCCAAGATACACTGTCAAGTTGTAGTAAAGGTCCACGGGGTCTTTCCGTCCTTCCGCGGGTTGCCAGTATCTTCACTGGCACTGCAATTTCACTGAGCCCCTCGTTGAGACACCGCCGAGATCGTTATGCCATTCGTGCAGGTCGGAACTTACCCGACAAGGAATTTCGCTACCTTAGGACCGTTATAGTTACGGCCGCCGTTTACTGGGGCTTCGGTTCAACGCTTCGCCCATACAGACTAACGCATCCCCTTAACCTTCCAGCACCGGGCAGGCATCAGACCCTATACATCATCTTGCGATTTAGCAGAGTCCTATGTTTTTAGTAAACAGTCGCCCCGGCCATTTCTCTGCGACCCCCTTCAGCTTAAGAAGTGAATTCTCTTACCGAAAGGGGCACACCTTCTCCCGAAGTTACGGTGTCAAGTTGCCGAGTTCCTTAACGAGGTTTCACTCAACGCCTTAGGATTCTCACCCCACCCACCTGAGTCGGTTTACAGTACGGACACCAATAGAACTCGCTAGAGGCTTTTCTTGTCAGTGTGGGATTTGCCGCTTCGTTCATAATTGAACTCGTCATCACCTCTCAGGATTAACGGATCTCCGGATTTGCCTGGAAATCCTCCCTACGGGCTTGAACCGGGACAACCAACGCCCGGCACGGCATACCCTCCTGCGTCCCCCCATTGCTGATAACGCTCTATCAGTGGTACAGGAATATTAACCTGTTTGCCATCGCCTACGCCTTTCGGCCTCAGCTTAGGGTCCGACTAACCCTGCGCGGATCAACCTTGCGCAGGAAACCTTGGGTTTTCGGCGTACAGGATTCTCACCTGTATTATCGCTACTCATGTCAGCATAAGCACTACCAGGACCTCCACCGCTCCTTTCGGTACGGCTTCACAGGCTACTGGTACGCTCCCCTACCATCATAGGCTATGCCTAGATCCGCAGCTTCGGTTAGATGCTTGAGCCCCGTTAAATTTTCGGCGCAGAACCACTCGACCAGTGAGCTATTACGCTTTCTTTAAATGGTGGCTGCTTCTAAGCCAACATCCTGGTTGTTTCTGCAATTCCACCGCCTTTACCACTTAGCATCTATTGGGGACCTTAGCTGGCGGTCTGGGTTCTTTCCCTTTCGTCTATGGAACTTATCTCCCATAGGCTGACTCCCAGACTAAAATATCCAGTATTCGAAGTTTGGTTGGGGTTGGTAATCCTCGCGGACCCCTAGCCCATCCAGAG
>JAHDQN010000098.1 GCA_018433775.1 Deltaproteobacteria bacterium
CAGCCATGTACGATTCCCCCCTCTCCTCGTTACATTGTATACATTGTAACGAGGCTAAATGCAAGAGAAATCACACCATTTTTTATTCTTTTTAAAGACTTATCCCCTCCTCATCGTTACAATCTTCCGGGAACTCAGGTGAAAAGGAGCGGTTAAGCCGCTCCTTTTCTTTTGCCTAGTGTCCGATTGCCACTGGTCGGGACGACGTGGACGGCATTGTTTACTTCAGCTGAGCCTGCATGAAAGATCTCTTGCTCAAAAAAGTATATCGATCCCGCTCGAGCATCCCGGGAGCCTGACCGGAGCAAGGCGGCCGGCCGCACGTCACGCCCTGTCTTTGTGGAGCTCCTGCGTTACCGCCATTGCAAGATCTTCGATAAGATACGGCTTCTTGATGTACCTGCCGGCACCGCGGCTCTGGGCCTGTCTCACTCGCTCTGTCTCCGAGTATCCGCTCGCGATGATCGCCTTCTGGCCGGGATGCAGCTCCAGGATACGCTCATAGGTTTCAAGCCCATCGATACCCTGCTCCATGATCATATCCAAGAGGATGAGGTCGGCCGAATGACCTTTCATATACGCGATCGCATTTTCCCCGCTCGATACGGTGTCAACCCGATATCCCAGCATCATGAGAATGTCTGCGGCGATCTCGCGCTGCTCCTTGCTGTCGTCCACCACAAGGATATGCTCGCCCTTTCCTTGATAATCCTTCATGAGCTGCTTTGCCTTGGCTTCGGCGATCTGTTCGCTGGTTGCAGGGAAGTTGAGGGTGAAGGTGGTCTTCCCCTCCCTGCTCGTCACCGCGACACTGCCTCCGTGGTCCTGCACAGCGCCCCACACCACGGCAAGACCGAGACCCGTACCGCTGAACCCCATCTTCTTCTTGGTGTAAAACGGCTCGAAAATTCTCGGAATGTCTTCATCGGGTATCCCCTTGCCGGTATCGGTAACGCTCAGGCTCACCCACCACCCTTCTTCCTTTACGCTCCCTTCGTATTCTCCAAGGTCACGGGGGTGGAGATTGCACGTCTCTATCGTGATGGTGCCTCCTGCGGGCATAGCCTCAGCCGCGTTGGAAATGAGGTTCATGATGCCCTTGGAAAGATGCGCGGGCGACCCGATGATATTCAGCAGAGAGTCATCGTGCCTGAAATCGATTTCCACATCCGGATGGAGCGACTGAAGACGGTCGAACTCGGACGATTCGAGATACTCCTCGATGAGATCGTTGAGGTTCACGATCTCCTTTACCGCAACCCCTCTCCTCGCAAGGGTGAGGAGATCCTGGACCACCGCGGCCGCCTTTTGCCCCGATTTCTGGATCTTCTCAAGCGGCCCCCGCAAAGGATTGTCCTCATCGATCTTCATCAGAAGTATTTCAGGGTAGCTCACCATGCCTGAGAGGATGTTGTTGAGATCGTGCGCCACCCCTCCGGCAAGGGTGCCCAGCGCCTCCATTTTCTGGGCGTTCTTGAGCTTCTCCTCGAGCAGCCGCGTCTCCTCCTGAGCCTTCTTCCTCACAGATACGTCCTGCAGTATTCCCTTGAATCCCGCAGAATGCCCCTGCGGGTCTCGTATCAGGAGGATCGAAGACTCTACCTGGACAGTGCTTCCGTCTTTCCTGGTGAACTCCCATCCGAATCCCTTCATCGGCTCTCCGGATGTGAACACCTGCGTAAAGGCCTCAAAAACCCTGCGGGCGTTCTCTTCGTCCATGCAGCTCCTGTAGCTCATTCCTGTCATTTCTTCCCGGCTGAAACCGGTAATCCGGCACATGGAGTCGTTCATGAAGGTGTATCTGCCATTGAGATCGGTCTCGTAGTAGCCTTCCTCAATGCCCTCCAGAATATTGCGGTATTTGGATTCGCTCTCTTTCAGCGCCTGCTCGGTGGTCACCCGTTCCGTGACATCGCGGACAATACCCCTGAAGCCTCTGCACTTGCCGCTTCTGGTCATGATGCAGGAGATCGAAGCCTCGAAGGAGATCTTCCGTCCCCCCCTGGTGACAAACTCCCATTCAGTCCACATCATGTCACGGCCGGTAGAATAGACTGTATGAAACACTTCAAAGACCTTCTTTGCCGTTTCTTCATCGATGAATGTTTTGAAGCTCTTCCCTATGAGCTCGTCCTTGGGGATGTCGAAAATCCTGCAGAAAGAATCGTTGAAAAAGATGAAGTCGCCGGCGGTGTCCACTTCGTAATAACCGTGCTCGATGCTTTCGAGAATGGTGCGATACTTCTCCTCGCTCATCTGCAGGGCCCGTTCGTAGACGATCCGATCGGTGATGTCTCGTGCAGAGCCGCGAACCCCGATCGGGCCGTCTTTGTCTGAAACGAGCGAATTTCGATACTCCATGACCGATTCGCGACCCGCGAAATTGGTGATGGTGAAGAGCCCTTCGTCCCTGCCGTTCTTCTTCACCCGCTCGAGATACTCGTCGAAACCTGCCCGATACGCCTCGGGCATAAATTCTCTGATATTGACCGTTTCGATATCAGTGTTTCCGCCGACGAGCTGCTGCCTGACAGCAGGATTGCACTGCTTCAGATCGAAATTCCCGTCGAGGTCGTGGAAAAACAGAAGATCGGTGACATTGTCAAAGATGTCCCGGTATCTCTGCTCGATTTCCTTCACTTCCTTCCGTGCCAGATAACGCTCGGTAATATCCCGTCCCATCCCCCGGACGCCTATCGCCTTGCCGTTGCTGTCAAAGACCAGTGCATTCTTGTATTCGATGAACCTCTCACTCCCGTCCCGGCAGGATACCTTCATGAGCCCCTCGCTCTTGTGGTCCCTGATGATCGTCTCGATATAGCCGGAAACGAGGTGCTTCATATCTCGGGACAACAGGTCTTCTACTCGGAAATTCTCAGGCAGCGGTTGGTTCTCCGGATATCCGAATATCCTTCTGAAGGCCGCATTCGTTTCGAGGAACCTGCCCTCAAGGTCATGAAAATACCAGGCATCCGTTACGCCTTCAAAAACATCGCTATGGATATCTTTGTTCGCGCTTCCGCCGTCCCGCCGAGGATCGGCAGGGCGCGGGTTCGGCTGCTCGCCGGACAAGGTTTCCGTTCTGGTCCTTGTTCTTTTCTTCTTCACATCCGGCTTGACGTATTTTGACTTACTCTCCCACCTCTTTTTCATACGCACCTGTTTCCATACGAATAATGACAGTTCTTTCGGTTAGATGTTCCTGTGATATTAATCCTCTCATTATCCTCGCCTTCTTTTGTCACGGGTATGGCGGGGCATGGAGTGGGCGCTGCCCTCTTCATCAAGGGCGGGTTCAAATATTCCCGGAACAGGAAAAATGAACTTCCCCGTAGCAGGCAGGGCATCATACGCGGAATAGACCATGTGCAGAATACTATGGGCATCGAATCCTGAGAGAGAATGAATACACGGCATCGAGAGAGATGACGCCGCATCATATGCATGGTTCAGGTTCTGTCCGGATTCATCCGTGGACGGCCATGCCGGCTTGAGAATAAAGACCTGCAGAAAGAAACGAGAATGTGAACCTGCCTCCATTGATGCAAGAAAAGAAAAAATGGACGAGTAATGTGAACCCGTCCCCGATTGATGTATATTTTAAAGACCCACTCTTTGTGATATAGGGGGAGCGTTTGAGATGATTCATACTACCCAGAACCGGAGAAGAACATGGAAGATGCTTCAGGCAGCAGAAAGAACACCCGGCAGAGCCTTCAGAACGATACCGGGGCCGACGGCTCATCTGCCAGGCCCACGGATTTCATCCGCGCCATCATCAACGAGGATCTGAAGTCCGGCAGGTTCGACGCCAGGGTCCACACCCGGTTCCCCCCCGAGCCGAACGGGTACCTGCACATCGGCCACGCCAAGTCCATCTGCCTCAACTTCAACATCGCGGCAGATTATAACGGCCTGTGCAATCTGAGGATGGACGACACCAACCCGGTCAAGGAAGAGGTGGAGTATGTGGAGTCCATCATGCAGGACGTCAGGTGGCTCGGCTATGACTGGGACGACCGGATGTACTACGCCTCGGATTATTTCGACAGGCTCTATGAATACGCCGTTGAGCTCATCCGCAGGGGCAGGGCCTACGTGTGCGACCAGAGCGCGGAGGAGATGAGGCAGTCCAGGGGCACGCTCACCGAACCCGGCAGAGAAAGCCCCTGGCGCGGCCGCGGCATCGAGGAGAACCTCGACCTCTTCGCCCGCATGAGGGCGGGCGAGTTCGCGGACGGCGAGAAGACGCTGCGCGCGAAGATCGACATGGCATCGCCCAACCTCAACATGCGCGATCCGGTCATTTACCGTATTCTCCGCACCCCGCATCACCGGACCGGCGGGAAATGGTGCATCTACCCCATGTACGACTTCACCCACTGCCTCTCCGACTCCATCGAGCGCATCACCCACTCCATCTGCACGCTGGAGTTCGAGGATCACCGCCCCCTGTACGACTGGTTCCTGGACGCGCTCGAGGTCTACCACCCCCGGCAGATCGAGTTCGCCCGGCTCAACCTCACCTACACGGTCATGAGCAAGCGCATGCTCCTGCAGCTGGTTCGGCAGAGGCTCGTGAGCGGCTGGGACGACCCGCGGATGCCCACCATCTCGGGCATGCGCAGGCGGGGATACACGCCCGAGTCCGTCCGGAGCTTCTGCGAGCGCATCGGGGTCGCCAAGAACGACAGCATGGTTGACGTGGGCCTGCTCGAATTCTGCGTCCGCGAAGACCTGAACCGGAAGGCTCCCCGGCGGATGGCGGTTCTCAACCCCTTGAAGGTCGTCATCGAGAACTATCCTGAAAGTGTCTCCGAGGAGTTCGAGATCCCAAACCATCCGGACCACCCAGCCATGGGCAGCCGGAAGGTCCCCTTCTCCCGCACCGTGTACATCGAGCGCGACGACTTCATGGAGAATCCTCCGGCCAAGTTCTTCCGCCTGGCGCCGGGCAGGGAAGTGAGGCTCAGGGGGGCATACTTCATCACCTGCGCCCGCGTGGTCAAAGACGAAAAGACCGGCGAGATCACCGAGCTCGTCTGCACCTACGACCCTGCTACCCGGGGCGGCGACGCGCCGGACGGGCGCAAGGTCAAGGGAACGCTGCACTGGGTTTCCGCCAGCCATTCCTTCGAGGCGTCCGTACGCCTGTACGACCGGCTCTTCACGGTCCCCGATCCCGCGGGCAGCGACTCGGAGCGTGACTTCACGGATTTTCTCAACCCCGAGTCCCTGGTGGCCCTGGAGGCGTGCCGGCTGGAACCATCGCTGAAGGACGCCGGTCCCGGCGAAACCTTCCAGTTCGAGCGGCAGGGCTACTTCTGCGTGGATGCGAAAGACTCGGGAGATCGGGCCCCGGTGTTCAACCGGACGGCCACCCTGCGCGATTCCTGGGCCAAGATCGAAAAGGGCGGCAGCACAGGAAAAGCCCATGCACCTGCCCCGAAACAGGCCCCGAAGAAAGACAGCTCCCCCCGGATCACTGTGGACGATTTCACCAGGGTCGACCTCAGGGTGGGGCTGGTCCGCGAGGTGAGCCTGGTGGAAGGCTCGTCAAAGCTGCTCAAGCTCATGGTCGACGTGGGCGAAGACCGCCTGCGGCAGATCTTCGCGGGAGTCCGCTCCGCCTACCAGGAGCCCGACGACCTGTTGGGGAAAAAGGTGGTGGTGGTCGCCAACCTGAAAGAGCGGGACATGCGCTTCGGCAGGTCCGAGGGCATGATCCTGGCCGCCGGCGAGGGCAGCCGCCTGGGCGTGGTCACCCTCGATGGAGACCCCGAGCCGGGAGACAGGATCTCCTAGACAAACACAGCCCTTCGCGACCGGCCCCTTTTGAAGAGATGCGGGAGCCTTCCCGCAAAAGGGAGGCCTTATGCAAGAGAAACTCGTCCGGGCCGTTGCCCGGGAGTACGTGGACCGGCTCGCACCCCTGGCTTATCTGATCGGGGCCATTGCCGGAATCGCCGAAAGCGGCCGGAGCGTGTCGCAGACGGAGATCCGGGATATCCTCGACGAGGCGGGGGCCTCGAGCTGCACGGTGTTCCCGGTCCACTCCCTCATATCGTCCTTGAGACCCTATGATGCGGGCACCATCACCCCCCCGGACATGAAATTCTTCCATGAGCTCGTCTCCGGCGACGTCATTCCCTCCATGCACCGTCGTGTCGCCCAGGCGGTAGACGGCATCATCAGTGGATTCACGGCCTCCCCTCCCTTATCAGCAGAGGCGAGAAAACGGGTTCTGAAGAACGCCTCTGAAACGATCTGCATGGAGCTCGCACGCCTCAAGCAGCTCTGTCAGGGTACGCTCCCTCACCCCGACCTGGCCGGTCTGTGGAAATCGTTTTCCTGCGATGAACGCCTTTCGGTCATCCACATGGACTGAGGGCTCAGGTTCACCCGAGACCCTCCTGTGCAATCCCCCGGATGCATCCGCAGAAAGGGAATGATAGCAGGGCCACCACCCGCCTTCTTCGGAGCGATACCCGTCTCATCCGTGAACCGCCTCATTTTTTGAATGAAAATATCCGATTGTTCTCATATCGAATCTTCTCGCCGTGAACGGCTCGGATAGGTGAGTCGATCCGGCAGGACGACCGGAGACGGGAGGGCATGAGCCACTCAAAGGGGAGCACGAAGGGATCGGAGCACGCCGGGAACAAGACCGGCCTCGCCGGAACTCAGGCAGGACTGGGCAAGTCCCCGGTACCGCTCGACCGTCTCATCGACTTTCTCCCCGACCCCACCTTCGCCATCGACACCAGCGGCACCGTGATTCTCTGGAACAAGGCACTGGAAGACATCTGGGGTGTGCGGGCTCAAGACATGCTGGGCAAAGGAAACTACGAATACGCCATCCCCTTTTACGGAGACAGGCGACCCATGCTGGCGAACATGGTCCTCGGAGACGGGATGGACATGAAGCGGAAATACACATCGCTCACGTGCAGGGGGGACTCCATCCTTGCCGAAGGATATACGCAGACCCCGCAGGGAACGATATACGTCATGGCCAAGGCAAGCCCCATCTACGACTCCGCAGGGACTGTCATCGGGGTGATCGAGACGATCCGCGACATCACAGAGAGGGTGAACTATGAAGAACGCCTCGCAAGGGCACAGAAGCTGGAGGCAATCGGCACCCTTGCCGGAGGGATTGCCCATGACTTCAACAACATCCTCTCTGCCGTCATCGGCTATACCGAGCTGGCCATTGACGATGTCCCCCCGGGCGATCCTGCGGCCCGGAGCCTGCAGGAGGTGCTCAAGGCAGGGGACCGGGCAAAAGACCTGGTGAGCCAGATCCTCACCTTCAGCAGACAGGCCCGGACGGAGAAAAAGGTGGTGAGGGTCCATTTCATCGTTAAGGAGGCCATGAAGCTCCTGCGTTCATCCATCCCGAGCACCATCGCTATCACCCGGGACATCGACCCGCATTCCCCTGCCGTGTTCGCGGATCCGACCCAGATACACCAGGTGGTGATGAACCTGTGCACCAATGCCTATCAGGCAATGATGGCCCGGGGCGGCACCCTGACAGTGGGCCTGTCACCGGTGGAGCTGGACACGGCCCTGGCGCGGGGCATCCCTCGGCTCGAACCGGGCACGTACCTGCATCTGTGGGTGAGCGATACCGGATGCGGCATGGATCAGGAGACCGTCGACCGGGTCTTCGAGCCGTTCTTCACCACCAGGGAAAAGGGCAAGGGAACGGGCCTCGGCCTGTCCACCGTGCACGGTATTGTCTCAGATCTGTCCGGTGCGGTCACGGTTTCCAGCACCATGGGAGAAGGCAGCACCTTTCATGTCTACCTGCCGGCCTGTAAGCCCGAGGATCGAAAAGACCAAATCGGGGAGGACACCGTGACCAGGGGCAACGGAGAGAGAATTCTCCTTGTTGACGATGAATCCGCCATCCTGGCGTTTGCGGCGAGCATGATCGAGCAGATGGGCTATTCGGCGAGCACCCATTCATCGAGCGTCCAGGCACTGGACGTGTTTTCACGGGACCCTCACGCCTTCGATCTGGTCATTACCGACCAGACCATGCCTCTGCTCACCGGGGCGGATCTGGCGGCAAAGATGCGGGCGATCCGCAACGACATCCCTATCATTCTCATAACCGGCTTCAGCGAGATCGTCTCTGCCGAGCAGGCCCGGAAGCAGGGGATCAGTGTCTATCTGGAGAAGCCCTTTACCCGCAAATCCCTGGCCAATGCCATCAGCCGGGCACTGAGCGCCTCCTGAGAACCGGCAGGGGCCTCCATCCATCGGCCCTATGCCGGGAATAACTCTGCAGGGCCTTGATATCTGACGGGTATGCTCTTATATATCTTGATAAATATACTCGTACGATTACAGCGGTGGATATATTCGTCCGATCAAACGGAATCCCTTAACCACCCGTGGTATGAAACCGTTCTTCTTCAAGGAGGGTAAAACGTCAGGAGAGTGCAGCGGATGAATACGAAAATGGCAGTTTCCGGCAGCAGAAGCTTCACCCGGTGCCCTATATCCGGCGATGCCGATCCAGGGAACCCCGATGGATCAGGCGCTGGAGACCGTGCCCTCCACGTCATTGCGAGCCTCCTCTGCCCGTGTTCTCCGGTATCGAAAGCATCTCTCCGAATTGTTTTCCATAACAGGATGGGGCTGGAGAAACCAAGAAGGAGGATGGCAGATGGCGGACAAAACCTTTCCCACTGCGCTCGATCCGAATCCATCGTTGCCGGCCAGCAGCGGTCTCGCGAAGAACAGCGCTCATTCGTTCCCGACGGACGTGAATCATATCTATCACGATTTCTTCACCAGCTTTGATCTTCTTCCCCTGCATCTCTTTGAAGAGGCGGGAAGATTCGCACCCGGGATCACGGTCGTGCACCGCCAGGATGCGGTGATCGTCACGGCGGACCTTCCCGGGGTGCAGGCAGACGATATCGACATCACGCTCACCCCGGATATGCTGGTGATCAGCGGCGGAAAGAATTCGACGCCGGCACTGAGAGCCCCCATTTTCGAATCATTCCGAAAGACTGTGCCCATACCCTTTCAGGTGAATTCCCAGGAGATACGAGCAGTCTTTCAGAACGGAATCCTGCAGATCGTCCTCCCCAGGCTCGCCGACCATGTCATGCCGAGGATGCGCATTCCCATTCAGGGGGTATAGAGACCGCATTCCCCATAGAGAAAAACCTTGTATCCGAAAGGAAAATCCGTAATATGTTTGATCCATGGATATCCCTGCAATCCGGATATGCCGAGAGCATCTTTATTAGATATGGATGATCCTTCATGCGGATCGTTATTCCTTAAAAAAGTGAGAAGCCTTACACGTGAGAGGGGCAAGAATTCTTATCATCGACGACGAGGAGGGCATCCGCAACACCTTCTGCGCCTTTCTGGCAAAAGAGGGATATTCGCCCACGGCGGTCCCGGACTATCCGAAGGCAATGGATGCCCTGGCCGGTCCGGCCTTTGATCTCGTGTTCACGGATATCATGCTGGACTCGTGCTCCGGCATCGATGTCCTCAAGGAGATCAAGGCACAGGGCCACCAGTGCCCGGTGGTCATGATCACCGGTGCCCCCGAGATCGACACGGCCGCGGCATCGTTACGCCTGGGGGCATTCGACTATCTCGCCAAGCCCATAAGGAAGGAGCTCCTCGTCCGTGTCACCAAACACGCCCTGCAGCACAAGGCACTTCAGGACGAAAAACGCATCGTCGAGGCGGAAAAGGAGCAGTACCGCCTCAATCTTGAGGCCATCTTCCGCAGCGTGGAGGACGCCATCGTCACGGTGGACGGCAATGAGCGGATCATCCAGGTGAATGAGGCTTCAGAGCGAATCTGCGGCCTTCAGATGCACGAGGCGGCCGGAGAATCGTGCGATTCTTTGAGGCGCCTCTGCGACCGGAAGTGCTTCAGCGTCGTGAAGCAGGCACTGAAGACCGGGCACGCCGTCCGCGAATACCGGATCGAGTGCAGACACCTGCACCGGACCAACCAGGAGGTGGTCGTCAATGTTTCTCCTCTCCGGGACGGCGACGACCGGCAGATCGGCGCGGTCATGATCATCCGCGACATCACCCGGCTCTCGCTGCTGGAAAAGGAGCTGCAGGAGCGCAACCAGTTTCACGGCATCATCGGGAGAAACCGGAAGATGCAGGAGATCTACGGGCTCCTGGACAATCTCAAGGATTTCGACACCACGGTGCTCATCACCGGACCCAGCGGCACGGGCAAGGAGCTCGCTGCACGGGCCGTCCATTTCGGCGGAGTCCGGGCGGCCCGCCCCTTCGTGGTGGTGAACTGCTCCGCCCTGGCGGAGAACCTCCTGGAAAGCGAGCTGTTCGGCCATGTCAAGGGCGCCTTCACTGGCGCCATCAAGGACAAGACCGGCCGGTTCCAGACCGCGGACCACGGGACCATATTCCTCGACGAGATCGGCGACATATCTCCCAGGACACAGCTCAAGCTGCTGAGGTTTCTGGAAAACAAGGAGTTCGAACGGGTGGGAGACTCCACCCCGGTCAAGCTCGATGTCCAGGTCATCACCGCAACGAACCAGGACCTGAAAGAAAAAGTGGCCAGAGGAGAGTTCCGGGAGGATCTCTACTACCGCCTCAAGGTGGTGGAGATCAAACTGCCCCCCCTTGCGGAGAGACGCGACGATATTCCCCTGCTCGTCAGCCACTATGTCGGTGTGTTCGACCAGCGATTCGGCAGGCGGATCTCAGGGGTTTCCCCGGAGGTGGAGAAGCTGTTCATGGAATACCGGTGGCCCGGGAACATCCGCGAGCTCATTCACACGCTGGAGCATGCCTTCGTCGTCTGCAAGAGGCCCGTGATCGAACTGGCCGACCTCCCGCCCGAGATCCGGGAGCACGTCCCGCCGCTAAAAGGCCCCGGAAGGGATGCGGCCCGGGAAAAGGGCCGGATCATGGGCGCCCTCAGACAGGCGGGGGGAAACAAGGCGAAGGCGGCCAGAATCCTGGGCGTCAGCCGTCAGACCATCTATCGGAAGATCCGGGATTACGAAAATGACAATCCCTCCGGATGACTGTATGATGTGACACTTCTGTCACTGTAACACCCCCTTAGATACGCGACACATCCCGCCCGTCGATCACCATATTGAAATCCTCACTATATTGCATCCAACTATTTGTTATAATTGCATTATTGGCTTTAAACCACCCTGCCTTCTCCGTCTGGCATACTTATTGTCAGACAACCCCGGGCAAAGACCGATTCACTGCACAGATCAAGGAGGAGGATCACCATGATGAGGGATACGCTGATCACCCGGCTGCAGCCGGACACCGTGGCCGGATACCTTGACGACGACACCGGGACGCTCCTCATTGCCTGCATCAGAAAAGACCGGGACTTCCACACGAACCTGAACCGGCTTGGCGAGGTCGCTTCCCTGCTACGGGAAAACGGCATCACCATAGGATACGTACTGGACGACATGCTCCCCTATTTCTCCGACCGCTTTGGCATTGCAGGCACACCCACCTATCTCATGATCAGGAGCGGGATCATCCTCGGCACACTTCTGGGAAGGACCACGGTCCCGGCCCTGGTCCGGTTTATCAGGGAGATGGAAAGTGAATACCGGCCCTGCGCCGTGACTGCCAACCCGGGGAACCCATCTGCCGCACCAGTCCGGGCGGACAAAAAAGGCTGAGGGCACTATGAACCGGCACAGCAGACCTCGGTCCATGGAGTACGGCCCGCGCTTTGGGCATACCCTCACCGAATATACGGGGCATTTTCGCATGCCACCCCACGAAGGGATGCGGGAGCTTTTTGAAAAACCCCACGAAAACCCAATCTCAAGGAGGAGAATATGTTTAAGAACCTGAAGTTAGGAACAAAGCTTATCCTGGTGGGATCAGTGATCCTTCTGGTCCCTCTGGCCACCGTGGGCTTCTTTGCCGTGAGCAAGGCAACTCAGGGGCTCACCAACATCGAGAACGAGCAGCTCTCGGCGGTTACCGCCACCCTCGCGCAGGGAATCGACAACGCGCTGGAAGGGGAAAAGAAGGTGGTCATGGACCTTGCGGTAGGCTCGACCACGGTCAACGCCCTTGCGGCGGTTGCCGAAAAGGGCCTGAACAGATCGCAGGCCGAGCTGGCCGCGCTCAACGAGAAGTTCAAGCTGTTCAGCCAGACGCCCGGGCTGCGGGATAATTCCGAGGTGGTGATCGCCACCGATACGGCCGGAAAAATCATCGCCGCATCCGATCCCTCGTATCTCGGGGTTTCCATCGCCGACAGAGATTACGTCAAGGATGCCCTTGCAGGCAGGGTGAACATCGGCAAGGCAGCGCTGAACAAGGTGACCAACACCCCGTTCTTTCCCGTAGCAGCACCTGTCTACTCGCAGGGGAAGGTCGTCGGCATGGTCTCCAACACCCTGGACATGGGGTATCTCAACAACCTCGTCACCAATACGAGAACCGGCCTGACCGGGTATGCCTTCATGACCGATCGGGACGGTCTCATCATCGCCCACCCGGTCAGGGAGCATATCATGAAGCTCGATGTGAACAACCTCAAGGGCATGGAAGAAGTCGGGAAAAAAATGACCGCCGGGCAGTCGGGCGTGGAACACTACGTGTTCGAAGGAATCCCGAAGACCGCGGGCTTCGCACCCGTGAAGGCTACGGGCTGGAGCGTGTGCCTCTCGCTGCCCGATGAGGAGTTCCTGGCCCCTGCCAAGGCTGTGCGCAACATCGTGTTTGTGATCGCGGCGATATTCTTTGCCGCGGCATTCGCGGTCTTCTTCCTGTTTGCCCGGAGCATCACCAAGGCCCTGCGAAAGGGCGTGGACCTGGCAGTCAGGGTTGCGGACGGCGATCTCACCGCTGACATCGACGTGGTGCAGAAAGACGAGATCGGCCAGCTGGCGGACGCCATGAGAAACATGATCGGCAGGCTGCGAGCCATTGTCGAGGATGTGCACCACGCGGCGGACAACGTGGCGGCGGGCAGCGAGCAGATGAGTTCTGCGGCAGAGGAGATGTCGCAGGGTGCGAGCGAGCAGGCGTCCGCTGCCGAGGAGGCGTCGTCCTCCATGGAGCAGATGGCCTCCAACATCCGCCAGAACGCTGACAATGCCCAGCAGACCGAGAAAATCGCGGTCAAGTCGGCAGACGACGCCATCCAGGGCGGCAAGGCGGTCGACGAGACCGTGGGCGCCATGAAGACCATTGCCGAGAAGATCGCCATCATCGAGGAGATCGCGCGCCAGACCGACCTGCTGGCCTTGAACGCA
>JAHDQN010000024.1 GCA_018433775.1 Deltaproteobacteria bacterium
CCGCAGTGGAGGCTGCCCGGGCAGGCGAGCACGGCAAGGGTTTCGCCGTGGTGGCCGAGGAGGTGCGGGCACTGGCCCAGCGCTCGGCCGAGGCGGCCCGGCAGATCAAATCGCTCATCGAGGACACGGTTGACAAGATCAATGTCGGCGATGAAATGGTGAAGCGTTCCGGAGAATCCCTGGAGCAGATCCTCAACCATATCCAGGATCTTTCGCAGACCATGGAGGAGATCGCGGCGGCATCGTCGGAGCAGGCCAGCGGTGTGGACGAGCTCAACCGGGCCGTGTCCCAGATCGACAACACCACCCAGCAGAACTCCGCTACGGTCGAGGAACTGGCCAGCACCTCGGACCACCTCAGCAACGAGGCGAAGGACCTCGCCGAGACCGTGGCCCGCTTCAGGGTTTCCGGGGTCGATTCGCATACACAGTACATGCGGAATGTTGCCCGAGGGGTCGCTGCCCCGCCGGTCAGGAAAGAACGGCCTTCGGCAGCCATGCCGCCCTCATATTCTTCAGTGGATGACGACTTCGAGGAATTTTAGAAGGAGGAGAGTTCTCATGGCAACCGGCACGACGGGTACAAAAGGTCTTTCCTCTCAGTATGTAACTTTCCTGCTGGGGGGCGAGACCTACGGCATCTCGATCCTCAAGCTCAACGAGATCATTGCCTACCAGGATTGCACGACGATTCCGAACGTTCCTGGATTTATCAAGGGTGTGCTCAACCTGCGGGGCATCGTTGTTCCCGTGATCGACCTGCGGGAGCGTTTTTCCATGGAGTTGAAGGCCTATGACCAATTCACGGTCATCATGATCCTTGACGTTTCGGGCAGAATCATGGGGCTGATCGTCGATGCTGTGAGCGATGTCGTCACCCTGAACAGGGAAGACATCAAGCCCAGACCCAACTTCTCCACCGGGGTCAGCACGAACTTCATCCAGGGGATGGGGGTGAAGGACAAGAAGTTCATCATCCTGCTGGATGTCGACAATCTCCTGTCCGACGATGAGTTGAACCTGGTCGACGGAGTGTAGCATTGTTCACGCAGAGCCTTGATCTCAGTGACAAAGAGTTCCAGCTCTTTCAGGAGATCATTTACCGGGAGACCGGTATCCACATGTCCGACAAGAAGCGGAAGCTCATTGTCGCAAGGCTCTCCAAAAGGCTCCGTGCACTGAATCTGAGCACGTTTACCGAGTATTACGAATACCTGAACGAAAGCTCTCACGCCGACGGCGAAATCGTGAACCTGGTCAACCGGGTCACGACGAACAAGACCGATTTCTTCCGGGAAAGACACCACTTCGATTTCCTTCTCAAGGAACTCTACCCCAGGACCATTGCAGAAAGCCGGACAAACGGGGTGCGCAGGCTGCGCATATGGTCTGCCGGATGTTCCTCGGGCGAAGAACCGTATACGCTTGCCATGGTGACCCTGGATGCGTTCAAGGCGGAACGCGGCTGGGATATCAAGATCCTGGCCACCGATCTCGACACCGAGATCCTGCAGAAAGCGGTCACCGGGGTGTATCCGACCCAGGCGATCACCCCGGTACCTAAGGAGTATATCCACAAGTATTTTGTCCGCAAGGGGGAGAACTACGAGGTAGGCAATGTGCTGAGGTCGATGGTTGCGTTCAGAAAGCTCAATCTCATGAGCGAGACCTTTCCCATGAAGAACCCGTTTGACATCATATTCTGCAGAAACGTGATCATCTATTTCGACACAAAAACAAAAGAAGAGCTTCTGACCAAATTCCACCGGCATCTCAAAGCCAGAGGGCATATATTCATCGGACATTCGGAGTCACTCATGCACATGAAGGAACGATTCCGCTATCTCAAGCACACGATCTATCAGAAGGTGTAGGATGTATACGCGATACAGCGATAAATTCGGGCGCAACATGGTGATCATCTATCCCGGCGAGTTCTATGTGAGTGACCAGGACATCATCGCCACCGTGCTGGGCTCCTGTATCTCCGTATGCATCAAGGACAGAAAAACCGGACTTGCCGGGATGAACCACTTCATGCTTCCCGGAGACGCCCGGTCACAAGACATGTTTCTCTCCGCCTCCACGAAGTACGGCATGTTCGCCATGGAACAGCTCATCAACGAGATGATCAAGAAAAAGGGATCGAAGAAGGATTTCGAGGCAAAGGTGTTCGGCGGCGGGCATGTCCTGAACTTCAGAAAATCGGACGGGAACGTGCCGGAGGCGAATATCGATTTCGTCCGGGCTTTTCTGAGGATGGAACAGGTTGCCGTGGTAAAGGAAGATGTTGGAGGTTATGTGGGCAGAAAGATCCTCTTCTTTCCGGAAACGGCCAAGGTGCTCCTCAAGAGGCTCGAGACATCCGTCGATTCCAAACTCATAAGGGCGGAAGAGACATACAAGACAAGGCTGTTCAGGGAAAAGGAGAAGCTGCAGCAGGCAGGCGGAGATCTTACTCTCTTCTAGGATTAGGATAAGGCTATGGACAAGATCAAGGTTCTCATCATCGACGATTCGGCTCTGGTAAGGAAGCTCTTGAGCGAGGTGCTGGACAACGACCCTCAGATCCAGGTTGTAGGCAGTGCGCCTGATCCCATCATTGCGATCCGCAAGATCAAAAGCCTCAAGCCCGACGTGATCACGCTCGATGTAGAGATGCCCAAAATGGATGGGCTCACCTTCCTCGAAAAGCTCATGAAGCTCCACCCCATGCCGGTTCTCATGTTCTCTTCACTGACCCAGCGGGGGGCCGAGGCCACGATGAAGGCCCTGTCGCTCGGTGCCATCGATTTCATCGCCAAGCCGAAGGTGCGATTGACCGAAAGCATGGAGGAACTCCGTTCCGATCTGGTCATGAAAGTGAAGGCCGCAGCAACGGCAAAGCTGAAGAAGGCGGTGGCTCCGGTCATGAGTGTGCCTCCCCGGCACAGTATGGACGAGATCATCAAGCCCCGGAAGGCATCTCCTGCCCGGGAGGGTGAGAAGGTGCTGGTCATCGGCGCCTCGACCGGCGGCACGGTCGCCATCGAACAGATCCTCAACAGGCTTCCGGCCGATTCGCCCCCTACCCTTATCGTGCAGCACATGCCTCCCCTGTTCACCAGGTCCTTTGCCCAGAGGGTCAACGGCCTGACCGAGATGGAGATCCTGGAAGCCCAGGACCATGATCCGTTGAAACGGGGCACCGCCCTCATTGCACCGGGCGGCAGCCATATGATCATCAACAAGGGTTCAACGGGCTATTATGTGACCGTCAAGGACGGACCGCCGGTGAACAGGCACAAGCCCTCCGTGGACGTGCTTTTCCGGTCGGCCGCGAACACACTGGGCGCCAATGCCGTGGGTATCATCCTCACGGGCATGGGTGACGACGGTGCCCGGGGCCTCAAGGAGATGAAGGATTCGGGTGCATTCACCATCGCTCAGGATGAAGAGTCCTGCGTGGTGTTCGGCATGCCTAAGGTGGCCATAGAAATGGGTGCGGTGGACAAGGTGCTTCCCCTGAATTCTATTGCGAAGTTCGTCCTGAGCGTGACGAAACCCGAGTAGGGTTTCGCCGGGAGGACAGGAGCCCGTGAGAAAATCCAGACAGTCCATCCTTGCCATAGAAGAAGATTTACAGACCAGGGAATTCATCAACCAGGGCCTTTCGACCCATGGATACGCCGTCCACAGCGCCATGGGGGCCAGCGACGGATTGAAATCGTTTCTCGCCATCAAGCCCGAATTTGTCATTCTGAGCGTATCACCCCTTTCCCAGGGATGTATGGCCACCCTGCGGGATATCTGCGAGGCAGACCCCCACGCCCAGGTAATCACCATCAGTTCGTGCACCGATGATACCTATGCCATGGAGTGCATCAGGCACGGCGCGGTGGATTATCTCAAGAAGCCCATCGAGCTCAAGGACCTCACCCGGTCCATAGAACGCATTAACAACCGCAAGCGTATGCTCAAAATCATCTCCGAGCCCGATGTTGAATGCGTGCAGGTGGAAGACAAGATCCTGGTTTTCGGAAACGATATCCGGAACCTCCCCTATATCCTCAACCA
The DNA here is from genome assembly GCA_018433775.1 of Deltaproteobacteria bacterium. Taxonomy (GTDB): domain Bacteria; phylum Desulfobacterota; class Desulfomonilia; order UBA1062; family UBA1062; genus Phosphitivorax. The sequence goes on from JAHDQN010000024.1 coordinate 4,057, forward strand.
GGCCGTGTGCAATGCGCGGAGGGTGTGCAAGGACACGGACATGCTCAAGACTGCCTTGGGTGAGATCCTGATCAATGCGATCGAGCACGGCAACCTGGGAATCAGCCGGGAAGAGAAGGCCTTGGCCATTGCCGGAGACAGGTACGACAACCTCTTGAAGGAAAGGGCGTGCGATCCCCGTTACGCGCTGCGCAAGGTTACGCTCAAGGTGCACATGGCACGCAACGAGCTGAGGTACACGGTTACGGATCAGGGTGGCGGCTTCGACTGCCGGGCGATATTCGAGAGCGAGCCCCAGACCCGGATGGGGAGCGGCCTGGGTCTGTTCATAGCAAGGAATTTCTTCACCACGGTCACCTATCAGGGAAAGGGCAACCGGGTGGTTCTGGTCTATAAAAATCCGGATGCAACACAGATGGCGGGAAGCGATGCGTGTAATGCCGGACGATGAATTTTTTGTGAAGTTCACCGATGCCCTGCCCGCAGGTCTTCTGGCCGTGTCGGGCGACGGGCGGGTGTTTCTCTGGAACTCCGCCGCAGAGGTCATCACGTGCATGGACAGGAGCGGCGTTATCGGGAGACGCGCAGAAGATCTGGCAGGGTGCATCAGAGAGCTTCTTTGCGCCCGTGGCGGAGAGATCACGATTGAAACCTCGGAGGGCGAGTTCCGTCATATCCGCAGAACCGTCCATGAGATTTCGGTAAACGGCACAGGAAACAATGTCATTGTAGCGTTCACGGATATGACCGACCACCTGATCAGAAAGCAGGAGATGGAGCAGGTGCTCATGGAAACCGCCGAGACCCGGGACCTCATGGAGGAGCAGGCAGCCAGGCTCGCCATGGCGCTGGCCGACGTGGATGAGAAAAACGAGATCATCCAGGGGCAGAACAAGAGGATGGTCGACGAGCTCAAGATGGCGGGCAAGCTCCAGAAGAGCCTTCTCCCCAACATCTACGAAAACATCGGTGGAGTGAGTGTCTCCTGCAAGTATATCCCGTCCATTCATATCGGCGGGGACCTTTATGACGTGGTGGATCTGGGACAGGGGCTCTCCGGTTTTATCATCGCGGACGTTTCCGGGCACGGTGTCGCTGCTGCCCTGGTCTCGTCCATGTTCAAGATGAGCTTCCATACGCTGGCTGCGAATGTGGCGAGCCCCAAGATCCTCTTCCACATGCTCAACCAGGAGTTCAACCCGATCCTTTCCGAGGACTATATCACGGCCTTTTATCTCCTGAGCGACTCCGTGAACAACTCCATATCCTTTTCCAATGCCGGCCATCCGACTCCGCTCCTCTACAAGAAACGCACCCGGGAGGTCATCGAGCTCGATACCGACGGGTTCTTCCTTGGGATGTTCGACGACGGCGCCTACGAGGAGAAGACCATTACCAACATCGAGCGGGGCGACGCCCTGCTGCTCTACACCGACTGCCTCCTGGAGACCGAGAACAAGGACAGCGTCCCCTTCGGGCTGACCAGGCTCAAGACCCTCTTTGCCAAGGCCATCGAGGAGTCGCACGGTCAGGACGTCATCGACCTCATCGAGGCCCAGATACGGGTGTACAACGCCCGGGAAAGCTTTGACGACGACTTCACCGTGATGCTCCTGGAGTTCTGGGAGCAGGCCGATCACAGCCGGGGGGGCGGCTCGGACTCACTCCCGGAAGACAGCGGCGGATTCGTGGAGTTCTAGCGTAGGGGTCAAGAGGTAGCAAGAGGGAGGGGTCAGGTCTCAACATATGACATAATGTCATATGTTGAGACCTGACCCCATGGCCTGACCCCATGGCCTGTGACCCCATGCCCGTTGGAAGGGCGATCACTGCTCTCAGAGAAGAGATCAGGGGTTTTTGGACAGGCTCTTAGTCCTCCGCAGCCGTCGTTATGGAGGATTCACCCTTTCGGGACATACGGGTTGAAGTATCCCCGCCTCACGGGAATCTCTTCGATCAACCGCCTTATGCCGGTCCCGGAGGGAAAGGTCTGGCCGAGGAGATCCAGGTAGACATCCGGGTCCATGTTCTGATTTCTCCACTGCACCATGTCGATACGGTTCTCCGCGATGAAACCCTTCAGAGCATCTGCCTCCTTGGGCGCGTCCGTGACGCCGGGAAAGACGAACAGGTTGATGGACACGAACCGATTCCTTTTTTTCATCTCGGCGGCGCTTGCGGCGAGACAATCGAAATCATAGGCCGGCCTGAAGTAGGCGCGGTAGGTGGCCGGACGGGCCGAGCTCATGCTGATCCGCATGCTGTCCAGCCCGGCGTCCGCGAGCTCGGCGACCTTTTCCGGCATGCTTGCATTGGTGTTGAGGTTGATGGTACCTCTGTCGGTCTGTTTCCGGATGAGGCGGATGGCATCCCGGATCACGTCGCCGACCAGGAGCGGCTCTCCTTCGCAACCCTGGCCGAAGCTCACCACGGGCTCGTCCACTTGGGCGATGTGTTTCAGTGCCACCTGAGCGATCTCTTCAGGCGTGGGCACAAAGGAGATGCGCTGCTGGGGCGAGGGAGGCTCGCACCCCTCCTGGAAGGAGATGCAGCCGATGCACCGGGCGTTGCACGCCGGAGAGGTGGGCAGCGGCCCCTCCTCACGTCCCTGAAAGAGATTGAGCGCCGCCGGGCACCCGTAGACCAGGGCGCAGTGAGTGAGGTGCTCTACCAGTCGGTTCTTGGGCAGCTCCTTTTTCCAGGCCGCGATCCCCTCTTTCACTCTGTCCATCCGGAACATGTCCGGGTCCTGCCGCCGGGATTCGTCTGTCCTCACGGCCGTGGTCACAAAGCCGTCTTTGAATCCCAGGGCGGTATAGGCGTAGAGGGGCAGGACTCCTGCGGCTGCCCTGCGCTCCCAGGCCGCGAGATAGGTCTGGGTATGGGCCGCGCACAGAAAGGTGGACACGGCAAAAACCGGACCTTTGCCGTCAAAGGGGTTCTTTTTCAGGATCGTGATCTCGCCGGTTTGCCTGTCTACGCCCATGGGATACCTGTCAGGGAGTACATAGAGCTGCGAACCCCTGGGCAGGGCAATAGTCTCTTCCGAGTTGACAGGCACGAAGTAGTCCCCGCTCCTGCCCACCATGCCGAGGCCCTCGAAGTCCATGACGTTTCCCTGCCGGTCGGCGAAAACCATGTTGGGAATGTCGGTTCTCATAGGGTAGTGCACATAGTCCATCACCGTCATGATTGCAAGGGTAATCGACCGGTTCAGGTGTTTGATATCATAAGCCGTTCCCACCTATGAAGTCAGGTAAACCGCCGGAGCGGCAGGCAGGTGATGTGACGGGACAATAAACGGGCAACCCAAGAATATTATTATGTAATATAGCACATAACAGAGCGGTTTCTTGGTGATTTCCAGGGTAAAAACTCCCCCTATCGCGGGGTATTCTTCCCCATCTGGAAAACTCGGGTTCTGTCATCATGTTTGATTGGTATGTCTTATCAAAAGGTTATATATTATGGTATTATAATTGCCTCCCTCCTCGACCAACCGGTCATTTTTTTTGGAAAACGCCACAGGAGGACAGTTATGATGGATCCACAGACGAACATCTATCAGCCTTTCCCTGTACGTATCTTAAGAACCCTGCCTCAGATAGCCGAGCACCGGCTGTTCCAGCTCCAGATGGAGGACGGCGGTTCATGGGAAAGGTTCGGGCACCAGCCCGGGCAGTTTATTGAAGTTTCAATCTTCGGAAAGGGCGAGGCCCCGATCAGCATCTCCTCCCCCCCCACCCGTCCCGATGTTCTCGAAATCTGCGTGCGGCGGACAGGGAATCTCACCAATGCGCTCTTCGAACTGGAGAAGGGCTCACGCCTCCATGTCCGGGGGCCCTACGGCAGAGGATTCCCGGTGGAGAAGCTCAAAGGCCGCAATCTGCTGCTGGTCGCGGGCGGCCTCGGTCTTGCCCCGCTGCGCTCCCTGCTGCTCTATGTCCTGGACAGGAGGGACGAGTTCGGAGACCTCACCCTGATGTACGGGACGAACAACCCTGACAATGTCCTGTTCAAGTACGAGCTCCTGAGCTTCTTCGACCGTAGCGACATCCGCTATTTCTACAGTGTGGACAGGGATCAGGAGGGTATCTGGAAGCAGTATGTAGGTGTGGTCACCGGTCTGTTCGACCAGGCCGAGCTTTCCACCAGTGACACCTGCGCCGTGCTTTGCGGTCCGCCGATCATGTACCGCTTTGTACTGGAGAAGCTCCTGGCTCTCGGCTTTTCAAAGGAGAACATCTACATGTCACTGGAGCGGATGATGAAGTGCGGGGTGGGCAAGTGCGGCCACTGCGCCATCGGCGAAATGTACTGCTGCATGGACGGCCCGGTGTTCAACTACACCGAAATAGAACATATCAAGGAGGCTATCTGATCATGGCCAAGACATCGACAATATGCCCGTTTTGCGGGTGCGGTTGCAATTTTTATCTGGTGACCGAGCAGAATAAGGTCGTGGGGGTGGAGCCCAGCCCGGGAAACCCCGTGAACAAGGGGATGCTCTGTGCCAAGGGCTGGAACTCCTACGAGTTCATCAATTCGCCGCTGCGCCTCGAGACTCCCCTGGTGAGAAAGAACGGCAAGCTGACCGAAAGCACTTGGGACGAAGCGCTCGATTTTACGGTCCGCCGGCTCCGCGAGATACAGTCCGGTTCGGGGAGCAGATCTCTGGGATTTCTGGCATCCGCCAAGGTCAGCAACGAGGAGAACTATCTTTTCATGAAGATGGCGCGTGCCGTATTCAAGACCAACAATATCGACCACTGCGCCAGACTCTGACACAGCTCCACCGTGGCCGGTCTGGCCGCAACCTTCGGCTCGGGGGCAATGACCAATTCCATCAATGAAATGGACGAGGCAGAGCTCTTTTTCGTGATCGGATCCAACACCACCGAGCAGCACCCGCTCATCGGTTCCCGGGTCATCAATGCCGTGGAACGGGGTGCGCGGCTCATTGTGGTCGACCCGCGGGATATCCCGCTTACACGCTATGCCCACATGCATCTGAGGCAGAACATCGGCACCGACGTGGCCGTGCTCAACGGCCTGATGAACATCATCATCGAAGAGGGTCTATACGACAGGGAATACGTCGAGACCAGGACCGAGGGCTTCGACGAGCTCAAGCGGATTGTGGGCAGGTACACACCGCGGGTGGTGGAGCAGATCAGCGGGATCAGGGCCGATGATCTCATGCTTGCAGCCCGGGAGTACGCCCGTACGGGCAAGGCCATGTTGCTCTACGCCATGGGCATCACCCAGCATACCACCGGTACCGACAACGTGAAGACCTGCGCGAACCTGGCCATGCTCACCGGACACGTGGGAAGGCCCTCCACCGGAGTCAACCCCTTAAGGGGACAGAACAACGTCCAGGGCGCGTGCGACATGGGCGGGCTCCCGGTGGTCTACACCGGATACCAGAAGGTGGGTGACGAACCTGTGATACAGAAGTTCGCCGGCGCCTGGGGTGTCGATGATCTCGACAAAACCCCGGGGCTGACCATCACCACCATGATGGAGGCGGCTGACAAGGGCGACCTGAAGGCCCTGTACGTTATGGGCGAAAACCCCTACCTGAGCGACCCCGACTCCAAGCACATCGAGCGGGCCCTTTCAAACCTCGACTTGCTCGTGGTTCAGGATATCTTCCTTTCCGAGACTGCGGCCCTGGCCGACGTGGTCCTGCCTGCGGCCTGCTTTGCCGAAAAGACCGGGACCTACACCAATACCGAACGCAGGGTGCAGCTCTCCCGCAAGGCGGTCGATCCGCCCGGGTCGGCCCGCGCCGACTGGGAGATCATCCAGGACGTATGCACCCGGGCCGGTTATCCCATGAGCTATGCGGATCCGTCCGAGATCATGGCCGAGATCAACCGGGTCACGCCGTCGTATGCCGGCATCACCTATCCCCGGCTGGAGACGGGATACGGACTCTCCTGGCCGTGCCCCAACGAGGAACACCCCGGCACGGCATATCTCCACAAGGACCGGTTCTCAAAGGGCCTCGGGACCTTCCTTCCCTGTGAATTCAAGCCCATGGCCGAGCCGCCGGACACCGAGTACGACTTTATCCTCACCACCGGCCGGATGTACTTCCAGTATCACACCGGCACCATGTCCAGACGGGTCGGCATTCTGGAGCGCGAGGCCCCGGAACCGCTGGTGGAGATCAACCCCGAAGACGCTCGGAAGCTCGGGATCAGAGACCGTGACCTCGTGGAGATCACGTCACGCAGGGGCGCGGTGAAGATCAAGGCCGAGGTCACTGCCCGCGTTCCACGGAAGGTGGTCTTCTCCACCTTCCACTTCCATGAGGTACCGATCAATCTCCTCACCATTCCGGCCCATGATCCTGTCTCGGGCATTCCCGAGTACAAGGGCTGTGCGGTGAAAATCAGGAGGTGCGCATGAAACGCATACGAAAAGATTTACTCAAAGATGTCCTGAAAGACTGGGCACTCGACCGTACGGTCATTGCACCCCGGCGCACAGAATGTGGGGAGTGCATCTACGACACCTTTGACGATGCAGGCTTCACCCTCGATATCGCCAAGCCGTCCGCGCCACCAAAGCGCTCGCTCTTTCCCCAGAGCGAGGTCATCTTTCAGATTGAACAGGGCGGCTACCGCCAGGTCGTGAGCAGCAGCCCCACCCTGATCTTCGGCATCAGGCCGTGCGACCACAAGGGGTTGCTCCAGTCGCAGAGCTTCATGTCCCAGGACCTGGACGACCCTTACTACCGGACCAAGTCGGAGAGTGTGCTGACCGTGGTCATGGCGTGTCCGGGGAGCATGAGCCCCACCTGTTTCTGCACCACCACCTCGAGCGGGCCATGGGCCGAGAGCGGGTTCGATCTCCAGCTCTATGACGACGGTGACGGGTTCCTGGTGGAGATCGGTTCCGAGAGGGGCCGTGATCTGGTGTCCTCCGGCTCGTTCGAAGACATTGACGACGCCAAGGCTGCCGAGAAGATACGAGCTTTCCAGAAGGCGGCAGGGAGCCGGATACCCATTATACCGGAAGTTGAGGATGCCATGGAGCGACTCGAGACATCCAACAAGGCATCGGACGAGGTATGGGAGGGCTTCGGGAAAAAGTGCATCACCTGCGGCGGATGCTCGTTCGTCTGTCCCACCTGCACCTGTTTCACGGTTTCCGACAGGGTCGTATCTTTAGAAACCGGCGATCGGATACGGTCGTGGGACTCCTGCCTGTATGCCGGGTTCACCAAAGAGGCTTCGGGGCACAATCCGAGACGCACGTCAGCGTTGCGGATCAAGAGGCGCCACGAGCACAAGCTGCTCTACCACAAGGACAGGGATCATCACGGCGGTTTGTGCACCTGCGTGGGCTGCGGCCGGTGCTCGGATTACTGCCCGGTTCACATCGGACTGATCGAGGTGGCCCATGCGATATGCTCGGCAAAGGACAGCGCGGGTGAAGAGAAAAGATACTCCGGAGGCGTGTCATGACCACAGACCAGAAAAAGATATTGATTATCGACGACGATCAGGACTATGCGGACGCACTGAGAATCGTGCTGGAAAACCACGGGTACGAGGTATTCCACACCCCCAACATCCGTGAAGGACGAGAACGGGTGACCTCGAACCCCCCGGATCTCATCATCCTGGACGTGATGATGGACAAGCACACCGACGGGTTCGATCTCTGCTCGGATCTGAAGAGCGATCAGACATGCAGTGCGATACCCATCATGATGGTGACTGCGGTCACGGAGAAGACAGGCTTCAAGTTCTCGCCTTCGACGGACGGCGACTACTGCCTTGCGGATGATTACGTTTCCAAGCCCGTACCGGTCTCCGACCTGCTCTCGCGGGTAAATCGGCTGATCCAGACAAGAAAAGTCTGCTGAAGAAAAGGGGGCATCATGCATGCCCCCTTTCCCCGCTGCTCATTTTCCCTATCAGGCATTGCCTCGCATCCCCCGGAGGTGCTATAAGAAACATGCTGCAATGTGAATTCTTTCGAAAGACATTTCTCTATGAAATTACAGAGTCGCCTGGTTATGGGTTTTCTCATCGCCACCTGTCTGACGGGGGCGGTAGCTACCGTGGTGGGGATCACCACGATCAACAAGAGCACCCTGGATGAGGTGCAGCGAAAGGTCCAGCAGGATATCAACACCGCCAAGCTTGTCTACCGCCACGCCCTGGAGCGTCTCGAGTACCAGCTGGAGTTCATTTACCTGAGGAGCCCTCTGCAGGAGGCGATCCAGAACAATGACCCGGGCCCCCTGACCGGCCTCGAAGGCCTGATCCGCACCGGAACCCACTACTTCGACGATCGCCGCGCGCTCGACATGCTCACGCTGGTGGACGCGGGCGGTCGGGTGATCTACCGGGTGGCGAACCCCGAGGCCAAGGGCGACGTCATCCTGTGGGACCCGGTGGTCCGCAAGTGCCTGTATGAGAAAAAGCCCCAGACCTCGGCGGTCGTCATGTCCCTGGAGACCATCAAGGATCAGAACCCCCGCCTTGCCTCCCGTGTCCTGATTCCCATCGTGAAGACCCCCCAGTCCGTCGAGGTGCGCGAGACCACGCTCTCGCAGGGCATGGTGCTCAGGGCCGCCTACCCCATCTTCCGGAAGGACGGGACCCTGCTCGGCGCCCTGATCGGCGGCATCCTGCTCAACCGCGACTACAATATCGTGGACACCATCAAGGAAACCGTGTACCAGCACGAGACCTACCGAGGCAGGGATATCGGGTTTGCGACCATATTCCTCGGCGGGGTGCGGGTGTCCACCAACGTGATCAATGCCGGCCAGCAGAGGGCTATCGGCACGATCGTCTCCAAAGAGGTCTACGACCAGGTCATCACCCAGGGAAAGGACTGGATCGGCCGTGCCTTCGTGGTCAACGACTGGTACATCAGCTCGTACACCCCGATCTACGACATCGACCGCACCATCATCGGCATGCTCTACACCGGCATCCTGGAGGCCAAGTACCGGGACATCAAGCTGAATACCATGTGGCTCTTTCTCGGCATCACCTCGCTGGGCATGGTCGTGGCGTTCTTCATCTCCTTCCGCCTCGGCCAGAGCATCATCCGCCGGATCCGGATCCTCAAGCAGGCCACCGAGGCCATCTCGTCGGGCAATCTGGAATATCAGCTTCCGCCCGGAAGGTCATCGGGCTTCGACATGCTCGACGAGGCCTTCAACAATATGGCAAAATCTCTGAAAGACCGCGACGACAGGCTCCAGAAGGCCTTTCACCGCATCACGCGCACCGAGCGCCTGGCATCGCTCGGCCAGATGGCGGCCGGGGTCGCCCATGAGATCAACAATCCGCTGGGGGGCATCCTGCTCTACAGCAACCTCGTGCTCGAGGAGATGGAAAACGATCACCCCTGCAAAGACAACATGGAAAAGATCATCTATCAGACCAACCGGTGCAAAAAGATCGTACAGAACCTCCTTGACTTCGCCAGAACGCCTTCGGGCGACATGCGGCCGATCAGCATCAACGACGTGGTCACCACCTCGCTCAACCTGGTGAAGGATCAGTCCATGTTCCTGGGCGTCACGGTGAAACACGATCTTTCCCAGCAGCTCCCGCTGGTTATGGGAGACAGCTCCCGGCTCGAAGAGGTCTTTCTCAACCTCTTCATCAATGCCTCCGACGCCATGGAGGGCAGAGGGGTTCTCGCGATATCCACGTGGCTCTCCAGCACCAACGCGGTCAAGATCTCCATCTCGGACACCGGCAAGGGCATCGACAGGCTCTATCTTCCCCATATTTTCGAGCCCTTCTTCACGACCAAGGACCCGGGCCAGGGAACAGGGCTCGGACTTTCCATCACCTATGGAATCATCCAGAAGCACAACGGGTTCATCGACGTGGACAGCGAACCGGGCAAAGGAACGACCTTTATCATCACCCTGCCTGCGTATCTGGGGAGCGGAGACAGGGCGGGCGTGAAGACTTCCGATGCCATCCAAGGAGCTGAAATTGGCTAAAAAGAACATCCGAATTCTCATCATCGACGACGAGGAGTCCATCAGGGACGGTTGCCAGCAGATTCTCACCCGCCAGGGATACGAGCCGACAGCAACCGCGGACGGCATGACCGGCCTGGAGCTCGCCCGGACCGGCGCCTTTGCCGTGATCCTCCTGGATCTGAGGATGCCCAGGATCGAGGGGCTCGAGATCCTGAGGATACTGAAGAACGAGCACCCGGTCGCATCCAAGGTCATCGTGATCACCGGATACGGCACCATCCCTCTGGCCGTCGAGGCCATGCGGCTCGGGGCGCACAACTTCATCACCAAGCCCTTCAGCGCCGCCGAGCTCAAGCTGGCGGTGCAGGACTGCCTCTCCGAAAAATGCGAAGAGCGTCCCGCCGGAGACACCCTCTCGATGATCATCGGCGCGAGCGACTATGTGAAAGAGCTCAAGGACACCATCCAGCGCGTGGCCAAGACGGACAGCACCGTGCTCATCACCGGGGAAAGCGGCACCGGGAAGGAGCTCGTGGCCCGGACCATCCACGGCCTGAGCACACGGGCCGATAAACCCTTCGTCCCGGTGGACTGCTCTTCCCTGGTGCACAATCTCATGGAGTCGGAGCTCTTCGGCCACATCAAGGGCGCGTTCAGCGGGGCCACCGAAAACCGGGACGGCAGGTTCCAGACCGCCGACAAAGGCACGCTGTTCCTCGATGAGATCTCCAATATCAATCTCGATGTCCAGGCCAAGCTGCTCCGCGTGATCCAGGAGCAGGAGGTGCCCCGGGTGGGCAGCTCCACGCCCGAGAAGATCGATGTGCGGCTTATCACCGCCACGAACAGGGACTTGCGGGTAGAGGTGCAGAACAACACCTTCCGGGAGGACCTCTTCTATCGCATCTCAGTAGTTCCCATCCATATCAGACCCTTACGGGAACATCGTTCCGACATCGCGCCCATCGCGCACCATTACTTCGACATCTTCCGGTCGCGGCATGGGAGCAAGGCCCAGTCGCTCTCGCCCGAGGCCGTGAAATCCCTGACCTCTTACGGCTGGCCCGGCAATATCCGCGAACTCAAGAACACGATCGAGAGGCTCTGCGTGCTCTGCGAGCACGAGGAGGTCACGCTGTCCGACATCCTTTACTACGGCCAGGATACCCATGCCAAGGCCCCGGTCGTTGACCCCTTCTCCGGGAAGATGACCCTGGTGGAGGTGGAAAAGGAGCACATCGAGAAGGCGCTTCACCACTTCAACAACCAGATCAACAAGACCGCCAGATTCCTCGGGATCGACCGGAAGACCCTCAGAACCAAGATCCGTAACTACGGGATCGAGATAAAGGATGATGAATAAAAAGTCCCCCTCCTTCCTGACCGGGCGGTATTCCGGCACTCGCAAGAGACGCGCCTGAAACCTTTTAGTGAGAAGTAGAAACCCACACCCTGTGGGTGTGGTGATGGGGACTGGCTAAGCCGGTCCCGGATGGGGATGGCCGAGAAGGCTGCTCACTGCTATCCTTCCTTCACGAGTTGTTGCCGCAACATCGAGAGGAAGGAG
>JAHDQN010000094.1 GCA_018433775.1 Deltaproteobacteria bacterium
AAGCCGGCAGGTGCGATCAACCGGGTGCACCCTCCCCGGCCGTTGGCGGCCGAATAGCGGGGCTGTGCCGCCATCACCGTCCGTCTTTTCCGGCAGACCGGCTGGAGGGAAGCGTGTACGGGCACCGGCCGCAAACGGAGACCCTCACGGCAGACCCACCTACCTGCCCCACAGGGAAAGGCGCTTGTGCATCAGGGAAACCTCGTGAACGGCCTTCCCTCCCTGACCGGAAAGATAAGACTGGAGCTGCGTTCTTTCACGGGACACATTCCCGACCTGACACATCCTGATGCCGTATCGTTCCTTCATGACCTCGACCGCCCCGTCGACCAGGGCCTTTTCGATGGCTGCGCGTTCTTTTCCCGCCCTGCGGCTTACGGCGATCCTGAAAATCTTCGCCTCGTCGATCTGTTCAAGCTGCTCCCGGGCCTCTTCTCCGCCCAGGTAGAGGGCCTTGCGGCCTCCCTCTAGAAGCAGGGGATAGACGTTGGGCCACCAGTGGACAAAACCCACGGCCTCCCCGTTCTTTTCCGCAAAGAGAATGAAATCGTCCCTGTTGAGCAGGGCGGGATACTCGGTATACCACAGCCTGGGCCACCCGAAGACATTCCTGTACCACAGGCCGGAATGACCGAAATCGTACGGGCTCTCGCCGCTTAAGGACCACAGACGGTAATAGCGGTCACGGTCCTGACCCGCTTCGGACCGGTAGGGCCGCACCTGAACTCCCCCGCCGGGGTGTTCGCGAACGAAATCTTCCAGGTTCATCTCGAAGCAGCGGGTGGTGTTTTCAAGCGCAAACCCTCCCTTCACCAGGGTGTTCTGCCACTGGGGGGTATTATAGGTGTTAACCACGCACGAGGTGGACGGAAAGAATATCCGCGCGTTGATCCGGGCATACACCTCGGCTTCGACGGCGTGCACCCCAGCCCTGCGGCCGAGGTCCTCCATCACTCTGATCATGTGGGAGACGAGTGCTTCATCGTCCCGCTGCTGATCGGGCAGCAGCATCAGTCTGGTAACCCTCAGCAGCTTCTTCCTCAGCCACCTGCCCGCCGTGAGGTAGGGGAAGCAGGAGAAGCCCGCGGCAGGCGCCCTGCTTTTTGCATCACAGATACAGAAACCCTGGATGCTCGACGGAAGGGGAAGCTCCGAGGGCAGGTAGTACGGGTCTTTCCGGCCCGCCCGGTCGAACAGGTCGAGGCACTCGGCGTCGGTACCGAATACCCGGTAGTGCGGCACGCTAGACAAACTCTCCCTCCCCCAGAATCCGGCCCGCCCCTTCCAGGTACAGCGCCTTCATCTCCTCAAACCCCTGCGTCTCGTTTCTGAAGATCCAGTTGTCGGGTATCAGGTCATCGTACCTGCTCATGAGCCGGGCATAGGCTTCGCGCTGCACCGAGGAGAATATGTCGAACTGTCTCAGCTCCTTCCACCGGTCCCTTCGCTCAAGAAAATCCCGATAGAGCACCACCGCATCCGTGTCCGGGTACGGGGTCATGATCCAGAGCTGGGTCTTTGCGCCCAGCCTCCTGAGATCGCACATCAGATCAAAGGTCGCCTCCACCTCTTCCCTGGTCTCGGTGGGGATACCGATCATGGCAGATACCGTCGGAACCAGGCCCAGGCCGACCTCCCGGGTTATGACATCCCTGATGTATTCCCGGTCGACCCAGGGGGGGAAACCCTTGCGCAGAACCTCGAGCAGACGGGGCGAGGCGCTCTCAATGCCGTGATACACCCCCTGGCATCCCGCATCCCTCATCGCCTGAAGGATCTCGGGATCGATCCGGTCGATCCGGGTCAGGCAGTCGAAGGGGACTGCCTCGTCTTTCAACAGGCCGAACAGCTCCAGCGACCACTGACGGTTCGCGGTCAGGTCATCGTCTTCGAACCGGATGAACCCGGCGTTATAGGTCTTCGCGATCCACCTGACCTCTTCGAGGATATTCCCGGGCGAGCGCCTCCGCTGGTATTTCCACATCCTGTTGGCCGAGCAGAAAATGCACTTGTAGGGACATCCCCTGCTGGCGACCACTGAAAACACGTATTTCCGGTTCAGCGGCTGATAGCGCTCGACCGGCTGCAGCAGGCGATAGGC
>JAHDQN010000081.1 GCA_018433775.1 Deltaproteobacteria bacterium
CTCCATGCCGGCCGAGCTCGACGAGATCACGCGCAAGGTCATGCAGCTCCAGATCGAGGAGGCCGCGCTCAAGAATGAAAAGGACAAGGCGAGCATGGCGCGTCTGGAGGAGCTCCGTAAGGAACTCGCCGATCTCAAGGAGCAGGCCGATGCCATGAGGGCCCGGTGGGAAGAAGAGAAACGGACCGTGCACCGGGTGATGGCGCTTAGAGAGGAGCTCGAGCAGGTCAGAATGCACATCGAGAAGGCCGAGCGCGAGTATGACCTGAACAGGGCGGCCGAGCTCCGCTACGGCAGGCTCCCGCAGCTGGAGAAGCAGCTAGCCGATGCCGAGCTGGAATCGCGCGAGGAGAAGCGGCTGGTGAGGGAAAGCGTGACCGACGACGTGATCGCGGATATCGTGTCACGCTGGACCGGCATCCCGGTTTCCCGGCTCGTTGAGGGCGAGAAGGAGAAGCTGCTCAGGCTCGACGACATCCTGCACCAGAGGGTGGTTGGCCAGGACGATGCCGTTCAGGCTGTCGCAGATGCGGTCATCCGCGCCCGCGCAGGGATCAAGGACCCCAGACGGCCCATCGGATCGTTCATCTTCTTGGGCCCCACAGGCGTGGGGAAGACCGAGCTGGCAAAGACCCTGGCCGAGGCCCTGTTCGATACGGAAGACAACATGATCCGGATCGACATGAGCGAGTACATGGAGCGCCACACCGTGTCCCGGCTCATCGGGTCGCCTCCCGGCTATGTGGGCTACGAGGAAGGCGGGCAGCTCACCGAGGCGGTCAGGCGCAAGCCCTATTCGGTGATCCTCTTCGACGAGATCGAAAAGGCGCATCACGACGTCTTCAACGTGCTGCTGCAGATCCTGGACGACGGACGCGCAACCGATGCCCAGGGCCGGACCGTGGATTTCAAGAACACGGTCATCATCATGACCTCCAACATCGGCTCCCAGAGCCTCGTGGAGGGCATCTCCGGCACGGGCGAGATCAGCGAGGAGGTCAGGAACGCGGTCATGGCCGAATTGCGGTTGCATTTCCGGCCCGAGTTCCTCAACCGGGTGGACGAGGTGGTGCTCTTCAAGGCACTGACGCTGCCGGAGATCGAGAAGATCGTGGA
>JAHDQN010000011.1 GCA_018433775.1 Deltaproteobacteria bacterium
CACAAGCTCGGAGAGTTTTCCCCCACCCGGACGTTCTTCGGACACGCCGCGGACCGGAAATCTCAGAGAAAGGGGTAGAGAGAAATGGAGTCGAGGGCAGTATTGCGACATACCCGGGTTTCTCCCCAGAAGACGAGACTCGTTGCCGACCAGGTGCGGAACAAACCCATTGCCGATGCCCTGAGGATGCTCAATCTCATGGGAACCAAGCGGGCGCGCATCATCGCCAAGGTGCTGAATTCGGCCGTTGCGAACGCCATGAACACCGGGATGATGGATGTCGACAACCTCTACGTCAAGTCTATCCAGATCGACGGCGGCGCGATGCTCAAGCGGTTCCGGCCCCGCGCCCAGGGGAGAGCGACCAGGATACTGAAGAGAACAAGCCACATCGCTGTAGTGCTTGACGAGTTATAGGAAAGGGGTATCACACAGTGGGACAGAAGATACATCCATACGGATTTCGGCTCGGGGTGACCAAGGACTGGAAGGCCAAGTGGTACGCCGAGAAGGGTTTCGGCGAGCTCTTTGTTGAGGACCGGAAGATCCGGGACTTCATTACGAAGAACCTGAGCCACGCCGGCATTTCCAACATCATCATCGAGCGTGCCGCCAACAAGGTGAAGCTGGTGATTTTCACCGGCAGGCCGGGGCTGGTGATCGGCCGCAAGGGCCAGGGCGCGGAGCAGCTCAAGAAAGATCTCTCCAAGTTCGTGGACAAGGATATCATGCTCGAGATCAAGGAAGTGCGCCGGCCCGAGACCGATGCCCAGATCATCGCCGACGGGATCGCCAACCAGCTTGAACGCCGCGTCGCCTACCGCCGCGCCATGAAGCGTGCCGTCACCCAGGCTATGAGGATGGGCGCGCAGGGCATCAAGGTCGCCGCCGCCGGCCGGCTTGCAGGGGCCGAGATCGCCCGGCAGGAGTGGTACCGTGAGGGCAGGGTCCCGCTGCACACCTTGAGAAGCGATGTGGACTACGGGTTTTCACAGGCCTATACCATCTACGGTGTCATCGGCGTGAAGGTCTGGGTCTTCCACGGCGAGATCGTGAAGAAGCAGGAAGAGGCAAGTGCATAAGGGAGACACGTCATGTTGATGCCAAACAAGGTCAAACACAGAAAGGTACATCGCGGGCGCATGAAGGGAAGCCCGGAGAAGGGCTCCAAAGTGTCCTTCGGGAGCTACGGCCTCCAGTCTCTGGAGCCCCAGTGGGTAACCGCCCGGCAGATCGAGGCAGCCCGTATCGCGATCACCCGATATATCAAGCGCGGCGGAAAGGTGTGGATCCGGATCTTCCCGGACAAACCCATCACCAAGAAGCCGGCTGAAACGAGAATGGGCAAGGGCAAGGGTGCGCCCGAAGAGTGGGTGGCGGTGGTCAAGCCGGGGAGGATTCTCTTCGAGATCGACGGCGTGAGCCACGAACTGGCCCAGGAGGCATTCCGCCTTGCCTCGCACAAGCTGCCGCTCAAGACGGCGTTCGTAGTTCGGGAGGGAATCCATGAAGGCGAGTGAACTGCGTGAAAAGACCGTCCAGGATCTCGGTGAACTGAAAAACAAGCTTGCCCGCGACCTTATGAACAACCGCTTCAGAAACATGACCGGTCAGCTCGAGAACAAGAGCGTGATCATGAAAATCCGCCGGGATATCGCAAGGGTGAATACCATCATCCGGGAGAAGGTGAAATGACGGACAAGTCCATAAAACACGAGTTAGTGGGCACGATCACCAGCGACAAGATGGACAAGACGGTTGTGGTGACAGTGGAGAGATTGGAGAAGCATCCTGTTTTCCAGAAGTACATCCGGAGAAGGACCAAGTTCAAGGCCCACGACGAGAAGAATGCGTGCAGAGAGGGCGACAAGGTATTGATCCGCGAGTGCAGACCCCTGAGCAAGGACAAGTGCTGGAGGGTCGTGAACATTCTGGAGAGGCAGGAGTAGGTGCATAAGGCTGGAGGCGAGCAATGATTCAGCAACAGACAAGGCTCAAGGTTGCGGACAACTCTGGGGCGAAAGAGGTGATGTGCATCAAGGTGCTGGGCGGCTCCAGGCGGAGATACGCCTCGCTGGGCGACATCATCGTGGCGAGCGTGAAGGAAGCCATCCCCCATTCCAAGGTCAAGAAGGGCGATGTGGTGAAGTGCGTGGTGGTCAGAACCAAGAGAACCCACAAGCGGGGCGACGGTTCTTCCATCCGGTTCGACGAGAATTCGGCCGTTATTCTGAACAACCAGAATGAGCCTGTCGGAACACGCATATTCGGTCCGGTTGCACGGGAGCTGCGGGCAAAGAACTTCATGAAGATCGTGTCCCTTGCCCCCGAGGTACTCTAAACGAGGTGAGACAGATGGCGAAACGTGCATTGGAAAGAATAAAGAAAGGCGATACCGTGGTCGTTCTGGCCGGCAAGAACAAAGGCCGGCAGGGCCAGGTGCTCAGGACCGTGAGCAAGAAGAACCGGGTGTTCGTCGAGCGGGTGAACATGATCAAGCGCCACCAGAAGCCTACGCAGACCTCCCAGGGGGGGATCGTCGAGAAGGAAGCGAGCATCCATGCCTCCAACGTCGCCCCGGTGTGCCCCAAGTGCAACAAAGGGGTGAGGATCGGCTTCAAGATCCACGAGGACGGAAAGAAAGTCCGCGTCTGCAGGAAGTGCGGCGAAGAACTGGACAGATGAGGGAGAGGCGATGGCAAGGCTGAAGGAATACTACAATAAGGAAATCGTCCCCGGGCTCGTCAAGGAGTTCGGGTATACCAATATCAACCGGGTGCCCAGGATCCAGAAGATCGTGGTCAACATGGGGCTCGGCGAGGCGGTGCAGGACGTGAAGGTGATCGACAGGGCCGTGAACGAGCTCATGCTCATCTCGGGTCAGCGGCCGGTGGTCACCAAGGCCAGGAAATCGATCGCGTCGTTCAAGCTCAGAGAGGGCATGCCCATCGGGTGCATGGTGACCCTGCGCGGACAACGCATGTACGAGTTCCTGGACAAGCTGATCAACGCGGTGCTCCCCCGCGTGAGAGACTTCCGCGGCATTTCGCCCAAGGGCTTCGACGGCCGCGGCAACTATACGCTCGGCCTCGGAGATCAGTCCGTGTTCCCGGAGATCGAGTACGATACCATTGACAAGACAAGGGGAATGAATATAACGGTGGTCACCACCGCAGGCACCGACGACGAGAGCCGGAGCCTGCTCAGTGCTTTTGGCATGCCGTTCAGGAGATAAGCGGGAGAGGTTATGGCGAAGAAATCGATGATAGCGAAACAGAAGAGGCCGGCTAAGTTCAAGGTCAGGGAGTACAATCGCTGCATGCTGTGCGGCAGGCCGCACGCATATTACCGGAAGTTCGGAATCTGCAGGATTTGCCTGAGAAACTATGCCATGAGAGGCGAGATTCCCGGCCTCAAAAAATCAAGCTGGTAGAGGTGTAAAGGATGCATACCGATCCCATTGCCGATATGATCACCAGGATCAAGAACGGCGCCCAGGCGTCGAAGGAAAGTGTCGATATACCCGCTTCACGCGTGAAGCTCGATATCCTCGATATCCTCATGAAAGAGGGCTATATCAAGGGCTTTAAGGTCATCGACGACGGAAAGCAGGGCCTGATCCGGGTCAATCTGAAGTATTTTAACGCCAAGCACGTTATCACGGATATCAGGCGGGTATCGAAGCCCGGACGCAGGATCTACCGGAAGGCGGACGATATCCAGCAGGTGAGGAGAGGACTCGGAGTCTCCATTGTGAGCACCTCCCGGGGGATTATGACCGACCGCAAGGCCAAGGCCAACAACGTGGGCGGCGAGGAACTACTGAGAGTCTGGTGAGGAGTTGATCGATGTCTAGAATTGGAAAAATGCCCATTCCCATCGCCAAGGGGGTGACGGTAACCATAAGCGACGGCACCATCCGCGTGAAGGGCCCCAAGGGCGAGCTGAGCAGGAAGCTCGTGGGAAACCTCGACTTCACGATCGAGGACGAAACCCTGCTCTTCACGACCAGAGACGAGGAGACCCAGACGCATGCGTACCACGGGCTCATGAGGACGCTCACGAACAACATGGTGGTGGGCGTCACCGAGGGGTTCACCAAGAAGCTCAAGATCGTGGGCGTGGGATACCGGGGTGAGATGAAGGGCAACACGCTGGTGCTGAACGTGGGCTATTCGAATCCGGTCGAATATCCTCTGCCCCAGAGCGTGAGCGGCACCGTGTCCAAGGACGGGGTGATCGAGCTCACCAGCATCGACAAGGAGCTCGTGGGCGACATTGCGGCCCGCATCCGGAAGATCCGCAAGCCCGACGCATACAAGGGCAAGGGCATCCGCTACATCGACGAGGTGGTGCGGCTCAAGCCGGGCAAGAGCGCTGCAAAGGGCTAATGTTTTTTCGTGAAGAGTAAGGAGAAGCGGAAGTGAGTAAGAACGCCAAGGAAGCTCGTGAATATCGGAAGGGACGGATCCGCAAGAAGGTACACGGCACGCCCGAGAGGCTGCGCTTAAGCGTGTACCGCGGGAACACGAATATCTACAGCCAGATCATCGACGATACCAAGGGCGTGACCCTGGTGGCCGCGTCGTCCCAGAGCCCCGAGCTCAAGGGCAAGGTCAAGGGTTTCACCGTCGAGACCGCCAAACAGGTGGGCGAGCTCCTGGCTCAGAAGGCGAAAGCGGCGGGCATCGAACACGTCGTGTTCGACCGCGGCGGATACAGATATCACGGCAAGGTCAAGGCCCTCTCGGAGGGTGCACGGTCCGGAGGACTGAAGTTCTAAGGTAAGGAGATGAGCGTTGGCTAGGGTAAACAGAGATAGCTTTGTTGAAGAGTCCGAACAGTTAATCGATAAGGTAGTGTACATCAACCGCGTCGCCAAGGTCGTGAAAGGCGGCAAGCGGTTCCGTTTCAGCGCGCTGGTGGTCGTGGGCGACGGAAACGGCCGCGTGGGCCATGGCATCGGAAAGGCCAAGGAAGTGGCCACGAGCATCCGCAAGGGGTTCGAGGTGGCGAAGAAGACCATGATGCCCGTTTCCATCATCGAAGGCACGGTTCCCCATGCCATTGTCGGCGAGTTCGGCTCATCCAAGGTGGTTCTCAAGCCGGCTCCTCCCGGTACCGGCGTCATCGCCGGCAACGCGGTCAGGGCGGTCCTGGAAGCGGCGGGCGTCAAGAACGTGGTAGCCAAGACCCTGGGCTCCCGGAACCATAACAACGTCATCCGGGCGACCTTCGATGCCCTGCTCAGCATGGAGACGAGGGAATCGGTCGAGGCCAAGCGGGGGATCTCCCTGAGACCTGCGAAGTGATTTTCAAGGAAGCGAGGATAACTACGGTGGCTGATAAGATCAAGGTAACACTGAGCCGGTCGGTAATCGGCAGCACAAAGGATCAGAAGGAGACGGTCAAGGCACTCGGCCTGAAAAGGCGCGGAAGGTCGGCGATACTGCCCGACAACGCGGCGACGAGGGGTGCCATCAGAAAGGTCTCGCACCTGCTTTCCTGGGAGGAGCAATAATCATGATCAATCTGTCAAACCTGAAGCCGGCTCCCGGCTCCAGAAAGAAGACCAAGCGCCTGGGCAGGGGAGACGCAACCGGCCAGGGCGGAACGAGCGGCCGGGGCCACAAGGGCCAGAAGGCCAGGTCGGGCGGCAAGGTTCCCGCATGGTTCGAAGGCGGACAGATGCCCATCTACCGCAGGCTTCCCAAGAGAGGGTTCAAGAACCCCTTCCGGAAGGAATATGCGGTGATCAACGTTCAGGATCTCGCCCGCTTCGAGCCGGGAAGCGTGGTGGATATCGCGGCCCTCAAAGAGAGGGGGATGATCCGGTCTACGGATACGGCAGTGAAGCTGCTGGCCGAGGGTGAGATCACCGTGGCGCTGACCGTGAAGCTGGACAAGGCCTCTCAGGCCGCACTCGAGAAGATCCGCAGTGCCGGCGGCACCTTCGAGACACTGTAAGGAGTGATACGTGGCATACGGCTTCGATAATATCGGCAAGGTTCCCGAGCTTCAGAAACGCCTCCTGTTCACGCTGTTCATGCTCTTCGTCTACCGGGTCGGCATTCACATTCCCACCCCGGGGATCGATTCCGCCATCATGGCGGAGTGGTTCGAGCAGCAGCGGGGGACGCTGCTGGGCATGTTCGACATGTTCGCAGGCGGGGGATTGAGGAGCCTGTCGATCTTTGCGCTCGGCATCATGCCCTACATCAGCGCCTCCATTATCGTGCAGCTGCTGGGCATGGTCCACCCCACCTTCGAGCAGCTCCAGAAGGAGGGGGCCGCCGGACGGCACAAGCTCACCCAGTACACGCGCTACGGAACCGTGGTGCTGTGCCTGATCCAGAGCTACTTCATGGCCTTCGGCGTGGAGCAGATGAGCGGCCCGGCGGGCGAGCCCGTGGTGCTGTTCCCGGGCTGGGGATTCAGGCTGACCGCCATGATCACCATGACGACCGGAACCTGCTTCCTCATGTGGCTGGGCGAGCAGATCACCGAGCGCGGCATCGGCAACGGCATATCGCTCATCATCTTCGCCGGTATCGTGGCCCAGCTGCCCGTGGCGGTCTACAACAGCGTGCGGCTCACCAGCACGGGCGAGCTGCCCATCTTCCTGCTGCTCTTCCTGGTGGTGTTCATGCTCGCGGTGGTTGCGGGGATCGTGTTCATGGAGACGGCCCAGCGCAGGATCCCGATCCAGTATCCCAAGCAGATCCGGGGCAGGCGCGTTTACGGCGGGCAGAGCACCCATCTGCCCTTGAAGATCAATGTCTCGGGCGTGATCCCGCCCATATTCGCGTCGTCCATCATCGTTTTCCCGGCGACCATCGCGCAGTTCTTCCCGAACGTGGCTTTCATGAAGACCCTGGCGGATGCGATGAACCCGGGCGGGCTGCTGTATAACGTCATCTTCGTGGTGGCCATCGTCTTCTTCACCTACTTCTACACCGCGGTCGTGTTCAACCCGGTGGACGTTTCGGAAAACCTGAAGAAGCACGGCGGGTACGTGCCCGGCATCCGGCCCGGAAAGGCGACAGCCGAGTATCTCGACAAGGTGCTTTCCCGGCTCACCCTGGTGGGCGCCGTCTACCTCTCCGTGGTCTGCGTGCTCCCCATGATACTGATCTCGCGGGCGAACGTTCCGTTCTACTTCGGCGGCACCTCGCTGCTCATCGTCATCGGCGTGTCGCTGGACACCATGTCCCAGATAGAGTCTCATCTGATCTCCCGGCAGTATGACGGTCTGCTCAAGAGCGGCCGCATCAAGTCCAGGAGATAGCTGATAAAATTCATTCGAGGGAGAGCGTTATGAACATTATCTTAATCGGGCCTCCGGGCGCAGGGAAAGGAACTCAGGCAAAGAGGATGATCGATCGTTTGGGCGTTCCCC
>JAHDQN010000084.1 GCA_018433775.1 Deltaproteobacteria bacterium
AGCCAAGGCGGCGCTGGAGGAGTCGGTGAGCTACTCCAAGGAGCGGGTGCAGTTCGGCAAGCCGATCTCGAGCTTCCAGGCCACGCAGTTCAAGCTGGCCGACATGGCCACGCGCATCGATGCCTCCGAGCTTTTGATCCTGAAGGCGGCCTGGCTTGAGAGCAACCACCTGCCCTTTGAGCGCGAGGCGGCGCAGGCCAAGATGTTTGCCTCCGACACGGCCATGGACGCCACGGTCGAGGCGGTGCAGATCCTGGGCGGCTACGGCTACAGCAGCGAATACCCCGTGGAGCGGCTCATGCGGGACGCCAAGATCACCCAGATCTACGAGGGCACCAACGAAATCATGCGCGTCGTCATCTCCAGAAACGTCCTGGGTATGCGCTAGGACGCACGAATGTCGTGGAAAGATCGTGCGATCTTTTTCCGAAAAATCGAAAGGTCAATGTCACGGAGGACCGGTGAGTCCTCCTTCCTGCCCGCTTCCTTGGAAAGGACGAGAAGGAGGCTCACGTGCCGTGACACTGACTTTGATGCTCTGGTCAGCCGTAAGGTGAGAGTGCTTGCCCTGTAAGGGCTCATTTCATGTGAGCTCCGGGGGCATGAGAGAGAAAACCGTCAAGGGGTCGACTCATGGAGAATAACGAGGTATTGGAAAAGTTCCAGAGGGGTCTGGTAATGGTCTATACGGGAAACGGCAAGGGCAAGACCACCTCTGCGTTTGGACTGGCCTTGCGGGCGCTTGGCCATGACTACAAGATTTTTGTGCTGCAGTTCATGAAGGGAAGAAAGTACGGGGAATACCTGTGCGCGGAGAAGTACCTGCCGGGAATCAAGATCTGCCTTTCCGGGCTCGACAGCTTTGTCATGCGCGACAACCCTTCTCCGGTGGACAGGGAGCTGGCGCGCAACGGGCTGGCTACGGCTCGGGAGGCCATAGATTCGGGCGACTATGACATGGTCATCCTCGATGAAATAAACGTGGCCCTGGATTTCAAGCTCGTAGATCTCCAGGATGTCCTGGAGATCATCGAAAACAAGCCTTCTTATCTCGATCTCGTTCTGACAGGAAGATATGCGCCGCAGGAGATCATGGAGGTCGCGGACATGGTAAGCGAGGTAAAGGACATCAAGCACCACTACGATTCGGGGATCAAAGACAGGGCAGGGATAGAGCACTGAGTGCATGAGCCCGCAGGATTGCAGAGAGAGGAGAGCCGCATGAAGATTAAGCTTTTCACGGTTGTCGGGAGCCCCATAAAGGGGGGTAACTGCGAGATCTACACGAGGGAGGCCCTCAAGGCTGTCGAGGACGATCCGGATGTGGAATCCGAGATCTTTCTGCTCTCGGACTGGAAAACGCCGAGAGGCTGCCATCACTGCAACTATTGTGCGACCAGGCAGAAACCCGACCGTTTCTGCTCAATCAACGATGAGCTGACGGCAGTGTATCCCAAGGTGCTCGAAGCGGACGCGCTTTTACTGGCCACACCTGCGTATGCCTGCAGGCTCACGGGGCAGATGGCGTGTTTCATGGACAGGTTGCGCGTGCTTTACCACGGGAATCTCTACAAGGGGAGCCTGGAAAATAAAGCGGCTTCCGTCCTGACGGTCGCGTTCGGCAGGCACGCGGGCGTTGAAACGACCATGCTCAGTGTCATCCAGGGCCTGTTGATGTGGGAAGTGCTGCCTGTTACGCTCGGTCTGTGGGGGCCGTATGGTTCCGGAGGTCTGACCAGCTATGGCGGCGAAGGCAAAGTCGACCCGGATGATTACGATGCGATATGCAAAGATCAGTTTGCCATGAAGGAGGCCAAGATTCTCTGCAGGAAGCTGGTGGAGACCGCGAAGGTGATCAAGGCGGGGAATAGAGCCCTCAATAAGGAGAACCGATTCATAAAGATGTACCGGGAGGCGGTAGGGTCCCAGGTGCAGTAGCTGCGGCCCAGTCTGGCAGGTGGTCCCCATTCGGAATTTGTTGTCTGATTCGATTTTGAGCTGACCGATGGGGTCCGTAAATATATACCCGGAATGACAAGTAGGAAAAAAGGCGGCGGAAATGATCCATCCGCCGCCTTTTTTCAGTTGATTCATCGATGGAGACTTACCCGCTCAATTGACATACTGTCCCGCCTGAACGGAAGGCTCGCCGTCAACGAGGGAGTTTACTCTGTGGTAA
Source organism: Deltaproteobacteria bacterium (assembly GCA_018433775.1). GTDB lineage: Bacteria > Desulfobacterota > Desulfomonilia > UBA1062 > UBA1062 > Phosphitivorax. Next base: position 2,180 of record JAHDQN010000084.1, read on the forward strand.
GACATGCTTGGTTTCTCCCTTGAACTGCTCGTAGTTGGGCTTCCGCTTCTCAAAGTAGGCAGTCATGCCCTCTATCACGTCCGGCAATACCATCCACAGCGCCGCATGATCGTTGCCGAGCTCCAGGGCGTCGTCTGTACTGAGGTTCGCCAGACGGTGATTCAGCCATTTCATTCGGGCAAGCGCCCATGGGTTTTTGAGGAGAAGTATGTTCGCCATCTGCATAGCGGCGTCATCCAGCTTCTCGAGCGGAACGACACGGTTGACCATGCCGAGCCTCATGGCTTCGGCGGCAGGGACCATAGTACCCAGCAAAGTGAACTCATTTATCTGTTTGGGACCCATGAACCTGAACTCAGGTTCAGCAAGGACTCAACCCAGTCCTACATTGATGGGAGGTGCGCCGAACTTCGCATCCTCGGATGCAACAGCCAGATCACAGAACCAACTCAAATGGGTGCCGTACGCGGCAGCCGTGCCGTGAACCTGAGCTATGGTGATCTGGGGCATGGACTGCATCAAGGGGCGAATGCTCATGCACTTCTTAAAGAAATCCAGGATGGCATCGCTCGATTTGTTCAAAATTTCACCGAAATCGATGCCTGCACTGAAGTGCTTGCAATTACTCTTGATAATCACCACGTTCATGTCCGGGTCATTCTTGAACTCCGTCAGGCAGGCACCCAGATCATCTATGAACTGGTTGCTCCATGCATTTACCGGGGGATTATTGAGCGCAATGACGCCAATTTTCCCGTCCTTTCTTCGTTCCGTAGCTATCGTTTTGTACTCCATGATGTTCCCCCTTTCTTTTGTTGTTTTATCCTCAGTAAATGCTCTGACAGCATGTACTGGACAAACCGTGTTCACCGGTAAAACATTCGGGTTGTTTTTTACTGTGCCTCGTGAGCAGTCTCATCTACGGTTCGCTTCCCGCAGCCTTTTCGCTCATGCGTTGAAGAGGCGCTCCCGAATTCTTATGAATATCAGTTCTCGTGTCTTGTGGTTATCTTACCGTCCTCCTTTCAGCCTCTCATCCAGGATCATCTTCTTGGCACGCGACATGCTGAGCAATGCACCACGATTCACCAGTTCAACGTCCGGTGGTGCCATGCCGCCTTGTGTCACGTTCTCGCGAATGACCGGATATTCGGCCAATAACCGTAGTATCCTCTGCTGCACCCTCTCACCGCGTTCAATGACCTCTATGGTGAAACTCAGTGCGTCTTTCCCATCTTTTTTCCCCAGGCTCAGCTGGTAATCGATGATCTCGGGAATGGTGAACAGGAGCTCATCGAACAGCGATGGATATATCTCCGCACCTCCCGACAGCCTCACGATGGATTCCCGTCTTCGGGTAACCTTGCCGATCTTTTTCAGTGTAGCTGCGCCGCAGGGACAGGTTTCGCCTGACAGAGACGACAGGTCATGGGTGCGGTATCTCAACAGAGGCATGGCAGATCTGTTCAAGGTGGTAAAGACCAGCTCGCCTTCCTGGTCATTGCCCAGTACTTCTCCCGTAACAGGGTCTACTACCTCGACCAGCAGATCCGCCTCGTCATAGTGATAACCTGTATGAGCTTGGCAATCCACAGCCACCCCCAGGCCCATCTCTGTCAACCCGTAATGAACGTGGACATCACAGTTCCAGATATCCCTGATCTGCTCAATCATGGACTGCGGGGGATACGCGGCGGTGATAAAAATCTTCTGAACGCCTTTGCTGCTCAGGTCACCGTGTCCCCGAGTTTCCTGGGTGATGCGCCACATAAGCGGAACAGCAGTAAACAAGGTTGTCGGGCGGGAGCGGTCAATTATCTGCAACAGTTTTTCCGAGGTGAGTGTGACCTCGGCCTTTATCGGCCGGCCGCCCATCTTGCGGACACCCTTGGCAAGAAGATCCGACTGGCCGTTTACCCGGGCACCGGGCAGCATTATCATCACGGTATCACCCTGTTTCGCCACTGTGCGCATGCCGACCCCCATGAAATCGGTCATGATTTCCAGATCTTTCTCGGTGAAAAAGACGCGTTTTTGTGGCCCTATCGTACCCGAGGAAATAAAGGTGGTTGCCCTCTCGATTTCACCCAGGGGTACGCAGGTGAAGTTGTAGGGATGTTCGGCAATATCTGCAGGCTCGGTGAACGGCAGCAGGGAGAGATCGCTCAGCGTATGAATATCTTCTCCCGTAATACTCTTCCGACCCAGAAGCTCTCGATAGAAAGCACTCTTTTCCGTCACATAGGCAACTGTCTGCCTGAGTTTGAACAGTTGATAACGGTCGATATCATCCCGGGTGACGCATTCCAGATGGTCTTTGCCCATGAAGGCCCGGAAGGATGGGTCTTCCTTTATCTTTTGCCGTATTACCTCATGCAGCCACTGCTCAAGATATATTTTCTCCACACCTTTATCCCTTCATTCAGTCCGGCACCGCTGAGGCCGACCATTCTTTCTTTCCTGTTCCCGACCAAAAAAACGATTGCTCATTCTTCATGCAGGCACTTGGAATAGCGGCTACTTGTCACTCAGGCCACAAGGGGCATCGATCATGGATGCACTCCTTGTTTTCCGAACACTGGTCACACGCAAAACGCTCCACCGGCACTAGTTTTCCCGTGTGGTTCTCCAACAGCGTGGAAGCCACTTTGAGTGCCAGCCAGGAATCCCTCTGACAGCATCTGGCTGCATGATAGGATGCTATTTGGCCAAGGGCTTCATGCGTTGCTCGCTGAGCAATCTGTCTTTTGCCGCCATCGTAGGGATCTGCCCTTACGAGAAGTGAAACGGCAATTCCCACACCGATTGCTGCCCCGCAGGCACCCAGGAATGCACAGGAGCCGCCGCATATTGTTTGACCACGTTGGACGGCCGTAAGAATTTGCCCGTCCGTGACAGGGTGTCCGAAATTCCTCAGCGCAGTCAGAAGAACGGCAGGGACCAGCGGATGATGTTCAGGCCCGTGTAGGGGGAAATGCGGGTGAGACCGGATTGTTTGCATAAGGGCCACAGGGCCGGTCTCCCGACTGTGCAGGCAGACGTTCTTGATGATTTCCACGGCGTCTGCTTTATGGCAGGCATCGCAGACGAAGTGTCCTTGAACGCAGCGAGTGTTTGCCGACATGACCTGGCCGCAGTAATGGCATCGGCTGCTCCGGCTCGTCTCAGAACAGATCAGTTCTTCACCACAGACCGCACACCCTGGCAGGTGATGCCCTATGTCCGCAACAATTCCCTGGACCGTCTTTTGCGGAGCTGGAAGGCGGCACAACGCCTCAACATTGACAGGCGCGGGGTCACTCTTCCCAGACCGGAAGGTGCTTCCCTCGTAGCGATCACTCTCTTTGCGGGTTATGTCTGTCATAGGGGGTATAGTCTTTCGCCGGCGGTGTTGGTCAGATAATTCGCGCAGAAGGGGATGATGCGCCCGTCAGGTCTCACTACATGGCCGCAGCAGCCTCTCAACCGGTCCAGCTCCAGGTTCCAGATATCCTGGAAGGGCATGCAGGTAATTGTCAGAGAATTGGTTATGACCCGAGCGAAAAAATCGTTTCCGGGGCAGCAGCCCCGGCTCTCTCCGTGGCGCCAGTGTATGCTCATGAAGCGGCGCGATGCCTTTTCCGGCGCATCATTGGCGGTCATCTGCCTCCGGCTGTTATCAGTCAACGATCGCAGCTTTCCCTCTTTATTCAGGACATAGAAACTGGAAAACGAGCAGTGTGCATCCTGAGCATGGCGCGGCAGGAAGTTGCGCCGGCTCAACTCACCGCCTGTCTGTTCTTCAAGCGCGTCGATCACATCGGGTATGGTAAAGCGGTCCTGGTCGCGAGGGGCTTGGGGATATCTTCCCAGGTAGCTGATAGGCTGGTAATGGATGCCCCGAACCGTAGCGAGCCATTCTTTCGCAAAGCTGACAATATCTCCCAGCTGATGAGTGTTGATTCCGGGAATAATGACCGGCACCAGCACCACGCCAACTTTCTCGCGGGCGCAGTTGGCTACTGCCTGTTTCTTGATCTCGAAAAGATCTCTCCCGCGTATATGGCGATACACGTCATCGCTTACCCCGTCAAACTGCAGATAAATGGCGCTGACACCTGCCTCTTTGAGCTGCTTCACGTACTGTGGTTCGCGGGCAATCCGTAGGCCGTTTGTATTTACCAGGATATGCTCGAATCCGGCCTCCCGGCCCTCCGCCACGATTCGGGGAAGGTCATCACGCACCGTTGGCTCGCCGCCGCTGAGCTGGATGGTGGGCTTCCCGACACTCTCAAGGACATTCCGGTACATTCGACGGATGGTCTCCATGCCCGGGTCGCCGGCGTGGTCCTCCTCCGCACTTGCAAAACAGATGGGGCAATTGAGGTTGCACCGCTGGGTAACCTCGACGACCATGGTGCAGGAGTTCGTTCGGTGATCGGGGCAGAGACCGCAGTCAAAGGGGCAACCCTTATCAATGGCTTTCGCGTTGCGGAGTGCCCCTGAGCCGGGTACGGCGTCCTTTGCCCAATCCAGGAAATCCTGCCCATCCCGGCGCCAGAGCAGCACTTTATACTCCCCGTGCTCGGGACAGGTTTTGTGCAGGTAGACCTTACCATCTTCGACTATTCGCTCGGCAGCAATTCTGCGGAAGCATACCGGGCATAGGCTCTCTGTCTTTCCAATAATTTCCATGGTGCTACATCCCTTCCGTGTGACAGCGATTGTGCATCATTCTCAAACACTATTCCTCGGGGAGTCGTATCCGTTGGAGAAACCCTGGCTGCATGGGCTGCTATTCACCTCGTGTCAGGACCATGAGCATGTAGCCGGGCCGCCCCTGCTTTACAAACTGCATGTAGGCCTGTTGTGCAGAAGGGTGCGGCTCAGCTGAGGTTTTGCACCGGCACGGCCCGGTCGGAATCTGGCTCATGAAACCGCTCATGGAGCCGAATGCGATCCCCATCTGGAAAGCGACCTTGCGCAACTGCTCCGAATGATCTTCCACGTAAGGACTGTGGAATCCGGCCCGGGAAAAGAGATGGGTATATTCTTCCGCACTGACTGCTCCGGACATGCAGTATGCCATATGGAGCCGGCTTCTGAGTGAATCGTCCACCTTGCCCCGCAGCACGATATCGGTCATGGCCAGTTTGCCGCTTTTTTTCAGAACACGGCGTAATTCCGTGGCTGCCTTCGGCTTGTCGGGCATGAGGGAGAAGGCGCATTCCGAGATCACCACGTCGAAAGATTCATCCTGAAACGGCAGGTTCTCGACATCGCCGTGGCAGAATTGGGCAATCCCGGAGAGTCCTTCGGCAGCAGCCTTGCTCTCTGCCAATGAGATCATCTGCTCCGAGAGGTCTATGCCGGTTACCCGGCATCCATACTCGCGTGCGAGAAAGAGGCTGGTCGTTCCCTTGCCGCAGGCGGTATCCAGAACCCGCATCGATGTCTGAATCCCAGCCGTTTCGGCCAGCCTGGCCGTCAGTTCCAGTCCCCCTGGACGCAGAGTATCGCCCAGCAGACGCTCGAATGCGCATGACTCGTATAACGTGACCGTGCTATCGGGAGCATCCCTGCGCAAGACTATTTTTCCTCAACCATTTGCTCGGCCTTGACGACCTTCTCCACGACCGTCTCTTCATCCAGGTAAACGACACCGCACTGGGGGCACTTCCATCCATTGGTCACATCGGTAATGGACAGATAAGAAAGGACGACCTCGGCTTCAACCATCGGGACTTTGTCCTTGAAACAATACCATTTCTCTGCCATCTTTCTCACTCCTCTATTTCGGATCCATGGGCATAGGCCGAATTGATGATGTACTTGCCTCCCTCCGTGGTATAGTCTACGTAGAAGGTAGCGTTATCGATGGTTTTTTTCCCCAGATACCGGTTGGTGTCGGGCACGTACAGTTTGATTCCGCCTTCACGCTCAACCTCGTTGATCACCATCCTGACTTCGTCGGGCGATATGTGCCGGTCTTCGATTGTTTTTTTGACATCATCGCTGATCTCGATCTCGATATCTTCCCAGGACATGTTCATGCCTCCTTGGTATTGTGTTCTTATTCCTGATTATAAGCAGACATCATTTTTTTCAATTCCGCCTGCTTCTCCCGTTTGACCTTGCCCGTCTGAGGGGGCCGGGACAGGTTTTTCTCCCATTCGGGATTGAAGATGAGCTCCAGAACATGGATCGCCGGCTTCCCCGTGGATGCGAACGTGTCGCGGCAGGTGGCACAATAGGTTATAACATCGTGGGCAGCTTCATCGGCACGCTGTTTCGCGATCTTTCTAAACAGGGGGGGATTGACGTAGGGAATCATCCCGCCGGCGCCACAACACCTTGTTTTGTCTTTTGAATATTCCATTTCATCAATCCGGTGACCCATCTCGTTGATGAGGAGGCGGACGTTCTCGATAAACGTTTTTTCATCCCTGGCCGTACAGGAGTCATGTAACGAGAAAGTCCTGGGAGCCGAAGACCGTGCCCCGTCCGGCAATCCCTTTTCCGCCATGACCTCGTAGAGTGATTTGACTTTGAACCCGCGAGCGGCCCGTTTGATGGTACGGTAACACTCCGGGCAAGCCACGATCAGGCCGGTTGCGCCCACCTTCTTGACTTCTTCGGCAATATCATCTGCCATGGTATCGAACTTTGCCTGGTCGCCAATACAGTGCGTTGGTGCACCACAGCACCGCAGGATAATACCCGTACCAGGCAGCTTCTTCTGGAGATACTCATACACTTTCATGACCAGTTCCGGAGAACTGCCCGAAAGGTTGCATCCGGGAAAGAATGCCCATGCATCATTTTCAGCATCGCCTGACCTGCTCAGGGTGAAGTTGTCCGATGTGGCGTAGTCCTGGTCCCTGCGGACAAACTGGTGCTGCGGCAACGGCCCGATGTTTTCCTTCACCATCAACTCCCGTATTGCCATGCACATATCACCGGTGCACAGATCCTCAGGGCATAGTTTGTTGCATAATCCACAGAGATTGCAGGAGTATGGTATGGCAGGTTTTTCCCGGAAGTAGCCGGCCTTGAATTTTTCTGCCAGCACCTTCGGCGTCATATCGTAGTGTTTCAAGAACTCGCAGTCTTTTACGCAGAGCATGCATTCGCAGGACAGGCAGCGCTCAGCTTCTTCACGGGCTTGTTCCAGCGTTAGCCCCATTTCAACTTCACGGAAATTTCCCTTCCTCTTTTCCACGGGGAGGACCGACTCGCTTAACCGTTCTTTCCGCGGTTTTCCCTCTATGTCGACCTTTAAACGGCTTTGCTGCGGGCCCTCGCCGTGCCGTCCCTCGCTCAGGTCTGCACCTCGCAGGTAACGGTCAATCGAGACAGCGGCTTTTTTCCCTGAAGCCAGCGCATCAATAACGGTTTTCGGTCCGTAGACAGCGTCACCCCCGGCAAAGATGCCCGGCACATTCGTGGCAAGGGTAATCTCATCGGCAACGATATAGCCGTCAGAAGCTCGCTGTGCTGCACCGCCTTTCTCCATGAAGGATGTGTCCGGAGCCTGTCCGATAGCCAGGATAACAGAATCCGTATCGATTTGCAGCGTCTTGGAATCATCCAGCGAAAGGCCTGAATCCCTGTTTCCATCAGAGGCCGAGGCCGAGGAAACCATCTCGATGCCGGTGACTCGGCCGTTGCTGCCGAGAATACGTTTCGGTGCCCACGAAGGATGAAAAATAACGCCTTCATCGAGCAACTGCTGGACTTCCCATTCGAATGCGGGCATTTCCTCGCGGGTCCGCCGGTACACGAGTTCAACCTTCGCCCCCATCCGCAGAGCAGTCAGCGACACATCAACGGCAACATTTCCGCCGCCGACCACGACCACTCTGTCTCCCACCTTGATTTCCTTGCCCAGGTTGACTTGGCGCAAGAAGTCCATTCCCCATACCACTCCGTCCAGGTCGGAGCCTTCTATATTCAGTTTCTTGCTCAGGATCGCCCCTGTGGCAACAAATACCGCATCATAACTCTTTTGCAGGTCGGAGATCTGTACATTCTCGCCGATGCGGGTGTTCAGCCTGACGTGAATGCCCAGTTTCTCGATAATACCCAGCTCCTGCTCCAGAATATCCCGGGGCAGACGATACTGGGGGATTCCTGTTGCAAGCAGACCACCGAGGACGGGGAGTGCCTCAAGAATCGTTACCTGGTAGCCCATTCTTCTCAGTTCATACGCTGCCATCAGGCCAGCCGGCCCGCTTCCGACAATCGCCACGTGCTCCTTTTTTTCCTCGGCGATGGTCAAGTCCCACGGTGCATCTTTTCCATAGTCTGCCGCCGATCTCTTGAGCGCCCTTATAGCGATAGCCTGCTCAATATCGTTGCGCCGGCACATATCTTCGCAGGGATGGGTGCATACTCTTCCCAATATGCCGGCAAAAGGGAGCGTCTCTCTGATCAGGGTCAGGGCGTCTTCGAATTTGCCGTCACGGATCAAGGCAATGGCGCCTTTCATATCGACATGCAATGGACAGGCAGCAACACAAAAAGGAAGCTCCTCCCCCATACACTTTTCAATAATTGAATCCAGTAGTGTGTTGAGTTCAGCCATCATTGTCCTTTCTTTTTCAACGCGGGGTGATTCATGCGCACACCCGTACAGCACAAGCCGGTCTGCCTGCGAGGGAATCAAGCCGATTTGTGTCGATCACCACTCTTGTCTGCACGATGAATCCCGGGCTCTCCGCCTGACCACGAAACATCATCACCTTCTCCGGGTGGAGACACCAACAGTTCTTGAGGCTGCTCGCTCTCTGTACGATAAAACCCCAGGATACGTCTTGCTAAGCAAATTATGTACCAATACACAAATATAAAAAATAAACCAGAATAATCAGGTAGGTAAATGGTAATATCCTCACGTCGTGCGAAAAATTGAACTGTTTTGGGACAGTGGTGTTTGACGATGACACAAACGAGGATTGTTGTGTAATCATTTAGAAAAAACAATTACCTTGAGGATATTGGATATTCCTTCTCAAGTCCGATTGTTTATCTGAGTACGCCTCGAGGGCCTTAACCCCTTCGTCCCGACTCTCGTTCCCGATTTGCCGATGGTGCGTGAGATATCTTCACGAACTGATCCAAAGGGGGACACAGTATTCGCGTTTCCTCAAGCGGCGGTATTCTGATGGTGAAGACATTGAGGCGGTATACAGAGCCCTGTGGAAATTGCCGTCGTCTCCCTCGTCGATCAGGCTTCTGCTCGATGAAGCCGGTATCCGTCCGTCCTCTGGCTTGACCTTTTTTCTCCCATCCCGCGTTCTTCTTTGCAGAGCTGTCTGATAAAAGTCTTCTTGTATGGTAGTTACTCCAGGTTGGACAGATGATATTTTTAACAAACAGCTTGAGAACACTCTGCCCCAATATGAAGCACCGGATTCAACGCGGAAAAGATAGAAACGGCCTCACGGGTTTCAAGGAGGGAGAATACGGAGAGTGGATAAAAAATCCATGTCCTGCGTGCAATCTCTTCATGTTCAGATACACACCGCTTCCCCATTTGCTTGAAGCTATGTGCTGCAGTCTCGCCGCTACCAGCATCTGTGCTGAATGATCATCGGGAAAGCACCCGACCACCCTCGTCCTGCGACAGGTCTCCTGCATGATCCGTTCCATGGGATTGTTCATCCGGATCCTGCGCCAGAACTCACGGGGAAAGAGTCGCATTGACTCATAGAAATTGCTACCGAAGCCGAACTGTTGCCTCATGGAGGATGTTACCAAGAAATGGGGGCAATAAATGGCAGACAAAGGCATCAGCAAAGGGACAAGGAGAGAAATAATTGAAGCAGTAAGGATTCGTTATGGTCAGGCATTGAAAAAAGAGAAGACGATGATACTTGACGAGATTACAACATTGGTCGGATGTCATAGAAAACATGCGATCAGATCGCTCGGTAATTCCAAGACAACCAGAATCCAATCTCCCAAAATAAGTCGGCGATTGTACCATGATGCCGTGAAAGAAGCATTGATCGTTATGTGGGAAGCTTCTGACAGGATTTGCGAGAAGAGATTAAAGGCACTATTGCCAAGTCCTTTCGGTAGTGTCCAGAATTTAGTGTAAATGGCCGAGACCTCAGTAAGGAGGAGAGAGAATTGGCCATACGAGATGAGTTATTGGACGAGTTGATGAAGGGGTATGAGAAGCCTGAGGATCTTATCGGAGAGAACGGGCTTCTC
>JAHDQN010000035.1 GCA_018433775.1 Deltaproteobacteria bacterium
CAGGAGATCCTTGAATTCTCCTTTGTTTTCCCACACTTTCAGGGCGTTGCGCTGGACCCACTGATATGCGGTATCCCGGGCAACCCCCCGGTCGACCAGGGCGAGCAGGACCCCCTGGGAGTGCCAGAGCCCCCTGGTGAGATCGATGTTCTTCTGCATGTTCTCGGGATAGACCACGAGCCCGTCGATCACGCCGGTCAGCCTCGCCAGGGCGAAATCGAGCACGATGGTGGCGTCGGGGGCGATCACCCGCTCAACGCTCGAGTGGCTGATGTCGCGCTCGTGCCACAGGGCCACGTTCTCCAGCGACGAGAGGCAGTACCCCCTCAAGAGCCGGGAGAGGCCGGTGATGTTCTCGGAGAGGATGGGGTTCTTCTTGTGCGGCATGGCCGACGATCCTTTCTGACCCTTCCCGAACGGCTCCATGGCCTCGAGCACCTCGGTGCGCTGGAGGTGCCTGATCTCGGTCGCGATCTTCTCCAGGGTGGAGCCGATGACGGCGATGGTGGTGAAAAACTGGGCATGCCGGTCCCGCTGGACGATCTGTGTGCTGATGGGGTCGGGCTCGAGCCCCAGCCTCCTGCAGGCGTATTCCTCCACCTCGGGCGGGATGTTGGCGAAGGTGCCCACCGCTCCCGAGATCTTGCCGCAGGAAATCACCCGGGCGGCGTCTTCCATGCGCTTGAGGTTCCTGGCCATCTCGGCGTACCACAGGGCGAACTTCAACCCGAAGGTGATTGGCTCCGCGTGTATGCCGTGGGACCTCCCCATGGCCGGGGTATATTTAAACTCGAAGGCCCTTTTTTTGAGCACTTCCATGAGGCCGCGGATATCCTGAATGATGATCTGCCCGCTCTCTTTGAGCTGCAGGGCAAGCGCGGTATCCAGGACATCGGACGAGGTCATGCCCATGTGGATGAACCGGGCGTCCTCCCCCACGTATTCCGCCACGCAGGACACGAAGGCGATCACGTCGTGCCGGGTGACCGCTTCGATCTCCTCGATGCGCTCCACCGTGAACCGGGCCTTGGATTTGATATTCTCGAGGCTCTCCCGCGGTATCCTTCCCAGGGAGGCCCATGCCTCGCAGACGGCGATCTCTACGTCGAGCCACTTCTGATATCGATTTTCATCCGACCAGATGTGCTGCATCACCTCTCTGGAATAGCGGCGAATCACCGGTGCCCCCCCCTTCTGTCTATCATGTAGTTGCTGCCTTCCAGGCTTTTTACATATGTCATTATTTCCTTGGCGTCCTGGAAGGCCTGTCCGTAATGCCTGTAGCGCTTCTTTTCGTTGAGCACCACTGCAATGGAAACGGTGATCACCGGAAACTTCATGATCTCTCCGCTCCTGGTCTTGGACACGATCCCTCCCTGGTCCAGGTCCTCCTCGTTGTAGAAGTTCCGGATCACCATGTCGAACCGGGAAAGGATTTCCTCGCAGATCGCCTTGACCTCCGCAACGGGGCAGAGAAAGAGAAAATCGTCCCCCCCGATGTGCCCCACGAAAATGTTTTCCTGCCCGGTCTCGCGAACGGCATTGGTGATGATGCGCGCTACGGCGAGCAGAACCTCGTCCCCGCTTGAGAATCCGTAGCGCTCGTTATACGGTCTGAAGTTGCCGAGGTCAACCCATGCGATGGCTGTCTCGCTGTTTTCGTCGAACATGCGCTGAACGCAGCGGATAATGGACTCGTTCCCGGGCAGCCTGGTAAGGGGGTTGATGTCCTTTTCCCGCACCGACCTCCCGGCGATGAACTCGATCCTGCGCCTGATCTGCAGCTCCGAGCTGCCCAGAACGATGAAGTCGTCAACCGGGACCTCCAGCGCAGCAGGGTTTTCGATATCCTTCTCGCTGTAGACGGCCACGATGGGCAGGTGCCCATACAGGGTGCTGTTCCTGAACTCCTCGACGATCCGGCTTTTGTCCTCCTGCAGGCAGGTGCGGTCGACGAGGATGATATCCGGCGGGTCCATGGAGATGAGGGAGAGAAAGTCTTCGTCGCTGTGGATCACCTGGATGGAATCAAACACGGAGGATATGATCGGGGAGAGGTGCTCATCGAGGCTCTCCTTTACCAAGATCGCCGTTTTCACGTACCCCCCCTTTACAGTTTGTAGTTTTCGACCTCTTCGAGATCGACGAGAATCTTTCTCATGAGTGCCGTCAGATCGAGCCCGGGCATGCCCAGACGGTTCCATGACGATTCCGTTATCCGGGGTACTCCCCCGTCCGGGCCTCCGCCCACTCCGAATGCATGAGCCAGGCTGTCGGCGATATGGACCACGGCAACGCGGTCCTGCAGACCCGGGGCATTGTCCGGATCGTGGTGATAGGTGATGGGGACGATGAGCTGTCTGGGCAAACCCCACTCCCTGGACAGCCACGAGCCGATGTCGGCGTGGTCCACGCCGAGAACCTCCAGCTCCGCCTCCCGGAAGGGGCGTCCCTGCTCCCCGGTGATCCGGACGATCCGATCATAGTCCTCGCTCAAGGACACCCTGACCAGCACCTTCCCGATATCGTGGAGCAGAGCGGCCGTGGATATCTCTTCAGGATCGCTCAGCCCCAGGTTCCGGCTGATGGTTCCGGAGATGATGGCTGCCCCCAGGGAGTGCTCCCAGAGGCCCACCATGGATTTCTCCATGATGTCGAACACCGAAGCGGAGAGCACGACCCCCTTGATGACATTGAACCCCAGGAGGATGACGGCATGGCTGATGGACGAAACCTTGCCCGAGAGACCGTAGAACGAGGAGTTGACCAGCTTGAGCACCTTTGCGCTCAGGACCTGATCCGACGAAATGAGCTTGCCCACGTCCTTGGCGGTCACATCGGGGCTCTCCACCATGGTGGTCAGCTTCTTCACCACCGGAGGCAGGGTGGGAAGGCTCTGGATACGCCTGGTGATCACCTTGATGTGCTGTTCCTTACTCACCGGACTCTCCCCGGGCTCCATCCGGCTTGTCCGCCTCTTCCTGCCCGGCGGCCTCGTCCGGCTGTTCCATGGATTCGGCGATGATCGCCTTCTCGATGGCCTCTCTGATCGTGTCCATGATGGGATCGCCCTGTACCCGTGCAAACCTGGCCGTCATTTCCCTGATCTGCTCTTCCGGGCTCTTCGCAGGCCCGCCCATCTCCACCGGATGGCCCTTGAGGGTGAGCTGGGGGACGTTCATCCGCTTCAGCCTGTCGATGAGAGCCGCGGTAAGCTCGGTCCCTTCGGCGCACAGCGGCATTCCCGCGTCGTTGACGACCGGTTTCGCCAGAACCATGCCCGGCATCACCAGATTGATCGGAACCCTCTGCATCATCTTCCCCGGATGTTTATCTGATTCTTGCACCCACCGACGGCTCCCGGTCGAAGGTGAGAAGCGCGAGCTTCCCCTCGGGGGTGTCCGTTGCCAGGAGCATGCCTTGGCTTTCGATGCCCATGAGCTTTGCCGGCTTCAGGTTCGTCACCACGGCAATATATTTACCCACGAGCTCCTGGGGCGAATAGCTCTTCGCTATGCCGGCAGCTATCTGTATCGTCTTTCCCACGTCAATCTTGAGAACGACGAGTTTTTCGGACTTCTCGACCCTGCTCGCCTCCAGGATCTTTCCGACCCTGAGCACGCACTTCGCAAAATCCGAGATCTCGATGAGGTTTGTCTCCTCTTTCTCCTGTTCCTTTGCACCGGCCGGCTGCTCCGGTGTTTTCAGGCGCTCTACCCGGGGGAACAGGGCATCGGGAACCCCGATCGAGGTCCCGCCCTCAAGCTTCCCGAACTCGGCGAGGCTCATGCCCGTAAACTCCCCGTCCATTCCCAGGACGCTCAGGATCTGCGCGGAGGTGTCCGGCATGACCGGATAGACCATTTCCGCCACGAACCTGATGCCTTCCATGATGTGATACATCACCACCGCAAGCCGGTCATGGTCGCTCTTCGCAAGGGTCCACGGTGCGGTCTTGTCGATGTACTTGTTCAGGAACGAGATGAGCGACCAGACAGAGGCCATGGCGCTGTGAAGCTCGAGGTTTTCCATGCGGGCCTTGTACTCGCCGGTCACCTTCAGGGTAAACTCCCTGAGCTCGTTCTCTTCCTGCGTAAGCGGCCCGGAAGGATGGGGCAGAGCGCTGCCGAAATACTTGGCCACCATCCGGGTGCTCCTGCTCACCAGATTCCCGAGGTCGTTGGCCAGATCGGCGTTGTAGCGCTCGATGAGCGCCTCTTCGGAGAAATTGGAGTCCAGGCCGAAGACCATCTCCCGCACCAGGAAATACCGGAAGGCGTCGACTCCGTATTTCCCCTTGAGATCGAGGGGGTCCACCACGTTGCCCAGACTCTTGGACATCTTGGCCGCGTCCACGTTCCAGAACCCGTGTACGTTCAGATGGCAATAGGGCTCGGCCCCCATGGACTTGAGCATGGTGGGCCAGTAGACCGCATGGGGCTTGAGAATGTCCTTGCCCACGAGGTGCTGGGCGCTCGCCCAGAAATCGGAAAAATGCCCGCCCTCCGGGTATCCGATCCCGGTGAGATAGTTGATGAGTGCATCGAACCACACATAGCACACATAGTTTTTGTCGAAGGGGAGCTCGATGCCCCAGGAGAGCCGCGACTTGGGCCGCGAGATGCAGAGGTCATCCAGCGGCTCCCTGAGCATCCCCAGGACCTCGTTTTTGTACCGTTCCGGCCGGATGAAATCGGGGTTGTTCGTGATGTGGTCGATGAGCCAGCCCCGGTACTTCTCCATCCGGAAAAAGTAGTTCTGCTCCTGGCGGTAGACGAGCTCCTTGTCATGGATGGGGCATTTGCCGTCGACCATCTCGGTCTCCGTGAAGAACCGCTCGCAGCCGACACAGTAGTGCCCGCCATACTCGCCGAAATAGATGTCGCCTTTGTCGTAGACGTTCTGCAGGATCGTCTGGACGGTCCTCATGTGATCAGGCTCGGTGGTGCGGATGAACCGGTCGTGGCTCACGGCGAGCTCGGGCCAGAGGTTCCTGAACCGGGCGCTGTTCTCGTCGGCGAGCTCTCTGGGCGTGGTGCCCAGGTTCCTGGCGGTCTCCGCGATCTTGTCCCCGTGCTCGTCCGTGCCCGTGAGGAAAAACACGGATTCTCCGAGCAGCTTGTGGTACCGGGCCAGGACGTCCGCGATCACGGTGGTGTACACATGCCCCAGATGCGGTTTTGCATTCACATAGTAGATGGGGGTGGTGATATAGAAATACCCTGTCATTCGGGCTTGCTCCTTTTCCTTCTGGAATTCCTGCTCCTTGATGATCTTTTCCTCTTGCCCCGGGGCCTGTTCTGGTCGGAGGCCCCTTCCACGGGCTGTTCCCTGCGCTGCTGCTCTTTGATCCGGGCGTTCTCGGCCGCCTTTTGCTCGGAGAGCTTTGTGTATTCTTCCTCGGTCAGTATATCAGAAACCGTGCTCTTGATAAATCGGCGATCGGTGAGCTTTGCCACAAAGGTCTGGTTGATGATGTTGATGCTGACCACCACGGCCTCACCCTGTTCGAGAAAGACCCTCTTCCCCGGCTTGGGGAGGTTGTCGATGAGGTTTGCGTACGACTCCTTCTCGTAGGCGAGGCAGCACTTGAGCTTGCCGCACAGACCGGAGATCTTCGAGGGGTTGAGCGTCATGTTCTGATTCTTTGCCATCTTGACCGATATCCGCTGGAAGCTGGTGAGGTACACCGAGCAGCAGACCTCCCTTCCGCAGCTCCCGATTCCTCCCAGCATGGCGGATTCCTGACGGCTCCCGATCTGACGCAGCTCGATCCTGGTCCGGTACTTTTCCACCAGGTCCTTGAGCAGCTCGCGGAAATCCACCCGCCCTTCGGCGACGAAGTAGAAGGTGGTCTTGCTTCCGTCGAACATCTGCTCCACCCGGGTGAGCTTCATGGGCAGCCCCCGCGCCGTGATCCGCCCGTGGCAGAACCGGAAGCACTCCTGCTCCTTTTCGCGGATGTCCGCGAGCTTCTCCCGGTCTTCCTGCGTGAGCTTTCTGAGCACGGGCTTAATCTCGTCGAGCCCGGAGGCTTCATCGTGTGACGGGGACCCGATCACCCTTGCCACCGAGAGCCCGGCCTCGGTGTTCACCAGGACCAGATCTCCGATCTGAAGATCCATCCCCTTCGCATCGAAGATATATGACAGGGGAAGAGCGGGGAACCTCACACAAACCAGGGTTGTGGGTTCTATATTATTATCCGTATCTTGCGTGCTTTGTGCATTCTGTATATCATTCACGTTTTCCATCGGTATCATGTTAGCAATCTTACACAATAATTATCAAGAACATCTTTTCGCTCCATTGATTATTCCCTCGGTTTGTGGAATAAAAGGGCAATTACCGGGCATACCGTCAACAGGAGGCGACATGACTCTGTGGGAATTTTTTGTCAAGGGCGGTCCTCTGATGTGGCCGCTCCTTGCATGCTCGATCATCGCACTGGCCATTATCATCGAGAGGTCGTTCGCGCTCCGCCAGAGCAAGATCATCCCGAGATCACTCATGGAAGAGGTGGAACGGCTGACCCGGATGGGCAGGCTCACTGATGTCGAGAAGCTCCTCAGGCGCAGCTCCTCGCCCATCTGCCCGGTCATCATGGTCGCCATCAAGAACGCGGGCATGCGCAGGGAAATCATCAAGGACTATATGGAGGAGGCAGGGGCCAAGGAGGCGTACACCATCGACCGGTACATCGATGTCCTGGGCATCATCGCCACGATCTCGCCGCTGCTGGGCCTTCTGGGCACCGTCTCGGGCATGATCACCTCCTTCCATGCCGTGGGAGGGGAGAACCAGGCGAACCAGATGCTGGCGTCCGGGATATCCGAGGCCCTCATCACCACGGCGACGGGCCTGTCCATCGGCATTCCGGTCTATATCTTCTACCGCTTCTTCATCGCCAGGAGCGACTATCTCCTGCTTGAAATGGAAAAGACCGCGGCGCGGGTCCTGGAATATCTCAAGGGCGAGAATCATGAAGTTCAGGCGCAAAAGGGATAAGAGCATCTCGGCGATCGACATCACGCCCCTGGTGGACGTGGTGTTCCTTCTGCTGATCTTCTTCATGCTCTCACTGGGGTCTCCGCTGAAGCTCAACCAGGTGAGCATCCCCGAATCGAAGAGCGGGGATTCCCTGACCCGGGAGGTGATCACGGTGGCCCTTTCCGACAGCGGCCTTTTCATCGACGGCGCCGTGTCCCGGGAGGAAATGCTCGAGCATCTTCCCACGGATACGGATATCGTCATCCTTGCGGACAGAAGCATCCCTTATTTCCGGGTGATGGCCGTGCTCGACGCACTTCGCTCGTCGGGGCACGAGCGGATTTCCCTGGCAACCAGGCCGCTGAAGAACTGAGCGTGCCCGGGGGAGGCCCCACACCTGAAGGAGCGGGTGCGGCATCCCTCTTCTGATACCGGGCGCTCCTCCCAGGCACTGCAGCGGATGAAAATTCGTCGAATCCTCGGGTTTTTACCTCGCGGTTCGGCAGCCGAAGCTGACTGTAATGATTTGACTAATAATTGTTTCACCGCTATAATACACTTTTATGAAACGGATTCTTCTGGTGGAAGACGATCGGAACGTTCAAAGGCTCCTCCAGGAAGAACTGAATGATGATGGTTATTCATTGATTGTCGTTTCCAATGGGAAGGAAGCCTTGCCCTATTTGGAGGAGAAGAATGGGAAAAAGCCCGACCTTATCATACTCGACTTGAGGATGCCGAAGATGAACGGCTTCGAGACCATGGGACATATCATCAAATCACGCCAGGACACACCGGTAATCATCCACACCGCCTACTCCAGCTATCGCAACGATGTGATGGTGATGGCGGCGGATGCCTACGTGGAAAAATCTCACGACCTGACCAGACTCAAATGTGTTATCAGGGATCTTCTGGATAAATCATGCGCAGACCGAGAGAAGTAGAGGTGATCATCCTCGCCGGGGGGAAGGGGGAGCGCCTCTATCCCCTGACCAAGGACCGGGCGAAGCCCGCGGTGCCCTTCGGGGGCATGTACCGCATCATCGACTTCACCCTGTCGAACTGCGTGAACTCGGGATACAGGCAGATCTACGTGCTGTCACAGTACAAGTCCCACTCGCTGAACCGCCACATCCAGCGGGGGTGGCTGCCGTTTTTTTCCTACCCCATGGGTGAGTTCATCTACAACATCCCCGCCCAGCAGCGCATCGGGAGCAGCTGGTACGAGGGGACCGCGGACGCGGTCTTCCAGAACATCTACACCCTCCAGCAGGACCGGCCGAAGTACACGCTCATCCTCTCGGGCGACCACATCTACCAGATGAGCTACCGGGACATGCTCAAGCACCATGTGGACAACGGGGCCGACATCACCATCGGGGTCGTGCCCATGCCCGTGGAGACCGCTTCCGAGTTCGGGATCGTGGTCGCGGACCAGCACATGCATGTATCGGGTTTCCAGGAAAAGCCCAAGTCGAATCCCAGTACCATGCCCGACGATCCCTCGAAGATTCTCGTTTCGATGGGCATCTATGCGTTCAACACCGACGTCCTCATCAAGCAGCTCATCGAGGATGCCAAGCGCAAGGACAGCTCTCACGATTTCGGAAAGGACATCATCCCCAAGATGGTCCAGAACGGGAACAAGGTCATCGCCTACCCGTTCACCGGGGTGATGGGAAATTCGTACTGGCGGGACATCGGGACCCTGGACGCCTACTACGAGGCCCACATGGACCTCATCTCCGTGTCCCCGCAGTTCAACCTCTACGATCCCCGGTGGCCGATCCACACCGTGTACGGACCGTTCCCACCGGCAAAGATGGTCTTCTCGGGCGGAGAGGACGGCAAGCGCATCGGGACCGTCCTGGACTCGGTCGTCTGCAACGGCGCCATCATCTCCGGGGGGAGGGTCTGCCGCTCCATCATCTCTCCCAATGTCCGGGTCAACAGCTATGCCACGGTGGAGGACTGCATCCTCATGGAGGGGGTCGTCGTCGGGAGAAACTGCCGCATCAGGAACACGATTATCGACAAGTACGTGCAGGTTCCTCCCAATACGGTGATCGGCCACAACCTCGAAGAAGACCGCAAGCGCTTCGACGTTTCGCCGGGCGGGATCGTCGTCATTGCCAAATTCACCGCTTTCGAATAGCCTCTTTGCATGAAACGCGTCGCACTGGTGAGTCTCGGCTGTCCGAAAAACCTCGTTGACTCGGAGTATATCTGCCAGCGCCTCCTGGCGGCCGGGTATTCCCTCGAGTCCGATCCCGGCAAGGCCGGCACCATCGTGGTGAACACCTGCGCGTTCCTCACCGAATCGGTGGAAGAGTCCATCCAGACCCTGCTCGGCTATCTTGAGGAGGGAAAGGAGGTCGTCTGCACGGGATGCCTGGTGAGCCGCTACGGAGAAGAGCTGCTCGAAGAGTTGCCCGAGGTCAGGCTCTTTGCCGGCCCGGGCACCTACGACCGGCTCGTCCGCACGCTCGAGTCGGATGCACACTATCTCGCGCCGGAGTTTACCGGGGTGGTGAGGCGGTCGTATGCCACCACGGGTGCAAGCGCCTATGTCAAGGTGAGCAAGGGCTGCTCGAACAACTGCAGCTACTGCCTGATCCCTTCATTACGGGGGGAACTGGTCAGCAAGCCTCCCCGGGACATCGTCGATGAGTGCAGGGACCTGGCCGCCTCCGGTGTGAAGGAAATCATCCTCGTGGCACAGGATCTGGGCGGCTACGGCCGCGATCACGATGGCTATCCGCATCTCTCCTCTCTCCTGAAGGACATATCGGGCATCGAGGACATACAATGGATCAGGCTCATGTACATGCACCCCGCCTCCCTGGACGAGCCACTCGTGGCGGCCATGCGGGACAACCCCAAGGTGGTGCCCTACCTCGACCTGCCCATCCAGCATGTCTCGGAGACGGTCCTGAAGGCCATGGGCCGCAGAGGAGGGACCGATGCGGTCCGCAAGGCCCTTCATCTGCTGGATGACCTCTATCCGGACATCTGGATCAGGTCGACCGTCATGGTGGGACATCCCGGCGAAGACGAGCAGGCCTTCGGCGAGCTCGAAGAGTTCATTCTTCAGGGACACATCGATCACCTGGGGGTGTTTGCCTACTCCGCGGAAGAGGGCACCAGGAGCGCATCGCTCGGCGGCGATATCCCGCTGGAAGTGAAAAACGCCCGCAGGGACCGGATCATGGAGATCCAGCAGGACGTCTCGCGCAGAAGGCTCGCCTCCCTGGTGGGAGAGAAGATCCCGGTGCTGGTGGAAGGCTACCACCCGGAGACGGATCTCCTTCTGGCCGGCAGGGCACCGTTCCAGGCGCCGGAGGTGGACGGCATGGTGATCATCACGGAAGGGACACCCTCGTTCGGGACCTTTTCCGAGGTTGAGATAACCGACACAATGGAGTACGATCTTCTCGGGAGAATCGCATGAATACACAGCAGATCATTGAACTTGGCAGGGAGGCTCTCCGGACCGAGATCCTGGGGCTTCAGGGGGTCGTGGGGCAGCTCGGCGAACCCTTCGCCGAGGCGGTGCGGATCGTGGCGGATCTCAAGGGCAAGGTGATCCTGACCGGCGTCGGCAAGTCCGGGATCATCGCCCGGAAGATCGCCTCCACCATGGTGAGCATCGGCACGCCCGCGGTGTTCATGCATCCGGTGGACGGCCTCCACGGCGACCTGGGCACGATCATGCCCCAGGATGCAGCCGTGGTGCTCTCCAACAGCGGGAAGACGAGCGAGATCCTGAACCTCCTCCCTCCGCTGAAGAGCCTCGGCATTCCCGTCATCGCGATCACCGGCAACACGGAGTCTCCTCTGGCCGGACAGGCCGATGTGACGCTTTCGTGCACGGTGGACCGCGAGGCGTGCAACCTGGGCCTCGCGCCCACCTCGTCGACCACGGCCCAGCTCGCGCTCGGCGATGCCCTGGCTGTGGTGCTCTCCCACCTCAAGGGGTTCAACCGGGACGCCTTCAGGATGATCCATCCGGCAGGCGAGCTCGGCAAACAGCTCATGTTCCGGATATCCCAAATCATGATCACCGGAGACAAGATTCCGCTCGTGTCCCCGGAAACACCGCTGCACGAGGCCATCGTCGAGATGACCCGAAAGTCCCTGGGCTTCACCCTCGTAGGAGCCCGGGATCGTATCGAGGGAATCATCACCGACGGCGACCTGCGCCGCGCGATCCTGAAGTCCGGCGGCATCCTGAAGGAGCTCACGGCACGGGAGGTCATGAGCCCCAGGCCCAAGAGCATCGCAGATGACAAGCTGGCCCTGGACGCCCTGGACATGATGGAAAAATTTCAGATCACCTCGCTCGTGGTGTCGGACGGCGACAGCGAGCTTCTGGGCGTTGTGCATCTCCACGACCTCCTGGGAAGGGGGAAGCTCGGGCTCCGCGGCGCCTGAACGATCCACGTGCCGTGCCTTCCCAAGCGATCGCCTCGCTTTAAGGTGCGTGCACCTGTCCCGGGAAATCTCTCGCGCCGGCCTGGGTTGCGGGGGGTGATATTTTTCCCCTCAGGGTACCTCTGCCTGGGCCCCCTCCGGATCCGGCCGCCGAACGGCGAAGAACCGGCACCGCCTGTTCCCTTCCCGGCCGGTTCCCCTTCAGAGATCACCCGTGTATTGCCTTTGCGGTCTCTGTCTTCTATACATAGCTCAAGAGGCGCGTCTGTCGCGTCGAGAAACAACGGAGGCTTTTTGACAATGGTGGGCGGACACCGGCTTGTCCTGATCGAGTCATCGCCGCTGCGCTCCCTCCTGTCGCTGCCCTTCGGAGGCGCCCCGGGGGGATCCCTCCGGCCGGTCATCTGCTTCCTCCACGGCTACGACGAGGCGGCGCCCTTAGAGATCCACCGGGCATTGCGCCGGCACGGGCCGCTCAGAAAGAGCAGCTCGTCCATGGCCCGAGAGCATTTTATCATCATCGCCCCCCAGCTCCCCCATCCGGGCGGTGACGTGTGGTATCGCTATGCGGACTCCGTCAGGCAGATCGTCCAGGGCCTCCTGGCAGACTACGGCGGAGACCCCGGCCGGACTTATCTGACCGGATTCAGCTTCGGGGGTAACGGCGTCTTCGATCTCGCCGATCTCGTTCCCGGCCTCTGGGCTGCCCTGTGGCCGGTCGATCCCACCAGAATCCCGCAAAAGGACCCGGGGCTTCCCGTATGGCTCTCCTTCGGCGAGGTTTCCCGCTGGCACCGGGCATCGTTCATCCGGACCCTGGGCCTCGGGGACGCCGGTGAGGGAAATACGGGAGACCGGGTTTACCTCGATCAGGGACTGGATCACGTGGGTGCTGCAACATCCGCCTATGCGGATGACCGGATCTATTCCTGGCTCCTTTCGCGGAGCCGTTCGAGCCCGCGGTAGGTCCGCGACTTCCCGGCGGCGATGCCCCATGAGCCGCTTATAGGGACAGGAGAACCAGACAAAGACGACCAGAGAACATTCACAGTGGAGGCCCCATCCATGGCACGGGCTCGCGCCGGGTCCGGACCCGCCGAAGGTAGTCACGGTTTTCGTCGAGATCACCCCTTTTGATCACGTCAAGTACGAGATCGACAAACGTTCCGGGTTCCTGCGCATCGACCGGCCGCAGTACTCCTCGTCCCTGCCCCCTTCCGTGTACGGGTTCATCCCCCGCACCTTTGCCGGCCGCAGAGTCGCTTCGCTGATGCCGGGCGCGCAGCGCGGCGATGAAGACCCGTTGGATATCTGTGTGATATCGAGCCATGCCATCAATAAATCCGAGGTTCTTCTGAGCGCACGGGTAGTTGGCGGCATCCCCATGCTCGATGCAGAGACCGCTGACGACAAGATCATCGGCGTTCTCGTCGGGGACGCCACCTGGAACGGGGCCGCCGAGCTGGAACATCTGCCCCCTGCGGTCGTCGACCAGCTCGTTCATTACTTCTCCACCTACAAGCGCATGGGGAGACCGGAAAACACCGTGCAGGTATGCACTCCGTACGGGAAACGCCATGCGCGGGCAGTCATCCTCGCCTCAATCGATGATTATGAGGAAGCCTTCGGGACGTGAAGTGCCTGCCTGATATACATAACGCATAATAAGTCCGTTGGTTTTTTCCCGCCAGTTCCGATCCTTTCTGCCGGCACGAACTCCTGAAAAAATCCGCGGTTGTGGATGTTCACACCGTCCCTTTGGCCCCTTCCATATCTATCCATCTATCATATTGATTCTTAACCTCTTTTTTATTATAAGGGAGACAAAGGAACAGCAGTGAAAAAAAACAGCTCTGGAGGTTAATGGTGCCCGTAGACATCGATCCTGCACAGGTGCCGGTGCTGGTCGTATACAACATGGATCCCGCCTGGGCTGCGCAGGACAGGGATGAGGTGGTATCGGTATCGAACCGCCTCGGCCGGGCGATTGCGGAAATCGGACACCCCATGTCCTTTCTTCCCGTCGAAGACGATGGCATCGCGGAACACCTGGGTCCCTACCGCCCTCTGGAGCACATCGTCCTCAACTGGTGCGAGAGCATCCCGGGCGTGCCGCACAGCGAATGGATGGCGGCCGACGTCATGGAGAGACAGGGATTCGTGTTCACCGGGGCCGGCGCATCCACGCTCGCCCTGTCCCAGAACAAGTACCGCGTGAAGAAAATTCTCGATCTTTCCGGCATCCCCACGCCCGGGTGGCGCCTCTGCACCCGGCCAGATTCCGACGGATGGAATCGTTTCCCGGCCATTGTCAAACCCGTAAACGAGCACTGCAGTGAGGGAATCACCCGGGATTCCGTGGTCACGAACCGGGATGACCTCCTTAAGAGAATCGCCTATATCCTCGATACCTATCGGCAGCCCGCCATCGTGGAAGACTTCATTGACGGCCGTGAATTCCATGTATCTCTCTGGGGAAACGGGAAGCTGGAAGTGCTGCCGCCCGCCGAGATGGACTTCTCCGTCTTCCAGGACATCCACGACCGGCTCTGCACCTTTGAGGCCAAATTCGTCCCCGGGTCGGATCCGTACGAAAAGATCAGGACCCTGCTGCCCGCCCCCCTCGGCCGTGACGAGCTCCATAGGCTGGAAAGGGTCTGTTCGGCGGCCTACCAGGCCATCGGATGCAGAGACTACGCGCGGATCGACGTGCGGTATCAAGACGGCCTGTTCTTTGTCCTCGACGTGAATCCCAACGCCGATATCAGCGAGGACGCGAGCATGGCCTGTGCCGCCGAGCTAGCGGGCTTCTCGTATGGCGAGATGGGAAGCCGCCTCATCAGGCTCGCGGCCAGGAGGCACCCGGTATGGGGGGACGATCGGGGGACAGGGTAACCGGCAACCCTCTCTCGACAGGGCAGGGCACCGGCTGCGGGATCGGAATTCATGCCCCTGGCCGAAGCTGGGCCTCCCACGCCAAGGACGTATGGAGAGTGTATACAGCGGCGGGCGAGGCTGCCGCGGGATCGATCCACCCTTCTCCCATGGGAATGAAGCCCCCGGGGCGCTACGCTGCCATGAAAGGGAGATACGACAAAATATCGCCCGTAGTTGTACAAGTCTTTTTTTTCGCTCTCCCGGACCTTATATGAAAAGACAGGGAGGCGGGATCATGGAACAGTCATGGCAGGATGTTCTCGATAAATTCCACTACGGTATCTACCTTATCACCATCGCCGCAGACGGCGGATACAACGGTATGGTCGCCTCATGGGTCACCCAGTGTTCCCACGAACCTCCCCTGGTGGCCGTGGCTGTCAGGAACAACCGCCTCTCCCGTTCCCAGATACTCAACGCAGGGAAGTTCGCCATCAGTATCCTGCCTCAGGATGCCCTGGGTTCGGTACAAAAGTTCAAGATCCCGGACTGGAAAAAAAGATTGGACGGAGTCGAGTTCGGCGTTTCTCCCCACGGCAACCCGGTGATTGAAAGCGCCCTGGGATATCTGGACTGCAAGGTGGAACGAACCCTGGACACCGGAGACCACACCCTGTTCATCTCCCGGATCAGGGCAGGAGAGCTCCACAGGGAAGGAGAGCCTCTCACCACGGAGGAATACGGCGGCGTGTATCGGGGTGAAAAGTAACGGGGCCGATCCGTGCTGAAAGCGCGGGCGGTCCCTGCCGGCCAATCCCGGCATGCAGGAAAACCATTCCACAGCGCCGTGCGGCCGGCTGCATGAAAGGGGTACCGGTCCCTTACCCTTCTTCCCCCCTACGCGGTTGAATAAAAAAAAGCGGAGAGGCTTTTTCAAGCCTCCCCGCTTTTTATGTTTCCGGATACGGTGGTGACTAGACGGCGAACGCCTCGTCCGGGATTCTCACCGCGCTGATCTCGTCTTTCACGAGGGTCTCGCACTTGGCCGGAACGAGTGCCGTGGTGCGGTTGATGTAGAACTTCGCGCCCTCGATCTTGCCGGTGTAGAACGCCTTGTCCTTTTCGCCGGGGTTGGCTGCCAGCTTCTCGGTGGCGACGTTTGCCATCCAGATGTGGAACCAGCCGCACAGCGCTTCGGAGAGGCAGTTCAGGTAGTCGTACGCACCGATGAGCGGGATGAAGGGGTTGGAGCGGATGAGCGAGCTGAAGGTCATGGCCGTCTCGGCGCACTTGTTCAGGGCCTTCTCCACGATTGCCGCCTCTTCCTTGAAGTTCTCGTTGTTCTTGGCCTTGGCGATCTCGGCCTGGGTCTCGCCCAGGAGGTTCATGAAGTACAGACCCTTCTTCATGCCGAGCTTCCTGCCCAGGAGGTCCATTGCCTGGATGCCGTTGGTGCCTTCGTAAATCGTGTTGATCTTGTTGTCGCGCGCCATCTGCTCGACCGGATACTCCCTGCAGAAGCCGTATCCGCCGTAGGTCTGGATGGCGATCTTGGTCACGTCGTCGCCCACGTCGGTGCAGTAGGACTTCACCATGGGGGTGATCACCTCGATGATGCCCTGCCACTTGTCCTTCTCTGCGTCATCGGCAGCGGCGGCCCTTCTGTCCATGGCATAGTAGCAGTAGAAAGCCAGAGCCCTGACGGCCTCGGTCATGGACTTCATCTTGAGCAGCATCCTTCTGACATCCGGATGCTGGATGATCGGGACCTGGGGAGCGTTGGGGTCTTTCATGTTCATGATGTTGCAGCCCTGCATGCGCTCCTTGGCATAGGAGAGCGCATGGAGATAGGCGGCCGTGGACAGGGCCACGCCCATCATGCCCACGCCCTGGCGCTCTTCGTTCATCATGTGGAACATGATCTTCATGCCTTCGCGCTCCTCGCCCATGAGGTAGCCGATGCACTTGCCGTTCTCGCCGAAGTTGAGCGTACAGGTGGCGTTGCCGTGGATGCCCATCTTGCTCTCGATGTTGCCGGTGCTCACGTCGTTGGGCTCGCCCAGGGAGCCGTCTTCGTTGTACCTGACCTTGGGGACCACGAAGATGGAGATGCCCTTGGTCCCGTTCGGGTCGCCCTCGATCCTGGCCAGCACCGGGTGGATGATGTTCTCGGTGAGGTCATGGTCGCCCGCGGAGATGAAGCACTTGGTGCCGGTGATGGAGAAGGTGCCGTCGGGGTTCCTCTTGGCCGTGGTCTTGAGCGCCCCCACGTCGGAGCCGGCGCCCGGCTCGGTGAGGCACATGGTGCCTGCCCAGGAGCCGTCGAACATCTTCTGCAGGGTGATGTCCCTCAAGGGGTGCTGGAAGAAGTCATAGACAAGGCGTGCGGCGCCGTGGGTAAGACCGGGGTACATAAGGAACGCCTGGTTGCCCGAGAGGAACATGTTCGCAGCGGCCGCACTCACGATGAAGGGCAGGCCCTGGCCGCCGACATCGTACGGGTCGGAGGTTCCAAACCAGCCGCCTTCTGCATAGAGCTGCCAGAGCCTCTTGTATGACTCGGGGGCATACACCTGCCCGTTTTCGAACCTGGCCTCAACCGGTTTCCGGTTCACCTCGTCGGGATACGTGGGAGCGATCTCGTTTTCGGTGAGCTTCTCCCCCTCGGTGAGAACCATGTCTATCATGTCGCCGTCATGATCCTCATAAGGGGCCTTTCCGAGGAGTTCTTCGATCTTGAACACTTCGTGGATCAAGAACTTCATATCCCTCATGTCTACCCATTGACTTGCCATAATACCCTCCTTACGTAATTGTCTTTACATTCTGTTATGAATGAGCATTCATTCTTATAACGCCAAACATGCCCCCTGTCAACAAAACTTCGTGCATCTTGACGGCTTTAGGCACTCTCGGCTGATATCACTCAAGCTTTTGTCATTGTATGAAATGTGAATTTGTGAGATTATCCCTTTATGCGTGTGAATTCAAGATGAAAAGGAGGTTCTCGATGTCCACCGAAGACGGAAAGCTCACGACCCCCGACGGGCTCTCCCTGTACTGGAAGGCCTGGGTTCCCGACGGGAAGCCCAGGGCGGTGGTCCAGGTGATCCACGGATATGCCGAGCACATCAACCGGTACGGGAATGTGGTGGATGAGCTCCTTGCCGCCGGTTATGCCGTTGCAGGCAACGACCATCGGGGTCACGGCAGGAGCGAGGGCAGGCGCGCCTATGTGAACAGCTTCCAGGAGTATATAAACGACGAGCGGCAGCTCCGGGACGAGGTCATCAGGCGGAAGTTCCCCGAAACTCCGTACTTCATCCTCGGGCACTCCATGGGAAGCCTCATCGCCATGAACTTCGCGGAGCAGACGCAGGACAGGCTCAGAGGGCTCGTGCTCTCGGGCACCGGATCGGGTCCGGGCCCGGAGATCTCGAAGGCCCTGGTGCTCGCCACCAGGATCATGTCCAGGCTCCTGCCCAAGATCCACGTGAAGTCCCCTCTGCCTCCGGAATTCATATCCCGCGATGCGAGCGTGGTGGAGGCCTATGTGAACGACCCCCTGGTCTTCAACGTGATCACCCCCCGGCTCGCCGAGCAGATGAACACCTACACCCTCATCGGGGCGGCACGCGCGGGCATGATCAAGGTGCCCGTGCTCATCCAGTACGGATCTCTGGACACGGCCCTCTCCGGCCAGCAGGAGCTCCACGACGCCCTGGGCTCGGCGGACAAGACCATCAGGTGCTACCAGGGGCTCAAGCATGAGGTATACAACGAACTCCCGGCCGACCGCGCCGTCGTGCTTTCGGATCTGCGCTCCTGGCTGGACGCCCGTCTCTAAAAAAGAAAGGCCGTGCCGGAGGTTTCCGGCCCCCTGCACGGCCTTTTCGTGTTCTCTCCCAAGCGGGAAGATATCAGTACCAGTAGAGTCAGGATCGGGGTCAGGTCTCAACATATGACATTGTGTCATATGTTGAGACCTGACCCCATGATCTGACCCCATGATCGCTAAAAGAACGGCCGGGCATGCCCGGCCGTTTTCCTTCGTTCTTTCTCGTGACGGGAAGGACTCAGTACCGGTAGTGCTCGGGCTTGAACGGCCCTTCCGGGCTCACGCCGATGTACTCGGCCTGCTCCGGGGTGAGCGTAGAGAGCCTGACCCCGAGCTTGCCCAGATGGAGACGGGCCACCTCCTCGTCGAGGATCTTGGGCAGCGTCCTGACGCTGATCTCCCGGGGGTTCTGCCAGAGGTCGATCTGCGCCAGGACCTGGTTGGTGAACGAGTTGGACATCACGAACGAGGGGTGCCCGGTGGCGCACCCCAGGTTCACCAGCCTCCCCTCGGCGAGCAGGAAGATGGAGTGCCCGTCCGGGAAGGTGTACTTGTCGACCTGGGGCTTGATGGTGGTCTTGACGATGCCGGGATAGTGCTCGAGCTCGTCCACCTCGATCTCGTCGTCAAAGTGCCCGATATTGCACACGATCGACTGGTCGAGCATCTTCGCCATGTGCTCGGCCCGGATCACCCGGCAGTTGCCGGTGGCCGTGACAAAGATGTTCGCCTCGCTCAGCGCGTCCTCCACGGTGACCACCTGGTACCCCTCCATGGCCGCCTGCAGGGCGCAGATGGGGTCGACCTCGGTGACCAGCACCCGGGCGCCGAACCCGCGCATGGACTGGGCGCAGCCCTTGCCCACGTCTCCGTACCCGCACACGCAGACCACCTTGCCCGCCACCATCACGTCGGTGGCGCGCTTGATGCCGTCGGCCAGCGACTCCCGGCAGCCGTAGAGGTTGTCGAACTTGCTCTTGGTGACCGAGTCGTTGACGTTCATGGCCGGGAAGAGCAGGGTACCATTCTCCAGCATCTGATAGAGCCGGTGAACCCCGGTCGTGGTCTCTTCGGAGACGCCCTTCATCCCCTCCACCACCCGGTGCCAGAAGGTGGGGTCTTCCTCGTGCTTACGCTTGAGAATGCCGTTGATGATGGTGAGGTCCTTGTTCTTCACGGGCGTATCCATCAGCGCCGGGTTTTCTTCGGCCTGGTAGCCCCTGTGGACCATGAGCGTGGCGTCTCCCCCGTCGTCCACGATGAGGTTCGGACCCTTTCCGCCCGGGAAGCTCAGGGCCGCCATGGTGCACGCCCAGTACTCTTCCAGCGACTCGCCCTTCCAGGCGTACACCGGGGTGCCGGTAGCCGCAATGGCCGCAGCAGCATGATCCTGGGTGGAGAAGATATTGCACGAGGCCCATCGCACATCGGCGCCCAGGGCTTTGAGGGTCTCGATGAGGACCGCCGTCTGGATGGTCATGTGCAGGGACCCGGTGATGCGTGCCCCTGCGAGCGGCTTCTGCGCGGCATACTTCTCCCTGACCGCCATGAGGCCCGGCATTTCCTGCTCGGAGATCTCGATCTCCTTCCTGCCGAAATCCTGCAGGGCCATGTCGGCCACCTTGCAGCCCAGACCGGTATAGTCCGGTGTCCGGGCCTTGAGCTGTGCAGCCTGTTCAGCCATCATACACCTGCCTTTGCCTTGAGCATGCCCGCCATATCGGTCTTTTCCCAGGTGAACTCGGGCTCGGTCCGGCCGAAGTGACCGTAGGCGGCGGTTTTCTTGAAAATGGGCCGCAGGAGGTCGAGCTTGGCGATGATGTCCCTGGGCTTCAGCGAGAAGGCCTCTCTGACAATGCCGGAGAGCTTGTCGTCGTCGATCGCTCCCGTGCCGTGGGTATCGACCATCACGGACACCGGATCGGCCACGCCGATGGCATAGGCGAGCTGGACGGTGCACTGCTTCGCGAGCCCTGCCGCCACCACGTTCTTGGCCACGTAGCGGGCCATGTAAGCGGCGGATCGGTCCACCTTGGAGGGGTCCTTGCCGGAGAAGGCGCCGCCGCCGTGGCTTGCAAACCCGCCGTAGGTGTCAACGATGATCTTGCGCCCCGTGAGCCCGCAGTCCGCATGGGGGCCGCCCAGGACGAACCTGCCGGTGGCGTTGATAAAATACTTGGTCCGCTCGTCGAGCAGGTTCGCGGGGATCTGCTTCTTGATGACCTCTTCCATGATCCCTTCCTTGATGGTGGCATTGTCCACGTCCTCATCGTGCTGGGCCGCGATGACCACCGCATCCACCCGCTTGGGAGCGCCGTTCTCGTACTGCACCGTGACCTGCGACTTGCCGTCGGGCCTCAGGAACTCGAGGATCCCGTTCTTCCTCACGTCGGAGAGCGCCTTGGTGAGCCTCTGGGCGTAGTAGATGGGCGCGGGCATGAGCACCTCGGTCTCGTCACAGGCAAAGCCGAACATCATTCCCTGGTCGCCCGCTCCCTGCTCGTGGTCCTCGCACTCCTCCACTCCCATATTAATGTCCGGGGACTGCCGGTCAAGGGACACCATGACCCCGCAGGTGTTCCAGCTGAACCCCATGATGCCCTCGGTATATCCGATTTCCTTGATGGTCTGGCGCACGAGCCGCTGGACGTCGAAGGTATGGGATGTGGTTATCTCACCGGCCACGATCGCCAGCCCGGTGGTGACCATGGTTTCGCACGCCACGTGGGCACAGGTGTCGTTTGCGATGATCTCGTCGAGGATTGCATCGGAGATATTGTCTGCCACCTTGTCCGGGTGTCCCTCCGTGACAGACTCGGATGAAAACAAAAAGTTCCTGTTCGCCATGAATTGCTCCTCCTGATTATCTTTTTGTGCAGCTTATGAAATTGTATTGAAGGCGGATCTCTTTCCGGCACGTACCCGCTGGACGCAAGCCGGCCCGCGGCATGCGCGGCACCCCTGAGACGGCGCCTGTGGGCGCGGGAAACGCTGAAGCCCTGCATCGATCCATGCCCGGCGTACCCCTCACCCCTTCTTCTTCAGCCCGAGATGCCGGGCAATCTCGAGGGTATCGGCCTGAAGCGGGACCGGCCTGTTCTTCAGGCCTTCGTCGATGCGGATTCCGTACTCCGGAGCAAAGGTATCTTCGAAATACATCTGCTGGAAGACCGAGAACTTGAGCTGGTGCGAGGTGGAATCCACGACAAAGCGCCCGGACGCGGAGAGGATCCCCTCTCCCAGGGCCTTCTTCAGGCCCGCCACCGACTCGCCTCCCTGGGTGCACACCACGTGCCCGTTGCGGTTGGCCCTGAGCATGCCCTCCATGATCTCGGTCTCGGTCACGGACACCACGTGGAAACGGTCCTCGAAGTGCTCTTCCACGAGCTTTCTGACCTTGGGAAACGAAACCGGATCGCCGATCATGGCGGCCTGGGCCACCGACGGGTTGACCTTGAGCGGGGTGTAGGCGCCCGACGCGCGCCAGCGGGCGATCGGGTCGGCATGATGGCTCTGGACGCCGAGAATCGTGGGCAGCGCCGGAATGATCCCCAGCTCGTGGAGATCGATGAACCCCTCCATGACCGCGGTGATGTTTCCGGCATTGCCGATGGGGACCACCACGGTGAGATCTCCGGTGTCCCAGCCGAGCTGCTGGGCGATCTCGTAGGCATACGACTTCTGCCCGAGGATCCGCACCGGGTTCTTCGAGTTCAGCAGAAAGACGTGATAATTCTGGGCAAGCTCCTCCACCACCCGCATGCAGTCGTCGAACACCCCGGGCATCTCGATCACGACCGCGCCCGATCCCAGGGGCTGCGAGAGCTGCTGGGGGGTCACCTTCCCCGCGGGCAGGAGAACGACCGCCTGCACCTTGTCCTTTGGCAGATAACTCAGGTACAGCGCCGCGGCGGCGGAGGTGTCGCCGGTGGAGGCGCAGATGCCGAGCACGCTGTCCAGGTTCCTCACCCGGATGACGTGGTTCAGAAAGCTGATGGCGGAGGCCATCCCGCGGTCCTTGAAGCTCGCCGAGGGATTGAGCCCGTCATTCTTGACCAGAAAGGGCGCCCCCACCCATGCGCTCATCGCCGCGTTGGCCTTCACCATGGGGGTCTGCCCCTCCCCCAGGTAGATGACATCCCCGCCCGGCACGATGGGGAGGATCAGCTCATGAAAGCGGAAGACCCCGGAGAGCTCCGGCAGGTTCGTGTTCCTGCGAGAATCGAAGATGTCCCGCCACTGCTGGGCGGGAACCTTTTTCAGCCGGTCGAACTCGGTGTTCTCGATCTTCAGGAGCGAGCGGCACTCCGGACAGGTATAGACAAAATCATAGATATCGTAGTGCCTGCCGCACCCGATACACGTATAGACCAGACTCCCCTGTACCTCAGGCATGTGTGGATCGTTCATATCCTTCTCGCTGCCGCCCCTTGAATGTGTGCTCAAGAGATCGTTTTCGCTTTTATCAAAGGCTGTCAATGTATATTAGGCTATTGACTTTTTCAATACTTTTTTGGCATCGTAACCCTCTATTTCTCCCAAGGAGAGCCCATGGAAACCCTGGCGGATTATACGGTCCCCGGAGCGAAGAAACTCGGCAGCGGCAAGGTCCGCGAGATATTCGAGGCGGATGCCGACCATCTCCTGATCGTGACGACCGACAGGCTCTCCGCCTTCGACGTCGTCCTGCCCGACCCCATTCCGGGCAAGGGCCTCGTGCTGAACCAGATCTCGCTGTTCTGGTTCCGCAAGACCTCGCACATCATCGACAACCACGTGGTGAGTGCGCACGTGGACAAGTATCCGGAGCCCTTCACGGGAGACCCGCGGCTCAAGGGGCGCTCCGTGCTGGTGAAAAAGGCCGGGCCCCTCCCGATCGAATGCATCGTGCGGGGGTATATCTCGGGTTCGGGATGGAAAGAATACCTGAGCACGGGCTCTGTCTCGGGCATCGCCCTGCCTCGGGGGCTCAAAGAGTGCGAGAAGCTCCCGGAGCCCCTTTTCACCCCGTCCACCAAGGCAGAGCCCGGCCGGCACGACGAGAACATCAGCTTCGAGAGCGCGTCGGAGATGATCGGGCATACGCTCATGGAAAAGGTGCGCGACGTGTCGCTGGCGATCTACTCCACGGCGTCGGAGTATGCCTTGAGCAGGGGGATCATCGTCGCGGACACCAAGTTCGAGTTCGGCCTCATCGACGGCGAGCTCGTGTTCATCGACGAGGCGATCACCCCCGACTCTTCGCGGTTCTGGCCCAGGGACGGGTATGCACCGGGCGGCCCGCAGCCGAGCTTCGACAAGCAGTTCGTCCGGGACTACCTGGAAACGCTCGACTGGGGGAAAACGCCTCCCGGGCCTCATCTTCCCGAGGAGGTCGTACGCAGGACCTCGCAGAAATACCTGGCGGCCTACGAGATCCTGACCGGGAGATCGCTGTCGCTCTGATCGGGCGCCGGGGTTTTTAAAGGAAGGGGCTCTCACGTACCTGCGGCGTAGCCGGTCTGACGGCCGAGGAGCTCGCGGACCCAGCCCTTTGCCTTGGGTGAGACGGGCCCGAAGCCGATGGTCCTCCCGGCGATGAGATCGACGAAATGTTTGAATATCCGGGCGCTCGCCCCCCAGAGTATCCCCCCGTCGATCTCCAGGTAATAGATGTTGATTTCGCGGCCCATGAAGGTGGTCTTCTCGGCCATCCACACCGTGTCTTTCAGCGCCGAGGCGAGCGACACGCGGAGCAGGACCTCGGACTCGGCGTTGATGGTGAACCGGTACGGGCAGGGAACGGCCCCGACCACCGGGGTCATGTGGTATCCGAGGATGGAGATGTGGTCGTCCAGAAGCCCCAGGACCTCCACGTCGTCCCTGCTCAGCCCGATCTCCTCCTCGGCCTCGCGCAGGGCGGTGATGACGAGATCGGGATCATCGGGCTCGCTCCGCCCTCCGGGGAAGGAGATCTCCCCCCGGTGGTGCTCCACGGCCATGGAGCGCTTGGTCACCACCACCGAGGGCCCGCCTCCCTCGAAGGAGAGCGGGATGAGCACGGCCGACTCACGCAGGTCGTCCTTGGGGATGAGCCTTCTCCGCCGGTTCTGTAAAATGCTCTTGATGTGCATTTTCAATGCATTTTCGTCTTTGATCAGATCTTCGAGATTTGTATGCGGCATGAAAATGTATATAACACAGAGATCAGCGCATGAACAGGCTTGACCCTGTACTCAATCGCTGTATATGATAGCGCCATGAAGAAGACGAACCGGTATCTTGCCAAGTATATCGTCCTGCTCAAAGACCTGCTCGACGAGGTGAACGCGATGCTGATGGAGCCGCTCGAAAAGGAGCCCGCACTCGAATGGAAGGAGCGGGCCGACTCCATACTTGCCAAGATACTCGGCGAGCACCATCCTTATACAAAAGAGTTTCTCTCCATCGACTTCTGCACGTCCTTCCTGGAGGAGTTCGAGGAGATCGTGATCGAAGAGACGGTCCGCCTGGCCCTGGAAGACGCGCGGTCCTTCCTCTCGTCGCTCATCGACGAGCTGGAGTCCGAGAACACCAGCACGCCGGGCCTCATGGACATGGAAAGCCTGTTCGCCGAGATGAGCCGCTACGTGTCCGTCTATGTCGAGGACCCTTCCATGCGCGACCGGCTCTTCCACCGGATAACCCGCCTGCGGGACGGCATGATATCGGGCGACATCTCCGGGGCCGAGGTGAAAAATCACGTCGAGAACATCAGCTATATCGATATGGGTCTGTTCGAACGGATCGTCCCGTTTCTGACCTGGTATTATATGCAAAGAGTGGGGTTTAACAGCGCCAGCAACAACTGATATCGCCTGGTACCTGCCGCTCACTTGAAAACACGTGGGAAAGGAGTTTTTGTATGCCGAAAATTGAACGGGCATTGGTCAGTGTCACCGATAAGGGTGGACTTGTCGATTTCATAAAGCAACTCGCGTCGTTCGGCGTGGAGATCATCTCCACGGGCGGTACGGCGAAGATCCTCCGGGAAAACGGCGTCACGGTCACGGACATCTCCGACTACACCGGGTTTCCGGAGATGATGGACGGCAGGCTCAAGACGCTCCATCCCAAGGTGCACGGCGGCATGCTCGCCGTCCGGGACAACCCGGAGCACGTAAAATCCATGGAGAAAGAGGGCATCAAGCCCATCGACATGCTGGTGGTGAACCTGTACCGCTTCGAGGATACGGTGGCAAAGGGTGCATCCCTGGAAGAGGCTGTCGAGAACATCGACATCGGCGGGCCCGCCATGGTGAGGGCCGCATCGAAGAACTACAAGTATGTCAGCGTGGTCACGGACCCGGCGGATTACGGACGGATCATCGACGAGATGAAGGCCACCGGCGGCCAGGTGAGCGAAAAGACCAACTTCGAGCTCGCCCGCAACGCCTTCTCGCTCACCGCCCGCTACGATGCGGCCATTTCCAACCACCTGCAGTCGATCGATGTGGAAGAGGGGCGGTTCCCGCTCACCTACACCGCACAGTACCAGCGCGCCCAGATCATGCGCTACGGCGAGAACCCGCACCAGAAGGCCGCATTCTACCGCGAGCTGTCCATTGACCAGCCGTCCATCGCCACGGCCCAGCAGCTCTGGGGCAAGGAGCTCTCGTACAACAACATCATGGACGCGGACGCGGCGCTCGACCTCATCATGGAGTTCGACAAGCCCTCGTGCGTGATCCTCAAGCACTCCAACCCCTGCGGCGCGGCCCAGTCGGAAGAGTCTCTCGCAGAGGCGTATCAGAAGGCGTTCAAGGTGGACCCCACCTCGGCCTTCGGCGGCATCGTGGGGCTGAACCGGCCCGTGGACGCGGAGACGGCCAAGGCCATCAGCGAGGTGTTCACCGAGGTGGTGGTGGCGCCCGACTACACGCAGGAGGCGCTGGACATCCTCACGCAGAAGAAGAACGTCCGGCTCCTGAAGGTCCCGGAGATCGCCGCGGGCAGATCGGCCAAGAAGCAGTACCTCAACACCCGCAGGGTAACCGGCGGCCTGCTGCTGCAGGACCGTGACCTGGGCCATGTCGATCTGGAGAAGGCACCGGTGGTCACGAAGCGCAAACCCACCGCAGACGAGATGGAGGCCTTGAAGTTCGCCTGGAAGATCGTCAGGTTCGTCAAGTCCAACGCCGTGATCTATGCCGCCAAAGATCAGCTCGTGGGCGTGGGCGCCGGCCAGATGAGCAGGGTGGACTCCTCCCGGCTCGCCATCATCAAGGCAGGCAACGCCGGCCTCTCCACGAAGGGCTCGGTGGTGGCATCGGACGCCTTCTTCCCCTTCCGCGACGGGATCGACGAGGCGGCCGGGGCCGGGGCCACCGCAGCCGTCCAGCCGGGCGGATCGGTCCGTGACCAGGAGGTCATCGAGGCGGCCGACGAGCACGGCATGGCCATGATCTTTACCGGCATGCGCCACTTCCGGCACTAGGAGAGCGGGCCGTGAAAGTCCTCGTGGTGGGCTCCGGAGGAAGGGAACACGCCCTGTGCTGGAAGATCGCGCAGAGCAGCCTCGTAGACGAGGTCTTCTGCGCGCCGGGCAACGGGGGCATCGCTTCCGACGCCGTGTGCGTGGGCATCGACTCGAATGATATTCCCGGCCTGGCGAAGTTTGCCAAGGACAGCGGCATCGATCTGACCGTGGTGGGCCCGGAAGCCCCTCTGACCGCGGGGATCGTGGATGCCTTCCGCTCCGAGCGCCTCCCCGTATTCGGACCCGGCGCGCAAGCCTCCCGGTTGGAAGGCTCCAAGGCATTCGCCAAGGAGATGATGCGCAGGGCGTCCATCCCCACGGCGCGCTTCGGGGTCTTCTCCGAGGCGGGTGCGGCCCGGTCGTTCATCACCGGCGCAGACTTTCCGCTCGTGGTCAAGGCGGACGGGCTGGCCGCGGGAAAGGGTGTGATCGTCACCTCTTCGAAGGAAGAGGCGCTGTCCGCCCTCGACGAGATCATGGTCTCCCGCGCATTCGGCGAGGCGGGCTCGTCCGTGGTGGTCGAAGAACGGCTCCAGGGAGAAGAGGCATCATTCATCGCCATCTGCGACGGGGAGCACATCGTTCCCCTGGCCTCTTCCCAGGATCACAAGCCCGCTTTCGACAACGACCGGGGCCCCAACACCGGGGGCATGGGCGCGTACTCCCCGGCGCCGGTCCTCGACGAGGCGTCCTGTGGGCGGGTAATGGAAAAGATCCTCTACCCCCTGGTCCATGCCATGAAGCAGGAAGGCATCACCTATCGGGGCGTCCTTTATGCGGGTCTCATGATGACCGGCACCGGCCCGTATGTCCTGGAATTCAACGCCCGCATGGGCGATCCGGAGACGCAGCCCCTGCTCATGCGGCTCAAGGGCGATATCGTCCCGCTGCTCGTGGAGACTGCGCAGGGCGGCAGCATCCGCGATATGGAGCTCTCGTGGGAGGAGGGTCCGAGCGTGTGCGTGGTCATGGCGTCGGGCGGATACCCGGGCAGCTACGAAAAGGGCAGGGTCATCGAGGGCATCGGCGACGCCGAGAGCATCCCCGGGGTCAAGGTCTTCCACGCGGGCACGAAGCTCGTGGAAGGCCGTGTCGTCACCTCAGGCGGGAGAGTTCTGGGCGTGACGGCCCTTGACACAAACCTGAAAGAGACCATCGACAAGGCGTACGCGGCGGTTGCCCGCATATCCTTCGAAGGGGTGCATTTCAGAAAAGACATCGGGCACAAGGCCCTCAAGAGGTTGCCATGAAGGTTGCCGTTCTCATGGGAAGCAAGTCGGACCTTCCGGTCATGGAGGAGTGCTCGGGCGTCTTAAGGCAGTTCGGCATCGCCTGTGAAACGCGCATCCTCTCCGCCCACCGGACCCCTGACGAGGTGGCTGATTTCAGCAGGTCGGCCCGGAAAGAAGGATTCTCTCTCATCATCGCGGGCGCCGGCATGTCGGCCCACCTCGCGGGCGTGATCGCGGCGCACACCACCCTGCCGGTCATCGCGGTCCCCATCGACTCCTCGTCTCTGGGCGGCATGGACGCGCTGCTCTCCATGGCGCAGATGCCCCCGGGCATCCCGGTCGCAACCATGGGCATCGGAAAATCCGGCGCCAGGAACGCTGCCCTGCTCGCAGCCGAGATCCTCTCGATATCCATCCCGGAACTGAGAGAGAAGCTCGAGCTCTACCGGCAGGACATGAAAAAGACCGTTCTGGAAGCCGACGAGAGCGTCAAGAAACTCTAACCATGCGCCTGGTAGCGGATGCATCCGAGGCCGCAGCCATTCTCATCCATACGCCGGGTGCGGTCATCGCCTATCCTACCGAGACCTTCTACGGCCTGGGGACACGGATCAGCGACACTGAAGGGATTGAGCGGATCATCCGGATCAAGGGCAGAGATGCGGCCAAGGGCATGATCGTCCTGGCGGACGGCATCCAGGGCGCCCGTTCCATTGCCGTCATGGACGGCCGGCAGGAGGCCCTGCTGAAGAGATTCTGGCCCGGCCCTTTAAGCGCCGTGCTCGCTGCTCGCCCGTACATCCATCCCATGCTGTCGCCGCAGGGCAAGATCGCCGTGAGGGTATCCCCTCACCCCCTGGCGCGTGAACTCACGCAGATTGCAGGCCCCCTCACCTCCACCTCGGCAAATCTCTCGGGTAAGGCGCCCGCGCGCACGCCCGGGGAAATCACCGCATGGAGCCCCGACATCGATGCGATTCTGGACGGAGGAAGGACCGCCGGCGGCAAACCCTCGACGATCATCGATCTCACCTCCTGGCCCCCAGGGTGTCTCAGAGAAGGTGCGGTCCCGTTCAAGACCATCATCGAATCCCTCACGGTTCGGTGAAGGTGACATCCCGGATCGCACTGTCCCTGGCTATCCTGAAGGTGGACCGGAATTCCAGCACCGGCCTGCCCTCTTCGTTGAACACGGTTGCCCGGCCCCGGATGGTCCGGTCCTCGCGGTCCACGACCTGGGCCTCTGCCGTGACGACCCCCTGCTTGACCGGATAGAGAAACTCCGCTTCCACCGATGTGGTCCCGAAGTGGGTCCCGGGCGGAAGAAGACTCTTGATCGCCATCACCACCGCGGTATCCGCCAGGCTGAGCACCGCACCCCCGTGCATGATGCCCGCGCCCTGCGCCAGATCGAGGAGAAAGGGCATCTTGAGCGTGGCCTTCCCGTCCCGCGCGGAAACGATCTCCATGTGCAGATGGCGTTCGAACGGGGCGGCGCTGATCCATCCATCCATGGCGAACCGGTGCGGCCCGGTGTACCCGTCCTTGTGTTCCTGCGTGTCGTGCTTTCCCATCGTGAAGCCTCCCGGCGCCATATCGGTTTCGATTGAGGGGGCCGGATATCCGCTGGCGTTTCGGCGGCTGTCGTGTCCTTGCCTTTCACCTGCGCACCCTTTTCCCCGGCACGGCTTATGGGCTCGACCGGCGGTGTCCGACCGTTTCCGCTTCAAAGATGGATTGTCCGATTTTTTTCCTTCCCGATCAAGTCTTTTCCCTCTCTGATAATGCCGGATA
Source organism: Deltaproteobacteria bacterium (assembly GCA_018433775.1). Classification (GTDB taxonomy): domain Bacteria; phylum Desulfobacterota; class Desulfomonilia; order UBA1062; family UBA1062; genus Phosphitivorax. The sequence continues at coordinate 29,666 of JAHDQN010000035.1, forward strand.
CAAGGCTTTCTTTCACGGTTTCTTTTCCCGATCCCCTTTGCCCCGTGACACGGCCGATCGTGAGAACCGGTCCGATGCCTTTATCTTTATAATGAAAAGAAGTCCGGGCATGGATATCAATGGCATGGACCTTTCAGGTAAACCCCTGGACCCTACTTCAAGCCGCTAGGGGCGGGGATGTGAATCCTCCTTTTAATTCCGATTTATAAAGGGCTCAGGAGGAGGATTCAAAAACACGGGGGGCGCATGATTCGCGAGGCAATGCTCTACGAGAGGCAGGAGGGCGGCAGGGTACACTGCCGTCTCTGCAGCCACCGGTGCCGGATCAGCGACGGCCGGTTCGGCTTCTGCGGGGTCCGCCGGAACCGTGAAGGGACGCTCTATACCCACGCGTACGGCGAGGCGGTGGCCGCCAATGCCGATCCCGTGGAGAAGAAGCCCCTGTACCATTTTCTCCCGGGCACCACCACCTTCTCCGTCGCAACCATGGGCTGCAATTTCCGGTGCGGGTTCTGCCAGAACTGGGCGATCTCCCAGGCCCCCCTGGAGGGAGAGGAAACCATCGGGGGAACCCCGCTCAGCCCGGAAGAGATCGTGGATAATGCCCTGGACCGGGGGTGCAGAAGCATCTCCTACACTTATACCGAACCCACCATATTCTTCGAGTATGCCTATGACACCGCCCGGCTGGCCCATGACCGGGGCCTGCTCAATATCTTCGTATCCAACGGCTACATGACGGAAGAAGCCCTGGCTGCGATCCATCCCTGGCTGGATGCGTGCAACATCGACCTCAAGTCGTTCCGCGACGAGTTTTACCGCACCACCTGCAAGGCCAGGCTGAAGCCTGTTCTCGACACCATCGAGCGGATCGGGAAAAGCGATATCTGGATGGAGCTGACCACCCTGGTGGTCCCGGGGCTCAATGACAGTCCAAAAGAAATCAGGGACATCGCCCGCTTCATTGCCGCCATCGATCCCGGCATCCCCTGGCACATCAGCAGGTTCTTCCCCGCCTACCACGCCGACCGGACCGGAGCTACCCCGGTGGAAAAACTCAGAGATGCCCGCCGGATCGGGGTCTCCGAGGGTCTGCACCATGTCTATCTGGGGAATGTTCCCGGGGAATCGGGAGATATCGTCTGCCCCCGGTGTTTCAGAATCGTGGTGGAAAGGAGGGATGGAGGGACGGCTCCGGAGATCCATGTCGACCGGAACAGGTGTGCATTCTGCGGACAGCATATCGGCGGGGTGTTTCCGCAGGATGAGCGGGCCTTCACAGATCCATGAGGATCAACCGTCCGCATCAGGCGAGGTCATGTTTCCCCTTTTTTGGATGATCCCGGTTCTCAGAACCCTTTGACCTGCCTGAGTCCCACATAGGGAGAATCACCGGGTTATTGAAGCATGATTTCATTTTATCGTTGCTGTCCCTGCCTGTTCATGTTAATGATTCGATATACAATGTAATTTTTATAGGTGGTAATTCCCCCTTGCCTGGCTGAGCCCGGTGTTTCATCGCCCCCTTGACGGCAGGCCGGGTCGCGTTTATTTTGTCACCAGGACAAAGATGATGATTCAGAGAATGATGCGTGAGTCCGACAGGTTTTCTCCGTTCCCGCGGCATGCGCCCTTTCCCGGGTGTCCTGAAAACAATGCGTCTCCTCTTTGCCCAAATACCTTCGCCGCAGCAGGCGAGCGCCCGGGGGATTGATCGTGCACACCGGGAAGATCCGCATCCTGCTGGTGGAAGCCGACGCGGTGAGCCGCAAGGAGTTCCGCGCGGCCCTTAAGGCAGGGGGCATGGACTGCACGATCGTGGAGAGCGGTGACCCCTCCGAGGCCGTGTCCCTGCTGAGAGATTCCCAGGACAGGTTCGACCTCGTTGCGGTGTCTCTTGGCCTGCCCGGGGCCTCCGGGCTCGATCTGTTCGCACAGGCCAGGGACCTGGACGATCCGCCGCCCTTTCTCGTGACCTGCGACAGGCAGACCCTCGGGCAAGCGGCCGAGGCGCTGAGGCAGGGTGTATATGACTATCTGCTCAAGGATCCGCCTCAGGCGTATCAGGAGCTGCTCCCCCTGATTGTCGAAGAGATCATGGAGCGGCATGAGAACCGCCGGCTCCGTCGCTTGGCCGAGCATGACGGCAGGGATGCCCGGCAGGTCCTGGAAAAAGAGGGACGCAGGCGCACGGCTCAACTCATGAGGACAAACCGGCGCCTGAGGCAGGAGATCGATGAGCGCAAGCGACTGGAAGACGATCTGCGGCTCACCGAGCAGCAGTTCACGCTCTTCATGGAGCACTTTCCGGGCATGGTCTATCTCAAGGACGAGCAGGGCAGGTTCCTCTACCTCAACCGGTATCTGGAGGATGTCTACGGGATCAGGATCGATGCCTGCATCGGCAGAACCGACCGGGATATCTGGCCGGGAGAGATATCCGACGCCCTCATGGCGGACGACCGGAAGGTACTGGCCTCCGGGAAGGAGCTGCAGAAGATAGAAGACATCCGGTTCAACGATGTCCGGGCATCTTTCTTTACCCAGAAGTTTCCGATCCTTCAGGATAATTCCCCCGGCCTTATCGGGGGTGTCTCCTTCGACATCACCGATTACCGCCGAGCCGAGCAGGAAAACCGGCTCCTGGTCTCGGCGGTGGAGCACACCGCCGAGAGTGTGTCCATCCTCGACTCACAGGGGAAAATCATCTACATCAACCGGGCCGGGGAACGCTCGCTGCAGATTCCCCGCAGCGACCTGAAGGACAAGCCGTACGAGATGTTTTCCGCCCCGGACGCCGGATCGGAGGGTTCTTTCTCGCTGAAGGATGTCCGTGACAGGCCCTGGAGGGGAACGATCCGCAGGTCTCGGTCGGGCGGCGGCCAACGGGAGCTGGAAGTGGTCGTCTCCCCGCTGGAAGATGAATCCGGGGAGGTCACCAACTATGCGGTCATCGAGCTGGACGTCACCGATGAAAAAGCCATGCAGAAGGCCCTTGAGAGAAAACGGAGAATGGAGGCGCTGGGGATGCTCGCAGGTGGAATAGCCCACGACTTCATCAATATCCTTCAGCCGGTCATCATCAATGCCGAGCTGGTCTCTGATATGCTCCCCCCGGACGCCCCGGAGCAGGAGTTCATCGGCCAGATCATCGAGGCGTCGCGCATCGGGCGGGAGATCACGAATCAGATACGGATGTTCGGCTCCCGGAGAAAACAGGTCTTCAGCCCCGTGGCCCTGGATATGATCGTGCGGGAGGCGTTGACCATCATCAGACGATCCCTGCCCGGGGCAATCACCCTTCGTCAGCGGATATCCGCCAGGGGGGTCCTGGTCAGGACCGATGCAGCCCAGATCTATCAACTGCTGACCAACCTGTGCACCAATGCGGTGCAGGCCATGGCGAACGACCGGGGCACGCTGAGCGTGTCCCTCGCGGAAACGCGGGTCAGGCGCCCCGTACCGGCCATGGTCTCGGATCTCACCCCCGGAACGTATGCCAAGCTCGTGGTGAGGGATACCGGCTGCGGCATATCGCCGGAGATCGTGGATCAGATATTCGACCCGCTCTTCACCACCAGGAAGTCGAGCACGGGCACCGGCCTCGGGCTCGGTGTCGCACATTCGGTGGTCAAGAATGCAGGCGGATCCATCATCGTCCACAGCACCCCGGGCAAGGGCACGTCCTTCGAGGTGTATCTCCCCATCTGTCACCAGGGCCCCGGGCTGAAGGTCTCCGAGGGGTCCCCTGCCACGGGGTGGCGGAAGGGACGTGTTCTCCTGGTGGACGACAATGTGCTCGAGCTGCGCAGCATTCACCGGATGCTCGTACGCCAGGGTTTCCGGGTGTCGTCCACCCATGACGCAGCCAAGGCCCTGGAGCTCTTCAAGGAGACGCCCGGTGCCTTTGACCTGGTGATCACCGATGAGCTCATGCCTCTCATGAGGGGAAGTGAGATGTCGGCCGCCATGCGGGAGATCCGCAAAGACCTGCCGGTCATCATCTGCTCGGGCTCCGAGGCTGCGCTGGAGGAAATCCGCAGCGGAGCGGTCACCTTTTCCCGCCTGCTCTCCAAACCATTTACGTCCGAGGTCCTGCGCGACACCATCGAACAGGCCCTCGGCCGTGGGGGCTTTACATTTTCATAAAACCGTCTTATGAGACTTCCATGGACGATCGCAAAAAAATCCTTATCATTGACGATGATAAGCTCGTCTGCAGTTCCATTGCGAACGTCGCGCGGAGTCTGGGTTACGACAGCGCCCAGGCGTTCACCCTCGAGGAGGGCCTGGAAGCCATCCGCTCGATTCCGTACGATGTGGTGTTCCTCGACGTGCGCATGCCGGACGGAAACGGCATCGACATTCTCCCCCAGGTCTGCAGAAACAGCGGCTCGCCCGAGGTGATCGTGATCACCGCCTACGGCGATCCCGAATCCGTGGAATCAGCCCTGTCCAAGGGTGCGTGGGACTATATCGAGAAACCGTTTTCCAAGACGGATCTGTCCCAGCTCCTGAAGGATGCGCTCATGTATCACGAGAGCAACACCCTTCCCCAGACAGCGCTGGATTTCGAGAAGGAGGGTATCCTGGGCCACAGCCCCGGCATGAGGAAATGCCTGACCCTCCTGAGCAAGACCCTGGCCAACGATGCCAGCGTGCTGATCTCCGGTGAAACCGGGACCGGCAAGGAGCTCTTCGCTCGCGCCATCCACAACCACTCGCTCAGGAAGGGCAACGATTTCGTGGTGGTGGATTGTGCCGCATTGCCTCCGAACCTCGTGGAAAGCATCCTCTTCGGCCACGAGAAGGGCTCGTATACCGGGGCCGACAAGGCCCAGCCGGGCCTGGTGTATCAGGCAAACAAGGGAACGCTTTTCCTGGACGAGGTGGGGGAGCTTCCGCTTTCCATTCAGAAAAAGTTTCTCCGTGTCCTGCAGGAAGGACGCTTCCGCCCCATCGGAAAATCGAGCGAGGTGGAGAGCGATTTCCGCGTGATCTGTGCCACGAACCGGGATCTGGACGACCTGGCCACGAAAAAAGCGTTTCGAAAGGATCTGCTGTTCAGGCTCAGATCCATCACCATCGACCTGCCCCCGTTACGGGAGCGCCCCGAAGATATCCAGGACCTGACGAATCATTACCTCAAGAGGCACAGCAAGAAGTACGGGATCAAACCCAAACGCGTGAGCGCCGGGTTCCGGGATATCCTGATGCAGTATTCCTGGCCCGGAAACGTCCGCGAGTTGATTCACGCCCTGGAGAGCGCGCTGGCCGTGGCCCACGACAGCCCCATCCTTGTTCCCAAGCATCTTCCCTATCACATACACGTTCAGGTCAAGCGTATCGCCGCCGCCAGGAAACAGGTGCAGCCGGGCGGTCTTCAGGCCTTCGGAGACAACACCCTCCCCAGTCTCAAAGACGTTCGGGAAGAGGCGGTCAGCGAGATCGAAGAGCAGTACCTCAAGGAGCTCATGCGCCAGACAAAGGCCGACATCCGCTCGGCCTGCAGGGTATCGGGGCTCTCCCGGTCCCGTCTCTATGCGTTGCTCAAGCAATACGAGATATCCTGATAGATCCTCCTTTCCTCTTTTTTTCGCTCAGGTCCCGAAGCGCATCTTCGGGTACGGATGAAAAGCCCTTTTAAAAAAGTCTGCCTGGATCCCAAGCATGCGGCGGCCACACGGCACACCTTCCGCCCCGCGCACCCGGGCCATGTGTCCTGTGCGACAGGCTTACCCGGGACGGTCAGCGATCATCGCCGGGTGTACCCGGCCAGAGGGGAGCGACATCCCGGGACCGCCGTCAATGGCCTTCCTCCCTGTCCCGCCGCCGGAAGAAACTTTTCTCCCGCAACGGCCTGCGGGGAGTCGGCCGATTTGGCATATAGTTTGTTATGTACGGCATCATGGATATTCAGAAGCCCACTTTCACCCATATCATTTCCAAGGTGAACAGGTCGTCTTCTCCCGGCCTTCCCGAGTTGCGGTCTGTCCGCAACCGGTATCTGGCCGAGGTGGAACGCTTCTATCTGACGGAACTCATGAAGTGCACCTCCGGAAACGTCACAAGCGCCTGCAGGATCTCAGGCGTTTCACGGTCCCGTTTATACGCCCTTCTCCATAAGCACGAAATTTCCCGTCATATGTAGCCACGTCCTGTTCTACCCAACAGGAATCGCCCAGAGCGCTTGGAGGCGTTCTCCGTGGAGAGACCCCCGGATTCTTAGCCTGTAAGCGCTGGATTACCTGAGGATTTTGATCTTTCAAGCACGGCCCGTCGACAGGGGAAAGCCTCCCCGCAGGCTGTGGCGGTTCAGGACACCTCTCATAAGTCGTGTTATTCCGAAAGGATAAGAACCCGTGTATGAGGTGCATCCTTTTAACGTCTCAAGATATGTTCATATTTCGGAATCCTGCCGGATAAAATCCCATCGGAAAAGAATCATCCTACATGACAGGACAAGATACCAGAGATCGGGAGAGCCGAAAATTTTCTGTCTTACATGCATGATATCGTTTTTTTTACATTTATTTGTCTCAAGAAACATCGGCACACGAATTGAATAGAAGGGATGGCAGTTGAGAAGTCATCAGGGTTACAGCCGACAGATGACCGGATCACCGGGGACACTACGTAGGAGGAGTTACGAATGAGCATACACAGTGGTTTTGGTACGCTGAGTTCAAGGAGCAATACGGTCGAGATCACCACTACACTCTTCGAGCTGATGGAAGCGCTGGTCGAGCGAACCGGCGGTGAAGACGAAATCCGCCTTCCCGAGCTCGGTCGTTCCCAGACCGACTTGGATCAGGACAGGCAGATCGCCAGGACAATCGCAAACATGTTTTTATCCGGGAAGATCAGGTTCAAGCATCCACGGGATATCAAACAGAATTTTCCGGAGTGGTTTGATTGATTGAATCGATTGGGTGGCAGGCATACCCGAGTGTGCGCACGCCCGTTACGAGGCACGCCTTCGGGGTGCCGAAAAGGAGGAGACGGATGATACGGTTTGGTGAGTTGTTCCAGGCGCCTGACTGGAAAACCGAAAACCATGTCCCGGTCATCGAATGTCCTGATATTGTCCAGAAGGACGGCACATTCGAGATCAGGGTTTCCATCGGCAAGGAGAGCCCGCATCCCAATACCACGGAGCATCACATCCGCTGGATAAAGGTGTTCTACCTCCCGGAAGGAGACCGGTTCACCTACCAGCTCGCGCACATCCAGTTCTCGGCGCACGGGGAATCGGCAGCCGGACCGGATCAGGGACCTGCGCACACGGATCACTCAGCCGTCGTAATGGCCAGATTGAAAAAATCGGGGAAAATCTATGCAACGAGTTACTGCAACATCCACGGCCTCTGGGAAAACACCAGGTCGATCCAGGTACACTAGTGTCTCCGACAGGGCGGCCCTTTTCGTACAAACCCTCAGAAGAAGGCTCCGGGAGTCTCTGCCTCACCCGAACAGGAAAAAGACGATGAATATAGGAGCACGCACGATAGGAAGCGATCAATCCGGGTGGACCCGCCCACTGCTGCATGCATTGGGAAGGCAGAGAGAGGCTGCCGGAAAAAATCATCCGGCCTTCCTGTTTCTTGCCACCGAGCAGGGATGCCCGGCGGACGAGCGGACGGTGAGAGACTGCCTCAAGGCGGCGGATATTCCTTTCTCCGCCCCGCTCGACTGGTGCGGGGTCAGAAATTTTCAGGAAGCGACTCGTCCACGGATCATCGCCCTTCCTGCTGGGAAAGGCGCCGCCTTCCGACGTGACATGGAGCGCTTCGTCGACGAGGTGAATCGCAGGGTGCGCAATGTGCTGCTTTCGGAAGGTGTGCAGAAGGAGATCCGCGATGTGATGCGGCGCTCCGGCCGGCACGAGCGGAGCCTGGCGCGGGGTTTTTATCGTTCCGCTCAGGGACACGACATCACGGCTCTCAGAAACATCCGCGGACAGGAGTTGCCAGCAGAGCCCCATGACCACGGAAGCCTTCCGGCATACCCGTTGGGAACAGGCGGCTCCCGCCGGATAGGGGGATGTTTGCCGGATCCGGGTGCAGGTAATCACCTGAACGAAGATTTCGAGACGGCCCGTGAACGCATCCGGGAAACAAAGCGCCAATGCTCCGAGGAGATACGCCGTCGCACCGAGCGTGCTGCGCAAAGGGCGATCGCACCCTTGACCACCCGGCTCAGAAGAAAATACCGCAGATTCCCCAAGGTGCTGGTCTATCTGGAGGATGTGGAGCGAGACATTCTGAACAACCTCACGGCATTCACCCTGCCCGCACGCACGGCCGGACCCGCTGTTCAGAAACAGAGGCCAGGCCTTTCCTGGCGCGATCAGCTGCACGAGCCCTACACGGTTGCGGTGCTCGTCGGGAGATCCGGAGGAAAAGAGTATCCGGTAATCTTTGCACGGAACCCGAATCGTGAGGCCCTGATGGGCTGCTTTTCCCCGGAAGGTGATCAAGGGTGCCGGGATGCGGGCGCCGCAGGCATGAGGGGCGGCCTTATCCACAAGGCCAACGGCGGGTGCCTGGTGGTGGAGGCCTCATGGATCATCCGAAACATCCACCTCTGGGAGCTGATCAAAAAGACCGTGATGGAGCGTGAGCACATCCTCACCGCCCCAGCCCCGCATGCGGGAATTTTCACATCGGGAAACAGCGTTTCCGAAGCCATGCCCCTTCAGGTCACGGTCGTGGTGGCCGGCACACGAACCGAGCACTCCATCCTCTCAATCGCGGATCAGAACTTTGCCGGTCTGGTGGGCAACCCCTGGCATCCGAAGGACGGCTCCGGGAAAACCCCGGTACAGACAATCACGAATACGGCCTTTGTCGAAGGGGATTCCCTGTCGTGTCATCCTTCCGCGCGCAAGGCCGTCATCCGACTCTGCACACAGCCCGGGATCCCGGACGAGAGGTTCGCAGAACATCTCGAAAGCCTTTTGTGCGTGTTCGGAAGGGCCCGTGCGTATGCGGGGATCCAGGAGATTACCGCCGAGCACGTTTCCCTGGCGCTACAGGACGCGTGCCGGGGGTATTTATCAACGCCGGAGTCGGGAGCGTCCCGCAGACGCCCGTCTCCCGCCAAGCGGATCAGGTATACGGTCGAACCGGAAACCATGATGGAACCGACAAAATCACATTCTTAAAAAGGTGCTTATCTATGGCAAATAGACACGATTATTCCGAGCTTCAGCTTTATCTTCGAAAAATCAGACGATATCCTCTCCTCCTGCCCGAGGAAGAGTACAAGCTGGCGAAACAGTACCAGCAGGGCGACGTGAATGCCGGGCAGAAAATCATCCATGCAAACTTGAGATTCGTCGTCAAGGTGAGCCAGAAATATTTCAACAGCGGACACAACTACCTCGAAATCGTCCAGGAAGGAAATCTGGGGCTCATGAAGGCCCTCACACGATTCGACCCCGACAGGGGGGTGCACTTCATCTATTATGCCGTGTGGTGGATCGAGGCATCCATCAAGGACTTTATCCGGAAAAGCAGTAAAATCCGCACGGGGACACTGCGGCATACCAAGGATCTCCTCTCGCTCGATGAGACTATCGCAGGAGACCCCAGCGAGACGGACCGGTGGGTGGATTATCTCACGGACGATTTCGACCTGGAATCGCTCTACTCCGACCGGGAGATATCGCGGCACGTGTCGTTTCTCTTTCAGCAGGGATTCACCATGCTGACGCGCCGGGAGCTGTTCATCATCCTGAAGCGCTTCTATTCGGACCCCCCGGTCACCCTCATGGAAATCGGTTCCCAGCTCGGTTTGAGCCAGGAACGGGTGCGGCAGCTTCAGGTCAGGTCGCTCCAGAAGATGAAGCAGTTCCTGGAAGATCAGGAGATCAGCCCCTTACGCTCGTATGATCTCATCTCGTGCGGCAGCGGCGACAAGGCGTGCAGGCTGGCGGGACAATAGGGGTATCCCTGGGTGGACGAGCAGGAGCGGACACTTTTCTGTATGTCCGTATGATACGGGGCGACCCTGGAAAAAGGAGGGATGTCCCTTTATGCTCCCATTGAAACGGATACTCGTTCCAACCGATTTCAGCGAGGCGTCCTACAGCGCCTTCGGCGCAGCCGGGGAGTTGGCGGAGCAATACCGTGCCGGCATCGTGCTCCTGCACGTCATACCGCCTATTCCTCTGTTTGCCTACGATGTCCCGGCCCTGGACGTGTCCGCCTATTCCCGGACACTTCGCGACGCCGCCATAGGGCACCTGCACGCACTGATTTCCCGGAGATTCCCCCGGGGGATCTCCATTGATCCGAAGGTTGTCCTGGGCGATCCCGCCCGGACGATCGTGAGGAGTGCGCGGGAGGAAGACGCGGACATGGTGGTGATATCGACCCATGGAGAAACGGGATGGAGGCACACCCTCTTCGGCTCGATCACGGAAAAGGTGGTGAGGCTTGCAGACCGGCCCGTGCTCGTTATCCAGGCTGAGCGGAGAGAAGAGAAAAGCGGAGAAAGATCCTGACCAGGCCAGAGACGGGTGCTTGAAGCTGTCTGCCCGGTGCGGTCGCCAGGAGAGGTGCGACTGCAGAAGACAGGGGCAATATCAGATGGTTCGAAGACCTGGGAAACGAGGCGGTCCCGGCCCTGGGAGGGAAGAAAGCGTCGCTGGGCGAGATGATCGGGACACTGAAAGGCAACGTGATCAGCGCCCCCCGGGGGGTTCGCCACTACGGCCCGCGCATATCGCGACTTTGTCCACAGGGCCGGTATCGAGGATAGTATCAGGACGATGCTCGATGAGCTGCAGCAGAGGGCGAAGCCTCTGGATGAGGTCGGCAGGGACATACGCAGGCTCTTTGTCTCCGGAGAATTTCCTCCCGAGGTCTCCGACCAGATGCGCAGAGCATACCGGAGGCTTTCCGGGCGGTATGGAGAAGATTCCGTTGGCGTGACGGCCCACACAGCAGCGCTACTGCCGAGGATCTCCCGAAAAGGACTATGAAGGAGTCGGACCGGGTCCGGGCCGTACTCGCCGGCAAAGGCTTGAGACGGGGAGAAAAAGGCTTAGAAATATATGTCATGTGCGAGATATCTTCCAATGTCATCCTGGCGGATGAGTTTGCGCAGCGCTTCGACGGCTTCTCTATCGGCAGCAACGACCTCACCCAGCTCGTCCTGGGAGTCGACAGGAACTCCGCAGAGCTGACACCCCTGTTCGACGAGAGCGACGAGGCGGTCAAGCGCATGATCGGCATGTTCATCGAGGAGGCGCACCAGCCGGTGCGCAAGGCGGATATGTGCGGTCAGGCACCGAGCTACGATCCGGACTTTGCCGCTTTTCTCGTGCGGGCGGGGATCGGCTCCATATCGCTCAATCCGGACAGCGTGATCTCGGTCATCGAGCGTGCCGCACAGGTGGAAGGACAGAGCGGATTAGACGGCTGAGAAAGGGGGACATGTGCCCGAGTCATGACCGCTGTAAACGCACAAGCCGTGAAACAGGGCCGCCCGGCACAAGGTACTATTCTTGAGGTGCACAGCAGCGTGGTGGATGCCCGGTTTCCCGACCGGCTGCCGCCCATTTATAATCTGCTCCGGGCTCAGGGCAGGGATCAGGTGTATATCGAGGTCCTCCAGCAGCTCGACAGCCGGCGGGTCCGGGGAATCGCCCTGACCCCCACCGCAGGGCTCGAGCGCGGGGCCGGGATCACGGACACCGGGAGGACTATAACCGTGCCGGTGGGGACCGAGCTCCTGGGAAGGGTTTTCAACGTCTTCGGAGAGCCCATTGACCGGCGGGGAGACCTCCCTCCCGGCACACCCCGGCGGACCATCCACCGGGGGGCTGTCCCGCTGAGCGGACAGGCCGCTGTCTCCAAGGTCTTTGTGACCGGGATCAAGATCATCGACCTCCTGTCTCCCATTGAAGAGGGCGGCAAGAGCGGCCTTTTCGGCGGGGCCGGGGTGGGCAAGACCGTGCTCATCATGGAGATGATCCAGAACATGGTCACCCGCTACGAGGGGGTGAGCATCTTCTGCGGCATCGGCGAGCGCACCCGGGAAGGGGAAGAGCTCTACCGGGAGATGAAAGAGTCGGGGGTCTTAAGCAACACGGTCATGGTCTTCGGGCAGATGAACGAGCCCCCGGGCGTGCGGTTCCGGGTGGGGCACTCGGCCCTGACCATGGCGGAGTACTTCCGGGACGATCGGGGGCAGAACGTGCTACTGCTCGTGGACAACATCTTCCGGTTCATCCAGGCCGGATCCGAAATATCGGGGCTCCTGGGGCAGATCCCCTCGCGGCTGGGCTACCAGCCCACCTTGGCCACCGAGCTCTCCGACCTGGAAGAGCGGATCACGAATACCACCCGGGGAGCCATCACCTCGGTCCAGGCAGTCTACGTGCCGGCAGACGACTTCACCGACCCCTCCGCCGAGCATGTATTCGGCCACCTCACGTCATCCATCGTGCTCTCCCGCAAGAAAGCGAGCGAAGCGCTCTACCCGGCCGTAGACCCCCTGCAGTCGGGCTCGAAGATGCTGGTTCCGCACGTGGTTGGGCAGAGGCACTACGAGGTGGCCCAGGAGGTGATACGAAATTTCGCGGTCTATGAAGACCTCAAGGACATCATCGCCATGCTGGGCATCGAAGAGCTCTCTCGCCAGGACCAGCGGACGGTCCACCGCGCACGGAGACTGGAGCGGTTCCTCACCCAACCCTTTGTGGTGACGGAGCAGTTCACCGGATACCAGGGGCGGACCGTGCCGCTTGAAGACACCATCGAGGGCTGTGAGCGCATTCTGGGCGACGAGTTCGAAGACTATCCGGAAGAGGCGCTGTACATGATCGGTTCCATTGACGAGGCGAAGAAGGATGAATCTCAAGGTAGCTGAACTGACCCGAGTCCTGATCGACACTCAGGTGAAAAAGGTGATCGCAGAGGACCACAAGGGATATTTCGGCATGCTCCCGCGGCATGTCGATTTCGTCACCGCCCTGGTTCCCGGCATTCTGACCTTTGAAACACAGGAGGGAGACATCGGGTACGTGGCCCTCGACGAGGGGGTTCTCGTGAAGGCCGGGGACGATGTCACGGTGTCAACGGCAAGGGCGGTGCACGGAAAGGAGCTCAAGGTGCTGGAAGAAACCGTGCTCAAGGAATTCTCCAAGCAAAGCGAACGGGCGAGGAAAATTCAGGCTGCAGCCTCCAGGCTGGAGGCTGATCTTGCGAGAAGGTTTATGCGGTTCGGACGCCGGGGATATGAATAAGTTTCAGGACGACAAAGAGAAACGGGACGAGGAGTTCGCCCGTCGGATCCGCACCAAGGAAATCAGGAGGGAAAAGGGCAGGCGTCCCGGCAAGGCAAGCCTGATCTTCGGCCTGGGCATGTTCGGACTGGTGGGGTGGTCAATCGCCATCCCCACACTCATCGGAATCGCCGTCGGGGTATGGATCGATTCCCGGTGGCCCAGCCAGTATTCATGGACGCTGATGATGCTCATCGTCGGGGTGATCCTCGGCTGCCTGAACGCCTGGTACTGGGTGAGAACCATGCTCGGAATCCGGGAGAGAAGGAGCAGATGAGGAGCAGATGCCCCTCGGTATTCCCAGGGACTCAAAAAAAGGGAGAAAGCGGATGGATTTCATGAATCTGACCGATATCACGCCCGATGCCGTCATTTACTGGCAGATGGGGTGGATCAAACTCAACCTGACCATCGTCTTCACCTGGATCACCATGGGCATCCTGCTGGTGATTTCCTGGCTCGCCACCCGCCGCCTCCGGTCGGGAAAAGATTTGAGCCCCTGGCAGAACCTTCTCGAGGCCGTCATCGAGATCGCCTCGAACCAGATCGAAGACATCTCCCAGCAGCGTGCGGGCAAGTACCTGGACTTCATCGGCACGCTCTTTCTCTTCATCGCGGTGTCCAACCTGTTCATGGTCGTTCCGGGGTATGTCCCGCCCACCGGTTCTCTGGCGACCACCTCGGCCCTGGCGCTCTGCGTGTTCATCGCCGTCCCGTGCTACGCGATCGTAACCGAGGGCCTGTGGCGGTATCTCAAGACCTACTCGTCGCCTACCCTCTTCATGCTGCCCTTCAACATCGTCAGCGAGTTCACCCGGACCCTGGCGCTGGCGGTCCGTCTCTTCGGCAACATCATGTCGGCAAGCAAGATCGCGGCAGTCCTGCTTGCCGTCATTCCCCTGGTGTTCCCTGTGCTCATGCACCTGCTGGGGCTCCTGACCGGTTTCATCCAGGCCTATATCTTTGCCGTGCTGGCCATGGTGTACATCGCCTCGGCTACCCGTGTTCAGTATGAGCTGGAAGAGGGCTGACCGCACCGCATACGGTCCGGCCTTTCCAGACGAAAAGGAGAGGGTGTTTTATGGATGTGATCAGTTTAGTCGGAATGATGTCGATCTTCACCGCAGGGATTACCATAGCCATCGGGTCGGTGGGCTGCGCATTGGGAGAGGGCCGGGCCGTGGCAAGTTCACTGACCGCCATAGCCCAGCAGCCCGACGAGTCGGGTACCATCAGCCGGACCCTGTTCGTGGGCCTGGCCATGATCGAATCCACCGCCATCTACTGCCTGGTGGTTTCCATGATCCTGATCTTTGCGAACCCCTTCTGGAACTATGCCCTTTCCCGGTAAGGAGAAAGACCTTGATCATCGACTGGTTTACGGTCATCGCCCAGATCGTCAATTTTCTCATCCTGGTGGCACTGCTGCGGTTTTTCCTTTTCGGCAGGATCCGGTCCGCCATGCGCGAACGCCAGGCACAGATCGCCTCAAGCCTGGACGATGCCAGGAAAAGTCAGGAGCAGGCAGCCAGGGAGCTGGAATCGTACCGGGAAGAAAAACGCACGTGGGAAGAAAAAAGGGATGAGTTAATGAAAGAGGCGTCCCGGGAGGCGGCCGACAAGCGCAGGCAGCTCCTTAAGCAGGCGAAGGAAGAGGCCGGGAAGGAGCAGGACCGCATGCTGAGCTCGCTCAGGGAGAAAAAGCACGAGCTGGCCAGGGACTTGAGGCTCATGAGCCTGGAAGATGCCGTGGGCATCACCCGGCGCGTGCTCTCCGAACTCTCCACCGTTCATGTGGAACAGGGAATCGTGGATGTGTTCATCTCTCGCATGAAGGATATCCCCCCGGATCGGAAGGACAGGCTTATCCAGGCCGTACGGAAAGGAAAAACCGCGATAACGGTCCGCAGCTCGTTCGTGCCGGGCAGCGCCCTTCAGGAGAAAATCTTGGAGGCGGTCAAGGAGGAATTCACCGTGACGGCACCTCTTGAGTACCGGCATGATCCTGCTCTCGTGCTCGGAATCGAGATGAAGGTCGACGACTACACGGTAAGCTTCAGTGCCGGAGAATTCCTGTCCGATGTGGAGGAACGGGTCTCGACCGCCATCCGGGGGGCCTTCGGCCGGCCCGGGGAGGGTGCTCATGTCTGAAGATGCCGCTGCCGGCGGCGTTACGGCCGATGTCTTGAAATCCATCCAGGAGACGTCCTCTCTGACCGGGGAGGTGCTGCAGAATCTCCACTTCCGGGTTCGCGTGCGGGAGACCGGGACCCTGGTGCACGTGGAGCAGGGCATCGCGAGGGTAACCGGGCTGCCCGGCGTCCATGCGGACGAGCTGGTCATCTTTCCCGGCGGCCTGAGAGGGATCGTCTTCGACATCAGCGCAGACGATGCGGGGGTCGTGCTCCTGGACGAGAGCACCGGGCTCATGTCGGGCACGGAGGTGCAGCGGACCAACAGGGTGCTGGAGGTTCCCGTGGGGGAGAGGCTGATCGGCCGGGTGCTGGACTCAGTATGCAGGCCCCTCGACAGCCAGGGGCCGGTCCAAGGGGCCGAGCAGCGGTGGATCGAACATCCCGCTCCCGGCATCATGGATCGGCTTCCGGTGGTAGAGCAGCTCCGTACCGGGATCAAGGTGATCGATGCCCTGATTCCCATCGGCAAGGGCCAGCGCGAGCTCATCGTTGGGGACAGGCAGACGGGGAAGACGGCCATTGCCGTGGATGCCATCATCAACCAGAGGGGGCGGGATGTCGTTTGCATCTACTGTTCCGTGGGCAAGGAGATCTCCACGGTCGCCAGGGTGGTCGCCGACCTCAGGAACCGGGGGGCCATGGAGTACAGCATCGTGATTGCGGCCAGCGGCGAAGACCCTCCCGGTCTCCAGTACATCGCCCCCTACTCCGCCACCTCGGCGGCCGAGTATTTCCTCGACAACGGCCGCGATGTGCTGGTCGTCTACGATGATCTCACCCGGCATGCCCGCATCTACCGTGAGATCTCGCTTCTTCTGAAACGCCCGCCGGGCAGGGAGGCATTTCCCGGGGATATCTTCTATATCCACTCGCGCCTCCTGGAGCGCAGTGCGCACCTCAAGGAAGAGCTGGGAGGCGGTTCACTCACCGCACTGCCCATCGTGGAGACCCAGGCACAGAACATATCCGCCTATATCCCCACCAACCTCATCTCCATCACCGACGGGCAGATCTACCTTTCGCCAGAGCTCTTCCACCGGGGCCAGCTCCCGGCCGTGGACGTGGGCAGATCGGTTTCCCGGGTGGGGGGCAAGACCCAGCTCAAGGCATACCGGGAGGTGGCAGGTGACCTGCGGATCTCCTATGCCCGGTTCGAGGAGTTGGAGACCTTCTCCCGCATCGGCACCCGGCTCGACGAGCAGACGCGCAGGACCCTGGAGCGGGGGAGGAAGGTGCGCGAGATACTCAAGCAGACGCAGTACGATACCATGACGGCCTGCGAGCAGATTGCCGTGCTGGCCGCCATGGCCAGAGGCGTGTTGCGGGATGTGCCCGTGGAAGAGGTGGGTACCATGGAGGAGGCCATCCGGGATGCCGTCAGAGACCGGCTGCCCCATGTGTGTGAAAAGATCGAATCGAACCGGGCCCTGGATGACGCGGGCTGGGACTCTCTGATCGGGATGGCCCGCAGGCTCGTACAGTCCAGGGAAAAAGGAGACCGGCATGCAGAACATGCAGGCCCTGAAGAAAAGGCATGATACCGCGGAGGACCTGCTCTCCGTGGTCAAGACCATGAAGGCCATGGCTGCGGCGAATATCCGCGAGTACGAGCGGGCCGAGGAGTCGCTCATGCACTATAATCATGGCATTGCCCTGGCGCTGCGCGGCCTGCTCCGGCACTACCGGGCAGGAAACGGTGTGCAGAGGAAGAATGTCCAATGGATGACCGGGATGGTGATACTGGGCTCGGACCAAGGGATGAACGGCTCCTTCAACGACCGGATCGTGGGTCATGCCCTTCAGACCCTGGAAAGACAGAGAACAGGCCATGACAGTCTCCTGACACTCTGCGTGGGCCAGCGGGCACGCGACCGGCTGGAAAGCGAAGGAATCAACGTTCAGGAGCACCTGCCGGTGCCGGGCTCTCCGGTAGACATCACCCCGTCCGTGCAGCAGGTCATCACGGTCATGGACCGCTGGAACAGCCGGCATGCCATATCCCGGATCGTGGTCGTGTACAACCAGCACCTCACCGGGGCCACGTACGAGCCGTGCACAAACCGGCTGCTGCCCCTTGACAGGACATGGCTGAAAGAGATCACCAGCGCTCCGTGGCCCAGCAGGAGGGTGCCCACCTTCCGCATGGAACCGGGCCGCCTCTTTTCCCTGCTGGTCAGGCACTATCTCTTTTCCTCTGTCTTTCAGGCCTATGCCGAGTCCCTGGCGAGCGAGAACGCTGCCAGGCTCGCTGCCATGCAGGGGGCGGAGAGAAACATCAGGGAAAGGATGGACGAGCTGAAGAACCAGTATCAGCAGCTGCGCCAGACCAGCATCACCGAGGAGCTGCTGGAGGTGGTGGCGGGGTTCAACGCCCTCAGGGAGGGAAGGTGATGAAAAAATACAGAATTTTTTCCTTTACGGCACGTTCATGCAGGCGCTGTCCGGGCGCCATCCACTGTGCAGCCTTCCGGACGAAAGAGACGCTGGCAGGAGAAACCGGCAGGAGGATACCATGGCAGGAGTAGTGACCATTACCCTCAATCCGAGCATCGATACGAGCACCCTGGTGTCGCAGGTCATGGCGGAGCACAAGATGCGGTGCTCGGCGCCCTCCCATGAGCCCGGGGGCGGCGGCATCAATGTGTCGCGCGCCATCAGAAAACTGGGAGGAAAATCCCTGGCCTTCTTTCCCGCAGGTCAGCACTTCGGGGAGTTGCTGAAAAGCCTGCTTCGGCGCGAGGGCGTGGAATTCCGACAGGTCGAGATCGCCGGACAGACCAGGGAAAACTTTATCGTCCGCGAGGAGACCAGCGGCAGACAGTTCCGGTTCGGCCTGCCGGGACCCGCCATCCGGGAAGAGGAATGCAGGGCGGTTCTCGCACTGCTCGATGACCTGGACTACCGGCCGGAATACATCGTGGGAAGCGGCAGCCTGCCCCCCGGGACCCCAGACGATTTCTATGCCCTCCTGGGCAGGAAGGCAGCCGGGCTGGGCGCGAGATATGTCGTGGATACTTCCGGAGAGCCCCTGTGCCGGGCAGCAGAATCCCCGGTGTATCTGATCAAGCCAAACAGGAGAGAGCTGAGCCAGCTCGCGGGCGAGGAGATCCTGGAAGAGGACGATCTGGCCGATGCCGCGCTCCGGCTCATCAGCGAGGGCATCAGCGAGATCGTGGTCGTTTCTCTGGGCGCGGGGGGAGCCATGCTGGTAACCGCGGAAGGCTGCCGGCGCATCCACGCCCCGAGTGTGCGGGCCGTGAGCATGGTCGGTGCCGGAGACAGCATGACTGCGGGAGTCGTTCTGGGTCTGTCCCGGGGACTTTCCATCTTCGAGGCGGCCATGTTCGGTGTGGCGGCGGGAACGGCAGCGGTCATGACACCGGGGACCGAGCTGTGCCGGCGGGAAGACACCGAGCGCCTGTATGAAAAAATTCGTGACCAAAAATGAGAGATCGCGGCTGAAGATCTTATTATTTTTCTTATTGGGGGGAACATGAAGATTGCGATCTTTGAGGCAGAGCAGTGGGAGCAGGCGATCTACAAAAACCTGCAGAAAGACCACGAGGTCCTGCTCACGGAAGACTCCCTGGATGAAAGCAATGCCGAATGGTGCTCCGATGCACAGATCATCTCCACCTTCATCTACTCGGACCTGGGGAAGAAGGTCCTCGAGCGGATTCCGAACTTGCGATTCATCGCCACCCGGTCCACAGGGTTCGACCATATCGCCCTGGATTACTGCAGGGAACAGCAGATCCGCGTGTCCAACGTTCCCGAGTACGGGTCCTGCACCGTTGCCGAGCACGTGTTCGGACTCATCCTCACCATCTCCCGTCACCTCACCGAGGCCATCGACCGGACCCGCAAGGGGGACTTCTCCATCCGGGGGCTCAAAGGCTTCGATCTCCACGGCAAGGTGCTCGGGGTCATCGGAACCGGGACCATCGGCATGTGCGTGGTCCGTATCGCCAGAGGCTTCGACATGAAGGTCCATGCATTCGACGTGAGCCCTCAGGAGAGTGTGGCCAAACAGATGGGGTTTACCTATCTCCCCATGAACGAGGTCCTCAGGACAGCCGACATCATCACCCTGCATGTCCCTTCCAACGAAAAGACCAGAAACCTCATTTCCACCGAGCAGTTCGGCCTCATGAAGGACGGGGCCGTCCTGATCAACACCTCGCGGGGTCCCATCGTCGAGGTGGAGGCGCTGCTGAAGGCGCTGGCGGGGGGCAAGATCTCCGCAGCGGGACTGGATGTGCTCTCGGAAGAGCCTCTCATACGCGAAGAAGCTGAGCTGGTCAGATCCATGTTCCAGCGGGACCACGACCTCCAGACCCTGCTCGCCGACCATGTCCTGCTCCGCATGCGCAACGTCTACATCACGCCTCACAGTGCATTCTATACCCAGGAGGCGCTCCTGGACATCCTGAACACTACGGTGGAAAATATCCGCTCGTTTGCTTCGGGAACACCGATCAATCTCGTTGCCTGATTCACGCAGCTGTTCAGCAGGGAATGCGAAGGGTTGAGGGGTCTATGAACACGGTCTCCCCTTGAAAAGGGCCTCCACCGGAGGAGGAAGGAGAGTATGAGAAAGGCACGGAAGGGAGATGCGGTCATTGTCCACTTCTCGGACATGATGAAAAACAGCGCGATCCTCGATGCGCCGCTGAAATCCACTATCGGGGACGGGAGCACCTTCCCTGCGGTCGAAGAGGCCGTGGTCGGCATTCTCCCCGGTGAGACCGCCGGAAAGAAGGCCTCTTTGGAAAACGTGTCCGGGCGGTATCGGCGGAATCTCTTGAAGGAGATCCCGGGGTGTGAGACTCCCGAAGCGTGCGGCATGCACGTGGGCAGGAGGACGACAGGCCATATGTCACGAAACCCCAGTGCCGGTATGCGGAAAAGAACCATCGGGGAGGTCGCAGGATGCCCGAGCTGCCCGATGTAGAGATCTTCAGGCAATACCTCGAATCCACGTCTCTGCACAAGAACATCGTCGACACCGAGGTGTGGGAACCCTCTCTGGTTGAGGGAACGCCTGTCCCGGAATTCCGCCAGTCTCTCAAACACAAGCGCATGACGGATACGGCCCGCCACGGGAAGTACCTGCTGGTAAACCTGGACGGCCAGCTCTGGATCGTCATGCACTTCGGGATGACCGGATCTCTGTGCTACTACCGCCACGGAGACCCCGAGCCGGGCCGGGCGAAGATCCTGTTCACGTTCGATACCGGCTACCATCTTGCCTACACCAGCAGGAGGAATCTAGGAAAGGTGTTTCTGATCACCTCTCCCGAGGATTTTATCAGGGCCCGGCAGCTGGGCACTGACGCCCTCTCTCAGAGGATGGACTTTTCCCTGTTCCGCCGGGTGCTGAGCAGGAAAAAAGGCATGATCAAGCCGGCGCTGATGGACCAGAGCGCCATCGCGGGGATCGGCAACATCTATTCGGACGAGATCCTGTTCCAGGCCGGGATCAATCCGGCCCGGCATCTGGATTCGCTGCAGGAAGACCAGCTCAAGAACATTTTCGCCGCCATGAAAAAGGTGCTGAAGGTCGCAATCCGGTTCCGGGCCGACCCATCCCTTTTCCCGGATGCGTGTCTCCTGCCCCGGCGGGCGCACGGAGGCCGGTGCCCCCGGTGCAGATCGGAGCTGAAGACCCGGAAGATCTCGGGAAGGACCAGTTTTTTCTGCCCGCGATGCCAGCCCGAGCCCGCCCGTGCGTTTTCGGAAAAGGATCCCGGAGACAGCACTCTCCGGGCATGCTGACCTTCCAAGCCCCGATGTGTCCGGCGAGAAAGGATTTGTCCTGTAAAACTGGACGGTTTTCATGCCTGAGACTGTTTTCTCACCCGAGCATAAATCAGGGCTTCGGAAAACCCCATTGCCCAGTTTTCCCGCTCGGGGAGCCGTTTGCGGCTGCTTTGCCCCCCTGCCCCGAGTCGCGGTCTTAAGGAGAGAAAGCAATGGGGATCAGCTGGCACATATTTTGTAGATCCTTCCTGAATTTGAAATCTTATGCATGGAGAGGGCTTGGAGGGATGACCCATGGTTTTCCCGCCGACCGTGAAAAGGGCACCGGATGAAAAGAGCGACGTCCACAGCACCTGCCTCGCACAGAAACGAGATGAGGTACAACCCTGCCACTGGCAGATGGGTGATCTATGCCCTTTCCCGCCGGCAGAGGCCCCGGGAGATGGTCGGAGCAGGGGAAGGTTCCCGTGCGGAGCCGGCCTATGATGAGCACTGCCCTTTTTGCCCGGGGCACGAGCAGGATCTCCCTCCCGTTCTCCTGGAATATGGCCGCGGTGATTCACCCTGGCAGATCAGGGTGGTGGAGAACAAATACCCCGCACTGACCCCTGAGGGAGACCTGAAGCGGGTTTGCCAGGGGATATATATGAAAATGGAAGGTTACGGCCACCATGAAGTTCTCATCGAAAGCCCGGTGCACAACCGGCAGATCCCGGCCATGACCGGGGGCGAGGTGGAGATGATCGTGGATGCATATCACCGGCGGTATCTCGAGCTCATCCGGCTTGAGAAGAACCTGCTGGTCGTCATCTTCCGCAACTGCGGCCGCCGAGCCGGTGCGTCACTCGCCCATCCCCATTCCCAGATCATCTCGACCGGCGTGGTCCCCGGGCACGTCCGCGAGCAGGAGTACCGGGCGCAGCAATATTTCGACCAGTGGGGCAGCTGCATGTACTGCGACATGATCGCGGAAGAGCTTTCGGCAGGCATCCGTATCATCCATGCAAACCGGTCTTTCGTATCGTTCGTCCCGTATGCGGCGGCGCAGCCCTTCGAGATATGGATCATGCCCCGGGTGCACAAGGCGCATTTCGGCGATATCTCCGCAGAGGAGAAGGCCGATCTCGCCTCTTCCCTGCACGCCATGCTCCGGAGGGTACAGGGAAGGCTGAACGACCCGGACTACAACTATGTGATCCATTCCAGTGCAAAGTACCGCACCGATGAGCCTCAGGCACACTGGTTTCTGCAGATCGGGCCTCGGCTGACCACCAGGGCGGGCTTCGAGATAGGCTCGGGCATGAGCATCAACACCAGCCTGCCCGAAGAGGACGCCGACTTCCTGCGTTCGGACCCCCCGCTTGAAAAAGGAGGCCGGAATGCCTCACAGGCATAACCTGGCAACCATCGAAGACTACCGTCCCCTGGTCGGGTCTGCCGTGGTGGAGCGGATCAGGGAAAAGGCGGATATGCTCCGCGGTCTTCACGTGGCCCACATAAACTCCACGTACTACGGAGGGGGCGTGGCCGAGATTCTCTCCCCCCTGACCCTGCTCATGAACTCCGTTGGCATCAAGACCGGGTGGCGGGTGATCCAGGGAGCGCCCGACTTCTTCAGCATCACCAAAAAAATGCACAATGCCCTGCAGGGAGACTCCATCAACCTCTCGCCCCGAAAATGCCGGATCTATGAGGATATCATCCATGAGAACGCCGTCAGGAACCATCTGCATGACCATGATTTCGTCATCGTGCACGACCCGCAACCCCTTCCGATGGTGGCGAACTACAAGAAAAACTGTCCCTGGGTGTGGAGGTGCCACCTGGATCTCACCAACCCGCATCAGGAGCTCTGGGAATACCTTCTGAAGTACATCGAGATGCACGACGCCGTGGTTCTTTCCCTCGAGGAGTACCGGCAGCGGCTTCTGACCCCTCAGCTCTTCTTCAAACCCTGCATCGACCCCTTCTCGATCAAAAACCGGGACATGACCGCCGAAGATATCCGTGAACGGCTCGATTACTACCATATCCCCACCGACCTTCCCATCGTCACCCAGATATCGCGATTCGACCGGTGGAAAGACCCTGCCGGGGTCATCGAGGCGTTCAAGCTCGCGAGAGAGGAGATTCCCTGCACCCTGGTCCTGCTCGGGAACGTGGCAACGGATGACCCGGAAGGCGGAGAGGTCTACAACTCGCTCCTCGATCAGCGCGAAGAGCGCATCATCATTATCAGCCGGCAGGATACCGCCCTGGTCAACGCGCTGCAGCGCCATGCGGCAGTGGTGATGCAGAAGTCGCTGCGCGAGGGGTTCGGTCTGACAGTGACCGAGGCCATGTGGAAGGGAGCAGCCGTGATAGGCGGCAACGCAGGGGGAATCAGCTACCAGATCGAGGATGGGGTCAATGGATTTCTGGTCTCCACCATCGAGGAGGCCGCAGACAAGATGGTCCGCCTTATCCGGGACGAGGATCTGCGGTCGAACCTGGGGAAGGCGGCACGCGAACAGGTCAGGGAGAATTTTCTCATGACGCGGCTCCTGGAGGATTATCTCGATCTCTTTGCCTCCTTCGAGACGATCTTCCGTCTGAGAGACGGGGAGAAAGCATGAGCACAATGCCATCCACCGCAGGCCTGTGCGGGGCCCCGGTCCCGCGCACCCTGCGTAAGGATATATCAGAACAAGACGTTAGCACCTCTCATTTTCAGGGCCGGGGCTGTCAGTCCTCGCCCCGGCCCTGCTCTTTTTTCTCCGCGCCGCTGCCCGCGGGGAAGGATTCCCCTATGCACACCGGCCAAAGCCGCCGGGGGGAGCCCGATGTTCGGGGGCATAAAGGCGGTGGATCATGCCGTTTTACAACCAGGAAATAGCCGCCGCGTTCCAGAAACTGGCAGACCTTCTGGAGATCCAGGGAACCAATCAGTTCCGAGTCCGGGCATACCGGAACGCAGCCCGGACCATCGAGTCGCAGCCGAAAAGCGTTACCGACATGATCAATGAGGGGGAAGACCTTCAGGAGCTGCCCGGAATCGGCCATGACCTGGCGGCAAAGATCAGGGAATACGTGGACACGGGCCGGATCCGCCGGTTGGATGAGCTTGAGAGGGAGATTCCCGAAGGTCTGAGCATTCTCATGAAGATAGAAGGGCTCGGCCCGAAAAAGGTGAAAGCCCTTCACGACAGCCTGGGAATCTCCTCCCGGCAGGACCTGGAGGCGGCCGCCCGCAACGGAGAGATCGCCCGGGTCAGGGGCTTCGGCCCGAAAACCGAGCGGAAGATTCTCCGGGGGTTATCTACCGTTGCCGCCCACTCCGCCCGGATCAAGTTCATCACCGCCCATGAGATCGCCCGGTCGTACCTCGAACGCCTCACCGCTCTGGAAGTGGTCAGGCGGGCAGTCGTGGCAGGGAGCTACCGCCGAAAAAAGGAGACCGTGGGAGATCTTGACATCCTGGTGATCTGTGAGGAACCCGGACTGGTCATGGACCGCTTCACCGGCTTCGAAGAGGTGAGCACGGTTGTCTCCCGGGGAATGACCCGGTCGACGGTCATCCTGAGGTCGGGCCTCCAGGTGGATGTCCGGGTGGTGCCCGAGGAAAGCTACGGAGCGGCCCTGCACTATTTCACCGGGTCGAAGGAGCACGGCGTCGCGGTGCGGAAGATAGCGCAGAGAAACGGCCTCAAGATCAACGAGTACGGCGTCTTCCGCGGGGACAAGCGCATCGCCGGGCGGACCGAGAAAGAGGTCTATCACAGCGTGGGCCTGCCCTATATCGAACCCGAGCTCAGGGAGAACCGGGGAGAGATCGAGGCCGCCCGGCATGGGGAGCTCCCCCGGCTGATCACCCTGGAAGATATCCGGGGAGACCTCCACACCCACACCACCCTCTCGGACGGGAAGAACACCCTTGAGGAAATGGTGGAGGCCGCACGCAGCCGCGATTATGAATATCTGGCCGTCACCAACCACTCTCCCCAGGTGACGGTGGCCCGTGGAATCGGAAGCAGGGTTCTCATGGAACAGCTCAGGGAGATCGACCGGATGAACGAACGCTACCCCGATATCACGATCCTGAAGTCAGCGGAGGTGGATATCCTCAAGGATGGGTCCCTCGACTATCCGGACGAGATCCTCAGGCACCTCGACTTCACGGTCTGCTCCATCCATTACCACCAGCACCTCTCTCGCGAGAAACAGACCGAACGGGTGCTCAAGGCCATGGAAAACCCGTATTTCTCGATCTTCGGCCACCCCACCGGCCGACTCATCAACGAACGGGAACCCTACGAGATTGACCTGGAGCGGGTCATCGAGGCGGCACGGGAGAAGGGCTGCTTTCTCGAGCTCAATGCACACCCCGACCGGCTGGATCTGGACGACATCTACTGCAAGGCGGCCAGGGACGCGGGATTGATGGTCGCCATATCCACCGATGCCCACAGCACTTTCAACCTCGGCTATATGGAGATGGGCATCAACCAGGCAAGGCGCGGATGGCTGGAACCCGGGAATGTCCTGAACTGCCTGGGAGTGGAGGACCTCAAAAATCGGCTCAGACGGGTTTGAAGGTCGCGAGGTACCTCCCGGGCAAGGGTCCCCCGGGATTCCCGCCCAAGAACCTCACCACAACCGTATAATCCCCTTTTTCAGGTGCCATTTGCTTCACGGCATATCCACCCTATATTGTTTGATAGGGGACTCAGACAGCCTTGAGCACGAACCCCGTCAGGGAAGCGGACATATCGGCGGTTTTTTGAACCGGGCTCCCGGCATGTATCGCATGCTGTCCATCCCCTGATATCTCACGAGAACCCGGCATTCAAGGAGACCGCGAAGGGCCCGGTATCCGCTCCACAGTCCGCCCGGCGCCCGTATCCGGTATCCCGTGATCGCCCGTGCCGGGGAGAAGAACCTTGCAGGGGGCAGCCAGGAAAGGGAGCGTTATGGAGAAAAGCGTCAAGGAAACATACCGGGAGTTTGTAGCGCACATGGTCCACGACCTGAAGTCTCCCGCCATCGTCATCGGCGGATACGCACACCGGTTGCGGTCCGGGAAGATCGGGAACCTGACGGATGACCAGAAGCATGCGCTCGATGTGATCATCGAAAACAGCAAGAGACTCGAGCACGATCTGCACATGATCCTGGACTATTTCCAGACAGACAGGGAACTGACGTCCATGATGTTTCCCGAGTGTGTCGATGTATGCGCCCTCCTGATTGACCAGGTGGAAAACTACCTGGTCGAGGCGCAGGAAAGAGGAATATCCCTGGAGATCCGGATTCCTCCCGGGCCGATCTTTCTGCAGGCCTATGCCAACCCGCTCGCCAAGGCGGTGCAGAACATCATCGACAATGCGTTGAAATACACACCCTCCGGAGGGCGCGTGACCGTGAGCGCCGAGTCGTCCGAAGATTCCATAGCCATCAGCATCGAGGACACGGGCAAGGGGTTCCGGCGCAAGGACATCGAGGACATCGTCAAGCCGTTCGAGGAGGTCATGGACCTCCGCAACCGTGAGCTGCGCGGTTTCGGGCTGGGCCTTTCCAATGTCAAACGCTATGTTGACATGCACCACGGACAGCTCCGATTGGAGAGCACCGAAGGGGTGGGAAGCACCTTTACCCTGATCCTCCCGAAGCACCCTGGGCGGGAATGACCTTAAAAAATGAAAGCGCCATGCGGATCTTCTCATCCGCATGGCGCATATATCGGTCGACTCCCCCAGAGTTTTTCCTCTTTCTCCCCTTTTCTCGACAGGGAAAAAAATGAGGGTTGGAGAACGGGGCTGAGGTAGGTTCTCCAACCCCCGCTAAGAGGAGCATACGTGGTCTTTTGTATATTGTCTGAAATACCTTCCTTTCTCTCTGTTCATGATCTTCGCTTCTTCATCCTCAAAGTCCGGTGCCCAGGCACACCTGTTTCCGGTCGGTTTTCTATGCAAACATAGCCGCTGCCGTGCGGGCCATCTGGCACACATACCCCCACTCATTGTCGTACCAGGACATGACCTTCACCAGATCACCGTCAACCACCTGGGTCATGTGGGAATCCACGATGGAGGCATGGCTGTCCTGAATGATGTCGGTGGACACGATCTCGTCCTCCGCCACCCTCAAGACCCCGCTGTACCGCTCCGTTTCAGCCTCTTCGCGGAATATTCCGTTGACCTCGTCCACACCCGTCCGCCTTTTGGTGAGGAACACGACATCGGATATGGAACCCGCCGGAACCGGTGACCTCACCGCAACGCCGTCGAACTTTTCGGCGAATTCCGGCAGGACGTTCCCCGTGGCCCTTGCCGCACCCGTGGTGGTCGGAACCAGGTTTATCGCCGCGGCTCTGCCCCTCTTCCATTTCTTGTTGCCGCCGTCCACCAGGTTCTGGGATGAGGTGTAGGCGTGTATGGTGGTCAGGATCGCCTTCATCACCCCGATCCTCCGGTCCATGATCTCCACCAGGGGCGTGATGCAGTTGGTGGTGCAGCTTGCCGTGGAGACGATATCGCTCTCTTTGGCCGGTCTGTTCACGCCATAAACCACGGTTTCCACGCCGCCGCCCTTTGCCCGGGCTGAGAGGATCACGCGGGAGGCGCCTGCCTGGAGATGATTCTCCAGCTCCTTCCTCGTCGTAAACACCCCCGAGCATTCAAATACCAGATCCACCTTAAGGTCCTTCCAGGGGAGATCCCCGGGGCTTTTTTCCTGCAGGAAGCGATATTCCTTTTCATCGACGACAATGGCATCCTCCCTGCTTGTCACCGCCTTGCCGTATCGCCCGTATACCGAGTCGTACCTGAGCAGGTATGCAATGTTGTCCACCGGTGCGAGGTCGTTGACCACAACGACCTCGAGCCCGGGCATATCAACGAGCGCCTTGAACAGCGCTCTTCCGATCCTTCCCATGCCGTTTATCGCAACCCTTGCCATTCTCTTCCCCTGGTACTTCCACTGGATGGAACTGCGTTTCCCGACGCATTTCTTTCAGAAAACGCCGGTTCATCCAATCGGCTTCCCCCCACACGGGTGGGGGGAGGTCGATCTCCTCCTTTTTGAACGCCAGAAGATTTCAGGGACGTTCTTTGCATTGAACTCTCCCTAAAAAAAATCACCTCACGAAGAAGCATCTACAAAGAGCGTGCCAGCAGAAGATCATTTCATATCGCAAGCAATATTGACTGCTTATATTCTGAGGACATCGGCAGGCCCCGGGAATATGTCTTGCGGAACAGGATTCAATCCTACAGAGGGGGAAACCTGAGCTGCTCTTTCCATGCGCGTACAGACTCCCAGAGCCGCCCGTCGCGTCGGGCACGGAACACCTGGCCTTGCAGGGAAGCGGGTGGGGAAGAAGGGCACGCTCTTCGTTAGAAGCCCGCGAAAAGGGGATGTACCGCCAAGGCTATCTCCCCGGAGGCCCGGGCCGTGTTTCCGGAGAGACATCCTCCCCTTCGAGGTCCATTTTCATGGAGATGAAGTTGAAGAGATCACGCAGGGTCACGATGCCTTCCAGATGACCATGGTCCGTTACGAGGAGCCTGCTCACCCCTTCGCGATTCATTCTTGCCATCACCTTCATGGCATCGGTGGAAGGCTCGACCGTATTCTGCTCCGAGCATTTCGATACGATGTCTTCCACGTGCCTGCGGTCCCACTCTTCCCGGGGGACCTCCTTGATCCTGTCCAGGGTGATGCAACCTTCGAGATTCCCTGCATCGTCCTGCACGGGAAACATCTTGTAGTGATACTTGTAGAAATAGTCGTGAATGAGCTGGTCCAGAGACATGGCCGGAGAGACCGAGACCGGGTCTTTCTTCATGAACTGCCTGACCGTCTCGCCGCTTAAGGCCCGCTGCATGAGGAGCTGCGTGTATGAGGTCTGGGACGCGCTCCTCAGGAACAGCCCGATGAGAACCCACCACATGCCGCCGATGAAGTTTCCGGTGATGATGTTCAAAACACCCATAAGGATGAGCGCCAGTCCGAAACCGGCCCCGATCCGGGTCGCGATCCGGGTCGCCCAGCGAAGGTTGCCCTTCCACCTCCACAGGACCGACCGCAGGACCCTGCCGCCGTCGAGCGGATACGCAGGGACGAGGTTGAAGGCGGCCAGAACGAAGTTGATGACAGCCAGATAGTTGAAAACGGCCCCCACCGGCGCAGGCCATTGTGCCTGGATCCCGAACCGGTATACGCCATAGAATACGAAGCCCAGAAAAATACTCGACAGAGGCCCCGCAATAGCCATGAAGAATTCGGTCCTGGAGTCGTTCGGCTCTTCGTTCATCTCGGAGACGCCGCCGAAGACGAACAGGGTGATCCCTCTGATGTCGAGGCCGAACTCACGCGACACCAGCGAGTGGCTCATCTCGTGAAAAATGATTGAAAAGAACAGTCCAAGGGCGCCGATCACGCCCATAATCCAGTAGGTGAGTGTTGAGAAGCCCTGGTAGTAGTAGGGAAAGAATCCAGCGGCCAGGGTCCAGGTAATGAGCACGGCGATGATGACCCAGCTCAGATCGAGATAGACGGTAAACCCGAAGAGCCTGAATACCTGTATGCGTTTCCCAAACATGCGTCATCTCCCTTTGGGCAGGCTTCAGCCGCGCGGCGAAAGATTTCCCTGCCGGCATCGCGGAAGACTCTAGGATTGTGCCTTTACGATCCGGCGGAACCGCGCTCGCCGGAAAACAAACTACAATGATTATGCCAAAAATCCGGCCTCCTGGAATCGGCACTGCCCCCCAGATATTAGCCGGTGGCGCCCATGTACGCGAGCCAGGCGCCCGTCCGGAAAAACAAGACGATTCCCGCGCAGGGGGACACTCTCTCCGGCGGATCGTCACAGGTCTGTGAATGATGGGTTCCGGCATGCACAGGACAGAGGAGGGATGCCGGGCTCTGGCATCCTTTTTGTAAATCCGTGCGGGCATGTCTGCCGGACAGTGCCGCCCCAATGCCCTGCTTCAACTCGAAAAACATTAAGGAGTTCGCATGAAGCACAGAATGACCGCCCTGCTCGTTGTCCTCGCCGTCATCGCAGTCGCATCCATCGTTCTCCTCTCGTTTTTCTCCAGACTCCTCGTTCAGTGGCTCTGGATGGACAAGCTCGAATACGGGGTCATCTTCTGGAAAAGCCTCCTCCTGAGGGTCGCCATTTCGATCACGGTCTTCGCGGCTGTATTCTCGGCCTTTCTGCTCAACTCCTGCATGCTCATCCGCAGGGTCTTCCACTTCAATTCCGAGATCTTCGTACGTCTCGGCGACCCGGGTGGGAGACGGCTCACCGTGGTGTCCGAAGAGAATCTTCTCCCCTTCTCGATGGCGCGCCTCATCGCGTTTGCGGCCTCGCTTGGCTTTGCCTTTGTTTTCTCCATGATCCTGCAGAACACCTGGGATGTCCTGCTGCGCTACATCTGGCGGGAGCCTTTCGGGGAGACTGACCCAATCTATGATCTCGACATCGGGTTTTACCTGTTCGAGCTCCCCTTCTTCGAGACCATTCAGAACAGCCTCTCGGCACTGTTTCTGATCCTCCTGGCCGCTACCGTCCTCATCTATATATTCCTCGACAGGATCCGGCTCGAGAAAACAATGATGACCTCCATCAGCCATTCCGTTCTGACACATGTATCCATCCTGGCAATTCTCTTCCTCCTGAGCTTTGCGGCAGGTTATCTGCTGGACCGGTACCAGCTTCTCTACTCGGCTCAGGGGGTTGTGTACGGCATGGGCTATACGGACTATCACGTGGTCAGAATCAGCCTGTGGGTGATGTTCGGCGCCACCCTGCTGCTGGCGGCGATTCTTGCCGCCAACGTGTTCCTGAGAAGCCTGACCCTCCTGGTCTCATCGGTCGGAGGGTTCGCCCTTCTTGCCTTTGTCCTGCTGGGAATCGTGCCGTTCTTCGTGGGAAAGTTCTTTGTGCAGCCCAATGAGCTCCAGAAGGAGCTGCCCTTTATTGAAAACAATATCACCATGACCAGGAAGGCATACATGCTCGACAAGACCCGCGAGGTCCCCTATGCCTCGGTCACGGGGCTCACCCCGGCCGACATCCTGGAAAACCGGGATACCATCAGCAACATACGGCTCTGGGACTGGAGACCGATTCTGCAGACCTATCAGCAGGCGCAGGAAATCCGGCTCTACTATCACTTCTATCAGGTGGACGTGGACCGGTACCATCTCCCGGGGGCAGGCTACCGGCAGGTGATGCTCTCGGCCCGGGAACTCTCCGAAGAGTTGCCCGAGCGGGCCAGGACCTGGGTGAACAGGTATCTCCAGTTCACCCACGGCTACGGGCTCGCCATGAGCTTCGTGTCCGAGGCGGTGGCAGAGGGTCTCCCCCGCTACGTGATCCAGGACATCGTCCCGGTCTCCGAGTACCTGGAGGTCACCCGGCCTGAGATCTATTACCCCGAAAAAACCCCGGGCCATCGGATCGTGAACACCGGCATCGCGGAGCTCGACTATCCCAAAGGGGAAGGCAACGTCTACACCCGCTACCAGGGCTCCGGCGGTCTGCCCTTGGACGGCTTCTGGAAAAGGCTTCTGTTTGCCTGGCATGTCAACGACATCAACATCCTGATCTCGGGCTACATTCTGCCGTCAAGCCGTATCCAACTCTGGAGAAACACTGAAGAGAGGGTGAGCCGGATCGTCCCCTTTCTCGTGCTGGACCGGGACCCCTACCTGGTGGTCAGCCGGGGAAGGCTCTACTGGATCCAGGACGCCTACACGGTCTCGGATAGATACCCATACGCCGAGCCCTACCAGAACCGTCTCAACTATATCCGCAATTCGGTCAAGGCGGTCATCGACGCCTATGACGGGTCGGTCGCCCTGTATGTCTTTCATCCCGAAGACCCGGTCATCCGGGTGTACCAGAAGGCGTTCCCCGGGGTGTTCCGGGGGTGGGACGAGCTTCCCGGGCATCTGCTGGAGCACGTCCGTTATCCCGAGGATCTGTTCACCGCCCAGATGGATCTCTACCGCACCTACCACATGAGAGTCCCCCAGGTATTCTACAACCAGGAGGATCTCTGGGCGTTCCCGCAGGAAAAGTATGCGGGAGAGTTCATCGACATGCAGCCCTATTATATGCTCATGCGCCTGCCCGGAGAGAAGCGGCTTCAGTACATCATGCTCCAGCCGCTCACCCCGCAGGACCGGAAGAACATGATCGCGTGGGCGGCGAGCAAATCTGACTTTCCCCGCTACGGCGAGCTCGTGGTCTACACACTTCCCAAGCAGCGGATCATCTACGGCCCCGAGCAGGTCAAGGCCATGATCGATCAGGACGACGTGATCTCCCAGCAGCTTTCCCTGTGGGATCAGCGTGGCTCCCGGGTGATAAGGGGAAATCTCCTGGTGATTCCCCTGGAGACATCGTTCCTCTATGTTGAGCCGGTTTTCCTGATCGCTGAGGGGACAAACCTCCCTCAGCTCAAACGGGTGATCATGGTCCACGGGCAGAGGGTGGTCATGGCACCGACCATATCCGAGGCCGTAAACGCGCTATTCGGCAAGAGAGAGGCCCGGGGTGAGGTGGAAGAAGAAGAACAGGGAGCCTCTGAGAAGGCCCGGGAGGATGTCCTTGAGGCGATGCAGCAGGCCGAGCAGACCCTGGGCCGGGGTGACTGGTCCGGGTTCGGCCAAGCCATGGACCGGCTCCGGGAGATCCTGAACCGGCCTGCCGGAGAAGAATCCACGGGCCGGTGAGGCCGTATCGCACAGGCAGGGAAACGTCCACAAATATACAGGCCGAAGTTCCCCGGGGCGCCGCACCGGCTCGAAAGGGTGCAGCCGCACCTGATGCGGCCTTTGATCTCTCCTGCCTTTAACCTTATATGTGTAAGCAGGGGATGCGGCGTCCTCCATGGCTCTGCACCCCTGCGAAAAACTATAGCTTCAGAGGTCTTGTACTCATGCACGGACCGAACGGCCATCTTGAAAGGCACAGGGCTCAGCGGGCCCAGGGGCACGCCGGGCACGCACAGGCTCACTCCGCCCGGATGATCGAGGATTTCAGGAGGAGATTCCTCGTATCGCTCGTCATCACCTTCCCGGTACTGGCCCTTTCGCCCCTGATTCAAGATTTTCTGGGCATGCCCCCGGTCATCGGGGGCCGGGCCGATCTCCGGGCGCTCTTCGTCCTCTCCTCCATCGTTTACTTCTACGGCGGTGCCCCCTTTGTCAGAGGCCTGGTGAACGAGCTTAAGGACAGGCAACCGGCCATGATGACCCTCATCGGGCTCGCCATAACCGTTGCCTATGTCTACAGCACCGCCGTGGTGTTCGGCCTCCCCGGCATGGTGTTCTACTGGGAGCTGGCCACCCTGATCGATGTGATGCTGCTGGGTCACTGGCTGGAGATGCGCTCGGTCACGCGTGCTTCCGGCGCGCTCGAGGAGTTGGTGAAGCTCATGCCCATCCGGGCCGGCCGGGTGAGGGAGGACGGCGGTATCGAAGACGTGCCCGTCGAAGACCTGCGGGAGGGAGATCTCGTGCTCGTGAAGCCCGGGGAAAAGGTGCCCGTCGACGGGGTTGTCGTGGAGGGGAGGACCACGGTGGACGAGAGCATGATCACCGGAGAGAGCCTGCCCGCGGAAAAGAACGAAGGCGACGGGGTCATCGGGGGCGTGATCAACGGCGAGTCCGCCGTCACCATAAAGGTGACTCGCACCGGGGAGAACACATATCTCTCCCAGGTGATCGACATGGTGAGAAAGGCCCAGGAATCGAAATCCCGCGCCCAGGTGCTCTCGGACAGGGCGGCCTTCTGGCTTACCATCATCAGCCTGTCCGTGGGCGTCATCACGCTCGTCACCTGGCTGGTCCTCGGCCGGGAGTTCGTGTTCGCCCTTGCCCGGATGGTCACGGTCATGGTCATCACCTGCCCCCATGCCCTGGGGCTCGCGGTGCCCCTGGTGGTGGCGGTGTCCACCACCCTGGCAGCCAGGAACGGGCTGCTCATCAACGACCGCTCCGCGTTCGAGAGGGCCCGGGACATCGACGCCATCGTGTTCGACAAGACGGGAACGCTCACCCGGGGACGGTTTGCCGTGGTGAACGTCGTCCCCGGAGACGGCTGGAGCCCAGACGAGGTGATGAGAATTGCAGCCTCCCTGGAGAGTCGCTCGGAGCATCCCATTGCCCGGGCCATCGTGGAAAAGGCCGGCGAGAAGCACCTGGAGATATCGGCACCCAGGGATTTCAGCATCATCCCCGGTCAAGGCGCCAGAGCCGAGGTCGAGGATCATCAGGTCATGGCGGTGAGCCCGGGATATCTGGCGGAAAATGGGCTGGAACCCGGCCCGAAGCTCCGGGATGCCCTGTCTGCTGAGGGCCGGACCACGGTGTACCTGCTCATGAACGGGCAGGTGGCCGGGGCCGTGGAGCTCGCGGACACGGTGCGGCCCGAATCGAGAGAGGCCCTTCATGGGCTCAGGCGGATGGGGATCAAGATCATGATGCTCACGGGCGATGCCGAGGCGGTGGCCCGAATGGTCGCCCGGGACCTTGAGATCGACGAATATTTTGCCGAGATCCTTCCCCACCGGAAGGAACAGAAGATCAGAGACATCCAGGGTCAGGGATTCCGCGTCGCCATGGTGGGTGACGGGGTGAACGACGCTCCGGCCCTGGTGGCGTCGGACCTCGGAATCGCCATCGGCGCAGGCACCGACGTAGCCGTGGAATCCGGGGACATCGTGCTGGTCCGCTCTGATCCGCGGGACGTATACGGCGTCCTTGCGCTTGCCCGGGCTTCCTACTCCAAGATGCTCCAGAACCTGTTCTGGGCAACGGGCTACAACGTGATCGCCATTCCGCTGGCCGCCGGGGTTCTCGCACCCTGGGGGTTCGTGCTGCCTCCCGCGGTGGGCGCCCTGGTCATGTCTGTCTCCACCATCATCGTGGCGCTCAACGCCCAGCTCTTATGGAGGGTGAAGATACAGCTCCCGGAGGCGGCGATGTAAGGGTGTACCTCAAGATATCCATACCGCCGGAACCGGCTCAAGGCCCGGTCCCGGCAAACCATATCATAACACGGAAGGAGGATGATCATGCCTGAATTCTCAAGCGTATTCTCCGTAAAGCACAGTGACCGGAAGCTCACCAGAGAAGAGCTTATCCGGGCAATCCGTTTCAGCATCGCCGCCGAGTACGAAGCGGTGCAGATCTACATGCAGCTTGCCGAGTCAATCGATGATCAGGACGCCATCAAGGTATTGAAAGATGTATCGGAAGAGGAACTGGTTCATGCGGGCGAGTTTCTCAAGCTGCTCTACCGCCTCAACCCCGAGGAGGAACGCCACTATCGGGAGGGGTTCGAGGAGGTCGAGGAACTGATCGGCGGGAAATAGAGGCTTGAAGTGACCGTCCGGCTCATGCCCGGGAGAGAAAAGGAGAGACCATGGCAAGGGTCGTATATATCATTGAACAGGATTGCCAGGGATGCGGCCTGTGTGAGGACATCTGCCCCGAGGTGTTCAGGCTCGGCGAAGACAAGGAAGTGGCCGAGGTGATCAGGCCCGAAGGAGGGCCTGAGGATCTCATCCAGGAGGCCATCGAGTCATGCCCGGCCGAGTGCATCTATTGGGAGGAAGAATGAGCGGACCCCTTGAAAGGGTGGCCGGCACAGGAATCCTTTCTGCCGGCGAATACGGCGAACACGTCCGCGCCCGGCTCCTGCCCAAGGTCGTTCTCCGGGCAGGAGCCCGCCGACCCCGTGAAAGGCCGGGATGCGGGAATCTCGTGACTGAAGCCGTTCTTTACAGATACGCCTGTCTGAGCTCGAACACCCCGGCTTGACGCTTGAGAACCGCTTCGTCCCGGATGCCGGCGTTCAAGGCTTTGAGTATGGCTTTCAGCTCATGCGGGGTCTTTCCTTGTGCGTCGAAGAAGAGGGTGGTTTCCGGATCCAGGGATACGGGCTTTCCCAGACGCCCGGAGATTATTTTCTCCAGGGTCGCCGTGTCGAGCCGCCCGGTGCGGTCGAGCCTGACCTCGGTGAGTTCGCCTGTCCGTCCATCCGGCAGATAGATCGTCCCGGTCGTGATATCCACGGCAAAGGCCACGACCCCGGGAACGATAAAGAGCAGGAGCAGCGCGGCATCGAGCAGAGCCACGACCGGATCGATCCGTCCTCCCTCCTGGCCCCGCCGTTCGGGGTACAGCAAGTATCCGCATGCGGTAAAGCTCGTGAGGCACGTGACAATAAGCACCATGGACAGCCAACTTTTCAGTCTCTGTGCGATCATGAGAGTACCTCCCGGTTCTCTTCAGGAACCTTTTTTTAAGGTACGGAGAATCCTCCGGCATTGGCGCCGGTCTATTCGGGGCCGGGGAACCAAGCCTCTCGGACGGCTCCGGCCGCCTTTTCCTCCACCGATCAAAGAAGGACGAGCAGCCGGAAGGAAACCGTGGAGCACCGGTGTCTGGCCGCATGGAGCGGAACCCGGATCACTCGCCGATGATCTTTACCAGAACCCGTTTTCTCCTCTTGCCGTCGAACTCTCCATAGAATATCTGCTCCCAGGGGCCGAAATCGAGTCGGCCTCCGGTTATGGCTACCACCACCTCTCTGCCCATGACCTGGCGTTTGAGATGCCCATCCGCATTGTCCTCCCCCACGTTGTGCCGGTAGCGGGAAACCGGCTCGTGCGGGGCAAGCTCTTCCAGCCACCGGGCGAAATCATGGTGAAGACCGCTCTCATCGTCGTTGATGAATACGCTTGCAGTGATGTGCATCGCATTAACCAGCGCCAGCCCTTCCGTCACCCCGCTCTCGTCGAGACACTCCTGCACCTGGGGTGTTATGTTGATAAACTCCAGCCGATTCTTTGTGTTGAACCACAGCTCTTTCCGGTATGATTTCATCCTGCGGGGTCCCCCCTCCTCTTTTTTTCACGTTCCCTTCATCCGGCGCCCGCCACGGCAAAGGCGGCGAAGGGAATTCCTTTTCAGCCAGACCCGGGGCAGCGAGAGGACTTCCTGACCGTTCTGCTCTCGGCGCCCTCACGAGCGCCCCACACAAGCAGGCGGCACTGCGGGGCAAGGCGGCGGCACCCCTTAAAAAAAAGCCGGCCTGAGGAGAAACCCTGTAATCGGACCTTCTTCTCCTTCCTGCATGCACGCCTCATGCCTCCTTTCTCGTCCGGATCGCTTCTATGAGCTTCTCCGGATCGTCGGTGCCGATGCGGTGCGTTTTCCCGGAAGAAAGCTCGATCTCCACCGAATCGAAGCCCGATACATTATAGAGCCACCCGTGGGGGGTCACGTGGATTCCCCACCCATAGTACCAGGGATTCCTCACCCGCCGGACGCCCCTGATCTGCTCAAGGTGAAACCTCCTCCCCAGAAAACCCGGGCCGAAAAATACCACCATCCGGTCATCCGTGACCTCCACGGTCATGGAGGAGAAAAAGAGCCCCAGGATGATCAGCAACACCCCGATAAAGAGCGTGCCCAGATTCCGGTTATTTCGCGCCCACAGAACGACCACGAACAGGGCGGTGCCGAAGAGGCCGCCCGCGAGCACCGGGCCCTTTTGTGTGTGCTTGTAGTACATCGCTCCAATTTCCCTGAAAAAACCTTGAAACAAGGCCTCCATACTATCATTGTATAGTACCGGAAAGGGCTCTGCGCTCAACACCCCGGCACTGGTCCGGCCGGGAAACTGCCTTCATACAACATCCTCTTGCCGTGTCCGGGAGGGTCTGTCAGCCGCGCGCCCGTTCCCGCCTCCTCTCCGCGAGCCACCCCAGCAGCGGCGGCACCCAGCACAGGTTCGCGACAATGGTCTCCAGGGCGGTCCTGATCTGGGTGGAAGGGCTGAATCCAGCCATTCTCGCGAAAAGGAGCCCCAGAGGAACGGTCAGGATGAGCGCGAGCCCGGAGACCATGACCGGACTCGCGAGATAAGACCGCACGGCGCGGCCCGTGGTCGGGCTCTTTCGCCTGAGATACACGAACCCGGACACATTGCCTCCGATCTGATCGGATAGCGCATAGAAAAAGGGGATATAAAAGCCCTCAACCCCGTACACATCGACACCCGCCAGGCGGCTCACAGCGTCGATGAGCCAGGGAAGGGCGATCCCGAAGAATTTCCCCCAGCCATAGGCCTCCGCCATGCTGGAAGCCGCCCCCCCGATCCTCCTGTGCATGGCGTAGATTCCTTCGAAGATGCTCTCGCCTTCTCCTGCCAGGGTCCTCACCATCCACTGCCCGACAGCACTCCTGGAAAGAGCCAGCGAGTCGAGTACGACCGCGAGGACAAGCCCGCCGGCAAACCCTGTCAGGGTGAACTTGAGGAGCTCGCCGAATCCCTCCTCCGGCTCTTCCCCTGCAGTTCCGGTTTCTTCCCTCTCATCGTTCACTACATCCCCCGGTCTTCCCGCTACCGAAAGGGTTTATCCGCCCCCGGCAGCAGGCTTCATATGCTCGGGCATGAGCACGGACACCACCTCGCCCCGGACGCACGCCGCGCCACCGGCAGACACCGTGACCTCCACCACGACCTTGCGATCGCCGATCTCTCTGACCCTGCCCCTGAGGGTGAGCCTCGTACCCAGGGGCGTGGGCTTAAGATAATCGACATGGAGAGACGCGGTGACAAAGCGGAGCGCCGGCTCCGTGCCCATCTCCCTTCCCTGCCGCCGGTACATAGCGGCCGATGCCGTGCCCGTGCCGTGGCAGTCGATGAGCGATGCAATAAGCCCACCGTAGACATACCCGGGAACCGCGATGTGATAGGGTTCGGGCAGAAACTCGGCAACGCTCTCGTCCCCGTCCCAAAAACTCTTGAGCTTGTAGCCGTGGTCGTTGAGCCTGCCGCACCCGTAGCAGTGGCTCAGGTCGTCGGGATAGTAATCCTGGAATCCCCTGGCGCTCATGTCGTCCCTCCTCTTCTCAAATAATGATCCTGATCTGGCTGTGAGCAGATGATACCACAAGCTGTGGATCCAGGGAAAAACTCTTTCCCGGGTCTCCGGTCAGGCACTTCTGTGAAAGGTCTTAAGCGCGCCATCAACCATATACTGCAGGTCTCTCCTCCGGCGATCTCCCTTCAGGCAGTCAAGCCGAAGGTCGATCCCGGCCTTTTGCCGAAGTGGCAGCGCCCCTCTACGCAGAACGAACATTCCTCCTCGACCCGGAAGCACGGCAGAGGAGGACCTCGGCACGCTTTCTTCTCAAGGGCACGGCGGTTCCTCGGGGCCGTTCCTCCTGCACACCCCCCGGGACATCCGGCATTCCTCACCCTTAAGCTCCAGCTCCACGGTGGAATGGGCTATGTCGTGGCCGGCAATGATTCTGCGAATCTCGTCTTTGAGGCAGGCCAGATCATCCGTTGTCTGTTCGCCTTCCAGGGTCGCGTGGATGGTCAGGACGTTATGATATCCGTCCAGGGTCCACACATGGCCGTGGTGGGTTCCTGCAACACCCGGAATCCGCCTGATCTCCAGCTCGATCCCCGGGAGATCCACTCCCCGGGGAACCCCCTGGAGGAATATGTTCATGGTGATCCGGAATCCCTTGAGTACGTTATAGAGCACGTAGAACGTGATTACGATGGACAGGACGGCATCCAGCACCGGGACTTCCCAGAAGATGAGAACGATCCCGGTGGCGAGGATGGCAAGCCAGCCGAGCACATCCTCCAGGAGATGCCACGCCACGATCCGCGCGTTCATCCCCTCCTTGCCCCTGAGTCTCAGGACGGCCAGCCCGTTTACCAGAATTCCCACCACGGCGAAAGCCACCATGCCCGGAGCATGGGAAGGCTGGGGAAAAAAGAGCCGGGGTATAGCCTCGGAAAGCACGACAAACGCCCCCACCACCAGGGTGATGACACTGATGAGCGCACCCATGAGCGAGAAACGCCGGTAGCCGTAAGAGAAGTACTCGTCCCCCTCCCGCCGGGAAATGCGTTCGAAATACCAGGCGGAGCCCAGAGCGAAGCTGTCGCCGAGATCGTGGACCGCATCCGCGAGGATGGCCATGCTGTTCGTCCAGATACCGCCGGCGATCTCGAGCACGGTGAAGAACAGGTTGATGAAGAACGCCAGCCGGATGCTCTCCGACACATCATGATGCGCGTGAGCGTGCCCTTCTGCGCCAGCCCCGCCCCTGGTGCCGCTGTTCACACGGTTGTCGGCCATGGTTTTATTATAGGGTCTCCTCCACGGGTTTATAGGGGTTTTTCACGGATATCCGGGGAATGCTCTGTAAGATCTCCTGCATGCACACCTACACCCGGGTGATCCGTGGACATCCGTACAATGCTTGGGCGGCAGGACCTCTTCAGGAGACGTTTCTATTTTCGGTCAGTCCGAGCCATACCATGGCGTCGTGCGTGTCCCGGAACACCTGCAGATCGATCTGCACATTTCCGGTGTCAAGGAGCATATCGAAGACCCTCGACAGGCCGTATGCCAGGTTCGTCTGGGCAATGATAGCCCACTTGAGCATCCTGTCCTGAGGGAGAAAGCCTTTCACGACCCGTACGTGGCTCATGATCTCGTCTGAAGTGAGCGTTCCCCTGGCCTTTCTGAGGTCTGTCAGCCCGCTGGCGATATGTGTGAAATCCGGGCTTCCCGCAAGCAGGCGCACCGACTCATTGAGAACACTCAGGCTGATCGTGCCCTGATGCCTGATACAGGCAAATCCATGACGCCGGTCAATGCTGATTTCAAAAAATCCATCCTGACCGCTCATAGCGACCTTTCCGGTAACAACCGGGCCCATGACCGGTACGTGGGGGAAAATAGCGCCCGGAATTTTCCCCGTTGCCGCGCCGGCACCGTTCAGCATTCCGCCGCGACTCGACTCTGTTCACCGGTGTCTCCCAGCCCTGCCTTTCCGGCGCAGGTACGAAGAAAATCCGCAACGAGCACGGCAGCGCTGCTTGAAGCGATGGATGTCAATAAAGCAAACTTATATAATAATGAGACAGACCGGCGGAAGCAAGGGGCAACGGATATTTTCCCGATGTTGACTCACCCGGCCGAATCGGGCAGAACATACGGTAAATACCGCGCATATATTCGCCTTTGTCCGAAGGGTGGTGCAAACGTCGTTCTTCCTCTTCAGATCCCTTCGCTTGGGGCGCGAGAACAGGGGGGAAAGGCCATGGCCAAGGTGCGATTCGAAGATACCGCGCAGGGGATCAGTGATGCGGTTGCGTCGCTCTTCGATGCCTTCGGAGGAGGCCGCGGCCTGCTGAAATCGTCGCGCGACGTCTACCTGAAGGTCAACGGCATCGACTTCAAGCCGCACGTCTACACCTCGCCCTCGGTAGTCTCCGCGGTGGTGCGCTACTTTCAGCAGCAGGGCGCGCGTCATGTCTATGTCATGGAGAACAGCACCCAGGGCAATTTCACCCGGCTCGTGTTCGAGATCTGCGGGATGAAGCAGGCCTGCGCCTCGACCGGGGCCGTCCCGGTCTACCTGGACGAGACCGGGGAGATGCCCCTGTTCCTGCCCGGACTCGAGTCGTTCGTCCAGATCCCGGACTTCATCCACGAGCGCCTCATCACCCGGCGGCAGGACAACCTCTACATTTCCGTGCCCAAGCTCAAGACCCACTCCATGACCACGGTGACGCTGGGGATCAAGAATCAGTTCGGCCTCCTGCACCAGAAGAGCCGGATCCCGGACCACAACTACAAGCTCCACCAGAAGATCGCGGACATCTATGCCGCTATCCGTCCCGACTTCACCCTCATCGACGGGATCGAGGCCACCAACTACGGTCATTACCCGGCGCTCGCACAGAAAGAGCTCTGCGTGGTTCCCAAGAACGTGCTCATCGGGGGGGACGACCCCCTGGCCGTGGATGTGGCGGCGGCGGAGTTCCTGGGGTTTTCCCTGCGCGAGGTCGAGCACCTCAGGCTCGCGGCGGAGTACGGCTCCGGGGAATCCGATTTCTCGAAGATCGAGATCGAAAACCGGGAGATCTTCGATCAAAGGCGGCAGAAATTCCGGTGGGACCTCCTGGAGAAATTCCCTCCCGGGGTGAGGATCATCCGGGGAAAAACCCGGTGCTGCACCGAGGGATGCAAGCGCAACACAGAGGCCGTGCTCGAGGTGTTCGGCCAGGACTATGCGTGCAGGGGGGGCTTCACGATCCTCATGGGCAAGGGGATCCGTGCCGCTGACATGACGGGCGTGACCGGCCCGATCCATATCGCGGGGGACTGCGCCATCTCCGAGTGGTATCCCGAGATGCGCCGCCGCGTGGGCAAACGCAACATCACCCTTTCTCCGGGGTGCAACAACCTGGCGAAGACCATCGACGGACTAGCAAAATGGCTCCACATTTCGCCTCTGAAGCTGGTGCCCCTCAATCCGCTCAAGGCGCTGTTTCTGCTCGCGCAGGCCAAGCTCCACGGTACCAGGGCGAACATCCCGCCGGTCCTGAAGCTCTGAGCAATAAGCCTCTTCAGGAAACCTTTCCGGCCTGCCTGACCGGACGATTGAGCTTGCCGCTGGAGAAGCCCTCGAGGTCGAGGGTGACGAACAGGAACCCCAGCTCGCGCAGGTTCGCAACGATGAGGTCCTTGTGGGCGAGCGCCCGGTCGAGCTCTTCGATCTCCACCACCGCGGTCTCCAGGGGGAAGTAGCGCACCCGGCACACGGCGAAGCCCAGCCTCTTCATGAACGACTCGGCTTCTTCCACCCTCCTGAGGCGCTCCCGGGTGATTTCCATGCCGAAGGGAATGCGCGAGCACAGGCAGACGGTGTTGGATTTCTCCCAGGTGGGCAGACCCATCTGCCGGGAGTATTCGCGGATCTCGTCCTTGGTGATGCCGAACTCCACGAAGGGCTGCCAGATGCCGTCCTCCTGCGACGCCCGGATGCCCGGACGGTAGTCCCCCAGGTCGGAGGCGTTCATGCCGTCGGCGATGAGCGTTATGCCGTGGCCCCGAGCCCAGCTCCCGGCGGCCCGGTTCCTGATCTTTCTGCAGGTGTAGCAGCGGTCGGGCTGGTTCCTGGAAAAGGCCGGGTCTTCTTCCATCTCGTCGATGGAAACCACGTCGCAGGGTATGCCGATGAGCTCGGCCAGCATCCGCGCCTCGGCAGCTTCCTCGCGGTGGATGATGGGGCTGAAGAAGGTGAGCGCCCGGGCGTTTCTGCCCAGGACATCATAGACGAGCCTCGCCAGGAGGGTGCTGTCGAGCCCGCCGGAGAACAGGACTCCCATCCTCCCTCTGTCTCTGACGGCATTTTTCAGGGCGTCAAACTTGTCCATCCGTCCGTCTCCTGATCGATGTGAGGATTCTCGCCGCGGCAGAGGCCGCGCCTACACTGTTGCCGATGTTCAGCACCAGCAGTCCGGGCACGCAGCTCTGGAGCATGGCGCGAAGCGCCGTCTCGCCGCCCCCCCCGAACCCGTATCCTACGGGCGTGGGCACCGCGATCACGGGCTTGTCGGTCAGGGACGCTATCATGGTGGGCAGAATCCCGTCCATGCCGGCGAACACGACGAGCACATCCGCCTCCCGTGTCTGGCGGATGCCCAGAAACGGCCGGTGCAGCCCGGAAACGCCGAAGTCGAACGCCCGGATCACGCGCGCCCCGATCTCTTCGAGCATGAGCGCGCACTCGGCGGCATACGGCGTGTCCGCGGTGCCCGCGGTCAGCACCCCCACGGTGCCCAGCTCCCCGGGGCGTTCACCGGATGTCGAGATCGCCATGAGGCTGCCGGCCCTGAGGATCCGAGCCTGGGGAAAGGCCTCGCGGATCGCACGCTCCTGCTCGTCGTCCACGAGCGAAACAAAGGCCCTGCCGCCGCTGTCGAGAAAGCTTCGCACGATCCGCAGCACCTGGTCCGTGCTCTTTCCCCTGGCGTAGATCACCTCGGGGAACCCGGTGCGGCGGTGCCGGTGGAGGTCGAGGAGAAAGTCTTCGCCCTGTTCGTAGAGCAGGCGGATGATGCCCTCCTGGGCCTCCTCGATTCCGATGTCGCCGGTGCGCACCTTCTCCAGCAGGTCCCGGATCATCGCCCGTCCTCCGATGATCCCTCGTCCGGTGTGCCGCGCCGCGCTGCGCCGCTGTCTGCTGCGCCTCGGACCGACGACCCTCGGCCCGATGCGCCGTGCTGAGATTCTCCCCCGCCGGAAGAAGATTCTCCCGCTACGCTCTCCTGATCCGCACCCTTGAGGATTGAGCCTTCACAGGTCTCGCCTTCAGGAACGGCGCTTTCCCGGAGCCCGCCTTCCCGGATCATCCTCTGAACCTCGGCCCTCACCGAGGCCACGGGCATCCCCTGCTCTTCGGATATACGCGCGAGATCGCGATATTCGAGCTTCGAGCGGGTCGAGCCGTCCGGGAGGACGCTCTCCTTGACGCCCACTTCACCCCAGCGTGTGCCGATAGTGTAAGAAGTACGGTCGAGCACCGTTCTTTCAATAGGATGATACCGCGCCCCGATGGAGGTGGTGTGCGTCAGGAGGCCGGCCACTACCCCGTGCAGGTGCTCGGCTTCGCAGATGACCTGGAAGCCGAATCCCGGCCTGCCCCGCTTCATGATCTTGGGCACCAGGAGCGCATCCAGGGCCCCGGCCTCGAACAGCCTGGC
This sequence comes from Deltaproteobacteria bacterium, assembly GCA_018433775.1. Lineage (GTDB taxonomy): Bacteria > Desulfobacterota > Desulfomonilia > UBA1062 > UBA1062 > Phosphitivorax. The sequence continues at coordinate 74,517 of JAHDQN010000035.1, forward strand.
CAGTGCGGCCTCGGTCTCTTCCGGGTTCATGTCGTCCACGTCGGCCTCCACCAGATACGCCCCCCGGCCGGACTCGCCGGACTTTGTCTCGCACAGGATGCAGCGGCAGAGATTGGTCCACCCGGGTATCTCCCGATCGCCGCAGCCGTAGCCCACGGCCCCGACTGCGAGGTCCGCGGGCGGACTGCCTGGTTGCGCCAGCGCGGCCACGACCGCCGCCCCGGTAGGGGTGGTGAGCTCGAAGGGGATGTCCGTGAATCGCACCTGCCTGCCTTGGAGCAGCTTCATGGTTGCCGGTGCCGGGACCGGTATGGTGCCGTGCATGGACCGGGTCGTCCCCGTGCCCAGCGGGATCTGCCTGCAGTAGACCGACCCGACACGAAGATACTCGACGGCCGCGGCGATACCCACGATGTCGAGGATGGAGTCCAGCGCGCCCACCTCGTGGAAATGGACCTCGTCCACCTCGACGCCGTGCACCTCGGCCTCGGCCTCGGCCAGCGCCAGAAAGATCGATCCTGCCCGGGCGCGCACGGCTTCGGGCAGCACGGAGAGGATCTCATCCCTGATGAGGGCATAGGTGCGCGACGCGTGCTCGTGCGCGCAGTGAAAAGACAGGTCGAGGGCGCCGATGCCGTGAACGCTCCTGGGGGCGGTCTCCAGGGTGAAGCCGCCTACCGGGAGCCTCCGGAGCACATCCTCCAGATACCCGGCCGGGCACCCCAGGTGGACCAGGCTCCCCAGCAGCATGTCTCCGCTGATGCCGCCTACCGGGTCTATGACAAGAATCCGCACACCATCACCTCCGGGAAATACCGTTTTTGGTATGATTGTCTGCTCATGTATTTTGTGCCACACTTCCCCCATAGGGCACAACGACTTTGTATTCCGGCAATATCCGGTAATTATGAGCCGATCGCTTCCCGAGGGCTATTTTTTCACCAACTATCTTGTCCCCCCTTCACAAAAGGATTATGAAAGGGGTGTGTTTCACCGAAATGTTATACCGAGGAGCAGTATGAAGAGATCCTGTTTCTTTCTTTTTCTGTGTTCGTTTCTATTCATGGGAGCAGCCTCTCCGGACGCGACGACCTACACGGTCAGGAGCGGCGACACCCTCTCGGCGATTGCGGCCGCATACATGCCTTATACCGCCGCCTATACCCGCAGGGAGCTCATCGCCAGCATCAGGGCGATCAACAAGATCGACGGCCCGCTGTCCATCGGGCAGTCGCTGAGAATACCCGTGGCCTGGAAAGAGCCGGTGAAGGCCAGGACCGTGACCAGGCCCCGCGATTTCCCCGCAAAGGGCCTCTACATGAACCCCTCGTCCGCCGGCACCCGGTTCATCTTTGATTCCGCGGAGAGGCTCAAGAGCCTGGGAGGAAACACCATCGTCTTCGACGCCAAGGACGATCTGGGCGCCATCACCTACCCCAGCCCCATCCGCCGGACCTACTGCCCTGAAGAAAAATACTACCCCAACATCGAAGAACTGCCCAAGCTCGTGGAGTATCTCCACCGCATGGACATCCACGTGGCCGCCCGGGTAGTCGCGTTCCGCGACCCCATCATGTCGCGGACCAGGCCCGAGTGGTGCATCAACCGGGAAAAGAACTGGCTCGACCCCGCGAACCCGGACGTCCAGGAATATATCCTGACCGTGATCGAAGATCTGGTGGAAAACGGCGTGGACGAGATCCAGCTCGACTATATCCGCTACCATGCCGACGGCTGCACCGATACGGGCGTCGAAGGGGTCTCGCGGACGGACGTCATCGCGTCTTTCCTGGAGAAGGTACACGCCATCACCAGGTCCAGAGGAGTGCTGCTCTCGGTCGACATGTTCGGGATCGTGATCTGGCAACGGGACGTGGACGTGCTCGTGGTGGGTCAGGACATCGCCAAGATGAAGCACCACGTGGACATCATCTCGCCCATGCTCTATCCCTCGCATTTCAATCCGGGCTTCGGCGGGGTGAAAAACCCTGCAGACGATCCCTACCGGTTTATCCACAACGGCATCAGGAGAATGAAAGAACTGGTGGGCGACGAGGTGGTCATCAGGCCGTGGCTCCAGTCGTTTCCGCTGCGGGTGACCACCGGGTTCGACGCGAAATACATCCAGACCCAGATCGATGCTGCCCGGGACGCAGGCGGCACGGGCTGGCTGCTGTGGAGCCCGGGCAACTACTACAACGATGCCTACGGGGCCATGCAGAACCTGATGAGGCCCGAGACCCCGCCGGAAGTGCTGGAGGCGAGCGGCGATCACCTGAGGGTAACACCCGTGCCCCCGGCGCTTGAGTCGGAGCCAACGCTCAAACCGGAGCCGGCGCTCGAGCCCGCACCGACACCCGGCCCCAAGGCCGCACCGGTCCCGGCGCCCGGATCTCCACCCGCCGAGGCCCACACATCCGGACCTGCCCCGGCACCGGCAGACGTGTCTGGACCGGCATCCGCCCACTCTGCCGATCCGGCGAAGGTGCTCGATCCGATGCCCACTCTCTCTCCCGCAACCGAGCCGGCAACCTCTCCCGCCCACCGCGGCACGCAGGCGCCCGATCCCGCCGGAACATCCCGGCAGCAACCGAAGGATACCCAGTCGACAGGAAACGAATATCCACCGGAGCGCGAGCAGACGCCCGGGTCGGCCGAGCCTCCCCGGGGCTGATCTAAAGCCTTCTTCCGCCTGAAAATGGCGGCCTTTCTTCGCGAAAGGCGCCGGGAGTCTCTGCAGGCTGCGATACGGCGGCAAAAAGGAAGGGAGCTCGCCTTCGTCAAGTGCCTGTTTTCCGGCGCGCGCGGCTCTATAATAATCCTATGGCTACTGGAGCGGCTCAGGTATGTACCCTGCCCGTCTTCTCGTGCACATCGAGGCTGGAACTGTGATACGGACCTTCTTCAAGCGGATCCGGGTCGACCGGGCCACGGTGGAGGGTATTGCGGAACAGGCCAGGATCACACCCGTCTTCCTCGTGCTCATGGCCACCTCGGGTGTGCTGGCCGCAGTGGCATTCCTTGCCAACTCCATACCCCTGCTGGTCGGGTCGATGGTCGTCGCCCCCGCGCTTCCGCCCCTGGCCCTGGTAGCCTTTGCCGTGGTGACCGGCCGGTTTTCCTATGCGGCCCGGGGTTTCGTATGTTCGCTGGTGGGGATATCGTTCGCAACAGCCTTTGCCATTGCCACTGCCTGGCTGCTCATAGCGGCGGGCGTGTTCCCTTCGGAGACCGTTTTAACGGACATGCCTCTGCTCGAAGAGCGCGTGAAGCCGGGATGGTACAGTGTAGTCGCGGCCCTTGCCGCGGGTGTGGCGGGAACGATCGCGCTCTCGCAGAACAAATACGACACCCTGGTGGGTGTGGTCGCTTCACTTGCCATCGTGCCGGCAGCGGCCGCAGCCGGTATAGCGCTGATCTCCCACGAACCCGAGTTGAGCCTCGGCGGGTTGATCCTCCTGGGGATAAACGCGGGGCTGATCATCGTTACGGGCATTATCACGCTGGTCATCTTCCGGCCGGACAAGACGACCTGATATTTGCCGGCACGCTCCGGTGCTGTCAATGCCGGATGATTTTCCTTTCAGTCGACATCAATGATGACACCGCAGTCTTCGCACCGGTACCGGGTTTTTTGGTCTTCTGCAGGCGCATCCACTTCTTCGAAATCGAAGTTCTTCCTGCCGAGGGCGTCAAAACACTCCGGACAGTAACCGCCGTCAAGCTCTCCTGCCGTGATGGTCAGGTGGCAGTGGCGGCACCGCAGCTTTTTTGCGGGACGGGGCAGCAGGACCAGGTGGAGATGTCTGCACGAACTCATAGGATATCCATTTCCGACATTGTTTGCCTTTCCTTGCCTCACGATCCGGCAGGCAGGCTTTCATGCATGTTTGCCGACCTGTGTGTCATGCATCCCCTGTATTATGCATCTGCCGATCTTTCAAGGATTTTCCCGGTAACCGGTGTGCACTTTGGACTGGTCTCTTTGTCAGGATCGGCAGGTTTGTAAACTATCCTGCCGACCTGCCCGTCTATGGGGGCAGGAAAGAAAAACGAATCTCGCGGTTTTTTAAGGGGCATTGTCCACTCTGCCGCGAAAAAGGAGATGCGTGTGATGAACATGAAAACTATCGGTATGCCGATCATACGGGTTCTGGTTGTCAGCGCGGGCATTCTGGTTATGATTCTTGCCTCTGTCTCGCCTTCGTTCGCCGGGACGAGGTGGAACGTGGGTGTTTCCGGAAACGATGACGGCATCAACGGGTTCCATCTTTCCATCGGCGAGTATTACCGGGTTCCCCACCGGGAGGTGGTCGTGGTTCACCAACGGGGAATCCCCCACGAAGAGCTGCCGGTGGTCTTCTTCATCGCAAAGAGGGTGCGCGCGCATCCCGATGCGATCGCCCGTCTGAGGCTCAAGGGCATGACCTGGATGGACATCACCCTGCACTACGGCCTGGGTCCGGACATCTATCTCGTTCCCGGCTACTCCGGCGGCAAAGGGCATCACCCCGGCCTGAAACACCGGCGCCTGAGCGATCACGACATCGTGAGCCGGGTAAACCTGATCTTTCTGTCCGGGCATCACCGGTGCGCCCCGGACAGAATCGTCAAGTACCGGTCGCAAGGCAGGAGCTATATGGTGATCGACCGCGACTTCACCCGCGACCGGCACGAGCCGCGCCGCCACGACAAGGCGCTGCAGCAGAAACACAAGAAAGACAGGGATGACCGGAGCGGCCGGAGAGCACACCGGAACAACGACTGGAAAAATGACCGCAAGGATAAGAAGGAAGGCCCCGGGAATCGCGGCAACAAAGGAAAGCAGGGCAATAATGGCGATCGAGATACCCGCCGGGTAAAGACAAAGATCTTTGCGCGGACCAGTTGATCCGGCCCGCGCACTTGCCCAGGCGAGCTGATGCCTGGAGCCCCGCGTGTCGGCCTTGTGCCGGGCATCTTACTGCCCGGCATGAGGCGCTGCGGACGAAAACGGGATCGGCCTGCACGCCCTCACCGGGCATCCGCGCCCGTCACTGCGGGAGGATCAGCCCGCCATCGGATGAGGGAGCTCCCGCAGGTGGGTCGTTGCACGGTTTTTGGTGGTGAAATCCGTGAACGCCCGGTTCACCGCCTCTTCGGAGATACCGATAACCCGCGCCGCCTCGCCTGCGCTCACCTGGTGCTCCCAGGCATAAAGCAGCAGGTCGAGCTTGTCGAAGGATATGCGGAAAAAGAACTCCTGATCGCTCACCGGCAGGCTGAACGTGTCGGGGGAGGGAGGCCTATCGATGATCTCGGGTATGACCTCGAGATAGCGGGCAAGCTGGTACACCTGGTTTTTGTAGACGTGCGCCAGGGCCTCGATATCCGTGCCGCCGTCGCCGTATTTACAGAAGTCGCCCAGGATGAACTCGGTTTTGTTCGTGGTGCCCGCCACGATGCAGTTTCTCCTCTCCGCCTCGGCATAGAGGTGGATCATGCGCGACCTGATCTTGATGTTGGCAAACGAGGTGATGGTCCTGAAGGCATCGGGGTTGAGCCGCTTCTTTTTCACGGTGCCGTCCGGGAGCTGCACCTGAAGATTGTAGAAGTTGAACGAGTCTCTCTCCAGCAGATCGGTGGGAAGGGTGATGTTGTACCTGCACCCCGGTGCGTATTCGGGAACGAGCCTTCTGATGAACTCGTCCCGCGCGCTGTAGGAGACCACGCTCTCCACCGTGGGCGTGATATCGACCTCGCGGTATTGGATGCCCATCTTCTCCGCATGCATGCGCGCATAGCGGCTGCTGACCGGGTTCGACTCTTTCTCTGGAAGGATGAGCCCGTATACGTGCTCCCTGCCCATGGCCAGGACAGCCAGATCGGCCATGACCGCGGAGTCGACCCCTCCGCTCAGACCCACCACGACGCCGGTCCTGCGATAAGACCCCTTCGCCTCTCCGGCCACGAACCGGCTGATCTTTTCCGCTTCCTCCGCAGGATCGATCTTAAGGACATCGGTATCGAACTTCATATATATTCCCTTCCTCCCTGACTTTTTCTGAAAACCCCTTCATTGCCCTGCTTCATTATCGTCGGATGTCGAAAAGAATATTACACCATGCATCCGGCATCGGGGAAGAGAGTTCCGGCTTTGCACCATCACTTTTTCCAGTCGATCAGGTCGGAGCGGGTCAGTGTGGTCTGACGCCTGGTGCCCGGCGCGTTGACCAGGTGCCAGGCCGTGTACTGCTCGGCATAGAGATCGGCGGACATGAGGTCGACCGGCACGATCACCCGATATCCCCGCATCGCAGCACCGGTCGCCGTGTGAAGCACGGCTCCGTTTGCCGCAGTACCCGCGATCACTACGGTTCTGATTCCCCGTTCTTTCAGAAACTCATCCAGGTCCGTGCCATAGAACTTATCGACGCTCGACCTTACCACTGGCTCGCCCGCAGCCGGTTTGACCCCGGCCAGGACATCCTCGGCCCTGCCGGTGCTGGTGAGGCTGTGGGCCACCGGCACGTTCTGCGCCCTCGCCTGCTCGAGAAACCTCCCGATTCTCGGCACAGATTGAACGCACCTCGGCCTCTGCTGTTCATTGCAGGTGCTCTGCTGGATGTCCAGAACCAGAAACGCAGTGTCGGCAGGGTCGAGGGTAACGTGCTCGAGTTCGGGAGGTGCAGGGGCCTTCACGGCGTTCCATTCGTCGAGAATGGTTTCTGTCTTACCGGGCTCCTGCGTAAAAGCCCCTGATACGGCGAAAACCAGGACAGCGGCCGTGACCAGGGCCCCGGCCATCCATCGGGTACAGTATTTTGCCGATTGTTTTCCTTTGGTCATGATCACCTCCTCAGTCATCCGGTCATACATGTCCAGTGACCTAGAGTAAATAATACCGGAATGAATACGGTTTGCCAGAGATCAGAATAACCATGCTTTATTTTGGGTGAAACAGGCAGGAGGAACACCCACCATTCTGCCCATCAGGCCTTTTCGAGCACAGTTTCCCACCTCTCGACCCTCATACGAACCTGCATCGAAAAAAAATTTTACATGTTATTCCCGGCCATGCTACAAGGGTCGACACCCCTCTTGAAAGAGACCTGGTCCATACGGACTGCTGCTGTCATCATCGTGTGAGAAAGACTGTGTTGGAAAAGGAGGAACCCATGGCGGAGACCCGGCTGGAAATTCTGGACAGGGCGTTTGCGTGCGGGAAGAGCTTTGAGATGAAAAACGGGGGATGTCCCCAGTGTACGCTCGCGGCGATATTCGAGGTGCTCGGCGTGGAGGACGACGCGGTGTTCAGGGCGGCGACCGCCCTTGCGGACGGCGTCGGGCTCACCGGCGACGGCCACTGCGGAGCGCTCTCAGGGGGCGCGATCGCGATCGGCTATCTCTTTGGCAGAGAGAAGAAGGACTTCGGCGACATGATGAAGCTGGTCCCGGCCAACCTGCTTGCCAAGGAGCTTTGCGACCGGTTCGTCGAAAAATACGGATCCGTGCGGTGCCGCGACCTCCAGACAGGTTTTTTCGGAAGGTTCTACAACCTCTACGACCCGGCTGAGCTTCAGGCCGCCTTTGAGGCGGGCATGCTGGATACCTGCTCCGACGTGGTGGGCGAGGCGGCACGGATGACCGTGGATATCATTCTGCAGGCGGGGCGATCCTCTGAGCAGGAATCGTAGCTCCTGCCTGCCGGTTTCATGACCGGCGCCTGCGGCCGAAACATCCATCAGGGACATCATGAGCAGAGATGTGGTCATGATGTCCGGAAAACACCGACGGGAAAAGCGGTGTCCGCAAACCCACACCGCCTCCACGGCCGTCAGCGGGAAGGCGGCATGCCTGATTCGAGCCGGGCGCTCAGCCCGGCCGGTTTCCGGGATACCTTCCCGGTCGATCTCTAGTGGACTTTCCGGAAAAAGTCGTCGTAGTGAAAGGGCTTGTCGATCTGCTTGCTGTGCTCGAGAACCATATAGACAAAATCGAAGTCTTTCTTTGACAGGTCCCCGATGCCGTCAGGCCCCACCCGGAAGGTGAGAAGCCCTTCCATAGCCTGGAGCATGGCCTTCTGGTGCTCGAAGGTGGTCTTGAACTCGGTCTGGTTTGCCTTGTCCGTGATGAGTCGGGCTATTTCATCGGGATTGGCAAAGGCATACTTCCAGCCGCTGATGGTCGCCCGCACAAAGGCCGCGCATGCATCCGGGTTGTTTTCGAGAAAACTCCTGCTGACATAGATGCCGTCTTCAGGGAAGTTCATGCCCACATCGTGATAGCTCAGGACCGTGAGATCCTCATAGGTAAAATACCTGTCCAGCAGCACCAGGAGCTCGTTATAGGCCATGGCCGAGCACACGTCCATTTTTCCCTGGGCAAAGGCATCCAGGGAAAAGCCCTGGTCCACGAAGTTCACCTCGATGTTCTTCATCCTGGCCAGGGTCCGCGGGGGCACCTGGAAATCGCCCGGCCAGATGCCGATGCTCTTGCCCGCGAGATCGTCGACCGTCCTTATACCATCGTCTTTCCGGGCAACCAGAACCAGGGCCGATTTCTGAATGAGCTGGCAGATGTTCACGATGTCCTTGCCCGAGGCATTGATCTTCATGGCCGAGATGAGCCAGCCCGTGCCAAAGGTGTTTTCCCCCTGAGCAACCTCGTCCAGCGCATTGATGCCGGGGCCGCCGCCCCTGATCTCCAGGTCGATCCCTTCCCGTGCATAAAAGCCCTTTTCCGCGGCGGCGTAAAACCCTGCGAACTGGCTCTGCGGTGCCCACTGCGGGCGGAACGTCAGGGTCTCTGCCCTGCACTGCGGGGAAAATACGCCCGCGCCCATGATGATACATAACGCCAAAAGAGAAACAAGATGTCTTTTCATGGTGCTCTCCTCAATCTTTTTTGATGAACCGGCCAAGCTGATGCGGTGAGATTATCGGCTGAAAAATTCAGTTACTTTACTGACTTTCCTGGTGAATTTATGCTGTCGGGCAGTCCTCTTCCCATGCGGGTCCTTGAGGTTCGGCACTATGCGTGTGCAGAATACAACCGGGCACATGCTCGTGCGGATCGCAGGGTGTCTGCCCTGACTGTCATCGCCGTGGAATGGCCCGGCATCTGGTTCCTTTCTTTTCGCCTCGACAGCCGGCAGGGGAGCGAGGACCGCTTCTTTTTTTGCCGCCACTCTCTCTGAACCGCCTCGTCTATTCCTTTGCTCGCTTCTTCCAGAGCCTCTCGAACAGGACCCTCACGGGCGGCGACTCCCTTGACGACTTCATGGAGAGATCCCTCCGAGGTCAGGGCGCCTTCAACTCGTTCACCCATTTCCCCCAATGCGCGGCCGGCTTCTTTTCCCGCCTTTCCCGCGGCCTCGCCGACAGGGTTCACCAGGCTGCGCATGAGATCGGGATTGTGATCCAGCACTTCAAGTGCACGGGAGAGAATCGCGTTCACCTGCTCGAGCCTTACCTTCAGCAGAGCCTGCGCCTCTGCTCCCCTGATGTCGAGATCCACCTTTCCGATCTTGGCATCGGCTCCCACATTGATGCGAATCAGGTTCGCCAGCTCGGCCTTCAGCGAAACCCGCGCTTCAAGGGTATCCACTTTCAGACGGATCTCATCGATATTCATGCCGGGCACATCCAGGAGCACATCCGGTGTTTGTTTTCCATCTTTCTGGACCAGGTTTTCTTCCACGCGATCGAACCCCTCCCGAGCAGCCCGGTGCAGGTTCTTACTTCCTTCCTGAAGAGCCTCGATCCACCCGGCCATCCGGGGTTCCGTTCCCTCAGGCAGCCATGGGATCTGTTGCCAGACCTTTGAGGCCATGCCTGCGGCCTGCTCCTGGAATACCTCCACTACGGCAAGAGCGTTCTCGAATGCTGCTTTCTGAAACGCAAGAATCCGCCCGGCAAAGTCTTCCTGAAACCAGGGCATGGGGTTCGGGTTCATTCCCAGCGTCTGCATCACGGCTCTCCTTTTCCCGCCGTTTTCCGGAGCGGGAAGGGCCGCGCTTATGTCTCAGAGAAGTCAATCCCGCCAGGGCGGTCCTGTAACACGGTTCAGCGGCCCGCTATTCACAATGTGTCGAATAAGACATGATGGTAGCCGCTCCCGACCCGAAAGCAAGGATCATGCGCCCGTTATCCAGCCCCCTGAATGATTGAACGTACAGCGAGCGTACTCCTGACTCTTCCCAAACTCTTCCAGCAGTGAATGGAATCCCCTCCCCCACGGGAAACCCCTGGCATTTTGGATCTCAAGTGTGTATCATTTCTGATATACGAGTCGTAAAAATCTGCACATTCTTGCGCAAAGGGAGGAACCCATGGAGCTCGACCAGGCAATTACAGGCAGAAGGAGCATCCGCAAGTTTACCGATTATGTGGTGAGCGACGAGGAAATCAGGGATCTCATCGAGGCGGCCAGACAGGCGCCTTCATGGGCCAACACCCAGGTGTGGGAATTCATCGCGGTGCGGAACAAAGAGCTCATCGAAAAGGTTACGGGAACCTATGCCGAGAAGAATCCGGCCACCAAAGGCTCCCTTGGCGCATCCGTGCTCATCGCGGCCTGCGCGAAGACCGGCGTGTCCGGGTGCTATAACGGCAAGGACGTCACCTCGCTCTCCAGCTGGTACATGTTCGACCTGGGCATGGCCGTGCAGAACCTGTGCCTCAAGGCCCATGACATGGGCCTGGGAACCGTGGTGGTGGGGCTCATGGATCACCAGGCCTGCAAAAAGGTCCTGGGCGTCCCCGCAGGCCGCGAGGTGGTGGCCGTGATCCCGGTGGGCAGACCGGCCGCCCCGGGCAAGTCCGGCCCTCCCCGCAAAGAGTTCGCCGAATTCCTGTATCGCGACACCTACGGCTCGGCATTCTAAAGAGGTTCCAGGCCTCAGAGGGAACAGGGCATGGCCGACTATGGCGTAGGAATCGAGCGCATGGGCAGGGTCGCTGTGGTGACCTTCAACCGGCCCGCACGGAAGAATTCCCTGGACGAACACATGTGGTCCTGCCTGGAAGCGGTGACCGAAGATCTCAGGAAAAACACGCCGCGGGCGGTGGTCATCACGGGTGCCGGTGACGAGGCCTTCTGCGCGGGATTCGATGTGAGCCCGGAAAATCCGCAGGTCTCGCGCCTGGTCGATGCCGTGCAGAGCCACCGGAAAGGGCCTGTCATGGAGCTTATCACTCGGGTGAGAACCAGTACCGACCGCCTCGTCGGCCTGCCGGTGCCCGTGATAGCGGCCGTCAACGGCCTCGCATATGGAGGAGGCGCTGAGATCGCTTCACGGTGCGACTTGCGGGTCATGGATCCCCGTGCCGTGATCTGCTTTTCCGAGGTGAGGCTCGGCCTCATGCCCGATCACGGAGGCGTGGTGGGGCTCACCAGGCTCCTGGGGTCCGCGCGCGCTGCAGACCTGATCCTCACCGCCAGAAAGGTGTATGCAGACGAAGCGCTCTCCCTCGGACTTACCAGCCGCATCAGCGCACCCGGCAAGGCCCTGGAAGAGGCGCTTGCCCTGGCGCAGACCATTGCGGAAAACGGCCCGCAGGCGGTGCGCCATGCCCTGAAGGTCATCCGGAGCACCCCGGACCTGACTTGTGCGCACGCGCTGGCCATGGAGACCGTGGAGGCGGTGGACCTCATTGCGGGCGGTGAGTGCATTGCCGGGATCACGGCGTTTCTTATGAAGCACAAGCCGGAGTTTCCGGAAGTGGAGTAAGGGGTCTGTTCGTCTGGCAGAAAAGCTTGGAGAATAGCAGGAACCGGGTGTGCCGCTCTCCCCGGCACCCGCGCCCGTCACCGGCTCGGATCGCCGTCTGCTGAAAGATCCACCGGCTCGATGGTTCTCTCCGGCAGGAGGCGCGCACCGGCGAGGAGCTGATGGGCAGTGCCTGCAAGATAGCTGCACCAGCACGCAATACCCATCAGCTTGGCCCCGTCTTCGAGAAAGTATTCCCAATGGCCGATCCCCCGGAGGAGCCACGGCGCGAGCACCACGTCTATGAAGCCGGACGCCGCAAAGAATCCCAATGCGAGCAGGAGAATGACGAATCGCGTTCTCTGGAGAATAAAACTTTTGAATACGATGAGATAAGCGACTGCCGCGATACCCGCAACAGCCTCCACAACCCGTTCGTCCAGCCCCATATAGTGGACGGCCAGATTTTCATGAAACTGGGAAAAATCATCGAACAGGAGATAGGCCGTCAGGAGGGACGAGAAAAGGAGAAATCGAAATGCCTCGGACGATCCGGTGCCGCGGAGGGCGGCTGCAGCGAACAAGCCTATCGATGCCGCCGCACACCACAGGAGGATCCCGATGTTCGATACAATCCCCAGAGCGGCGGAATATGACCCAAGGCGGCGGCATCCCTGGTCATGACAGGTATGCTCACATCAAACAATATGCACGCCGCCGCGGTTGCCCCCAGGATGGCCAGAGAAGGGCCGAAGGTCATCAGCAACTGGCGCCTGGATACCGTATCCATATCAGAGCCTCTCGCGAATCAACCCGAAACAGATTGTACAGTCGGCGCCGTCTGGCATCTTCATAACGGTTCATTCCCGGCTGCCGGGGCCGGAGCACGAAGCGCTATTGCGTGGTGTTCGGCCGTGAAGTTCCGGTATTGATATATAATGTATGTTACAAGATGGATTCCGAAAAACAACTGAACATACAGCAAGAGATAATCAAGGAGATTTTTTAGTTTTTTCCGGGCGGTCTGCCCACATGGTGCACACATTCATCAGATTCCGGTTGATTGTTTCATCACACCTTGATCGAGCGGGATTTCAGAAAAAAGGCCTTTGTTTCAGATCGGGTCACAGCTGCTACACTCCGGGGAAAGCTGGTTTTCGAATACTCTGCTGACAGCTGTCTTCAACTCGCTCATGCCCGATGGTTTCCTGAGTAAGGCCCGAATGCCCAGAGCTTTCGCCTCATCTTCATGGATGTCATTATTGACTCCTGTGCATAAAATAATGGGTATGTCCTTTTGCTGGGCCAAAATCTTTTTGGCAAGCTCTACACCGGTTATATGAGGCATGAGCAGGTCGGTAATGACGAGATTGAATTTTTCAGGTGTCATCCTGAACATCTCAAGAGCTTCCTTGGCGTCCTTTACAGCCACGACATCATAGCCTAAACGTTCCAATGCCTTCTTGACACTGGATAATATGACCTCTTCATCATCGATAAGAAGAATCGTCCCCTTTCCTCTCGCCTGGGGAGTCTCGCCGGACTGGCTTTCTATATGAAAATCGTTGTCGGTTACCGGGAGAAAAACGACAAACTTCGACCCTTTTTCAGGCGCGCTTTCGACTTTGATCGCCCCGCCATGGTTCTTGAGTATTCCATGGACAACCGAAAGCCCCATACCGCTGCCTTCTCCTATCTCTTTAGTAGTGAAAAAGGGCTCGAAGATCTTATCCATTACTTCTGCTCTCATTCCATGTCCGGTGTCTTTCACAGTAAGAGCAAGATAGTGACCTGTCTTTAATTCAGGATACGCAGTACAGGATTCCATGTGGCAGTTCTCGAGCTTTACTTCTATGGTGCCGTTCCTTTTTCCAATCGCATCCGCTGCGTTCCTGAACAGGTTCATGATGACCTGATGTATCTGCGTCGGATCGCCCATGATCATGTCGGTCTGTGCGGAGATATGTTGTTTGATATCTATCGTTCTTGGAAGAGTAGACCTCAGGAAATCCAGCGTCTCCTCCACCAACGGTGCAACCGTTATGGGGGTCAGCTTCTGCTCGTTTTTCCTGCCAAAGAAAAGTATCTGTCTAATCAAGTCCCTTTGTCGATGGGCAGCCTTGAGTATATTGTTCAGTGTTTTTGAGAAAGGGCTGTTCGGTGCACTCTCTTCCACAAGCATTTCTGTCTCCAGGATAATAGGATAAAGGATATTGTTCAAGTCATGGGCTATGCCTCCTGCGAATCTGCCTAAGGCCTCCATCTTCTGGAGTTGCTGAATTTGGTTTTCAAGCTGTTTGTGCTCCGTAGTATCCCGGGCGATAGTCGATGCACCTACTAATTCTCCCGAGGCATTCCGTATCGGAGATATAGTCAACGCAACGTATATTACAGTCCCGTCTTTCCTTTGGCGTTGCGTCTCGTAATGTTCAATTGATTTCCCCTCCTTTATCGTTTTGATCAGCTTATCCCATTCTCCTTCGTATCCGCTTGGGGCGATTATCGATATCTCTTTGCCGACAATCTCGCTCTTCTCATAGCCGTATACTTTCCTTGCCCCTCTGTTCCAGCTGAAGATCTTGCCGTCAAGCGTCTTGCCGATTATGGCATCGTCTGAAGACTCCACTATGGAAGCAAGCAACTGGTTGATCTCCTCGGTTCGCTTCCGTTCGGCTATTTCTTCATTGAGCTTCTTGTTTCTCTCTTCCAGTTCGATCGTTCGCTCCTTTACCAGTTCTTCCAGATTTTCGCGATGCCTGAGCAATTCTTCCCTCGCGCGTTTGTGTTCTTGCAAGAGTTTCTCTCGGTGAAGAAATATGTTGACTTTGCTCAGGAATATGTCCGGATTGTAAGGCTTCGTGATGAAATCCACGGCCCCGGTTCGATAACCTCTGGAAATATGATGTTCATCTGAATATACGGCAGAGAGAAAAATAATCGGCATGTCTTTTGTTTTTTCTTCCTCTCTGAAATATCGTGCAAGCTCATATCCGTCCATCTCGGGCATCTGGACATCCAGGATTGCCAGTGAGAGATCGTGATTCAATGAGGCAATCAGAGCATCGTTTCCATTTCCGGCAGGAATGATTTCTGCCCCGGTTTCCCTCAGTAACTTTTCAAGGGCAAACAGATTTTCTTCTTTATCATCAACAATAAGGATCTTCTGAACAGTCGCCATAGTCTTTCCCCCGTTCAATGGATGATATTATGAGCGCCTTTTTCGAAAAACCCGTGTATCCTCGTCCACCTTCTCGAATTTCTCCCGGACAGCGGAAAACCGGAGGTCCTCACTGATTCCGAGACAGAGATACCCGCCATAGACGAGGCTCTCGTGGAAAAGGTTCAGGACACGATCTTGAAGTTTCAAATCGAAGTAGATAAAGACATTCCTGCATATAATCAGGTGCATTTCACCGAAGATGCTGTCAGTCACCAGGTTGTGGTTTGCAAAGGTGATATTTCCCTTCAACGAGCGGTTCATGGCAATCGCATTATAACGTGCATGATAATAGGACGAGAACGGCATTACCCCTCCCGCCTCATGATAATTCGATGTGAACTTTTTGATATAATCAATCGGATATATACCTTCTTTTGCCTTCGCCAGTGCTTCGTCATTGAAGTCAGTGGCGTAAATGGTCGCCCTTTCGTAAATCCCTTCTTCCATTAATAAAATGGCGATGGAATATGCCTCCTCACCGGTGGCACACCCGGCAATCCATACCTTGAAGGTCGGATATGTCCGGAGTATAGGCACAACATGTTCCCTGAGACTGCGAAATACAGGAGGATCGCGAAATAATCCGGTTACTGTGATTGAAAATGCCTGAAGCAATTGCCGGAAGAAATCTTCATCATGGAGGACTCTGGAAATCATCTCTGAGATGGTGCGGCAACCTGACTTCGGAAGGAAATTTCGAATTCTCCGCTCAATGGAGGACAAAGCATAGTTTCTGAAATCATGTCCGTATCGCATGAAGACCGCTTCAAGCAGGAGATTGATTTCGATGGCTTCAATACCGTCGGGCATGGTAGATCGCTTCTGTTATTACTGATACAGCCAGATGCGCATAACGGAAAGCAGACGCGCTATATCAACGGGTTTCGGCAGGTAGTCGCTTGCGCCCGCCTCTATGCATCGTTGCCGGTCTTCTTTCATTGCCTTGGCCGTAAGGGCGATTATCGGGAGTTTTGCAAACCGGTCCTGTTCCCTGATCCTCTTCATGGCCTCGTATCCGTCCATCAAGGGCATCATGATGTCCATGAGAACAAGATCTATCTGCTCTTCCTGCTCCAGAATATCCAGAGCCTTCCGTCCGTTTTCAGCCTTGATCAGCTTCATCCCCCTTTCCGCCAGCACCTTCGAAAGGGCAAATGCATTCCGCATGTCGTCGTCTACGATAAGGACGGTTTTGTCCTTGAACATGATATCCGTATCATACAGGTTTGTTATGACCTTGCGTTTTTTATCCGGCATCCTGCCAACCATTCGGTGCAGGAAGAGTGAAACCTCATCGAGCAGCCGTTCTTCGGACCTTACTCCTTTTATGATGATGGACTCGGAATAGTCCCGCAGGAGGTTCTCTTGTTCTCTGGTCAGCTCCCTGCCGGTATACACGACGACCGGGGGAATGGTAACGTCATCCATGCCCTCCAATTTTTCAAGCAGATCGAACCCGGACATATCTGGAAGCCCGAGGTCGAGTATCGTGCAGTCAAATACTTTCGATCTTAAAAAGCGGATCGCCTCTTCTCCTGTTGCCGCTTCCTCGGCCCTCACATCGCCATTCCCGACCAGCTTGACAATGGTTTTACGGAGCCGTGAATCATCTTCAATGACGAGCAGATCCTTGACCTTTTTGCTGAACATGGATTCCAGCTTTCTGAAGACTTCATCCAGGTCCTTTTTTTTCACGGGTTTTTTCAAGAACCCTATGGCCCCTTTCCTGTAGGCTTGAATGGTCTCGTTCTCAACCGAGATAATGTGAACGGGTATGTGGCGCGTTTCCGGAGAGTCCTTCATTGATGCAAGGACCGACCAGCCGTCGATCCCCGGCAGCAGGAGATCGAGAACGACCGCGTTTGGACTGTACCTTCTCACGAGGTCAAGACCTTCTTCTCCCGTTGCAGCAGCCAGGCATTTGAATCCCTTCTCATGGCATTCTTTTTTCAGGAGGGCAGCAAACTGGGCATCATCCTCTATGATAAGGATAACCCTATCGTCCTCGCCAAGATCGTCACGATCATCCGGCAGCCGGGAGATTTCCCGGACAGGTTTTGAAACCTGGTGAGTTCCCTTGTTTGCATGCAAGATATCAGGCCTTTCCAGTGTCCCGGGCTGTTCCATTTCAAGGGGCAGGTAAAGGCTGAATACGGAGCCTTTCCCGGACTCGCTCTTCAGTTGTATTTCGCCGCCCAGAAGTGCGGCCAGCTCTCGCGATATGGAGAGTCCGAGCCCTGTTCCGCCATATTTCCTCGCTGTACCCTTTTCGGCCTGCTGGAATGCCTCGAAAATGATCCTCTGCTTTTCTTCCGGGATGCCTATGCCGGTGTCCCTTATTGCTATGGCGAGTGAATTGTGATGGTTCTGTCCGTTTGCTGATAAATCCGCGTCGGCTGCAGGGTATGAGAAATTCACATATATGCCGCCCTTTTCGGTAAACTTCAGGGCATTGGACATGAGATTCCTCAGAATCTGGTTGATCCTTTTCTTGTCGGTGAAGATCGATTCTGGACAATCATTTTCGATCGCGACCTCAAGCCGGAGGCCGTGATCATCCGCCAGATGTCCGAAGTCGGCACGCAAACCATCGGCAAGGCTTTTTACCGTAACCCTGCGAGGATTCAGCTCCATCCTGCCCACCTCGATCTTGGAAAGGTCAAGGATGTCGTCGATGAGAGAGAGGAGGTCGTTCCCGCTCTTATAGATGATGCCCGCTGATTCAACCTGCTCTGTATCCAGATTGCCTTCTTTGTTGTCTGCAAGCAACTTTGCCAGGAGAAGGATGCTGTTCAGCGGTGTTCTGAGCTCATGCGACATATTGGCGAGAAACTCTGATTTGTATTGGCTGGCGATGGAGAGTTGCTCCGCTTTGTCTTCCAGATCTCTCCTCATGACATTCAAATCGTGGTTTGCCTGTTCGACCTCGTGTTTCTGCTGTTCCAGCGACTCGTTGATCTCCCGCAGTTCCTTATTGGCTGCATGAAGCTCTTCCTGCTGCTCCTTGAGTTTTCTTTCCGAGCTTCTCAGTAGTTGCGTCTGCTCCTCAAGCGCCTCATTCGTTGCCTTCTGTTCCTCGTGCTGCATTTGAAGTTCTTCCGTGAGTGCCTGTGATTCGGAAAGGGCTCTGGCCAGGGAGTCTCTGTTCTTCGCGGCCTCTATATTGATTGCGATGATATGCATAGCACTTCGAAGATAATCCAATTGAAAATCCGTCAAATGGGTAAGCGATCCTGTCTCGATCACTCCCTCCACATGTCCTTCATGAATGAGCGGCATGACGAAAATGGTCTTGGGTTTCGCATTTCCCAGGCCCGATGTTACCTTGATATATTCATCAGGGATGTCATGGATAAAGAATTCCTGTTTCCCTGATGCAGCTTGGCCGATCAATCCCTCGCCCGGTTTGAATCTTTCAGGGTGATCCTTCGGTCTCGTGTATGCATATCCGCTCGAGAGATACAGCGACTTGTCCTTTTCATCCAGCAGGTAAAATGCCCCTACTTGTGCACCGATATAACCTGCGATCTCAGTTATAACACGTTCACTCATTGTCTGGAGAGAAAGATCGCCGTGCATGGTCTCCTCCAGCCTGGATATACCGGTTTTTATCCAATTGTTCGCAGCAGTCTCGGTAACATCCCTTATCAGGCCTACCATCCGGGCGACCTCACCCTGATCGCCAAGCTTTGGTTTGCCCTGCGCCCAGATCCAGCGAACAGCCCTGTCAGCCCTCTGAATACGGCATTCAAAACTCCATTCCGAGCCTGTAGCCAGCGCACGGCCGTATTTTTCGTTCACTTCTTTGCGGTCTTCGGGCAGCACATGGTCCAGGAGCATCCGGTACGTCCATTCGGGTTGGAGCACCTCATAACCGAATATCTGATCGTGCCGCAGCGAGCGCCGGACCTTACCTGTCTTCGTATTCAGATCCCATGTGCCCAGCTCGCCTGCCTCGAGTGCATGTGTCAGGCTTTCTTCTCTGTCCCTGAGCTCAGCTGTTCTTTCCTCGACTTTATGTTCCAGCTCGTCGTGGGATTTCTGCAGGGCTTTCTGTGCCTGCCTCAATTCGCTGACGTCCCGGGCTGCGGCAAAGACACCCTGTATCTCGCCGACTTCATTTTGATAGGTTGAGGCGTTGTAAAGCACCTCGGTTACGCGGCCTGACACATGGCGAATGGCGAGGGGGTAATCCTTAACAAACCCTTCCCGAAATACTTTTTCATAGCCTGCCTGTGCCTTGCCAGGCTCTGTGAAATAGCCGGAAAAGTTACTGCCGATGAGGCTTTTTCTGGAAACACCGGTAACTTCTTCCGTGGCTCTGTTTACATCCATTACTTTGCCGTCCGCGCTTATCGTGACCAGCGGGTCGAGGCTCGCCTCGATCAGGCTCCGGGAATACAGCATGGCGGCATTCAGCTCACGTTCCGCCTTTTTCCGCTCGGTGATATCCCGTGCCGCGGCGAAAACACCGATCACCTCTCCGGATTCATCCCGATACACGGAGGCGTTGTACAGAACCGGCGTTATGTGGCCGTTTCTGTGTCGGATTTCCAGTGCATAGTCCCGTACGAATCCTTCCTTGAATACCTGGGTATAGCCGGCCCTTGCCATATCGGGGTCTGTGAAATAGCTGGAAAAATCCGTGCCGATAAGCTCTTCCCTGGAATATCCCGTTATATGCTCGGTTGTTGCATTCACATCGCTTATCCTGCCCTCGGGATCAATCGTGACAAGGGGGTCGAGGCTCGCCTCGATAAGGTTTCGATTATAAGCCCCTGCAATGCGCAGCGCTTCCTCGGTTTTCTTTTGTTCAGTAATATCACGAGCTATAGTAGAAATGCCTATGACAGTGCCGTTTGAATCCTGTATTGGGGCGATGGAAAGGGATACCGTTATAGGCTTACCATCTTTTTTCACACGGATGGTTTCACAATAACTGACATGATCACCATGTCTGATTCCCTCAAGGATCCTCGAGATCTCATCTGCATGATCCGGAGGGATAAGCATTGAAATATGGCGTCCTATGGCTTCTTGCTCGGAATACCCATAGATCCTCTTTGCTCCATTGTTCCAACTCCTGATGATCCCGTTGAGATCTTTTCCGATGATGGCGTCTTCAGATCCGGCCACGATCGAGGAAAGAAGATTATGGACATCATTTGATTCCAGTTGGGTTATCTGCTGACGAAGGGCTTTTAGTTCACCGATCAGCTGCTTCTTTGTTTTATGTTCGTCTTTCGTCGAAACTACCATGCTTTCTTCACTCGTGCTGAAATGAGGAATGTCGGTCTTCTCAACCCTGATTCATGTTTCATGAATCCCCCTTGAATAATCAGACTCATGTATTTTCCGTGCCGGACTTGCTACAATAAATCCATATGAAATTAAGCTCTTGAGATGCCGATACTAGATAATCTTAAACGTTATCAGCATAGTTGAATACGATACCACATTCGATCAAATAATTGTAGTTGAATTATAACAAGATCTTATGAAAAAATGTGGTTTCCCTGTAAAAAATCGGCAAAGGAACCATAGGTGATTTTAAGGAGGGACGACACGTTTTTTATGCTTTTTTAACATGGTTTTCCTGCCTCAGCCGGTCAACAAAGAACATCTTCTTGACAGAGTCCTTTTATTGGGTGAAGTATGCCTGAGTTTTCACTGGCTGTTTTTATGAATGAAACAAAAGAAACAGGAGCTTGCAAGCAGATGGAACGAGTCGATTACAGAACATTCGAGGCCTCCCTTGAGCGGAGCGCCCAGCTTGAGAAAGACCTTCAGAGCAATCCGGAACGGTTCAGGGTTCTCACCGGTGACAGGCCTACCGGAAAGCTGCATGTAGGACACCTTTTCGGTTCTATCGAGAACAGGGTGCGGCTGCAGAACCTTGGTGTTCCGATATTTGTCGTCATTGCCGACTATCAGGTGCTGACTGACCGTGATTATGCCGGCGATATTGCAGAAAACGTACACCAGCTGGTAATTGACTATATCGCCGCTGGACTTGATCCTGACGGGGAGAAGACATTTATCTTCCCGCACAGCCATGTACCCGAGTTAAACCAGCTTTTGCTTCCGTTCCTCACGCTTGTCACAAACGCCGAGCTCAACCGAAACCCGACTGTTAAGGAGGAGATACAGGCATCATCCCAGAAAAACATCACTGCCGGCATGTATGTCTATCCCGTGCATCAAGCCGCAGACATTCTTTTCTGCAAGGCAAATGTGGTGCCTGTAGGGAAAGACCAGCTGCCTCACCTCGAAATTACCCGTACGATTGCAAGGCGCTTCAATACGCGTTTTTGTGCCGGCAACCCTGTCTTTCCCGAACCGCAGCCACTGATAAGCAGCGCCCCGCTCATACTCGGGCTGGACGGGTCGCAGAAGATGAGCAAGAGCAGGAACAATGCCGTCATGCTCTCGGCAACAGAGGATGAGACTGCAAAGCTGATAAAGGCGGCGAAGACCGACACGGACAGAAATATCACATACGATCCGGAAAGCAGGCCGGAGGTTGCAAATCTTCTCCTGATCGCCTCGCTTTGTACAGGTGCGCCTCCGGAAGTGCTGGCAGAGGAAATAGGCGACAAGGGTGCCTCCCGGTTGAAGGCAATTCTTACTGAATCCCTCAATGAATACCTGCGCCCGCTGAGGCAGAAAAGACAGCAGCTGGAGCAGGATCCGGAATATATCAGGAATGTTTTGATGAAAGGCATAGAACGAGCCCGCCAGATAGCCAAGGAAACTTTGGTGGAAGTGAGAAGGGCTATGGGGATGGAGTATTAAAGGACTGATACGGTAACCCCAATCAAAACACCGGGTAAGACAACCCTTCCTCTGTTTCAGCAAATTCAATAGGCGTTTTCATGCCTAAGGCGACATTTTCTTCAAAAAGCCATGCCCGGGTATATTGATCTTGCTCTCAAGAGCATCGGTGGCTTCTACGTACAGTACAGGCAGCCAAGGGACCCTGTCAAGGAAGTCTTCCAACAAGACGGAATCGCCCCCTTTGGATTTCCACCATTCGGATAAGACAGGACCAGGAATTTCTTCAAGGCTATAAGCCGAAAACCCGCCGCCAATTCATTATCCTCCATTAGGATCGTCAGGGGTGATCCTTGGATACTTCGACAAAGCCCAGACGCAGCCTTTCAAGCTTGCTCCTGACCGCTTCAAAGCGCTTGCCCTCCAGATAGGATGGTCTCACCATATCCCGAATGAGTCGGGGGTCATATAATTCTTCAGCTAGGATCTCCACGACTTGTTTTCTCGTCTCTATAGTCACCATGCGGGCCATATCACGGCCCAACAACCTGATGCCGGCCATGGCAAGATCAAATTCCTCTTCTTCCATGACATCGATTTCCGGCCCGAACAACCTGTTTTCATTTCCGGCATAGGCATAGTGGTCCATCATGAAAAGCAGGTCTTCAGCATCTTTTTGACGTCCAGGGTACCTGTCATGCCAGGATATTATCTTCATCAGTGCCATTCCCGGCACCGTAGGGACCTTGACGGCAAGAAAAGGATTGTCATGTACTTGTATCTCGAGAGAGTACTCGTAGGCCTCTTTGAATCCCAGGATGTTCATGACCACCGTATGATCAGGGGGCCAGGTGATACTCCTCTGATCAGCGCTTACTTTTCCAAACGGGACAATGTCCACCCTCAACTCCCCATACCTCAGGACATGGGGTGCCCTTCCAGAGACAAACCTGCCGCTTGAGACAAGTGCCGTGGACAGCCTCTGATATTCTTCCCATCCAGCAACCTCCACTCCGATATCAAGATCCCGGGTGCTTCTCCTGGCCGGCAGTTTATAACAGAGTTCAAGAACGATATCTCTGGCCATGGCACCGACAATAAAGAATGGTATGCCCAGCCTCGCAGCTTCACGGTCTACGAGACCGATCACCTCCACAAGCAAAGGATCAATCTTCCCTGATAAGTTGAACGATATGTCTTTCATAGATCATCCGGGCAGTCTCGAGGTTTCGCTGTTCGCCTGTAGCCATCAGGTCAGCGTATACCAGAAGGGGGGGGACCATATCTTGATCCGGGGGAATTGCGTCAAGATCCCAGAAACGATACAGGAGCGTTACATCACCCAGCGGGTCTTTCCTGAGCCTATGCGCCATCAGGATGGTATTGGGCTTTTGCTTATCCACGTAGAGGGTCACATCCTGCGGCTTGAGATGCCTGGTGAGCTTTGCTGCAGCGACCTCCCCTCCCCAGAGGGCGGTTTCAGGATCAAGGACCACATTGTGCCACCAGCCAACAGGACCCTGATATCTGCCATGAATCAGCTTTGGTCGCAACTGCTCTGCATACCCGGTGACCCAGCGCTCCAGAAGAGTCTTCTTCCTGATCAGCCGGGTCTGCCTGTTTCTCCTTGTGCCTGTCTCTTCCAGGAAACCGAGCTCCTTGAGCTCCCTCATGGTCCAGTTCACCACGCCGAATGCCACTCCGGCCTGTGCAGCGATTGTTCTGAAGGGTTTGTTCAGCAGATCCCGGTTGCACAAGAGGTGGAAGAGTAGCCGCAGGCCGGTCTGTTTAAAAGCTCTTCCCACCGCCGGCAGCCTGGTAACCTCGGGGTTCTTGTTCCCTTTCACAAAGAGATACAAGGGAGGCTGGTTGAGATACACATTTCCTGCCTCATCCATGAACTGAATACCAGCCGCCTTCAAACGATCTGCCATCCTGGCAGTTACCTGGGGAGTGACAAGAACGAACTTCTCGGGTTCATGCCTTGCCGCAACAAGAGGGAGCAGGGTATCCACTGTGGTAATCCTGTTCCTCACTTCAGCTTCAAGGGTAATTCTTTTCCCGTGATGATAAATGGCGAGAACAGCATCAACCCTTTGCCCAGCTTTTTTCGGAAGCTTGATATTTATCTTGATTCCCGTTTCTCGGGCACAGGCATCAGTAGCGTTCTGAAGGACTGCATGTTCTAATGTTTGTCTATCCATGACACAACCTTTGATCACATATTGCTATTGATCATTATTTGTGATCATAGTTATATCGTGATCATTTTGCAAGAACTTTAGAAAAATCTTTAATCTCCGGGTAGAATATCTGTCACAATGATCGCATCAAACAGGCTTTAAATCCCCCCAAAGACAGTCTTGATTGCTCGGGCAATCAAAAGAGACTCGGTCAGAAAACCATCTCTACCGCTTCCTGACGTTTGAGGGAACACTGTGAATCGAGGAGTAATCAAGAATTCTCAAGAATAGCTAAGTCAAGGCGACTATTATCTTTAACTGGATCAGGATCGAGGCAAGCAGAAGAAAGAAGACCAACTTGAGAACTAACAGTATAAGGTCATTCCTTATTGCTTCCCTAAAGATATTTATATCTAGATATTAGTGGTGGAGATGGGGGGATTCGAACCCCCGACCTATGCCTTGAAACCTTGGGATAATGCCGCTTCGGTCTTCAAGAAATGATTCTACTGCCCATTCACTGCCCATCATTTTATCTTCCTCACCTTGTCGACTGCCGACTTCATGGAGGTTGTCTGGAATTCATAATAGCGCTTTGTGATCCTGGTACTTGAATGCCTGAGCCATCTGCTCACCATGTGGATGTCCATGCCGCTGTTCGCGAGCTGTTGAGCGAATGATGTCCTGGTCGCCTTGGCCATACCAACACTGTACCCCAGAGCCTTCTTGCTCGCATTGTGAAAAACTTTACCTAGGGCCTTTGTGAACGGCTTGCCAGTCGACGGGTTGATGAAGACGAATTTGTCAATTTTCGAGTCCTGGGATCTCGGTATTCCATCCAGGAGCTCCCTGAGCTCGTCGGTTATCGGTACTGGCAGCGGTCTCTTTCCTTTGACCGTCACCAGGTTTTCGTAGAGGTCAAAGGCATGCCGGAAGATGATCTCTCCCCGGGAAAGCTTCACATCATCCCATTGAAGAGCCCGGGCCTCTGCCGGACGGCAGCCTGTGAAAACTCCGAAAAGATAGATAGGCCTATACTTGGGTGCGAGAGCTGCAAGGATCTTCTCCTGTTCTGCTGGCTCAAGCCAGATCACCTCGGGATCTACGACCTTGTTTGTCCCACGCATGACCGGCTTGGATGGAGCCTTATCAATATCCTTAGCCCTCTCAGCGTCGTGCAGAATCTTCATCATGCACCCTAAGATGTTCTCCTTGGTTTTGCCACTCTGCGGTATCGTTGTAGCAAGATCTTCGAGGTCTTTCTCGGTAAGATCCTGGATGAATTTTCCTCCCAGGATCGGAATGATATACTTATCGAGATAGGTCCTGTATGATTTTCGGGTCGCATTCATGAGGTGCGTCTGCCGCTCGAACCAGGGCTCTACATAGGCCTTAAGGTGCATCGGCTTCTTTTTCTTGAAGCGCCCCGGGTGAAAAACACCCATATCGATCTGGGTATTGATGATGACCTTCAGTGCCTTGCCCATATCCTCACTGGTACATGGGATGAGCATGCCCCCTTGGATAGGCATCCGGTAAATCCGCTCCCTCTTGCCCTTCCATCGTAAATCGACAAACCAGGTTTCCGACTTTGGATCAAACCTCACTGACCCTATATTCGATGACATGGCCCATACACCCCCGGGTAAAGAATAAGGGGTTATGTTACGCTGGTCATGAACCAAGGTCAAATGCATGGTAATTCTTTTGAGGGGTCTCCTTATGCCCTACGAAGCTCTCATATAAACCCGCTGCCTTGCCCTTGCCGAATTCTCAAGAACACCGATGTTTGAATCAACATAGTCATACACCCTGGCCTTTTCTTTCCCTTGCGCCGGCCTGAGCACACGCCCGAGGTACTGAAGCAACCGGCCATCAAAGCGCACAGGGGAGGCAAGAAAGAGAGCTGACAAGTCCTTACAATCAAACCCTTCCCCGATGAGCTGTCCCGTTGCTATCAGTATCCGAACCCGGCCAGCGTTCAATTGATCAACAATAGCCCGGCGCTCTTTTCCCGAAAGATCACCGGTGAGAACATCTGCCAAGATCCCCCGGTCCATGAACATCCCAGACAGTATCTCACAGTGGGCTTTTCTGTCCGTTAACACTAAGCACACGCCGGTACCGGACCTTGCCTCTCCGAGCACATCATTGACTATCTGCGCATTTCGGCCACGGTCCCGGGTAAGCTCTGAGAGCATCTGGGTGTATTGCACCGAAGGATCGAGCTTCGTGTTGAAACCGGTTTCCCTAGTGACCACCTCAGCTCTGAGTATGTCCCCCGAATCCTCGAGGGTTGCCTTTCCAATCTCGTGGATCTTATCGCCCACGTTCCAGAATATGAGCCTTGAAAGCCGATCTCTTCTCCAGGGAGTAGCCGAAAGACCGAGCATGTACTTTGTATCGAATGCTGTCACTGCCTCGGTGAAGGTCCTGGAAGGGCATCTATGACATTCATCCACCACCAGGTGACCGAAGTATTCCTTGATATCCGGAGCCACCTTGAAGATGGAGTTGACCACGCCCACAGTTATTTTCTTGCCTATGGTCTTCTTCCCATCCCCTATGATGCCGATTTTATTCTTGGGAACGCCCAGGAAGGTCTCTATCCGCTCGATCCATTGGTGCAGCAGCTCCTTGTTGTGTACGATTACAAGGGCAGGCTGTTTTCGTGCCGCGATGATATACAGGCCCATAACTGTTTTGCCGCTCCCTGTTGGTGCCTCCAGGGTGCCGAAGTCTCTTGAGAGCATCGCCTGTGCTGCTGCGGTCTGGAAGTCCCGGAGCTCCCCGCGGAAGGTAAAACCGACCTCCGGCAAGGTCCGGCGCTGATCATGAATAGTGAATTGCAGGCCGGCATCTCTCAGGATCACAATAAGCTGCCGGATGAATCCCCGCGGTATTATCATCGAGCCTCTAGCCATTTGGTAACCCCGGAGGTACTCAGGTATACCCCACGTGCTGAAATTGCGCTTCTCAGCTTCGATGTATCGGGGATTCCGGAAGGTGAGCCGGTTCTTGATTCTCGATAAGACATCAGTGCGCATGGCGTTCACAGATGGAATACGAACCCGGTTATCAACTACCAAGATGATCCTGCCTGTCGAGCCCATGATCAATCCTTGTTTTTAAACATCGCCCGAGAACCAATCCATTCGAGCTCGATCTTTCCCGTGGCCCCGTTCCGGTTTTTGGCGATGTCAACTATTGCCTTTCCCTTATCTTCCGGGCGCCTGCTTCGGATGTATGGCCGGTCGATCAAGAGCACAATATCCGCTTCCTCTTCGAGTGCCCCCGTGCTCTTCAGCATGTGCAGGGCAGGGCCGCCGCTTCCTTTTTCTTCCGACCTCCTGTTGATCTGTGCGAGAAGGAAGATGGGTGTCCTGATCTGCTTTTTGAGCTTGGAGAGCTCCTGCAGTATGCCGGTGTTCCTTTCATACTCGGCCTTCCCCTCTCCCCGTATCTGCGAGAGCTGATCGATGAAGATACACTGGGCCCCCTTTTTCCTGGCCATCCTAATCCTCCTCTTCAGTTCGTGTACGGTCAGGCCTCCCTTATCATCTACCAGGGCAGGCCATTCAGAGATCGTTCCTCCACTCCTCATGATTTTTTCCCATGCCGCGAGCCCTGGCCCTGAACCATACGTGAGCTGAAGCATGTCGATATTTCCTTCTTGAGACACCCACCGGTTTGTAACGTCCAAACGGTCCATCTCGAGTTCGAAGAGGGCAACCTTATGCCCGGCATGCATCATGTTTCTCATTGTTGATATGACAAAGGCACTCTTGCCAACGCCCGGCCGCGCAGCGACCACGATGAGCCTTGATCCTCGCACGCTGATCACATCATCAAGAAGCTTAAACCCTGTCCGGATCCAGATATCTTTCGTGCCCTTATTGAGTGCCTGGTATTCCTGAGTAGCATCGGACATGAGGGTCCTTGGCTCGTAGAAGTTCCCTTTGCCCCGGTTATCTATCTGAAGGATCTCTCCTTGAATCTCATCGAGGACGGAAACTATTTCGTTGACGGAATCGCCCTTGAGCGATCGGAGTTCGTTATTGTACTTAGTCAAGAGCTGGATTGCTGACCTTACTGTCGCGTAGTTGCGCACAACACCAGTGTAATGATCGATACTTATAGCTGACAACTCGTCAGCAATGCTCGAAATGAATGTCCCAGGATTTGGGAATTTTTCCTCTACGGCCTGTGTGGCTGTAACAATATCAATGGGTTGTTTTGAACTGTAAAGGTGGGAACAGGCTCTGAAAATTTCCTGGTGTCTCAGGTCATAAAAATCATTGGCCTGAAGAGAATCAAAGACCTCACCTTTATCCGCAATGCTTGCTGTCGGGTCCAGGAGTAGAGAGAGAATCGCTGCCTCATATCTCGTGTTATGGGGCAATGTCTTATATTCTTGTGCCCGACCTGGCTTCATATCTCCTCCAATCTTCGCTTGATATCCTCAGATGTGATAAAGTCATCAACGTTTGGTGTTCCTTCTGGCGTACTATGGCCATTACTGTTCCGGATGATTCCCAGGAGGTACTTTTCATCCTTGCCCTGACGATGGTAACCCTTCTCCAGGTATGTCCTGATCCCGGTTATGACCTGATCAACCGGGAATCGCGCCCACTGATGGAGTATTCCCAAGATGACACTCTCCGCAATTCGGCCGGTCTTTCTGGTGGTTGATATTGCACTGAACACCTGGTCAATGATTGCCTGGTCAGGATACCGTTTTTTCATTTCAAAGATCTCAGAGGCGACTGCAGGGGGATTCCCTTTCTTTATTCCTTTCTTTCTTGGTATTGTGCCCAGTGTGTGCACCTTCGTTGTACCTTCATTATGCCCTTCGTAGTTTGATATATCTTGATAATAGCTATAATTACATATGGTTATAACCATGCCGTGTGTGACCTTCATTGAGACCGCCATTGGACCTTCATACGGACTTTCGTGAGTGAAGAAGCTCAGGGCATCCCTGATTTCCTTGATGGAGGGTTTACTCGTTCGGTATCCTATCCTGTACTTCATCGCATCCCGCATGGATTCCAACGATGTAAAAAACTGACCTCTCTTCAGGTCCCCATGATTCTTGAAGCTGGCCTGTAGGAGCATCCAGATCCAGAGCTTACAATACAAAGGGGGTTTCTCTATGATCCCACTATCACCGAGCTTGCGGGCAAGAAGGATATATCCACCTTCGATATGTCCCTGCTTTATTGTCCCGCTCTGAGTAGTTGAGCCGCTTGATGTAGAGACAAAAGCCCCCTTTTCACTCATTCAGAAATTCCTTCAAGATATTCCCGGACATCCAGCCCAAGGTCTCGGCTTGCTAAGGCAAGGAGAATAAGCTTGTGAATAACCCTAGGTGTTACATCCCCGCTATGCAGCATTAGATCACCTGGCCTCGACCTTTGAAATTGGGGCTTGCTTCGGAAATATTGAAATGGTAATGAGGGGTTATCTTGTGTCTGCCCTGACTGTTTCAAGCCCTCAGCTCTCCCCCCCAGGAGATGAGGTGCGTTTATCTCTGACCCGGGTGGGTGTTCTGGCCTTCTTTGCTCGAGCATGTGATCGATCCGCCTTTCATCTGCAAGCTGCCTTGGACCCTTTTACCGTGGATTCGAATAGATCTTCTATGCGCATGCCAAGAGCCATGGCCATGCTTTTTTTCTGGTCTTCAGACGGTACCCGGGCACCACTTACAAACTTGGAAATCATGGTCTCGCCTAAGCCCACGGCCTGTGAAAATTTGGTCTGTGTCCGGTATTTTTGCAGGATAGCGATTTTTAACGCTATATTCATTGATCGGCCCTCTTGTGGAAAGAAGCTAAGCTATTAACCAAATAAGTTTTAAAAAAATATTATTCGAGTCCAAGTTCTTCTATCCTGTAATTTGTCCTGTATGTAATTTCATGTAGATTGAGGATGTCATATCCGACTGCCTTAGATTCTTTCATGAATTCCCCGATATCCGATTTCTTCACCATAGTTACACCTACTGCCTGCATCTCGCCTTGATTGGTTTTTTGTGTCCATCCACGGCCCGATTTATATTTTTCAAGTATAAGAAATCTATCGACGTATTTGTCTAAAGAAACCAATTCGTGTCCCTGCTGTACATTCCGTACGCGATCATTTTCAAAGAGATATCCCTTGAAGAAATTCCCCATTACAAAATTAATAGTGATGTAACTGAGTCCCATTTCAGCAAGTTCTCTTACGACGGCTATCTGATATAAATGCCATAGGTTGTATTCACGAACGATGCCCCGGCCGTCGTTTTTCTCGCCTGCCCATTCTATCAGACCGTGTCGTGCCCAGTATAAGAGGGTTTTCGCAGGAACATCATCAAATATCAGATTTACTTCTTTCTGAGTGTAAATTCTGGCCTCGGTAACCATGAACAACTAAATAGCATATGGATTAGCCACTTGTCAAGTTCATGATATTGAATAGACTTGCTAGCCGTATCATGATAAAAATCATTCCAGCCAATCACAATTCTGCATCAAGAAACATTCAATAGTTTAGGGCACACTCTTGTAAAAAAGGGTTCTTCTGATGGCATTAAAGAACTGCAAAGAATGCGGAAGGGTGGTTAGTTCCAATGCCCCCTCCTGTCCCCATTGTGGAGCCGTCCTAAAGAAAAAGATAGGATGTCTGGGGTATATTGGAGCTCTTTTCCTAATCTGCATCATTTTCGGAGTCATGACAGATGAGCCTGAAGAAAATGGGGCGCGGACTTCAAATGCTTCCTCTCCCTTTCCCTCATCACCAGCGCAAGGGTCAAGGTCTGAAGAAATTAAGGAAATAAAGGTTTACCATGAAGGTGAGGCGGTTTTTGTCGGATACACATCCTACGCGGTGAATCGTTGCTGGTGGTCTCCGTTCCTGAGCTATAATCCCTATATAAACCAAGGGCCAGATGCGATGTACTTGTTCATTGATCTTGAGGTTCGTAACGATGACACAAAACCAAGGACCATCCCACCCTTTATGCTTGTCGATGAGCGTGGCGCCGAGTACGAATCAAGCAGTGATGGGTGGGCTGTTAGTGGGTCCATAGGTGCCCTTGATAGCCTGAATCCCTCGGTGATAAAGCAGGGCCTCGTGGTGTTTGACGTGCCACAGGGCCCGAAGTATCGCCTGAAGCTCTCGGGTGGTTATTGGTCAAATGAAGAAGCTTTCGTACAGCTCAATCCTAGTGCCAAAGGCCAATAATATCTTATGGGTACGATGACGAGTAATTTTATGACTCGGGGCGATCCCATTAATGATTGGCATGAATTGATTATCAATTGCGCAATACTATAGCAATTAAGGTAAACGAGAACTTGAAATAACTATTATCCCGTAATGGGAACTAATTATGAAAGAGAGGGGTGTAAGATGGCTGATTATTATGTTAACAAGCAAGCACAGAGCAATGGCGACCACGAAGTACATCATTCAGGATGTCAATATCTGCCAAGTTACGAAAACAGGCTCTACCTGGGAGATTTCCAATCCTGCTATGGGGCAGTACGAGAAGCTAAGAAATATTATCCACAGTCAAATGGATGTTACTTCTGCTGCCGAGATTGCCACACAACGTAATACACCTCCAGTAAAAGCGTGGATCAAGACCAGCTCGACCGCATTGAGAAAAAGCTCGACAGACTCCTCTCTATTTTTGGAGAAGGCGAACCTTTGCGAAGATCTGTAGAGGAGCTGCGCAGGATGGCGCAGGCAAAAGTGCTGCAATTTGAGGAGGGACGGCACAGGAGAAAGAGTCGCGGTAGTGAGGATGAAGAGCGATAACGTGCCATTGAGGTGAAGAGATGCCGTTCTTTCGCAGAGGCGAGAGGCCGGGGCTTAACCCCGGCTTTTTTTATTCCTTAGGCTATGGAATATATTTTTCTCATGCGCACGGGATACATAAAAAAACTACTGGTTAGCTTTTCGCAGATTCCATCACTAAGGACACAAAATACCGGCTAGTTTATTTTTCAAAAGTCACAAAAGGTAATACTGGACCATCCTCGGGTTCTTCTTCGCTAGCACTCCAGAAAAAAACAGAAATATTTTTCCCGCTAGGTGGTTCAAAGCAAACTTTACCAGGCTTACCAACCGTTCCTTCCTCAAATCTGAGTACTTTCGGCACAGAAGGGAATGTACTTATCTGAATAATATTATCCAAGTAAATCTTATCGGTGCCGCCAAACATACCCCCATATCCATTTTTCTTTTTGATTTTAAAGATTTCTTTTTCAAATTTATCGACGGCTTCCTCAACTGTCAAGGCATCAACAATCATGGAAAATATACCTTCTCGATCATCTCCCCCATGAGTCGAAAAATGAGCTAAAAAATTCATTCAGTCCTCCTTTGATAGAAATCATGTTAGCCCGGAATGAATCACAAACATGATAATTCCGTGTAGATTATATTTGATGCCATATATACCCAGTTTGCTTCATGATCAAAGAGAGATTTTCCTTGGTTTTCAGCCAGGCACAACAAATAACACAAACTTCATAATTTCACAAACCGGTCGGTTTGTGAAACAAAATGGGGGAGCTAGCTGTCATTGAACTGCCAATGGCGAGCAATGTGATAAGCCCTTACAAGGCGTGGCGACGCTTCGCCGCTTAACAAATCTGGATTTGTTTTTTCAAGGAGCTCGTGCTTTTCATGAGTTATGCAGGATTCATCACAGCTCATAGGCCAACCTCCTCCCCCTCGGATATCAATTTTCCCACATACTTGGCATTCGCACCAATAATATCCAGTATCTTTATGAACTAAGTCATCTCTGGTGTTTAGATAGAAAAGATATGCACTTTCACTCTCTGATTTAGGAACCGTATGGTCACCAAAAAATATAAATGTATCTCCGAAATTTCTTGCCCAGCCAGCAGCTTTATCCATCGCTTTTTGATCAGGCTTGTAAGGTTTAATCTCTATCCAATATCCCCACTGAGGCAGAAAGAAATCAGGCTTATACCCATACTCGGGCCCCCAAGTCCGAGCACCAGTTACAAATGCCTGTTCTTTCTCATATTCCCATCGAATACCCAGTAAGTCATAAAAGACAGCCCATCGAGCTTCTAGCCGAGAACGAAAAAGGGTGTCTTTATACCTCGTTGGCTTAGGTTTAATCATGGCTGCAGGCACGGTTTTCCCGATATTTTTGTTCAATGTACAAATCCACCAGATCCAGAAAAATGGTCGTTATTCGCACGAATGAAATAACTGCATCTTGATAAGCGGTTTCAGGAACGCCGGCTTCTTCATCCTCTAAAACACATTTGAAGTCTTCATACTTCATGCCTGGTGCCAGAGCTGCTAGCATATGCTTATCTGATAAGTGAATAAACGCCGATGTTTCTTTGTAGAGCTCTGAGATCCAAGGTTCATAAGATGAGAATCTGTTGCAGAGGTATCGATCAGTCATAAGATTCCCGTCGGAAGCAACCATCTTATTAATGCTTTTGCCTTCGAGCAGGCCATCAAAAAGATTTTGCGGATTTTTGGCCCATGCTATGGCCGCTGTTCGTAAAACATTATCTAATTGCAAACGTATAAGTGGCGCCGCCGCTGAAAAGTTGCTGGATAATATAAGATCAAAGAACCCTCTGGTTAAAGAGTATGATCGTCTTAGTGCGCCAGCTATAAACAGATCACTATATGCCAAGGTGTCATCAAGGGGTCCCAACTTGTCAGAGAATTCGTGATGAAACCGGCACATCGCGTGCTTTGATTTGGCAGCAAGATCACGTGTGATATTATCCATATAATTACCAATGCAAATTTAATGTGGCCAATCTGAATCCTGCGAGTAAGTTGCTATTCTTTATTCAAAAAATCAATCCTTATAAACTTGGTTGGGCAAATTTGAGATAAAGAGACCGGGGGTGATGTCCCGGTCTCTAATCTTACCATCGGGAGTTCTTGTTCACGGGGGCAGGGATGGGGGTCCTATTGTTCACCTCCTGCAGCCCCGACTTCTTCCGATTGAATAAGGTTATCGTAGGCCACTATAAGCTCATCCAGGAGATGATACAGTCCAAAGAGAATCCCTTTCTTATCACGCCCCTGTGCGAGCTGAAAGATACCGGGGTCCTTAGCCAGTGCTGTTTCGAAGAGCAGTTCTTTTATCAGCCTTGCCTTGTTGATGTTCGTGTCCAGAGCCCCATCATAATCGCACTCTAATGTCTGTTTCATGATATCCCTCCTCTTTTCGCACTCATGGTGCGTTTATTTACAGGACGTCACACACAGAAGAGGTAAGAGCGCCATGCCTTTGAGATTGCTTCTGAAATTAAAAATAGTTAAAGACTTATCAGCCATCCACTACCTCAACTAGTGCGTGGTCAGAGCCAGCAAGGTGCTGGTTACACCTTGCTGGCTCGCAATATCTCTTAAGATGTGGTTATCTCATCAAGATTTCAATGACAGCCGGTCACTCGCCTTCTTCGAAGAGATCAGATCCTCCAAGCTCTTTCCAGTACGTGCGAAGGTCTGCCCGAGAGATGCGATAATCCCGGCCGGTCTTTGCCGCTTTGAGCTTTCCGGCCTTGATCGCCCTTCTCAATGTTTCAGAATGCAAGCCCAGGAGACCTGCCGCCTCTGAAAGAGAGAAGGTCGTCTTTTCCTTGTCTGCCACCATGTCAAACACTCCTTGAAGCAATCTTTTCGAATTCTCCCCTGCCTGATTCGTAAGTTCGGGGCGTTCCCGTGCTATCCTCTCCAGGTTTGCCCGGGCCTCTCGTACCAAGTCCATGTCGACCGTCTTTTTCTTCATGCTGCCAGTAAGATCCTCTTGATCTGTTCTGCCCTGAATGATTTGCAGGTCCTGGTTGTGAATCCCTGCCGATCGAGCTCTCGGCATATGGCCAGAAGATTTAAACCGGCAGCTCTGAGCCTCCGGATCTCGGCTATTACCTCTTGCTCAGCTGGATTCTCTTCAAGGTGAATGCCGTCTTCTGTGATGTTGTACCCATAAGGGATTGAGCCAACCCGTTCTTTGCGTGCCTTTTTTGCCTGCAGTGCGCTCGAGGTCCGAGCCTTGATTATGAGCCGCTCATACTCGGCAAATGCATCTATCATGCGTCTCATGAGAACATCAGAAGGGGTGTTTCCGTCAGTACCTTCCCCCGCTGCAGAAACCACCCGGGCACCCTTGCGGGAAATTGCGCTTTCGATCATGGCTGTTACGATAGGGTCTCTGCCCATCCGGTCACGTTTTGAGACAAGCAGGGCATCACCCTTTTCAAGAGCAGCAATGGCTTGAAGCAACCCTGGTCTCTTCTCGATCCCGGCCGCTCCGCTTATGCCCTCGTCACTGAATATCTCGGCCTGGCCGGCGCCATTCCTCCCGATATATGCCCTGCATGAATCCAGCTGAGCGTTGAGTCCGGCCCTTGAGTCAGTCTGTTCATCCGTCGAAACTCTCAAATAGATCACATAGGCCATATTGCAACCTCCATAATAAACAATTATAAACTAATATATACTTATGTCAACAATTAAATGGTGCCAGTACATCACATTTGTGTGGTCATGTGTGTCCGCCCGATCTTCCCTCACACGCGCCTACACCTCTTAAAATTCAGCTCGAAACGGGGGTTCACGGGTAGACCAGTGCATGTTCTTTTTGAAAAGTCTTCGCTCGATGGATCACGGGAAGGAATGTGCATGAATAATGGTCTGTGCCTTGCTCATAATGTGATGAACATCACAGGATCATTCAAAAAGTGGGGGGTCAAAAGGGATTCAAAAGAGGGTCAAAGGGGGGTCCGGTGTTACAGGGGGATAGTAGGAAGATAATGTAGGGATAGAAAAGGGGCATCTATTATCTCTCAGGTTGTGGCCTGGTCCTTTTGGGATTCTTGCCACCATGACTCAAACTCCAGCTCATCAAGAAAAGGCTTTCTATTCGGTAGCGTATGTATGGGAAAATCATGAAATCGATTGCGCCACTTCTTGACCTTTTTCCAGGCGGATTCATGATTTTCGGGGAGTTTCAGAAACGGCTCAAGGTAAGCAACGATTGCTTTCCTGCCGATGTGAGGTTTTCTAAACTCGTTACATTCAGCATCCTTCAAGGTGCCGGGCCTCCTTATCGAGCTCATTGCTCGATTCTTCCTTTTTCAGCCGGTTCTTAATTCACATATGATCCGAGAGGGACAGGCCAAAGAAGGCTAACGCAGGTAATTTCCGTATACCAATCGTTCCCTCGGGTATCCCCGATGTGTCTGACCTTTATGATTTTGTAATATCCATCCTGATCCAGCGGACTCACGAGCTGCCCGACATCAATCTTTGTTTGTCTTATGACGCTGTTATCAACCTTCACAACCATTGCCGGATTTCTGATTATAAGGAGTGGATTCAGAAGGGTGCGTATAATGATTCCACCTTGAGTCTGCTGAGGCGTGCCTATAAGGCCGGTTTTGGGGGAAACGACAGTGGCTTTATCCTCGTGAGGCAAGGGTTCATTGATATTGAATACACTCAACCCTTCTTCACCGAAAAACCACTGGCAATTTTTGTCTTGTGTCATCTGCCTGATATACTTCTTTGGTTCACCAAAAATGACCTTCCCGCGGGGGAGCTTTTGAGAATGAAGGCTTTGTGAAATGCTACCTACCGGAATAGGGTTCCGTGAGCTTTTTGCTATCTCCTTGAGAATTCCAGCGTAGTCATGTCCTTTAGTAAGAGTCTTTGCGCAAAAATTGGAAATCATGATTCCAAGCCCATTCATACAGTGAAGTGTCAGCTTGAAGTCTGTCCCATCCTCTCGATCGAAAAGGGGTTGGAATATTTCCCCATCCCAAATGG
The DNA here is from genome assembly GCA_018433775.1 of Deltaproteobacteria bacterium. Classification (GTDB taxonomy): domain Bacteria; phylum Desulfobacterota; class Desulfomonilia; order UBA1062; family UBA1062; genus Phosphitivorax. The sequence continues at coordinate 111,217 of JAHDQN010000035.1, forward strand.
TACCATAATTCCCTGACTGGTACCCCGCTTCTATCACTACGGTCGAGCCAAGATTTACGGAATCGATTATAGCCCTTTCTGTATCTCCGGCGAGATTCCAGATAGTGAGATCCGCGTACCACGGCACGTGGTTAAAGGCCTTTTCGATTGAAAATGTGCAGCGCAGGGCCTCGTTGCTCCAGTCGGAATCTGAGATGTCCCAGGCCAGACCCATCTCGCCGAGGATCTCCTTTTTCCCCACACCTATGGACCACCTGCGGCCGTACAAAGGGTTGTTGGGCTTTTCGCTAGGATTCATGGTTTAGTTCTCCTTTTCTGATTTGATGAACAAAAAGGCCTCTCGGCTCCGTAGAACCAAAGAGACCTCTATTGATAATCTGAGAGACGTAAAAGCTTGATTGGATAGGGCAGGAATACTGCCCATCTACTGCCCTGGAAAAGTGGGTTTTTTGAGGTCTAACTATTTGATTTAATTGATGGAGGTGGGGGGATTCGAACCCCCGACCTTCGCGATGCGAACGCGACGCTCTCCCAACTGAGCCACACCCCCGTATTCGTAAGCATCCTGTCTACATGAGGAATGGGATTTCGTCAACTGTTTGATTGGCCGGTGCTGCTCTCTTCGAGCTTGTTCTGGGCAAAGGCCGCAGCCTCGGTGAAATCCCTGATCTCTCCGTTGAGGCCCTTATCACGGATGAGCCTCAAGGTGTCGCCGAGAAACTTGCCCTTCTCAAAGCCCATGGCGAGCAGGTCCTTGCCGCTGACCGGGGGCTTGTAGGAGCGCCAGGCGGTGATGTAGGTGGAAATCAACTCCCTGACCTCAGGGCTTCTGGTCTTCGACATGGCGAAGAATACCTCTTCCAGCCGCGCTCCGTCGAGGATCCTGACCACGTCGGACGGCCTGATGGGCCGGGTGGACGCCAGGTCTCTCAAAATGGTGTGCACCTTTGCCTGGGAAGCGAGGATGGCCCGCACCTCCTCGTCCGTGAGCCCGAGGCGCTGGCAGATCTCGATGATCTTGCGGGGCTTTGTCTGATCCACCAGGGCCAGCAGATAGACGAACCACGACCGGTAGGCCTCGTGGGTGAAGAGCATGGTGAACCACAAGAGCGTCTCCTTGACCCGCACGAAGTACTCCCTGACCTGGGGCGTGAAGGTGAGCCCGGGATGGATGGCCGTGAGCACGCCCAGTTCCTTGAGCCGCTCCATTCCCCTGATGGGGTCGTCCTCGGAGAGCATCTGGCGGATCTCGTGGGAGATGCGCCTGCCGGGCACGCTGCGCAGCAGCCCCGACTTGACCGCCGCGTGCACCAGGGAGTTCGTCTGCTTGCCCAGGACAAAGCCGTAGCGCTGTTCGAACCGCACAGCGCGCAGGATCCGCGAGGGATCCTCCACAAAGCTCATGGCGTGCAGCACGCGGACGCGCTTTTCCTTGATGTCTCTCTGTGCCCCGAAGAAGTCGATGAGCTCGCCGAAACGCTGCGGGTTCAGGCTCACGGCCATGGTGTTGATGGTGAAATCCCTGCGGTAGAGATCGAGCTTCAAGGTCGACTGCTCCACGATGGGAAACGAGCCCGGGGTCTTGTAGTACTCGAGCCGCGCCGTGGCCACGTCGATATGGTTGCCATCGGGCAGGGTGATGACCGCGGTCTTGTACTTGTCGTGCGACGCGTACCGGGCCCCGATCGACCGGGAAAAGGCCCGGGCGAAAGCGATTCCGTCGCCCTCCACCACCAGATCGATGTCCAGATTGTTGATCCGCAGAATCATATCGCGCACGATACCGCCCACCAGGTAGACATTGTATCCCATAGAGGAGGCGAGGATGCCCGCCTGCCTGAGCAGCTCGAAGAGCTCCCGGGGAAGCCTTTCGTCCAGGAGGTTTTTCAGATTCTTGGTCTGCGCGGCCCTGGGCTCCAGCCCCTCGACCTGGGTCATCTTCTCGTGCAGGACCATCATGAGATCCGTCCTCGTGATCACGCCCGCGATCCGCATGTCTTCCACCACGGGCAGGAGCCGCTGGTTGCCGTCGATGATCAGCGTCCTGATCTCCCATACCGGCGCATCAGGGCTCACCTCCCGGATGTCGCGGATCATGTAGTCCTTGACCTTTGCGCCCCCGAGCCCGTGCCCCTGGGCCCTGGTCACCACCTGGCGGGTGATGATCCCCACCGGACGGGCATCCCGGGTCTGCACCACCACGGCATTGATATTGTAGCGGTTGAGGACCGAGCTGGCATCGTCGATGGTGGAGCCCAGGCCAAGGGCGATGACCGGGAAAGTCATGATGTCACGGGCCGTGATCCGCGGCCTTGCCTCTTTTTTGACAATGTTGACGAGCCTGTTCTCCACCAGATCGAGCGAGGTCTCCCGGATGGAGGCCGCGGCCGCCGTGGGGTGCCCTCCCCCCCCGAAGTGGGCCGCGATGTCGGCCGCGTTGATCTGGGGCAGGGTGCTGCGCGCCACCAGGTAGATGCGCTCGCCCATCAGACCCAGGGCGAACATGGCGTCCGCGTCGAACATCCCTCTCAATTTATGGACGAGCATGGCGAAGTCCTCGATATAGCCGGCCGATTCCGACCGGGTGAAGAGCACGTCGATCCCGGAGATGTGCAGGATATAGACGTTCTTGATGAGCTGATCGAGCACATCGACCTGCTCGGCCTCGAGCTCGCGGAGAATCGCGCGGGACACCTCTTTGAGATCCGCCCCCCATTCGAGCAGGTCCGCCAGGGCCCGGCAGTCTTCAGGCGTGGTGGAGGGAAAGAGCAGGGACCCGGTGTCCTCGTAGATGCCCATGGCGATCATGGTAGCCTGCGCGGGGTTCGGGACGATTCCCTTCTCCTTCAGGATGCCCGTCATCACCGCGGCATTGGAGCCGAGCTCGATACACACCTCGGTGTGTGCCCTGATGTCTTCCGTGGAGCAGGGGTGGTGATCGTAGACGATCACCTCAACGCCCGGCTTGCCGATGATCCGCGCGAAATCCCCGATCCGTGAAAGCTGCCGGTTGTCGACAATGATGAGCCGCGTGATCTCGTCCAGGTTGATGTCCTTCATCCTGACGATGGGCCCGGTGCTCTCGGGGGAGGCCTCGGCAAGGTAGTCGCGCAGGTTCTTTTCCTGGGCCCCGGGGAAGACGAGCACGGCGCCGGGATAGAGCAGCCTGGCCGCGACCATGGAGGCAAACGCGTCAAAATCGGCCTGGATGTGGGAGGTAATTACGTCCACGGCCTACCCCCTGGGGTGATACCGGTCATGAATCTCCTTGAGCCGGGATGCATTGACGTGGGTGTAGATCTGGGTGGTCGAGATGTCCGCATGGCCGAGCATCATCTGGACCGAGCGCAGGTCCGCCCCGCCGGCCAGCAGGTGGGTGGCGAAGGAGTGCCTGAGCACGTGGGGCGATATGGTCTTGAAGATGCCTGCCGCGGCTGCATAGCGCCTGATCATGTACCAGAAGTTCTGCCTGGTCATGGCCGCGCCCCGGTTCGAGAGAAAGAGGCTGTCGGTCGCAGCCCCTGCCAGGCCGGGTCTGACGCCTGTCAGGTAATCGCCCACCCATTTTATCGCGGACTCCCCGATGGGCACCAGGCGCTCCTTGTCCCCCTTGCCCCGGCAGATGAGATAGCCTACCGTAAGGTTGACCATGTGCACCCTGATCCCCACGAGCTCGCTTACCCGAAGCCCCGTGGCATAGAGCAGCTCGATCATGGCCTTGTCGCGCACGCCCAGGGGCGTGGCAATGTCCGGGGCGGCCAGGAGCCGGTCGACCTCGCCGGTGCTCAGCACAGCGGGCAGATACCTGCCCTGTTTGGGCCGCGCCATGTCCCGGGTGGGGTCTTTCTGAATGCACCCCTCTTCCAGGAGAAACCGGTAGAACTGCCGGACGGTCGACAACCTCCGGTTGATGCTCGTTGGCTTCAGAGAGCGCTTTGTGCAGGCAGAGGCGAAAAGGGCCAGGTCGCCAGCATCGAGCGCATCGGGACCCTTGCCCTGTTGCTCGAGCCAGGCGAAAAAATGCTTCAGATCGGTTTCGTACGCAGTGATGGTGTTCTCGGATGCAGACCGCTCGACAACGAGGTATTCGATGAAGGAGTCTAGGTATGCATGGTTCATCTCTTCTTGAAAGTAGGATCGAAGCCCAAGGCCTTCAAGTCCTCCATGGCCGGGGCGGCGCTCTTTTCGTCCGGGTAGGCGCCCAGGAGCAGGCGGAAAACCGCATCCTGTTCCCTGACCACGTAGGGAACCATGCCCTGGGTCTTCAGCTCACGGGCATCGTCGTTTGCCTCCTGCACGCTCTCATAGGTTCCGAGCTCGATAGCGTAGGCCACCTGCCCGCCCACAAAGGCGCCCTTGTCGATGACCTTCTTGGCCTTGAGCTCCCTGAGCCTTGCCACGGCGTCTTTTATGGTGGGGAAAAGCCCATGATCGATGCGGTGCCAGACCCCTGATGCCCCGAGATCGACCTTGGTGATGAAGAGCGTATCCAGCCTGGCCTGCATCTTCTCGATCTGGCGGTATGCCTCTTTCGGGTCCTGCCAGGAGGAGAGGTGAATGGTGTACGGATAGTACACGGTCTTGGCAGGGGAGACCGCGGTCACGGTTTTTTCCGGCGCGGGCTCCTTCAGGGGCTCGTCCCGCACCTCCTCGATGACCGGGCCACGGTGAATCTCCCTGGTCACCGTGTTGCTCAGGTCATAGCCCGCCCAGAGGGGCGCCGCCGTCAGAAACAAAACACATATCAGAACACAACGCTTCATCTGCTCCTCCCGCCGTATGCATAGGTTGTGTTCATTATATAGTTATTTATCCCCTTTGCAATACCGTCTACCAGGGCTTCCTGGTACGAGCGCCGCTGCAGCAGGCTCATGTCCTTGGAATTGGTGATGAAACCGAGCTCCAGAAGGATCGAGGGCATCTGGGCGCCCAGGAGCACATAGAAGGGCGCCTGGCGGACGCCCAGGTTCCTGCCCGCGTAGCCCACGTTCACGGCGGATGAGATGATGTCGGTGTGCACGCAGTTGGCGAACTTGGACGATTCGTTGATCTTCGAGTTGAGCATGAGGTCGTTGATGATGAGCTGCAGATCGCTCAACGACTTCTGGGTGGTGGCGTTTTCCCGGGCAGCTACCTCGATGGCCGTTGCGTCCGTGGTGAGGTTGAGGAAGTAGGTCTCGATCCCCCGGATCGACCGGTCGCGGTTGGAGTTGACATGGAGAGAGACGAACAGGTCGGCCCGCTTCTCATTGGCGAAGTTGGTCCGCTCTTCCAGGGTCAGGAACTTGTCGGTGCTGCGGGTGAGGAAGACCTCGAACCCTTCCATTTCGAGCCGCCTGGCAAGCCGCTTCCCGATCTGCAGGACCAGGTCCTTTTCCATGGAGCCGTCCGGGCTGATTGCTCCGGGGTCTTTGCCGCCGTGCCCGGGATCGATGACGATCCGTGACACCTTGAGGCAGAGCTGCGAGGCGATGGAGGGGACATCCTCCTTCATCTGCGAAGGGGCATGCGCACGCACCTTTTTGACCTTGCTCTGGAAAGAAGCCACCTCTTTGATGGCCGAGCTGTCGGTGCTCACGTCGACCACCACCCGGGAGGGATCGTCCAGGTGGAAGGTGTTGTACTGGAGTTTGTCGTTGAGGTCCAGGACCACCCTGACCGTCCGGTGATCATACTGCGAAACGCGGATGCCCGTGACGAGCCGGTCGTCCACCCGGTGCCTGTAGGGGAACCCGGGCAGGGTCGCGGTGTTCTTGAGATCGATGACCAGCCGCTCGGGCTTGTTGTGCTTGGGGTCCTTCGGAAGCGTGAAGGCCTTGTACGCCGCGTTCTTGTCGAGGTCGATCACGACCCGGGTGGCGTCCTTGTTCGTCCACTGCCGGATCTTCCTGAGGTGCGAGAGGGAGGCTTGCCCTCCTTTCGCGGCAGCCTTGCCCGTTTTCCCGGCAACGGCCTTCTTCGGCGCCGAAGACTTGCCGGTTATCCGAGCCCGGGCCGCCCCGGCCATGTCTCCCTGCGGAAACTCCCGGTCGATGCGCCGGTAGAGCGCCTGCGCCTGCGATTTGTTCCCCAGCGATTCCGCGATCTTTCCCGCGTTGAGCAGGGCGTCGTCTGCCAGGCTGCTCTGGGGATAGTCCCTGGCTATCGACTGGTAGATCTTTGAGGCCTTACCAAGGTCGCTCTTTCTGCCTGCATAGTTATAGAGCTGCACATAGAGCTTCGCACTCTTGAACCGCGCGTTGGGCGCAAATGCGGAATCCGGATATTTCTCGGCGATGGTAGAATACTCCTTGATGACCTCCAGCCAGTATTGCCGGTATTTTTTCCGGGAGGGATCCCTGAAGAGCTCCACATAGGATTTATTGGCGCTCTGGTACGACAGTGCGGCATTATCGGCAGCATCCGCCGTGGCGTCGAACCCCAGAAAAAGCACGCAGCACAGGAGGGCACACGCGGCAAGTTTTAGCTTCCCATCGATGTAATCCATTACGTTATTCTTTTCGTAATCCCTTACTTCGCTGTCACGGACTATGACAAATTCCCTCGTAAGCAGACTATCGGCAGACCGTACGCGAAATCTTTAAGAATATTTGGTATGAAACCGGTAAATCACCGACAAACCTTTCAGCAGAAGATGCTCGTCCTGGATATATTCCCGGGGCAGCCGGTTCTCGACCACGGGAAGCAGGCCGCCCGTGACCACAACCAGGGGGCGCGGCCTGCGGTTGCGCGCCATGTAAGAGACCATGCACTCCACCATGGCTGCATGGCCGGCGATAACGCCGGAGCGCATGCTGTCGTGCGTGGTGAGGCCGACGAGGTCCTCGACCGGCGAGATGTCGATCCCGGGCAGCTCGGGCGCGGCCGAGAGCAGGCCCCTGCACGCGCTGACAAGTCCCGGGGCGATGGCCCCCCCGAGGAAGTCACCGCCCCGGGTGAGATAATCGATGGTGGTGGCGGTGCCCATGTCCACGATGATCCCCGGCCTTTCCCCCCTGGTGTAGAGGTGGTGGCATGCAGCGGCGTTCACCAGCCTGTCCGTCCCCAGGGTGTCCTTTGTCCGGTAGCGGTTCACAATGCCCATGGGGGTCTCGTTGGCGACCATAAAGGGCCTCCTCCCGAATCTCTCCAGGCACTCGCGGGTGATGATGGAGGAAACCTTCTTCCGCACGCTGGAGAGCACGCACTCCCCGGCGAGCCGGACGCTTTCCGGGTCCAGGTGTTCGAAAAAGCTGCCGGTCTTCAGGCATGTCGCCGTGGAAAGCCTCCGGACGTGCCTGATTTCCACCCCCTCCATGAGCGCGCTGGTTATATGGGTGTTGCCCACGTCAATGGCGAGCATACCCTATTCCTAGCCTACAAGGCTTCCCCTCTTCAAGGGCTTTTTTCCCTGATCGAGGAATTTTAGGGGACAATCTTTTGCCCCTGTTTTTCTCAGGGCAGAACCCGGGTCCTTATCCATCTGGAAAATCAATGCCTCGACTCTTCCCCCGGCGCTGAGCCCTTCACCGGGTCCTGCGGACGGGCCGTCACAGGGACGGATCATCCCGCGGGAAAGGCGGGTACAATCCGCGGAGACGGGCAGCGCCGGTACCGCGGCGCACTCATCCGGGGATTTCCGCCACCGCCCTGATCCACCCTGCGCTCGCGCCCTTGATCTTGATGGGGAAGCAGTAGAAGGTGAACCCGGAGGGCGGGAGCTTGTCCAGGTTGGTGAGTTTTTCGATCTGGAAATAGCCCTTCTCGATCCCGGCGAAATGCCCCTCCCAGATCAGGGACGGGTCGTGGGTGCGCTCGAAGTCTTGGGCCTGGAATGGCAGCGGCCTGTCCCAGCTCCACGCGTCGGTCCCCACCACGTGGATGCCCTGCTCGATGAGCCACAGGGTGGCCTGCCTGCCGAAGCCCGAACCCCTCACCAGGTATTCGGGCATGCCCCAGAAGGCATCGGCGCCTGTCCTTGCCAGAAAGATGTCCCCCTCCTGCAGGCGGTATTCCATGGCGTCGAGCTTTGCCCTGATATCGTCCGGAGTGATGTTGTGGCCGTCGGGCTTGTCGGTGAAGTCCACCCGCACCCCGTTGCCCACGGACCACTCGAGGGGGAACTGGTCGATGGTGAGCGCGGGCTTTCCCCCGTCCTGGCTCGGATGATAGTGCCAGGGCGCGTCCATATGGGTGCCCGCATGGGTGGAGACCTCAAGGATCTCCAGGGCCCATCCCAGGCCTCCGGGCAGGTCTTTTTCCGTGACCCCGGGATAGAACAGCTTCATGGTCTCCGCGCCCATCGCGTGGTCCAGATAGGTGATCTTGGGGATCATGAGCGGCGGATCGCTGGGCAGACCGTTTTCAATGGCTATGGAAAGATCGATGAATTTTCTGGGCATGACGGGTAACCTCCCATTTTTCAACGTACTTATCCGTGATCGCATGTCCGGGGCACATGCCCCAAGCCTGCGGGATGACTCCGATCGGTCTTTCGTGGAGACCCGCATTGCCCGGGCCTCGTCCTCCCGGGAAAAAGCATTTGATTCCATGGTAATAGGTGCTTGCTTCCTTGTCAATAAAGATCATCTCCTGATTGACACCCCCTGCTTTTTCCGTATTATGGGAGGGTATGGAATTCAATTTTCAAGAACTCATGAAAAACGTGCAGAAGATGCAGGAACAGGCAAAGAGGATACAGGAAGAGCTCGCCCACAAGACCGTGACCGCTTCGTCCGGAGGCGGCATGGTCAACGTGACCGTGAACGGCAGGCAGGAAATCATGGAGATCAAGATCGACCCTGTCTGCGTGGACAGCAGAGATATACCCATGCTGGAAGACCTTGTCCTGGCTGCGGTGAACCAGGGAATGCGCAAGTCCCGGGAGCTCATGGCCGAAGAGATGAAGCAGCTCACCGGCGGGTTGCCGCTGCCCTTCGATATTACCTGATGGATCCCTATCCCAAACCGCTGAAAGATCTCATCGCCCAGCTCAAACGGCTTCCGGGCATAGGGGAGAAGACCGCGACCAGGCTTGCCCTGTTCATCCTGGCCGACCGGGAGAATTTCGCCGGCGACCTCGCCGGGGCACTCACCTCGGTCAAGGAATCGATCCGTCTGTGCTCGGTGTGCTACAACCTCGCCGACATGCCCACGTGCTCCATCTGCCAGGACGTCAACCGCGATCACTCCGTGATCTGCGTGGTGGAGGAGCCCAGCGACGTCCTCGCCCTGGAGTCGGCGCATGCCTACAAGGGGCTCTACCACGTGCTCCACGGCCTCATCTCTCCCATGAACGGGATCGGGCCGCAGGACATCCGTCTGCCCGAGCTCATGGAGCGGCTCTCCAAGCTCCAGGCGGGCGAGGTGATCGTGGCGACCAACCCCTCGGTGGAGGGAGAGGGAACCTTCCACCTCATTGCCAGGCTCATCGAGGAAAAGCACTATCCGGTGCGGGTGAGCCGGATCGCCTCCGGCATACCCATGGGCGGCGAGGTGAAGTATATGGACCAGGTGACCCTGGCCAGCGCGCTGCGCTACAGGAGAAACGTCAAAGAAAAGTAGGATCGGAGGAACCGCGGATATGAAATCGTTTGCCGTTCGTGGCGGGTTTGTGGTCAAGGGGCCGCGGGACGTAGTGCGCGATCAGTATGTGGTGGTCGAAGGGAACACCGTCCGAGAGATCGTCCCGAAGCTCCCCGAGGGGATCACCGAGGTGCTCGGCGGTCCGGATGACATCGTCATGCCGGGGCTGGTCAACACCCATACCCACGCCGCCATGACGCTCTTCCGCGGCTATGCCGACGACCTCCCGCTGATGACCTGGCTGCAGGACTATATCTTCCCAGCCGAGGCCGGGTTCGTGGACCGGGAATTCGTCTATCTCGGAACCCTGCTCGCGGCCTGGGAGATGACCAGGTCGGGGACCACGGCGTTCTGCGACGGCTACTTCTTCGAAGACCAGGTGGGCAGGGCGGCCCGCGAGGTGGGTATCAGGGCGTGGCTCGGCGAGGGCATCCTCCAGTTTCCGTCGCCCTCGCTCCAGGATCCTGCCCGCACCATCGACCATTCCCGGAGATTCATCGGCCGCTGGCTGGATGATCCCCTGGTGAGGCCGACCGTGTTTCCCCACGCCGTGTACACCTGCACGCCCGAGCTCCTGGAGCAGGCATATGCCTTGGCAGAGGAGTTCGACCTGGTGTTCCAGATCCACCTGAGCGAGACGGCCTCCGAGGTGCAGCAGGCCCGCGAGCAGCTCGGCACGACCCCGGTCCGGTTCCTTGACTCGCTCGGGTGCCTCTCACCGAGAACCCTGGCGGCCCACTGCGTCCATCTGGACGAGGAAGAGCTCGCCCTGCTGGCTGAAAAGGGTGTGTCCGTTGCCCACAACGCCGAGAGCAACATGAAGCTCGCCTCGGGTGTTGCGCCCGTCCCCGCCATGCTCGCCGCCGGGATCAACGTCACCGTCGGCACGGACGGGTGCGCGAGCAACAACAACCTCGACATGATCGGCGAGCTCTCGACCGTGGCCAAGCTCCACAAGGTGAGCACCATGGACCCCACAGTTCTCGACGACTGCACCGCCCTGGCACTGGCGACCGAGAACGCCGCCAAGGCCTTGCAATTCAACGGGGGGAGGATCGAGCCGGGCAGGCCTGCAGACCTCATCACCCTCGACGGCCGCGCCCCGAACCTCGTGCCCATGTTCAACCCGGTCTCGCACATCGTCTATGCGGCCACCGGCTCCAACGTCAAGGATGTGGTGATCGACGGGAAGATCGTGGTGAAAGGCTTCACGTCCCTGACCGTGGACGAGGAGGCGCTCATCAGAGAGTGCCGCGCGATCTGCAAAAGGATCGGCCGGGGCTGAAAAGATCTGCAAGGGCAATAGGCCGGGAAAAAAGCTGCAGAAGCCGGAAACGGCTTTTTAAAAAAAGGAAAAGTGTGCCCTTGAGAAGGGGAATCTTTTTCCCCGGCGCCATTTTTGTAACCCGATTTAATCCGGTTTTTCCAATCTGGCAGCATTGTTGCAAAAAGATAAAGCACAAAACGGCGTATGCCGATAGGAACGAAATATGAGAGTGAGCAATCGATTTCTCTATTATCAGCTCGTCAAGGACATCGGGAAGAGCACCGAGAAGCTCTTCGACCTCAATGGCCAGATATCCTCGGGTAAGCGGGTGACCAAACCCTCTGACGATCCCCTCGGCCTCTCCCGGGTGCTGATCTACCGCACCGAGCTCAACTCCTTCGACCAGTTCAAAAAGACCATTAACTTCGCAAACGGCTGGCTCGCGCGGATCGACTCCATCTGCGCGGATGTCGATGATCTGCTGGGGCGGGCAAGCGAGCTCGCCGTGCAGCAGGCTTCTGCCACGGCGAGCCAGGATACCCGGGCCGGGGCTGCGCAGGAGATCAGGGAAATCAGGGGCATGCTGATAGGACACGCCAATTCCAAGTATGCAGACAAGTATCTCTTCGGCGGGACCATGACGCAGACCAGGCCCTTTCTGAATGCCGACGTGGAGCTCTGGCAGGACGACGTGGACACCACGGCTGCGGATCATGCAGGAGCGGTTGCGAATCTGGGCGGCGCGGCCTCCGCCGGCGATCGCTACATCAATACCAACGATGGAAACATCTATGAGTATGACGGTGCGGCCTGGCAGGTAAGCACGGCCGCGAGCGAGGGCATCTCCGCTGTCGTCTCGGACGAGGGTGAGCTTTATATCTATTCGGGCGGACAGTGGCTCTCGCAGTATCAGGGCAACGACGAGACTTTCTCCGTGAAGATCGGTAAAGATGATGTCGTGGAGACCAATATCCCGGGCAACGATCTGTTCAAGCATCCCACCGGTAATATCTTCATGTCGCTCATGAAGCTCGAAAAGGCTCTGCTCGACAACGACCCGGACGCGATACGGGACCAGCTTCCCGCCCTGGAGGACGCCGGCAAGGTGCTCTCGAACAAACTGGCAAAGGTGGGCGCGGTGGTCAACCGGATGGATCACACGGAATCGGTCATCCAGCGCTCCGAGGTGGATACCATCCAGAGCGCATCCGACATCGAGGATCTCGACTACGCATATGCCCTTACCCAGCTCAAAAACCAGCAGACCATCTATGAGGCGGCGCTCAAGAGTGCATCGCTGATCACGAGTATGAGTCTTGTGGATTTCGTATAGGAGGAGAATCTTGGAGATTGCCACCGTAAGGTTCGGAACCATCCCTGTACAGGAAGATAAAGTGATCGTGTTTCCCAAAGGCATCCTCGGGTTTTCGCACGATACCAGATACATCCTTTTCCCGCATGGCGAGGGATCTCCCTTTTACTGGCTGCAGAGCATAGACGACGGGGCCGTCGCCTTTGTGGTCATGAACCCCCAGCTGGTAACGGCGGATTATGCAATCGACGTCGATGAGAGCCTCCTCAAGGAGCTTCAGGCAGACGGCATCTCAGACCTCGAGGTGATGTGCATCGTCACCATCCCGCCGAACAGACCGGAGAAAATGACCATCAACCTGCTGGGGCCCATTGTCATCAACGTTTCCCGGTGCCTCGCGGTCCAGATCGTATCCACCGACGAGAAGTATTCGCACCGGTATCCTATTCTCGCTGAATCCTCATAACGCCTTTTGCATGTCCTGCACCCGGGAGGCTTGATGCGCTCGGACGATGTCCGCCCGTGCTTGCCTCCTGCCCCTGACGACTGCTCTGCAGGGGTGCCGCGACGGCTTCCTGCTCGACGTATGTGTTCCGCTGCCGGGCACCGATGTGTCCAACGGATGCAGAGGTATTTACAAACGACGGGATGTCTGTCATAGAATACCCCCATCCGGGACCTGCATATGCAAGCGGAACTTCAATTCAGAGGAGCAGGAGACCACACCATGTACAGAAACATCGTTTCCTTTGTGGCCAAAGGCACCAACAGCGGCAAGACCTTTCTTATGGAACGGCTCATCGAGGAGTACAAGAAACGGGGCCTGAGGGTTGCTGCGGTCAAACACACCAACCACCTTAGCCAGGTCGACAAGGAAGGGAAAGACACCGACAAATTCGCCCGCAAGGGGGCGGACCGGATCGTTCTGTTTTCGGATCATGCGCTCATGCTCTACGAATTTTCCTGCCCCGGCACGGACTACCTCGTAGACCTGGCGGGCAAAGACATGGATCTCGTACTGGTCGAAGGGTTCAAGAAAGGACCGTTTCAGAAGATCGAGGTCTTCAACCCTTCTTCGTACGACGCCCCGTTGTGCATGGAAAATTCGGACGACAAAGACACGTATATCGCCCTGGTGAGCCGCGAGCCTTTCGACGCGGGGCTGCCGTGGTTTTCGTTCGACGACATCGAAGGGCTCTGCGCCTTTATCGACAAACGTATCCGGCAGAGGTGATCTCACTCCATAAGCCGTCCTTTACAAAGGTGGCAAGCCGCCTTGATCATTATCCCCTCTTTTTGTTCACACTCCCTCTGACGGCCCGCCGGCTTGAGCCTGAGGTTTTACTCCCTTATAATGATTAACTGGTAGCGCCTGAAAAGAAACTGTGGTAAAGGCACAACGCTATGCTGATTGTCCAGTTGAAACCCAAGAAGGATGTCCCGGTCATCAAGGGACATCCCTGGATCTTTTCCGGCGCCGTGGACAAGGTGCAGGGCTCGCCGGAAGAGACGAGCCTGTGCAGGGTTCTGGACGCCAGAGGCCGGTTCATCTGCCAGGGCTTTTACAACCCCTTCTCGCAGATCGCCATCCGCGTGCTCACCCGGGGCAGGGAACCGGTCGACCGGTCATTCTTCCTGAGGCGGATCAGTGAAGCGATCCGCATGAGAGAGGCCCTCGTCACCCCGGACACCACCTGTTACCGCGTCATACACGGCGAAGGCGACCAAATACCTGGATTGACGGTTGACCTGTACGATACGGTCCTGGTGATGCAGTTCATCAGTACGGGGGTCGAGCAGTTCAAGGACGATCTCGTTTCCATATTCCACGAGCTCTATCCGGAACATGCCATCCATGAGCGATCGGATACCAAATCACGTTCGGCCGAAGGTCTCCGCCCTCTGACCGGGCCGCTCTTCGGCAGCATAGACAAGGCAGGTGTGCAGGTGCGGGAATACGGCCTCCCCTTTGTGGTGGATGTCCTCACCGGGGACCGCACCGGCTTTTATCTCGATCATCGCGACAACCGGGCGGCGCTCCAGAGGATGGCATCCGGTAAAAGCGTGCTTGACCTTTTTTCCTATACCGGCGCGTACGCTATTCATGCGCTCAAGGGCGGTGCCTCGTCCGTGGTGTCGGTGGATTCCTCCTCCACGGCCCAGGCCCTCATGAAGAGAAACATGGAGGTCAACAAGGTCAGCCCCTTTGTGTGGAAGCACGTGCGAGACGACGCGTTCAGGTTTCTCCAGGACGACCGCTCCAAGTACGACATCGTGGTATGCGACCCCCCTCCCTTCATGAAAGAGGGCGACTTCGAGAAGGCCCTGGCCATGGCGATGGAGAGGCTCAACCCCTCGGGCCTGCTCTTCGCCGTGTCGTATCTGGGCTCGCAGTTCACGACCCTGGACTATTATCGGACCGTCCATGCTTCTTCGGAAAAGGCATCCCGGAGCGTCCGTCTCGTCAAGCCCCTCCATGAAGGCCCCGACTTCCCCGTACTCCCCACGCATCCCCAGGGGATCCACCTCTTCGGCCATATCCTCTACGTCGAGTAGCGCTATCGGGGACGTAGCGCTATCGGGGACGGGTTCACATTTCCGTTTCAATCGTTCCCACAGAGCTTTTTTAACGTCCTCTGAGATTGGCTTACCTTGTCCTTTGGACCACTGCCGGGGAGAAAGTTTTCCTGATGCCTGTTTGAAAGTGACGGGCTGCGTTGAAAGATTCTTCTGGCTGGTAACCGGGCTTGGAATGCTGTGGACGATATTCTTGTGCTGGTAGAGGCATTTCCATTGAAAGGCGGCACGAGGGCGGAGATGGTCTGAGAAACGCCCCGGGGAAAAGCACGCCCCACGGCCGGGGGATCGAGCATTTCCTCTGGCGGGAACGGAAAAATCCCGCATCGAATGAGTGAGCCATGCGAGGCTCGAGGTTCTTCCAGCCCGCCTTCACGCCCCCGGCATACTCCGGGAGCGAAGGGGTTATCTCTATCCCAGACTGCTTTCGAGCTGCCTGCCGCCCAGGATGTGGAGATGCAGGTGCTTGACGATCTGGGTCCCATGTTCTCCGCTGTTGATGACGAGGCGGTAGCCGGACTGGTCGACGCCCTTACGCTTTGCCACTTCCTGGGCCGCCCTGAGCATGGCGAACCAGATTTCCCTGTCGTCGAGATCGTTGATGCCCGAATAGTGCTTCTTGGGGATCACGATTGTGTGCACCGGCGCCAGCGGCTGGACGTCGTCGAAGGCCAGCACCAGATCGTCTTCATATACCTTATTCGAAGGAACCTCGTTGTTCACAATCTTGCAGAAGATACATCCCATATCATACCTCCAGATACGCTATCGGATACTCTGTGTTCCGCTCTGTGCTATCGCCGCTTTCAGGTCGATCTTCCCCTCGTACACGGCCTTGCCGGTGATCACGCCCATGATCCCGGGAATGGCCTTGAGCGCGATGATATCGTCCATGCACGATACCCCGCCCGACGCCACCACCGGGATAGCTACCTGCTCCACCATCTCCCGGGTGGCCTCGATGTTTGGTCCGGTGAGCATGCCGTCGCGGTCGATGTCCGTGTACACGACAAAGGCGGGGCTGCTCGGTTCGTACTCCCTGGCCAGCGCGACCGCGGTCTTGTCCGTGATCTCTTTCCAGCCCCGGGTGGCCACCCTGCCTTTGAGCGCATCGATGCCGACGCCTACCCTGCCCGGAAAGGCGGCCAGGATCTCGCGGGCCGCTTGAGGGTTCTCCGCCGTGATCGTGCCGAGGATGACGTAGCGCACGCCGAGCTCGAATGCGCGCCGTGCGTCTCTGATAGTTCTGATACCTCCGCCCAGCTCGACCTCAACCCCCACTGCGGCGCAGACGGCCTCGATGGCAGGGACGTTGACGCCTTCTCCCTTGACCGAGCCGTCGAGGTCCACCACGTGAATCCGCTCGGCCCCGGCGTCCTGAAAGGCCTTTGCCACGTCCGCCGGCACGCTGCTGTAGCAGGTGACATCGTCGAACGCACCCTTTTTCAGGCGGACCACTTTGCCTTCGTGCAGATCAATGGCAGGGATGACGATCATGACGCCCTCCGGTGTTCTTTCACCCACCAGCTGTTGAAGAGGATGCAGTAACGCAGGATGTATACCTTTTTGTCCGAGGCCTTCACCTCGTAAAACTCCTCGGGATAAAAACCCGGATCCTCGTAAGCCTCGCGCCAGTGGCTCAAGACCTGCTCGATCTCCATGCTCTGCCCGTCGATCTCCATCCGGTACGGCTTGCCCGGATAGGTGTAGCTGTCTGCGGTCCTGACCTTGGCGTGACGGTATTTCATAAGCTTTCTTTGGTGGAGGGCACCTCGACCCCGGTTACGGCTGCGGCCTGCTTCAGGGCACGGGCCAGTGCCTTGAAGCAGGCCTCGGCGAGATGGTGCCCGTTGCCTGACGAGATAACGCTCAGATGCAGAGTGACGCCTGCGTTGAACACAAGAGCCCGGAAAAACTCCGGCACAAGCTCCAGGTCCAGATCGCCTGCCTGCCCGTGGAACACGTCGCCTCCGTGGATCTGGAAGAAGGGTCTGCCCGAGATGTCCAGACAGGCCTCCACCAGCGACTCGTCCATGGGCACCTTTGCCAGCCCGTAGCGGGTGATCCCTTTTTTTTCCCCCAGCGCCTTCTTGAGTGCACGGCCCAGCACGATTCCGATATCCTCCACGGTGTGGTGCAGGTCCACGTGGACATCGCCCCTGGCATCCACATTGAGCCCCAGCCCTCCGTGCCGTGCAAAGGCATCGAGCATGTGGGTCAGAAACCCCGAGGGGATGTCCGGACTGAACTCCCCGCCGTCAAGGCAGAGCGTGACCGTGATATCGGTCTCCTTGGTCTTTCGTGTGACGGTTGCCTTCCTCATGTCCCAACCCCCGTGGCCTCTTCGAAGATCCTGATGACCTTCTCCAGAGACCCTGCATCGGCGCCGCCCTGGGCAAAGGCGGGCTTGCCGCCGCCCCGGCCGTCAACGGCCTGCATGGCCTTTTTCATGATCTTCCCCGCGTCAAAGGTATCAACCGCATCCGGGGTGGTCATGACCATGAAGGTGGCCTTGTCGGTTCCGGGCGCATAGAGAACCGCCGCGCCCGACTTGATGCGCTCCTTGATCCGGTCGCCCACCTCGCGCATCTGGGCGATGTCTCCGGCATCGACCTTTTTGAAGAGCACCTTGTGGGGACCCACCTGGTATTCCCTCTCGTCCTCACCCGCACCCGCGCCGGTGGCGATGCGGACATTGAGGTCCCTGATGATGCCTTCCTGCTCCCGGATCCTTCCCTGCAGACCTGCGATGCGCTCGTTGATCTCAGGAGGAGAGCACTTGAGCCGGTCGGATGCCGAGTACACGATCCCGGCAAGATTCCTGAGATGCTCAAGGGATCGGGTGCCGGCAATGGCCTCGATCCGCCTCAAGCCCGCGGAGACGCTGGATTCGGACGTGATCCTGACCAGGCCGATCTGCCCGGTTGCATGGCAGTGCGTGCCTCCGCAGAGCTCGACCGATATGCCGTCTCCCATGACGATCATGCGCACCTCTTCGCCGTACTTCTCGTCGAACAGGGCCATGGCCCCCTTCTCCATTGCCTGCTCCTTGGAGGTGATCTCGGTGCGGATGGGGAAGTCCTCCAGGACATACTGGTTCACGATGGCCTCCACCTTCTCGATCTCTTCCCGGCTCATGGCCGCGAAGTGGGTGAAGTCGAACCTGAGCCGGGTTTCGTCCACATAAGAACCCGACTGGTGCACGTGCTCGCCCAGCACGTCGCGCAGGGCACGCTGAAGCAGATGCGTTGCGCTGTGGTGCCGCATGATGCTCTTGCGCCTGTTCTGGTCCACGGCGAGCGACACCTTCTGCCCCTTGGCGAGAACGCCTCCGGTCACCTCCACCTGGTGGATAATGATCCCGGACTCGGTCTTGGAAGTGTCCTCGACACGGGCATGGGAACCGTCGGAGCGGATTGCGCCGGTATCGCCCACCTGGCCTCCCGACTCGCCGTAGAAAGGCGTGACGTCGGTAATGACCCGGCCCTTTCTTCCCTCCCGGAGTTCGGGACAGGAGACATACCTTCCTTCGGTCTCTTCCTGGAGCTCCAGGATCTCGCCCTCGGCCTCGAACACGTCGTAGCCCACGAAACGGATCCGGGCATCCCCAAGCGAGGTCTCCAGATCGGCGCCTTCTCCCGCGGCCCCGGTAAATGCCGAAGCGGTGCGCGCCTTTTCCCGCTGGATGTCCATCTGCTCCTCGAACCCGGCACTGTCCACGCTAAGCCCGTCCCTGCGGGCGATGTCTTCGGTGAGGTCCATTGGGAACCCGAAGGTGTCGTAGAGCGTGAAGGCGGCATCGCCCGGAATGACCTTCTTCCCCTGGGCCTTTACCTGGGCCATGATCTCGTCGAGCAGGCTGAGACCACGGTCGAGGGTCTTCAGGAAACGCTCTTCCTCGTTGGCGATCACCTTGTCGATGAAACCCTTG
This sequence comes from Deltaproteobacteria bacterium, assembly GCA_018433775.1. GTDB lineage: Bacteria > Desulfobacterota > Desulfomonilia > UBA1062 > UBA1062 > Phosphitivorax. Next base: position 129,868 of record JAHDQN010000035.1, read on the forward strand.
CGGGCCTGCAGATCGGGATAGGCATCGGCCATGCGGGCAATGACCTCCATGGCCACCTTGTGGAGAAAGGGCTTGTCCATGCCCAGCAGCTTGCCGTGCCGGGCCGCCCTGCGGAGGATCCTCCTGAGCACGTAGCCCCTGCCCTCGTTCGAGGGGAGCACGCCGTCTCCCACGAGGAAGGCTCCCGCCCGGGCATGGTCCGCCACCACGCGCAGCGAGACGTCGGTGTCGGCATCCGCGCCGTAGCGCACCCCGGCCAACTGCGCAATGAAGGAGATGAGCGGGGTGAACAGGTCGGTGTCGTAGTTGCTCTTCACGCCCTGCATCACCGCGGTGATGCGCTCCAGCCCCATGCCGGTGTCGATGCTCGGGTTGGGAAGCGGGGTCATGTCCCCGGAGGCGTCGCGGTTGTACTGCATGAACACGAGGTTCCATATCTCCAGATACCGGTCGCACTCGCACTCGCCGATCCTGCACTCGGGCCTTCCGCAGCCCACTGACGGGCCCTGGTCGAAGATGATCTCGGAGCAGGGTCCGCACGGCCCGGTGTCGCCCATGGACCAGAAGTTGTCCTTGTCACCGAGCCGGATGATGCGATCGGGAGAGAGACTGATCACGTCCCTCCAGATGGCGAAGGCCTCGTCGTCGCTGGTGTGCACGGTGGCCCAGAGCTTGTCCGGGTCGATTCCCATCCTGCCCACGAGGAGCTCCCACGCGAACTCGATGGCGCCCTGCTTGAAGTAGTCCCCGAACGAGAAGTTGCCCAGCATCTCGAAAAAGGTGTGGTGCCTGGCCGTCCGGCCGACGTTTTCCAGGTCGTTGTGCTTTCCGCCTGCGCGCACGCACTTCTGGGAGGAGGTGGCCCGGGAATAGGCCCGCTTCTCCGTGCCCAGAAACACGGACTTGAACTGCACCATTCCGGCGTTGGTGAAGAGCAGGGACGGATCGTCCGCCGGCACCAGCGACGAGCTGGGCACGATCGTATGACCCTTTTCCTGGAAATACTTGAGAAACATGCTGCGAATCTCGGAACCTTTCATGCATCGACCCCATCTAGTTTGTTCAGAATCTTTTCAAACGCAAAACCTCTGCCCGCGAGGAAGCGGATCATCTTTTCTCTCGTGAGACCCTTCCTCTTCTCGATGAGCATGGCTATTCTCTCATCCTCGCCGAATTCCTTCGAAACCCTGATCAGGGCGTCGTCGGCCATGCCCTCGGAAATCCCCAACTCCTCAAGAGAAAGCCGGATGGGGAAATCACCCCACCCCTTCTCGGCCATGAGTCTGGCCCTGCGCACTGCATATTCCCGGTCATCGAGATAACCGAGATCGAGAATCCTGTCGACAACCCTCTGAATGATCTCTTCGCTCAGCCCTTTGCGCTCGAGTTTTTTTTTAGCTCAAAGGTCGAGACCGCCCTCCGGGAGATCACCCGGAAGGCATAGGCGAGGCCCTGTTCAAATGTCTCGATATTTGCCGTCCTGGAATATCTCCGGTTTTTCCTGTTCACTGGAGCCTTCTCCCTGGTCTCCGGATGTTTCGCCTTCGAACTGGTCCCACTTGGAATCGCTGGTGCCGCGGATGCCCTTCATACGGAGCGCAAAGTCGTTGGGGTTGGTTGCCTGCCGCATGGCCTCGTGATAGCTCACCTTGCCATCCTTCACCAGGGCCATGAGCGACTGGTCGAAGGTCTGCATGCCGTAGGTGACCATGCCCTCGGCGATGGCGTCGGGGATCTCCTCGGTGCGGGTCTCGTCCGTGATGCACTCGCGGATCCTCGCCGTGGAGACCATCACCTCGGCGGCGGGGACAACACCCTGCCCGTCCGCCTTGGGCAGAAGCCGCTGCGACACGACGGCCTTGAGTACGCCTGCCAGCTGCAGCCGCACCTGCAGGTGCTGATGCGGCGGATACTGCGACACCACGCGCATGATGGTCTCCACCGCATCCAGGGTGTGGAGGGTGGAGAGCACGAGATGGCCGGTTTCGGCCGCGGTCAGCGCGATGTCGATGGTCTCCTTGTCGCGCATCTCGCCCACCAGGATCACGTCCGGGTCCTGCCTAAGAGCGGCGCGCAGCGCCATGGCAAAGGAGTTCGTGTCGGCCCCGACCTCGCGCTGGTTGATGATGGACTTGCGGTCGCGGTGCAGGAACTCGATCGGATCCTCGATGGTGATCACGTGGCAGTTGCGGTAGGTGTTGATGTGGTTCACCATGCCCGCCATGGTGGTGGACTTTCCCGAACCCGTGGTCCCGGTCACCAGGATCAGGCCCTTGCGCTCCAGGGCGATCTTCTTGAGCACCTCGGGCAGCGCGAGGTCGTCGAGGCCCGGTGGATCGGTGGGAACCACCCGGAACACCATCCCGAAGCTCCCCCGCTGCCGGAAGCAGTTGACCCGGAAGCGTGCCACGCCCGAGAGGCCGTGGGCCAGGTCGATCTCGTTGGTGGTCTCGAACTTGGCCTGCTGGTACTGGTTCATGATGCTGTAGGCCATGGACGAGATGTCGTCGTTGGTGAGCTTTTCGCGGTCCCTCAGCGGGATCAGCGCACCGAACCGCCGGATCACCGGCGGCAGGCCGACTTTGATGTGGACATCCGAGGCAGACATCTCCACCGCCTGCCTCAAGACATCGTTGATATCCATCTCTGCTCTCCTGCAGTCGTTATCAAGGCCCTACGCTTCTGCAAGCTCGGGCGTCCCTGCCTCGGCCGGAGAAGCGCTGTCCTTCTTCGTCGGGGCATCGGCCATCCGGAACGTCTTCCTCAAGTCCTCGTAGATCTCGGCATAGACCTCGGGGTGCTCTTTCAGGAAGGTCTTTGAGGCCTCTCTTCCCTGGCCCAGCCGCTGCTTCTTGTAGCTGTACCACGAACCCGACTTCTCGATGATGCCCCGGTTCGGCAGCGACCCCACGTCGAGGATCTCGCCGTGCCGGGAGATGCCCTCGCCGAACATGATGTCGAACTCGACCTCCTTGAAGGGGGGGGCCATCTTGTTCTTGACCACCTTGACCTTGGTCCGGCTGCCGATCACGTCGGTGCCCTCCTTGATGGGCCCCGCGTTCTTGATCTGCAGGCGCACGCTCGCGTAGAACTTCAGGGCATTGCCGCCCGTGGTGGTCTCCGGGTTGCCGTAGAGCACACCGATCTTCTGCCTGGTCTGGTTGATGAAGATCGCCGTGGTGTTGGTCTTGGAGATCGCGCCCGAGAGCTTCCTGAGCGCCTGGGACATGAGCCTCGCCTGGAGGCCCATGTGGGCGTCGCCCATGTCGCCCTCGATCTCGGCCCGGGGAACGAGCGCCGCCACCGAGTCGATGACCACGATGTCCACCGCATTGGACCGCACCAGGGTCTCGGCGATCTCCAGGGCCTGCTCTCCCGAATCGGGCTGGGAGACCAGGAGGTCGTCGACGTTCACGCCGAGCTTCTTCGCATAGTTGATGTCGAGGGCGTGCTCGGCGTCGATGAACGCCGCCATCCCGCCCTGGGCCTGGGCCGAGGCGATGCAGTGCAGCGAGAGCGTGGTCTTGCCCGAGGACTCGGCGCCATAGATCTCGGTCACCCTTCCCCGGGGAATCCCGCCGATGCTCAGCGCCTCGTAGTCCAGCAGCAGCGACCCGGTCGAGATGACCGGCACGTCCTTGCCGACGCTGTCGGCCCCCATGCGCATGATGGACCCCTTGCCGTAGGTCCGCTCGATCTTTGTGATGGCATCCTGCAATGCCCGCTTTCTTCCTTCTTCCATTGGTTCATTCTCCTTTGTGCCCAAGAATGCTCCTATTCAAAACAGTGTAGCGCGCCCCGGTCGGCAGCAGCTCGCTCTGATATAAAACGATCTCGGTTGCTGAAAAACCCTTTTTCCTCAATTCCTTATTCAGGTCTACCACAGTCGGAACCTTTAGTCTACCTATGGTTATATGGGCCTGGAACGGGCGTTTCTCGGGCTTGACGCCGAACGATGCGCAGGCTTTATCCACCCGGGAGGCGATCTGCCTCAAGCCCTCGATTTCTCCGCTCAGCCCTGCCCAGACGACCCGGGGGCGCCTGAGATTCGGGAATGCGCCCAGGCCTTCCACGGCCAGGCTCAGCGGGGTAAAGTCCCGTGCCGCGGTGTCCAGCTCCGCTGACAGGGGTCCGACGCTCTGCTCGGGGATATCGCCCAGAAACTTCAGGGTGAGGTGCATCGAATCGGGCTTCACCCACCGCACCCGGTCGTTTTTCTGCCGGAGACCGGCGATCACGGAGGCGAGCTCGGCCTTGACCTCTTCGGGCAGATCAATGGCGACGAATGTCCGTATCATGCAGCCAGGTCCTCAAGAGAAAGAGCGCGGTCTTTGCAAAGGCCATCTTGTTTCCCTGCCGGTCGAAACCGAACCGGAAATCCCTGATCACCGGGTTTTCCCTCCCCCCTGCGGCGATCCACACCGTGCCCACCGGCTTTTCTTCCGACCCGCCCGTAGGGCCTGCAATGCCCGTGGTGGCGATCCCGACGCCGGCGCCCGTGAGATCCAGAACCCCCTTGAGCATCGCTGCCGCGGTCTGAGGGCTCACCGCGCCGTGACGGGAGAGGACCTCTTCGGGAACCTTGAGTACCCGGGTCTTGATCTCGTTGCTGTATGACACCACCGAGCCCATGAAGTATTCCGAGCTCCCGGGGAGCTGGGTGACGATGTGGGCGATGAGCCCCCCGGTGCACGACTCCGCGGTGGCCAGGGTGAGGCTCCTTCTCTTGAGCTGGGCGGCCACGCTGGCGCTCAAGCTCTCCTGCTCCAGGGCATGGGGGGCGAGTATCCGTCGGACATCCTGTTCGAGCGCCTTGGGGACGATCACGGCCACCTCCATGTCCCTCGGCAGGTAGCCGCACGCCGCAGCCAGGTCTCCCAGGCGCCGGGCGATCTCCACCTCTCTGAGGCCGAACACCGTGACCTCCACGGTTTTCGGCGCACCCTCGTTGAGCCCCCGGGCCAGGATGCCGAACATCGCATGCGCCTCCCGGGGAACACCGGGGAGAAAGACGACCCGGGTGCCGTGATCAAAGCGCAGGTCGATCCCCCGGGCAGAGCCCACCGGGTTGTCGATCTCGGGATAGATCCGGACCTCACCGGAGGCGGCCAGTGCTTCGACCGCCTTGTACGTGGTGTCGTCCGGGGTCAGCCCCAGCCCTCCGGTGACGATGATCAGGTCGTTTGCCTGGGCGAGATCGCGCACGGTCTTTACGAGCCTTTCCGGGCTGTCTCCGATGACGCGGACCTCGTCCATGGAGATGCCCCGCGAGGTCATCCACGATGCCATGAACTGGATGAGCGCATCCCGGCGCATTCCCGTGAGGATTTCCGAACCGGTTATGATGATCGAAGCCTTCACCCGGGCCTCCTGAGCATCTTGAGAACGCCTGCCAGCACGCCTGCGCTGATCGCGCCCGCCGCCACGTCGTCCATCATGACCCCGAACCCTGCGGGCAGCCTCTCCAGCTGCCTCATCGGGGGCGGCTTGGTGATGTCGAAAAGGCGGAAGATCATCGCACCGAGGAAGATCTCTCGGAATCCCCGGGGCCTGGCGAGCATGGTGATCAGTACTCCCGAGACCTCATCGATCACCACCCGCTGGGGATCTTTTCCCCAGCAGCTTTCCATCCGCGAGGATGATGCAATCCCTGCCGCGGTTATCAGCGCGGTAGCGAGGAGATAGCGCGGCAGAGAGAGCTTGCGGAGGATCAGATACAGCGGCAGTGCGGCGAAGGTCCCCACCGTCCCCGGGGCCTTGGGCGCGTAACCCGCTCCGAAAAACGTGGAGACGACCCGGCAGAGAGCATCGAGGAGTGACATGGGTTATTCTTGCGCCGGTCCGATGTCTTCAATCTTGTCAATGATCCGGGAAAGGGGGCCTGCGGCGACGAGTCTATTCATCTCCGTGAGAATGTCCTGGAAGTGCTTCAGGATCAGCTCCCCCTCGGGAGTCAGACGGGCGCCGGTACGGCCGTGTCTCCCTTTTTCCAGCAGGCCGATCCCCAGTCTCTCTTCATACTCTCTGACCTTCCCCCACGCGGCCCGGTAGGACATGCCGAGCTCCTGGGCGGCCTTGTGGAGAGACCCTGTTTCGGCCACGAGATCGAGGAGCTTGTAGATCCCCATGCCGAACACCGTGTTTCCGTCCTTTTCAATCCAGATTTTATATGCGAATTCCATGGGACATGAGATACCATTATGCACGCAAAGAATCAATGGTGTGAAAAGGTCTGGAAAATACAGGTCTTCGTGAAAACCCTCGCACGGTTTCTAGTTGATCGCAGAGGGGTTTTTGCGTTATGGAAATCCATCAGATAAAAGGCTTCGCACACGAGGAACGTATGACACAGAGCTATATCAAAGATTTATCCCGTCACGTGGGGGAAGAGGTCGTTATCAGGGGATGGGTCGCCAACAGGAGATCCAGCGGCAAGGTTTCCTTCCTGCTCATCCGGGACGGAAGCGGCCTGTGCCAGGCCATAGCCGAGCGTGAAGTGCTCGGAGAAGCCTACCAGGAGGTGAAAAAGATCCCCCTGGAATCCTCCCTTGAGGTGCAGGGAAAGGTCGTGGAGGAGAGCAGGTCCCCGGGCGGGTACGAGCTGCATGTCTCGCGGGTGGAGATCATCCACAAGCCCCAGGAGGAGTTCCCCATCGGCAAGAAGGAGCACGGGCCCGATTTCCTTCTGAACAACCGCCATCTCTGGCTCCGATCGAGCAGGCAGATCGCGATCATGCGGGTGCGCGACACCCTGGTGAGGCATATCCGGGAATACTTTCACAAAAACGACTTCACCCTGATCGATTCGCCCATCTTCACCACCACCTGCGGAGAGGACACCTCGAGTCTCTTTTCCGTGGACTATTTCGATCTCGGCAAGGCCTTTCTCTCGCAGACCGGCCAGCTCTATCTGGAAGCAGCCATCTTCGGTCTGGGCAAGGTCTACTGTTTCGGCCCCACTTTCCGTGCCGAGCGCTCCAAGACCAGGCGCCATCTCATCGAGTTCTGGATGGTCGAGGCCGAGGCCGCGTTCTTTGACCACGACCGCAACCTCGCCCTGCAGGAGGACTTTGTCTCGTATATCGTGCGAAACACCATTGCCGAGCGGGCCGAGGAGCTGGCTTCCCTGGAGCGGGATATCGAGCCTCTGAAGAAGGTCGTGCCTCCCTTCCATCGCATCAGCTACGATGAGGCGCTGACCATCCTTAAGGACAAGGGATCGGACATCGAGTGGGGCACGGACCTGGGCGCAGACGACGAAACCCTGATCACGAGCCTCTACGACAAGCCCGTGTTCATCGAAAACTATCCCCGGAAGGTCAAGGCCTTCTACATGAAGCAGCACCCCGAGAAGCCCGAGTATGTCAAGTGCGCCGACCTCCTGGCGCCCGAGGGCTACGGCGAAATCATCGGGGGCTCTGAGCGCGAGAACGACTATGACAAGCTCATGCAGGCCATCCGGGAGAACAACCAGGATCCTGAGCGGTACGGCTGGTACCTCGACCTGAGAAAGTACGGCAGCGTCCCCCATTCGGGGTTCGGACTGGGAGTCGAGCGCACCCTGTCCTGGATCTGCGGCCTCAAGCACGTCCGTGAGACCATACCCTTCCCCAGGATGATCTACCGGGCATATCCCTGATCGGGGACGGGTTCACATTTCCCGTCTTTCCGTGCCGCCATGCCAGGTCCCCATTTGGGGAAGCACAGAACGTGTCTCCACCCGAAGGATCTCCTGATTGAGGTGCGGGAACGATGGTGTGTAATCCGGGATGCTGCGCGGAGGACCCCGCATGATCATTACGGTCTTGGGTACCGGATCACTGGGATTTCGTGGCCTTTCCTGTCCGGTTAAACGGATGGCGGACAGAAACGAGAATCAGGAGTGATCCCTCTTTCCCGGAGATAAAAAAGGTTGGAGCGGGAAACGGGATTCGAACCCGCGACTTTAACCTTGGCAAGGTTACACTCTACCACTGAGTTATTCCCGCCCAAAAACAAACCACCTTATAAGCAACTCCTTTTTCTTTGTCAAGGTGCTTTTCCCTCATCAGGGACCGGGCCTGCAGATCGCTTCCTTTTCAGCCACGATGTCCCTTCCCGGGCCGATGCCGGCCTGCTTCCATCCGTCTCCCGCACCGGGATCCATTGACAATTTTTCCCGTCCTCTTACTTTCACTCTTATGGTTTTCCCTTAGGAGGCTTGCGTTTTATCCCTGCAGGAGGAAGCTGCCTTCCCATTCAAATGACAAAGGAACGAGGTGGTTCATGAGCGAGAACGAACACACAATGCCCGATCTGCAGACCATGGTCATGGAGTGGCTCAGAGCGGCCGGCCGGTTCTGGGGTGAACCAGGGCGGGAAGACGGCGGCCCGGCGGATGAGGAAGGGGGGTCAAGGCAGGCCGAACGCTTCTCGATAGAAGCATATGCCGCGATGATGAAAACCTACCAAGCCGTCTCGACGGCCATGAGCGAACCATCGGCAATGGATTCGCTCTTGCGCACCACGACGATTCTCCCCGACATCACGACAACCCTCCTTGCCACGGGAATGAAAGGATATTTCGCTCTCCAGCAGCAGATCGTCGATAAGATTGGCAGAATAGGAAACAGCACGGATCCATACCGTATCGACAACATCGATCAGGAAACCCTTCGGGCCTGGTCCGAGATTTACCAGAAGGAAATCAGGCAGTATTTCAACATTCCGCAGCTCGGGCTGAGCAGGTTCTACCAGGAGAGAGTCAATCAGGCCCTGGACAAGCTCAATATTTTCAGCACGGCCCTGGCGGAGTTTATTCAGCTCCTCTGGCTGCCGTTTGAAAAGTCCTATCACATGATGCATGAGAAGATCGAGGAGCTCACCCGCTCGGGCAACCTTCCCGAAGACACCCGGGCCTATTATCAGATGTGGGTCAAGATTCTCGAAGGGCACTTCATGAACCTCTTTCAGTCACCCGAGTATAACAAAGCACTTGGAGAAACAATGGATGCCCTGGAAGATTATCTTGCAGCCCGCAGCAGGATTCTCCAGGACATGCTTCAGACCCTGCCTGTCCCTTCGAGGAAGGAAATGGAAGACCTGTGTAAGGAGGTTTATCTGCTGAAAAAGAAGATCCGCTCCCTCGAAAGGGCGAACAGAGAGGACTAGCAGGAAAGGAGACACTATGGAGAAATCGAAAATACCCGTCGACATGATCCTGAAGCACCTTGCCGAGCAGGCGGAAGTGCACCAGGTCCGGGTCCAGAAGGCAACGGACGTCCTGCTGGGCAATCTCGATACCGAGATCGCGGCGACCCCCTATGAGGTGGTGTATGAAGAAGACCGCGTGAAGCTCAAGCACTATAATGCCGTTCTCCCCTCAAACGAGACCATGAGAACACCGCTGCTGGTGGTCTATGCCCTCATCAACCGGGAAACCATGCTCGACCTGCAGCCGCAGCGAAGCGTGGTCAAGAACTTTCTGGCCAACGGAATCAACCTGTATATGGTGGATTGGGGATACCCCACCTATAAAGACAAGTTCCTCACCATCGACGACCACGTGAACGGCTATATGGATGATATCGTCGACTTCGTCCTGAAGCGGGAAAAGGTCGAGCAGATCAACCTCATGGGCATCTGCATGGGAGGCACGTTCAGCGTGATCTACTCCGCGCTGCACCCCCACAAGATCAAAAACCTGGTGACCACGGTCTGCCCGACCAACTTCGATACCCGGCAGGGGCTGCTGCATATCTGGATGAGGTGGCTGGATGTGGACAAGATGATCGACACCTTCGGCAACATGCCTGGAGACCTCATGAACTTCGGCTTTCTCCTGCTCAACCCGGCTCGACTGATGATAGACAAGTATATCGGGTTTCTGGAGAACATGGACAACAAACCCTTTGTCGAGAATTTCGTGAGGATGGAGAAGTGGATTTTCGACAGCCCCGACGTACCGGGCGAAACGTTCAGGCAGTTCATCAAGGACCTGTACCAGAAAAATCTCCTGATCGAAAACAGGCTGGTGATCGGGGGGAGGCATGTCGACCTGAGCAAGATCACCATGCCCATGCTCAACATATATGCCCAGTATGACCATCTGGTGCCCCCGGAAGCAGCCGAAAAGATCACCAGCGTGGTGGGGAGCAGGGACACCGAAAACGTGTGTCTCGATACCGGTCATATCGGCATCTATGTCAGCTCCAAGACGCAGAAGGAGTTTGCCCCGAAGATCATCAACTGGCTCAAGGCGCGCGAAGGCCGTTATGAACCTGCCGGCCGGGACGATACGGAGAGCGCCGCAGAGAGAGTACATCCTTCCGCGAAGAATATCTATCCCGGGGTTAAAATAAGCGAGGAGTCGAATCATGCCGGAAAAAAAGAACTTTTTTTCGACAATTTGCAGGGTAAGCAGAGCATTCGGAACCACCCTTGAGAAGGAGGGCCTGCTGGACCTGATCGTCCGGAGCGCCATCGAAACCATGGACGGCAAGGCCGCGAGCCTGTTCATGCAGGATGAAACCCGTAAGGACTCGCTGTACTTCCCCATCGCGCAGAGAGGCCTGTCCAAAGACTATCTCCACATGGAGCCCGGCGAGGCCAAGCGCGCCGCTGAGGAGATCCTTACAAAAGGCTACATCGCCATATACGATGCCACGAAGGACCCCCGCGTTCACCACCACGAGCTGAAAAAGACCGAGGGAATCGCCTCCATCCTGGTGGTGCCGGTCATGGCCAGAGACCTGGTGATCGGGGTTCTCGGTCTGTACACCGCCGAGCACCGGAGGTTCTCACGCGACGAGATAGAGTTCCTCACCGCGCTTGCCGAGCAGGGGGGGATGGCCATCGAACGCGCCCGGCTCGTAGAACAGATCCGCAAGAATACCGAGCTCTTTCTCGATCTCTCGGCGAGCATCAACTCCAGCCTGGATATCAAGAACATCATGGAGATCATGACCGTGGACGTGGCGCGGACATTCGGGGTCAAGGCCGTCTCGGTCAGACTTTTGAACAGGGAAAAGAAGATCCTGCAGCTGGTCACCAGCTACGGGCTGAGCGAGGCCTACCTCAACAAAGGACCGGTCTATGCGGAAGAGAGCATTGCCGAAGCGCTTCAGGGCAAAGTCGTCATGATCCGCGACGCAACCCGGGCAGACGGCGTGCAGTACAAGAACGAGAAGAAGACGGAGGGTATCGTATCCATCCTCTGTGTCCCCATCAAGGCCATGGATGAGGTGATCGGCGTGCTCCGTCTTTACAGCGGCATACCCAGGGAGTTTACCGAGGACGAGATCATGCTCGCCACGGCCATAGCTCATCAGGGCGGGCTCGCCATCCGCAATGCTTCGCTGTATCTTGCGCTCAAGGAAGACATGCAGGATCTCAAACAGGACATCTGGAGCCACCGGATGTGGTTTTAGCGCGGCAGACAGCGGGATCGCACGACCTCATCCCGTTCACCCTCTTGCCGCGTAACAAGTTGATGAGGGGTCGATCGACAGAAAAAGGGAGGGCCCTATGCCCATGTCCGGAAAAACCATGTCGGAACTGGAGATCGGGGATTTTGCGGAATTCGCGAAAACGATCTCTGAGGCTGATATCTATCTGTTTGCCGGCGTCACCGGTGATCTCAACCCGGCCCATATCAACGAGGAATATGCAAAAAACACCTTTTTCAAGACCCGGATAGCCCACGGGATCCTCCAGGCCGGATTCATTTCCGCGGCAATCGGTATGCAGCTTCCGGGGCCGGGCACCATATATATCCGGCAGGAGCTCAATTTCTTGGCACCTGTCCGGGTCGGTGACACGATTACCGCCCGGGTGGAGGTGGCGGAGATGAACCCGGAGAAGAATCGCGTCGTGCTTAAGACCACCTGCAGAAATCAGGACCAGGAAACGGTGCTGGACGGGCAGGCCCTGGTGAGCCCCCCCAAGGCCCCCAAGCAGTAGACGGCCCCCGGAGCGCGAACTGCCCGCAGCAGGCAGCGAATCGACACATCCGGTGGGAAGGCCGGCCGGTGAATCTCACCGGGCTTCCGCGGCGGGTTTATGTCTTGCGTTTCGAAGGGGATCTCTTTTTCGGGGCAGGCTCCCGGGCCTGCTTCTCCTGCCCGCCTGCGGCCTCCGTGCTTCCAGCCTGGCTGAAGAGCCTCGAAAAATTGACCATCAGGTCCTGGAACTGCTGGGCCTGATTTTTCATGAGATTCTGGAAAGCCGTGATCCCCTCGCCCTGTGCAGAGAGCTTCTCGTCCAGGATGGCGCGGAGACGACGGATGTCTTCTTCCTGGCGCTGGGTTTTTTCCCTGAGCTCCTCGTAATCCCTCAGCAGGGCCTGGTAACCCGCGGAAGAAGGGTAGCCCATGGGGTTGCTCATCAGGGAGAAAATCCCCCCCATGAACATCTTCTGAAAATCTTCCGCCGCCTTGAGGTAGGCGGTGAAGTATCCGGGGATTTCCTGGAAGAGAAAATCAATGCCCCACCATTTGTGGAACATCCCGAACATATCCTGAAAGCTCCCGAGTCCCTCGGTCATCATCCGCGAATACTCCTCCATGAGCTTCTGTCCCCGTGCAGCGTTCAGGAAGGTGTTTCCCCAGAGCTCAAGCGCCTGCGTATCCATACTCGTCCCCCTTTGTTTATGGCTGATCGATCTCCAGATGAAACAAAACCGGGCCACGGACTTTGTTCTCGCCGAAACGCTTATCCAGCGAAAACTCCGACTTCGGATTGGACCAGGAAGTGGCTATGGCAAGGTGTCCCTTCGGAAAGCCGGTCACCTCGACATCGATGAAGTCCTGAGGTGCAAGAGCGGTCTCCTTTTCCACCAGATCGTCGCGTTCCCCATAGCAGATGAGCCATCGGTAGCCTTTTTCCTGCATGCGGTGGAGGTTGAGCTTTTTGCCGAAGAGCCTCACCGGTAGCGTCCCGTCACTCGTGATGGGTATGTTGTACGACCGGAAGCTCATCTTGGTGATCTCCAGGGGGAGATCGGTCCGCTCATACGAGAGCCAGTAGTTGATGGCCAGCGCCGTCTTGTTGAACTTCTCCCTCGGCCTGCCGTTGGTGGAGAGCATCACCATGTCCCGATAGAAGCTGATGAGCGGGAATTCGTCGTCAATGGCCCTGAGCTTGTAAACCCATCCCATCAGCTTGCCGTCGCCCACCTTGTTCCCGTTCGGAAGTGTTTTCGTTCCATAGGCGAGATCGTTGAACCGGGGCGGGAGGTTGTGCAGAAAGTTGGCGAGCCCCGGGCTCCTGGTTCCGTCCATGGGCGAGACACAGGTGATAAGGGTATCCACCAAGCCATCGAGTTCACCCGAGAGAAGTCCGCACAGGGAGGTGAAACCGCCCTGGCAGTATCCGCACAGGGTTACCTGTTTTCCGTGGCTGTTCTTTACGATCTCGGCGAAATAGCCGATATCCCGCACGTCTTCCTCGCCGGTCATCACCTGAAAGGCAGGGGTCGTCCAGATATTCTTGGCGATACGGATGTAGGTCGGTATCCCCTTGTTGGCAAAGGCGTGCACGAAGCTCTTGTTTTCGCCGGGAAGGAAAGCGAGGATATTGGTCCCCAAAACAAACGGGGGGATGACGATCACCGGTTTCGCGTCCTGCCTGACCGAGACGTCTCCATGGGAAGGGAGCACCTGATAGAGCAGGAACCGGTCCGTCTCACCGGCCTTGCGGTATCCCGCCTGATCAAAATGAAACCCGTACTCGCTCCGGATATTGCGTATGGCCTCGGGATACTCGTACACGACCTTTTCCATGAGCCTTTCCCGCTCGGAGAACAGCTCGGCGATGTCTCTGCCGTCCCGGAAAAGGACGGTATTGAGCCAGGAGTCGGTGATCTCGTGGTACCGGGGGATATAATACTGCCCGACCGCCGATATGCTGGACTTCAATGCCCTCAGGGCAAGCTGCTGGTTCAGGAGAAGCAGCTTGGTATAATCCTGGATGGTCTGGGCTGGTGGATATTCCAGAATCCTCCGGCTTTCCACGTCCTGAAAATAGCTCAGAGAAATGACGAAGGCATCGGTAAAGTCATGAAAGTACCGCAGCAGACCGTTGAGATAGACCTGAGAATCTCTTGCATGTGCCAGGGAGGCATCCCACACCTTTTCCGATATATCGTCGACACGCTCGAGGGCCTCTATCGGGAAGACCTGATCGTCAAGGCTTCGCGCCTCGTTCGAAAGCATCCTTCTCTCCTGTGGAGCGACCGCATCGAGGTCACTTACTTCTTCTCTTTTTCCGATGTGCCGAAATATTCGTCCACCTTCTGAAAGTTCTCGTCCACGGATTTCTTGAACTCGTCCCTCCCCTTTTTGTACGCGCCGATCCATTGATTCAGCACGCCCTTGCCGTCATCAGGGAGCCAGTTCGCCTGGTCGAGAAAAGTTTTTGCCATTTTCTCCGCCTGCTCCTGGATCATCACCATTGCATTGAAGCTGTTGTCAAAGGAAGCCTTCTGAAAATCGATCATCTGCCTTACCGCCTGTTTCTGGTCCATGCCCTTTCCTCCTTCCGGATTTTCTCATTCCTCTTAAAGGGGCATCCCGCAAGAGCCCTTCTTTCCTTACAAGGAAGCACGTCTCGTCGTCCTTGGGACAAAGCCTTCCGGCTACCGTGGATACAACGTATTCACGAACTCATCATCAGATACCTTCTTGAATAATACGAACCAGGCCGATTCTTTCAAGTTCGGCACTCTCCCGGGCGGTGGGCTCCGCACCTCACCGGCCGTTTCCTCGATCGAACCGGCGGCTATTTTCTCCAAAGGCCATATGATCAGGCAGAGTCATCAGGCTTCATGAATATACGAGCGCCACTTTTCATAAAACATGCTTTCCCACATGGTTGATCCCCAGCGCGGCCCCTTTACTATCCGGACAGGAGATCATGGTGCCCGCATACCCCGGCCTGCATGCACGGCACCGAGCTTCCGCCACTTTATTCTGAGCCGCAATGCTCCGGATTTTTTCACTGTTTTTCCATACTCTTCGCGGCAGCCCTTCTCGTCTCAGATGCGGTTCTGGATGCCTGCTGAGAAGCACGACGGGTTGTCTGCTGGGCCTGCTGCGCGGCCTTCTGTCCCGTCTCCTGAACCTGTCTCGCGGCCCTCTGGGTCGCCTCGGCGGTGGATACGAGATACGATTCCATCTTGTCATACCCGTCGTCCATCACCCTCTTGAGATCGTCCCTGCCTTTTTTGTACATGTTCCCCCATTCCATGATGATCTGCCTGCTTTCTTCGGGCATCCAGGGAATCCTGTCCAGAAACAGGCTGACCGACTTCTCGGCCTGATCCTGCATGGCGACCAGATTCCTGTATACGTTGTCCAAGGCGGCTTTCTGAAAGTCAAAGGCCTGCTTTACCATGGTTTTCTGATCCATCTCCGATCCCCCTTTTCTCTCTACTCCGCGTTCGGGCACCGCGCCTAATGCACAACTCCCAGTGAAGAGGAGATATATCCTTCGAGTTGATCGAACCCATCGTCTATCGCTTTCTTGAAATCATCCCTGCCCCTCTTGTACATAGTCGTCCATTCGAGCAGAGCGCCCTTGCCCTCGGCAGGAAACCAGCCTGTCTGGTCCATGAACGCATCAAGCACCTTCTCGGCCTGATCCTGCAGAGTGACAATGGTCTCATAACCGTTGTCGAAGGCAGCTTTTTGCAGATCAACCATCTGTAGGGCCATGGTTTTCATATCCATGATTCTCTCCTCCCTTTCCTTTGAAAGCATTAATCTCAAACCAATAATAGGGTCCTCCGGTCATTTGTCAAGATAATTATTGCAATGCAACATGCTGGAACCAAAGATTCTGCACTCGCGTGCCATGTCTGTTATGTTCCTTATTATTATATACTTAACATTATTATATGTAGTTTTTAGTTTGTGGTAGCATGAAGGTTTTTGTTGCGATGTAACATTCATCATGGCTTTTGTCTTCGGCTTGTGTTATGAGGTGCGTGTATCGTGTGTGGAAGGAGAACCGCCGCACCGGTGCCAAGGAGGCCGGACAGAGACCTCTTTTGCTTTCAGGAAAAGGCGGTCCGGGTAGTCAAGATGGCTGACAGAGAAAAGCTGCTCTTAAAAAAATACGGGAACCGGCGTCTGTATGACACAGGCCGGAGCGCCTATGTCACCCTGAGCCAGGTTGCCGACATCATCAAACAGGGTGTGGATGTCGAGGTCGTCGATGCGAAGACGCAGGAGGACGTGACCGCCTTCATCCTCACGCAGATCGTTCTGGAACAAGCCCGGAGAAAGAACGCGCTGCTGCCGGCGGAGCTCCTCCATCTGATCATCCGCTACGGCGAGGATCTGCTCCAGGAATTTTTTCAGAAATACCTGGAGCAAACCATTCACGGATACATCCAGTTCAAGAAAGCCATGGACGAACAGTTCAGCAAATGGGTCGACATGCAGCTCAACTATTCGGACATGGCTCACAAGACCCTCTCGGGGCTCACCCGTTTCCAGAACCTCTTCGGCCCGCCCCCGGATTCACCGGGGACGAAAAAAGACAAGGACTAGGGACAGCACCTGCACAAGGTTCCGGTTTTCAGACGCTTATCGCCATTCCCTCCAGGTCAGCAGGGGTGATCCTCGCTCCCGGCGCATAGGCGGCCTCGTCGATAAAGGCCAGAGCTGACGGCCATTCGTGCTGCAGTGCCCTTCTGCCCATGAACACGGAGATGTGCCCCGCCTGAGGGATCACGGCCTTGAAAATCTGATCCCCCGGCGTCGAGGCATGGTGTTCGAGATTGTGCACCTGCGACACGAGGGTGATATCGTCCCGCTCGCCTGCGAGCAGTGCCAGGGGACACGATATGTTCTGCAGGTCGACGTATTCGCAGAGCACCTCCAGGGTGCCCTTGATCAGCCTGTTCTGCTTGAAGAGCTTTTCGACGGCCTGAAGATACCACCGCCCGGAGATGTCCTGGGTATACTCGTACCATCCGCTGAACTTTCTGGTCCTCTTCAGGTAGTTCTCGTCTTGCACATTGATCCAGAGGTTCAGATAATCCCGGACGAACCGGTCGTAGGCATTCATCATCTTCCATCCCATGAGCATGAGGTCGCCCGACATGTTCCCCCCGCCGCATCCCACGAGGTACTGATAGTACATGAGCGGAAGGGCGTTGACCATATCCTGAATCTTCCCGCCGCCGGCCGTGAAGTCGATGGGTGCGGCCGCCAGCATGAGACCGCGGACGTCGTCGGGAAACAGGGCGGTATAGATGGCCGAGAGCCACCCGCCCTGGCACAGGCCCGCGAGGATCACGGGAGAACCCGCTTTCTTCACGCACACCATGGTCTGCTTTACCAGGTCGTCGATGGTCTCTTCTCTCCTGCTCATGGTGCTCGATTTCCACTCGATGACATACACCGGATGAGTCGTCTGCCGCAGACAGGTCTGCACCAGGCTCTGGTTCGGGGCATAGTCGGCAATGCTGGAATGGTGGCCGGCCTGGGGAGGAACGATCAGAATCGGATCACCTGTGCGGTCCTCATCGAATCTCCTCAGGATAACCGCTTGATCTTCAAATATTTTCCTGTTCGGGGTGATGAATTCGGGTTTGCCGCGCGAGGAGGCGGTCTGAAAGAATTTCATAAGGTCTGCATAAGCTGTACTCATGGTGCAACTCCTTCGTGTTTGATTTTTCCGAGTGATTTTTGAAACTATCGGTGTTCCGGAAACGCAATGGGACGGAAATGAACCGATGATCCATCGAGGCGACTGGAGATAGTGCCCTTGATTCTGAAACCGTTGCAAAAACAAATCCTTGATGCCCTTTCACACCTTCTTTATACATCTTTTCCCAGTCTCCGTCTATAGGGAAGCGATCATTGATGTTATCTTCGATTATCTGGGATTTTCTTGGATTTTTAATGCGGCGTAACAGAGCGTTATTTCAGGAAGATAATCCTGCGCCTCGTGCATGCCTGTCGTATTTTTCCCTCTTGGACATGGCAGGACATCCCTTCTATGCCGACCTGGAGCTCGAAAAACCCCTGGGCCGGATTCAGGACATCGATTTCCTGTTCGCCGTTCCCGGCTGGGGCTTTTTTTTCAAGCCGGGCTTTTTCGCTCATGCGTCTCCGGCGGAAGCGGAAACGACCTCTGCAAGATCTCTCACCCTCAGCCGGTCCTGAGCCCCTTCGGCCTTCACGGCATCGTCCAGCATGCGGTAGCACTGAGGGCAGGAGACCACCAGGGTGCCGGCACCGGTATCGAGCGCCTCCCTGACGCGGGCACGGCTGGAGAGATCGCGCCCTGTCCCGAGGATATCGGTGAAGAAGTTCCCCCCTCCGCCTCCGCAGCACAGGGCGTTCTGCATGGATCGGTCCATCTCCCGGACCGAAGTTCCTTTCAGCTCGCCCAAGACCCTGCGGGAAGAAAAGTATTCCTTGTTCCACCTGCCGAGGTAGCAGGGATCGTGGTAGGTCACCTCCGCCCCGAACCCGCCGGGAACAAGCGCCCCTTGCATGACGAGCAGCGCCAGGACCTGGGAATAGTGGTATACTTCAAAGGTTCCTCCCAGGGCTGGGTAGTCCTTGCGCATGGTATGGAACGAATGGGGGGAGATGGTGATGATCTTGCCCACCCCTTTGCGGTTGAAGGTCTCGATGTTCCGGCTTGCGAGAAAATCGGCAAGCGCCTGCTCTCCCGATGCCCGCAGGTCGTTTCCGTCGTCGACCTCTTCGCCTTTGAGGGTCCCGAAGGACAGGCCGGCCTGCTTGAAGAGCTTTGCCGCCGACCGGGCCATCCTCATGCCCGGATCGTCGAACGATGCCACGCTCCCTGCATAGAGCAGATACTCGTGGCCGTTGTATTCCTCGATGTCAAGGTCTGCGGCCCACAGGCCGGTCTCTTCGGCGGGTCTCTTGTAGGGGTTGCCGGACACGGACACGGCCTTGAAATAATCGCGCACCCCGGGCGGTATTCTTCCCTCTTCCACCAGGTCCCGGCGCGCCGCGACAAAGACGTCCACGAGCTTGTCCCTGATCTTGTCCATGGCGCACGCCTCCACGCAGTTGCCGCAGGTGACGCAGGAGAAGAGGATCTGGTTGAAGCGCTCGGACGGGGTGATCTCGCCCTCGGTCCACGCCCGGATGAGCCACATCCTGCCGCCCGATGCAAAGGACTCGAAGCGGTGTTTGAGATAGGCCGGACAGTTGAAGTCGGCATAATTGGTGGGCAGCTTGCACCACCCGCACCGGAAGCACCGGTGGAGGATATCCCTGTATTCACTGTCCATACGCTATACCTCCCAGTTTCCGGGATTCATGATCCCGTTCGGGTCGAGCAGGGTGCGGACCTTTTTCATCAGCTCGTACGTTGCCGGCTCCATGGAACCCAGGATGAGCTTCTGGCCCGCTGCTTCGGCCTTCCAGGGTATGCCGCCGAGCCTGATGGCCTCTTCGTTGGTCTCTTCCAGGGCACTGCGCACCCGCCGGATCTCGTCTTTGTCCGCGCGATTGAAGGGATAGGCGAAAAAGAACATGGCGCTGTGACCCCTCCCGATGATCCGGGCGCCCAGGGAATAGGTGATCCCGTTGCGCTCCGTGATCTCCATGCCTGCCCGGCATGCGTCCGGAATCTTCTCCAGCGGCATGATGGCGCCCACGTACTCGAATCCTCCCCCCTTTCTTACATCGGCGAACCTGCTCAAGGCCTTTTGCGGGACCTCGAGCAAACCGGCTTTCATATTGGGCGGCATGGGCATGAACCCGGCCTCCTTGGTCTCGAAATAATCCCGCAGGCTCTCCCGGATGATCCGGAGCTTCAGGGCGAGCTCGTCTTCGCGGTGGGCCGTAACGTTTATCACGATCATCTGAAAGCCGCTCAGGTAGTCCGGCTTGGGCGAGAGGGCATAGTTGATGTCCTCTGCCATCCCGGTGTGGATGACCCGGAACAGAATGTCCGGCGCGGCATCCACGTCTTCGGTCATGAAGATCAGCACGTCGTGGTGCGCCTGCCGGGGAAAGAGCTTGATCCCCACCTTGGTGATCACCCCGGTGGTGCCGTTCCACCCGAGAAAGAGGCCAGCGAGATCGGGCAGCGGGGCCCGGGAAAACCAGGCCGACACCGTGGAGCAGGAGCCGAGCTTCACCAGCTCGCCCGTGGGCAGAACCACCTCGAGCCCGGTGACCATCTCGGAGTGGAACCCCCCTTCGCTCTGGGAGAGGTGGCCCGACCCGTGGATGGCGATGTTGCCTGCAATGGTGGCCACCGGCGGCGCATCCGGCAGCGAGTGCTTGAGCCTCGGGTGATGCTTCCTCAAGTAAGCGTCGAGCATGCCCTGGGAGGTTCCCGCCTCCACCACCGCGTAGTGGCTGTTCTCGTTGACCTCGAGAATCCTGTTCATTCGCTTCATATCGAGCACGATGCCGCCCTTGAGCGGCACCGTGAGCCCCGAGAGCACCAGGCCTCCTCCCATGGGAACCACGGGGACCTTTGCCTCGTTTGCGAGCAGGACGATCTCCCGCACCTCTTCAGAGGTTGCAGGCAGAACCACGTAATCCGGCTCCGAGGGCTCCTGGACCCCCTGGTCCCGCGAGTAGATGAACCGCTCTTCCGCGCTGCAGGAGACATAGTCTTTTCCCACGATCTCTTCGAGCCTGTCTTTGATCCGATCCATACGCCCGCCCCCTTCCCTACTGTCCGAAGGCCATGAGGCACAAATCGGACATCATGATCGGGACCATGCCGGCCTTCATGACCGGCTCCGCCAGGGTCCAGAAGCAGAACGGGCAGTTGAACACGGCGTACTGTGCCCCTGCGGCCCTCATGTCCTCCACGTTCTTTCTCCGGTTTTCCTCCGCCAGGTCGAAGCGCTGGGCGGCGTCGATCACACCGGCGCAGCACAGGGCCCGGCCGTACTCGTAGCGCCTCTTCGGCCGCTGAACGCCGATGAGCGCAAACAGGTCGTCGACGAGGCTGTCCGTCTCGGGGCAGAGCCTGCTCGAGCAGGGACGCTGGTAGGCGACCGTGAATCCGAGCGGCCTGATCTCGTCTTTGAGATCGAGCATTCGTTTCAGCATGAAATCGAAGAGATGTACGGGCTTGAAGGGCACCTCGATGCCGAAGGCGGGCGCCCATGAGGTATAGGTTCCGTAACACTCGTCGTGATAACAGATGAGCTCGTGTACGCCGGACGGCTCCAGGTGGAACTTCATAATGTTCCCGATCATGACCGGGAGCCTCTCCTTGATGGTGGAGTTCCGGGCGAAGTGGAGAAACATGAGGTTGCAGAAGATATCCGGACCGCCGATCGTGGAGACGCCTTCGAAGATCCTGCCCCTGATCCCGCCCTTCATCATGCCGAAAAAGCACATGTTGATGACCGGGGCCTGGACCTCTCTGGGCCGGATTTTCCCCCGGGGGCCCATCATGACCACCTGGGACTTCTCGATGGGCACAGGGACGGGATGGACGCTTAGGGCCTCCTGCCGCTCCACGATGAGATAAAAGGGGTGGTTGCCGTGCGGGCAGTACTCCTCGCAGGCATAGCAGGTGACGCACTCGTGCAGGATCGAGGACATCCGCCCGCGAACCAGGCGGTCATGCTCCTCCTTTGCCCTGTCCTGCTCCAGATGGATGTACTGGCACCTCATGATGCAGTCCACGGTCTCGCACTTCAGGCATAGATCCGGATCAAACCGAAGCCTCTGCATGGGTCCTCCCTTTTCGACAGGCTCTTCAAGCCTTTTTGCCCTTGAGGTGCCGGCGCCGTGGTGCGGATCGTGAAAGGGCTCGACAGATCGATCTCTCTGTCTTTACTTTGCCTTCACCTCCCCGCTGAGAAACCCCGGATCGGCGTACGCGGGGTTCGGATACGTATAGAAGCCCTCTCCGGTCTTGAAGCCGAGCAGGCCCTTTTCAACATAGATTTTCAGAAAATCGGCGTTCGCCTGTGCCTGGGCATCGCCCGTCTTTTTGGCCCAGTAGTCGGTGATGGTGTGGACCGTGGAGAGCCCTACCTGATCCATGATGCCGAAGGGACCGACCGGGGTGTGCATGACGCCCATCCACGAGCGGTCGATATCCTCGACCGATGCCACCCCCTTCGACGCCAGGGTAAGCGAGGAGAAGAACAGGCTCGAGAGCATGGTGTTGAACACGTAGCCGTTGTTTTCCCGGTTGAGCATGATCACGATCTGGCCGATGCTCTTTGCGAACCCGCTGACGAGCTCGGTCACCTCAGGAGCCGTGCCCGGGTGGGGCATGACGTCCACGACGTTGGATATCCGTACGTCGTGGAAATGCAGCGCCGCGAATCTCTCCGGCCTCCCGGTCTCTTCCGCGATCATGGAGGGAACCAGCATGGAGGTGTTGGTGGTAAAGATCGTGTGCTCCGGGCAGAGCTCGTTGAACCGGCTGAACGTACGGGCCTTGATCGCCGGGTCCTCGGGAACGGACTCGCTGATGAAGTCCGCGTCGCGGGCCGCAAGCGCCGGGTCCGTGGTGCCGGAGATGCGCGCCATGATCTCGCCGAGCTGATCCGGGGTGATCCTGCCCACCGAGACGAACCACGACCCGAGCTTTTCCATGCGCCGGACAGCCTTGTCCAGAATCTCCCCCGAGATGTCGTACATCACCACGGTGTAGCCGTGCATGGCGCAGGTAAACCCGATCTGCTGGCCCATGGTCCCTGCCCCGAGGATAAGAACGCGTTTGATATCGGAAAGTTCCATATGATCCTCCTTCAACAATGAACGATCGTGCCATTCAATGGCGAAAAGCCCCCGCTCACGCCAGGGCCCCGCCGTCCACCACCAGAGACGCCCCGGTGGTGAAGGGTGCGGCGTCCGACACCAGGTAGAGCACCGCGCCCGCAATCTCGCCCGGCTGGGCATGCCTTCCCATGGGGATCATCTTGACCGCGTAGTCATAGATCATGTCGTTTTCCATGATGGCCTTCGAGAAGTTGGTCTCCACCAGTCCGGGCAGCAGGGCATTGACCCGGATGTTCTTGCCGGCGAGCTCCTTGGCGAATGCCCGGGTCATGGAGATGAGGCCCGCCTTGGTGATGGAGTACACCCCCTGGAAGGGCGCGGGCTTGATGCCGTTGATCGAAGACACGTTCACGATGGAGCCGCCTCCGGCCTCGATCATGAGCTTTGCCGCGTGCTGGACCATGAAGAAGGGGCCTTTGAGGTTCACGTCGAAGGTCTTGTTCCACACCCCCTCGTCGGCGCCGATCATCTCGCCGAAATAGGGGTTGGTGGCTGCGTTGTTGATAAGGATGTTCAGCGTGCCGAAGCGCTCGCGTATGTTCCCGAAGAGCTCCTCGATCTGCTTGAGATCGCCCACATGGCATGCCATCACGTCGGCCTTCCCTCCCCGGGATGCGATCTTTTCGGCTACGCCCTTCAGAGCGTCCGCCTTTCTGCTCGTCAGGATACAGTGTGCCCCGTAGTCCGCCAGCGTCACGGCGATGGCCTCTCCGATGCCTCTGCTCGCGCCGGTCACCAGGGCGATCTTTCCATCGAGCCGGAAATCTATCTTATCCATAAGCCCTCCTTAAAAAAGCTCGGTAATCCGTTTCCTTGTCCCTTCGTGCCCATCCGGGAGCCATTCTCCTTCACGGACAGGCGGTGAGCACCCTTGCCGCCGGAGCATGTCCCCATTTACCGGGCGACCTCTTCAGCGGCCCTCACGCCCGGCTTTCCCGCATCGTTCTCAAGGCTGCCTGCTCGAGGATGTGCACGGCGAAGATGAGCATCTTGAACCGCTCGTCTTTTGTCTGGCCATGATAGAACCGGTAGTAGATCTGCTGGGCGATGACGGCCAGACGGAAAAGCCCGAAGCACAGGTAAAAATCGAAGTTGTCGATCCGGACACCGGCGAGCTCGGCATAACGCCGGACCATCTCCTCGCGGGTCATGGCCCCGGGAAGCGTGGTGGGAAGCATCCGCGCGGCCTGGAAATCCTGCGGGTCATCCGCCTGGACCCAGTAGCCGAGCGAGCTGCCCAGGTCCATGAGCGGATCGCCGATCGTGGCCATCTCCCAGTCGAGGACCCCGATGATCTCAAGCGGGTTGTCCGGATTGAGCACCACGTTGTCGAACTTGTAGTCGTTGTGGATGATGCCCGGTTTGGGGAAGTCGGGCGGCATCCTCTCGACAAGCCACAGCATGACGTTTTCGAAATCAGGCGCGTCGGGCGTGCGCGCAGCGCGGTAGCGTTCGGACCAGCCCTGGACCTGCCTCTTCACATAGCCTTCGGGCCTGCCGAAGCCGGTCAGTCCGATGGCCTTATAATCGATGGCGTGGAGCCGGTAGTGCGCGTCGAGCAGGTTCTCGCACAGGGTGCGCATGTCCGACGGGCTGAACTCCAGGCCCTTGGGCGGGTTTTTCCTCAGGATGATACCCTTGATGCGCTCCATCACATAGAACGGGCAGCCCATCACGGACTCATCCCCGCAGTAGAGAAGCGGCCTGGGGCAGTAGGGATAGACGTCTTTGAGCGCGCTCAGGATCCGGTATTCCCTGCCCATGTCGTGGGCCGTCCTGGCCTTTGTGCCGAAGGGCGGCCTCCTTAAGACCAGCTCGGTATCGCCCACGCGGATCAGATAGGTGAGGTTGGAAAACCCGCTGGGAAACTGCTCGACCACCAGATCGCCCGAAAGCCCGGCCAGCGAGCCCCGCAGGTACTCTCCCACCTTATCCGTATCGAGCTCTTCGCCCTGCCTGATGTCTGCAGCCCTGTCGGAAAGATCCATCGCCTGCCTCCCCTTTTGAAGCCCATCCTCGAACCGGGGCGGAAATCCTCATCCCGGCATGCTTTTCTCGGGAAACCCGGTTTCAAGAACAGGTCTTTTTTTCGTCCCTGATCAAAATATATGACAAGACGAGATCCATCAGGAACTCGCCGTACTCTTCCACCGTGACCTTACGGCGCTCGTACTTCCACCTCTTGAGGTACCAGTCCTGGAGCATGGCCTTGATCAGCGCCGCGCCCAGCAGGGGGTCGACCTGCCGGAACACGCCCTTGGCCATGCCTTCCTCGATGATCCCGGCGAAGATCCCCTCGGTGAGAAGCTCGGACTCGATCGCCTTTCTGTGAGCCTCCCTGGGCAGGTTCTTGGTCTCCATGTAGGAGAAGTAAAACCAGGGCTGCAGGACCTCGCTCAGGTAGAGATGGACCTGGATGGCTTTTTGCAGCTTCTCGGCCGGTTCGTCGATACCCGCAAGATTCTCGCTCATGACCCTGGCCACCACGATCCTCCCCTGCTGCTGAATCATGTCCAGGAGCTCTTCCTTGCTGGAGATGTACGAATACAGGGCCCCCATGCTCAAGCCCGCCTCGCTGCTCAGATCGCGCAGGCTCATGGAGGCGAAGCCCTTGGCATTGCCGATGGCGAGCGCGGCGTCCATGATCTTCACCAGGTTCCTCACCGCGACCTTTTCCTTCTTGATCTTGATGCGGTCCCTGTTCTCTTCCAGAAGGCCGCGGGAGATGTCCTCCTTGGAGAGCCGGATCGATTTCCTGAACGCCTCGAACTTCATGCCCGCCCCTTTATTTTTGCCTGCTCAGCGTATTTCCCGCCCCTCGTACTCCCTGAGGATCCTCCTGGCCAGCGACACCTTGTGCACCTCGTCGGCCCCGTCGTAGATCCTGGCGGCCCGCTCGTGGCGATAGAAGAAGGGGATGATGATGTCATCGGTCATGCCCAGACCCCCGTGGACCTGCAGGGCCTTGTCGATCACCTCCTGCATCACGTTCGCGGTAAAGAACTTGATCATGGAGACATCCTGCCGGGCGGCCTTGTTTCCGTACTTCTCCATCTTCCAGGCCGTATTCAGGATCATGAGCCGTGCGGCCTGGATATTGGCGGCGCACTCGGAGATCCACGCCTGGATGATCTGCCGGGTGGCCAGGGTCTTGCCGTCAGGCGAGATGGCCCGTTTGGATGCCCGTGAGCACATGAGGTCGAAGCAGCGGTTGCAGATGCCGATCCAGCGCATGCAGTGGTGGATCCTGCCCGGGCCGAGGCGCTCCTGGGCGATGACGAATCCGTGCCCCTCGCCGCCCAGAAGGTTCTTCTGCGGCACGCGGCAGTTCTGGTAGAGAATCTCGCCGTGGCCCGTGTAATCCGTGCCCGCCTCCCCCATGACCGGGATGTTCCTGACCTGGTTGAAGCCGGGCGTGCTGCAGGGCACGATGATCATGCTCGCCTGGAGGTAGGTTGGCGCCTCGGGGTTGGTGACCGCCATGACGATGGCGAACTCGGCCCCGTCCGAGGACGAGCTGTACCACTTCTGGCCGTTGATGACGTAGTCATCGCCGTCTTTGACGGCCGTGGTCTCCATCATGACCGGGTTCGAGCCCGGCATCTCCACCTCGGTCATGGAGAAGCAGCTCCGGATCCTGCCCTCGACCAGGGGTCGCAGGTATCTGTCCTTCTGCTCCTGGGTCCCGTGCAGGTGGAGGATCTCGATGTTTCCGGCATCGGGCGCCTGGCAGCCGAACACGTAGTGGCCGATGGGGGTCCGTCCGAGGGCCTCGGAGACAAAGGCGTGCTCCACCAGATTCAGGCCCATCCCGCCATATTCCTTCGGGTGATTCGGAGCCCACAGCTCCATCTTCTTGACCATGTCGCGCTTTTCCTGAAGAGCCGGGAGCATGGCGCGGAAGTCCTTGCCCAGAAACTCCCTCTCCATGGGGATGAGCTCTTTGTCTACAAACTCGTCGATCATCCCCGTGATCGCCTTGATCTTGTCCGGAATTTCAAAATCCATATCACTACCCTCCTCTTTTGAGGTTTCTTCACCGATAGCTGACGAGTCTGTGGCGGTCGGCGTGCAGGTCGAGATGACTGGAGCAGTTGAACCCCGCCAGGGTGACCCGCTTATCATTGTACATGAGCTTGGTGTACGACGCATTGATCACCTGCCAGTTGAGCCGGATGGCCGCCTCGGGCGTGAGCGACAGCACATGCTGCAGGACCGCTGCGATGGGACCGCCCGAGGTGAAGGCCAGGATGATCTTGCCCCTTCCCTGCTCCTCCATGATCCGCCCGAGCGAGCCCGCAACCCGTGCGCAGAAATCGCTCCACGGCTGAATCCCGCCGTTATCGAACCGGCCGGAGACCCACCTAAGCATGGCACCCTCGAAGACGCGCTTGAACGATTCCCTGCTCTCGTACATGCGCGGGAGGTGCTCCTGGATCGAGGGGTCTTCGGCCTGCATGCCGGGGAGCTGGGATAGGATGACGGCCGAGGAATCGAACTCGTCGAGCCCGTCCAGGACCGCGGCCTCGGGAAGCACGTGCCCGTGCCTCCGGTAGCACGCCCGCACCTCTTTTTCCGTGTCCTTCTGGCGGACCATGTTCCCCGAATAGACGGCGTCGGGCACCACCGAGGCTTCGACGAGATGCTCTCCGAGAATGAATGCCTGTTGCCTGCCCATGGGCGAGAGCCGGTCGTAGTTTTCCGAACCGAACGATGCCTGTCCGTGACGGATCAGATACAGCACACTCATAGGATCAAGCTATATCAGGGGCAGGAGCGCCCTGTCAATCATAAACGAACGATCGTTCGGTTTTTGCCATTGCAAAGGCCTCGCATTTTGGATATGGTATGCGCAGGAAAAGCGGAAGCATGGAGATTGAGGCCATGAAGATCCTCGTCTGCGTCAAGCAGGTGTACGACAGCCCCGAGACCCTCGTGTTCGACGAGTCCGCCGGGAAGGTGACCTTCGGCCCGCACACGATCTTCCGAATGAACCACTACGACGAGTATGCGCTCGAGGAGGCGCTGCGCATCCGGGAGCGCCTGGGTGATGCTGTTGTCGACGCACTTTCCGTGGGCCCTCCCCGGGTGGGCAAAACCATCCGGCGCGCCCTGGAGCTGGGGGCGGACCAGGGAATCCATGTGCAGACCTGTGACGAGACCTGCCTGAGTGCGTTCGAGCGAGCCCATTTCATCGCAGCGGCGTCGCGCGGCCGGGGCTACGATCTCGTTCTCGCAGGGGTCATGGCCGAGGACGACATGGAGTCCCAGGTGGGTCCGCTCCTGGCTGCGGTGCTGGGATACGGATGCGCCACCGGGGTCATCTTCGAGGAGTTATCCGCCGATGGGCGCGAGATCGCTGTGGAGCGCGAGGTCGAGGGGGGCTCCCGGGAATGTCTGTCCCTCGCCCTGCCCTGCGTGCTCACGATCCAGTCGGGAATCAATACACCCCGGTATCCCGCTCTCTCGCACGTGCTCAGGACGCGCTCTGCCGAGCTGGAATGCATCGAGGCATCCAGCCTTGCTGTTCCGCCTCCGACCCAGAGCCTCGTTCGCATTCTCCCGCCCGCCCAAGGGAGACAGGGGGAGATCATCGAGGGCACCGCCGCGGAGAAGGCCGATAAGCTCATCCATATCCTCCGCGAGCATTCGCTGCTGCCAAGGTAGGGAGCGGAAAATGAGCGGACGGTTTTTCATTATCGCCCTTCACGAGGGCGGCAGATTCCGGGAAGAAACCTGGGAGCTGGTCTCCTTTGCCCGCAGATGCGGTGCAGCCGATCCGGTCATGATGGTGCTCTCGGACGAGGGTGCTATCGAGCAGCTTGCCGATGATCTCGCGCATCGAACAGGGCTCGATGTTGTCGGCCTGGCCGGCAGCCATCTCCGGGAGTACTCGGCCGAGGCGTATATCCGTACCCTCGTCCCATTCTTCCGGGATGCACCCGGGGAGATCCGCATCGCCGCGGCTCACACCTCCCGGGGCATCGATTTCGCCCCGCAGCTCTCCGCAGGGATCGATGCCTGCTGCATCACCGCGGTCGAAGACGCGGGCGAGGGAACCTTCATCCGCTCTCTGCACCATGGGAGGTTCCGGGCCGAGGTGCGCGCGGACCGGGCGAAGGTGGTCGTGACCGTGTTGCCCGGAGCGTTCGCCCCGGATGATATCGCGCCCGGGAATCCTGGAAAGGTCAGGATCGTTCCGGCAGGCGATGTCACCCTGTCCACCCGCAGCCGCGGGACCAGTGCCCCGGTTCATGCGAACATGGGCCTGACCAGGGCGGAGGTCATCGTTTCGGCGGGCAGGGGCCTGGGCAGCGGAGAGAACATCCGGCTCGTCACCATGCTCTCTTCGCTCTTCCCAAAGTCGGCTCTCGGCGCAACCCGAGCGGTATGCGATCAGGGATGGCTGGACTATAGCCATCAGATCGGGTCGACCGGAAATACCGTCTCGCCCCGGCTCTATCTGGCCTGCGGGATTTCCGGCGCGGTCCAGCACCTCGCCGGGATGAAGAATTCCGGCATGATCGTTGCCGTCAATACCGACCCCGATGCCGCGATCTTCCGCGTCGCCCATTACGGCATCGTGGAAGACCTCACGACCTTTATCCCGCTGCTGGTGGACAGATGTCTTAAGAGAGAGTAAAGAGGGCAAAAAGGCATGCCCCGGTCATTATATGACCGGCATGGACCTGGGCAGGGCAGGCCCTTCGACCCTATCGAGGCCGAACTACTAAAAGGGAAATGACCCCCGCCTTTTCAAGTACTTCATATGCGGGCTTTAAGAAGCGGATTCAAGGGAGGAAATGTGGCAATCTACGCGTTCAACGGCAAACAACCGGTTATCGGCGAGGGAACATGGGTGGCTCCCAGTGCGTACATCATCGGGGACGTCACCATCGGAAGCCGGTGCTGGATAGGCCCCGGGGCGGTGATCAGGGGCGATTTCGGTACCATCGTCATCGGTGACGAAACCGCCGTGGAGGACGGGGTGGTCATCCATACCCCTGCCAAAGTGGAGATCGGCAGGGCCGTCACCATCGGACACCTGGCCCTGGTACACGGGAGCCGGGTGGGCGATTATGCCGTGGTGGGCATGCATGCCACCCTGGGAGACAACTCCGTGGTGGGAGACTGGTGCATCGTGGCGGAGCATTCGCTGATAAAGAAAAATCAGGTGGTCCCCCCCAACAAGCTCTATGCGGGCTCGCCTGCCGTGGAAAAGGGGGATATCACGCAGGAGTACCGGGAGATCATGCTCCTGGGCAAGCAGATGTACGTCGATCTGGCCGCCCGGTACCGGTCGTCCCTCACCCTCCTGGAGCAGCCGGGCGCGGACTGATTCCAGGCGCCGGACAACTCCCGCGGGGAAACACGAACGGAAGATCCAGTCCGGACTCCGGACAGTTTAAGGGCCGCCCCGTCCGCTATCTGATCCTCTCCAGCTCCTGGATGATCTCCTCGAGAGGGGGCCTGGTATTGATGCTGTGCAGCCCGATGTAGCGTATCCTGCCCTTCTTGTCCACGATGAGGATCGTGCGGTCGGCTGTGCCGTCGGAGCGGAGCACTCCGTACTTCCGTGCAACGTCACCATGGGGCCAGAAGTCGGAGAGAACCGGGAACCACACCCCGTTCATCTGCGAGGTCCAGGCGTACAGCGTGGGAATATTGTCCGTGCTGATGCCCAGGACCACTGCATCGTTTTTTATGAAAACGTCCTGCGCGAGAGCGTACCCGGGCCACTGGTCGGAGCACACGGACGTCCATGCAGCAGGAATAAACGAGATGACTACATTGTTCTTTCCCTTGTAGTCGGACAGGGAGACCATCTTGCCCGATACGGACTTGAGGGTGAAATCGGGGGCCTGCTCGCCGACCCGCACCTTCAGCTTGCTGTCGGTTGCCTTGAGCGGCCCGGTGTCGTAGACCATACCCTTGAGCGCATCGGATGCGGCATGCGCAGCCGTTCCCGCCAGCACGGCGAACACCAGCCCCAGAAAAGCCGCCCGGATCGTCATCTTCATGAGTTTCCTCCTCGCTGGATACCCGATTCTTCCACGATCATTTCAAGAAACGCTTCGGCATCGGAAAAGGCACCGGATTCCGAATAAAAAATTTCCCGGATCGAACCGTCCTTCATCTTGAGCCCGAAGTAGTGGGGCGTGTATATTCCGCTGAGAGAGCCCACCACCGCGGAGCTTCTGTCATCGAACAACGGGAAGGGAGGAGCGTACTTTTCTCTGAATAATCCCACCTCGTACTTGGAGTTCCCGATCCCGATTCCAATCATTTTTATCTTATTCCTGAACTCTTCCCTGCTGTCAAGTGCATGGTAGAGCTTCTCGGCGTCGGGAGCGTGCCGCTGGCAATGGGGACAGTACATGCTGAAGACCTCCACTATGAGAACCTCTGCATCAATCCGCCCCAGGGGAATCTTCTCCGGTGCGTCCTTGAGTCCCAGGTATTGCCTTTCACCGGCAGCCTCGGGTGCGTACAGGCTGAGGCTGTTCAGTGCGCGTAAATGCTCTTCCCGGGCGTCCTGTGCCCCGAGGGGGGCAGCGAGAAGAGCGAGAAGAAACGCCATCATTCCCAGACCGGCCGTGAATGTACGGCTCATAGAGCACCTCCTTTTTGCTTCCGGCCGTAAAAACGCATCCCCCGGGATCCGTCATACCCCAGGGGATGTTCCGGCCATAAAAGCCGCCGCTTTTTTTACCAGTTTTCACCCAGCAGCTCGAAGTAGTCCCTGGGGTGGGCGCACGCGGCACAGGCTGCAGGGGCTTCTTTGCCCATGTGGAGATATCCGCAGTTCCGGCACCTCCACACCACCTCGGCGTCTCTCGCAAAGGCGCGACCTGCCTCGATGTTTGCAGCCAGATCCCGATAGCGCTTCTCGTGCTGCTTTTCCGCCACGGACACCGCCTCCCACACCCGGGCGATAGCCTCGAAACCTTCCTCGCGTGCCACCTGTGCAAAACCCGGATACATGGTGGTGTGCTCGTGATTCTCACCTGCTGCCGCTTCTTTCAGATTCTCCAGGGTCGTTCCGATAACCCCGGCCGGAAAGCTTGCCCGGACCTCGACCTCTCCCCCTTCGAGAAACTTGAAGAACCGTTTTGCATGCTCCTTTTCCTGGCTCGCGGTCTCCTCGAAGATGTCTGCGATCTGTACATAGCCTTCCTTGCGGGCCTGACTTGCAAAGTAGCTGTAGCGGTTGCGAGCCTGGGACTCGCCCGCGAACGACGCGAGCAGGTTTTTCTCTGTCTGGGTTCCCGTCAATTTTCCCATAAAATCTCCTCTCCTTTTTCTCTTATCTGTTTTCGTTTCACAGCCTTGGTAAGAATTCCTCTTCCGCATTTCTGGAGCCCCACCCATGGCAGATGCCGAAGAGATCCGGGGAAAAATTCACAGTTTCTCATCCGCTCATTAAGACCGGCTTCCGGGGGAAGAGGCCCCTATTCCGCCTTGCCCCATAAGGAAGCATCGTCGATCCTTCCGCAGATCACGCACCTGGTGGGCAACTAATAATTAGTATCAACTGGTGCCGGACAGTCAAGAGCCCTGCAAAAAATCTATCTGCCCCATCCCTGGGAATATATGCAGCCCCCCGTCCCGTCTTCTTTCGGCAATGGAAGTGAACTCCCAGGCGAAATACCGGTAAGGGTCATTTCCTGGCGAAATCGGTGAAGCTTACCGCCTTTCTGACGATGTTCTTCGCAAAAAACTGGGCATCTTCCAGGTCCGCGCTGTCCGGATGCGACTGGGCCGAGCCCGCCTCCATGGCCCAAGCCCGGTGCTCAGGCCTGTTCATCAGCTCGTCGATGACCTCCTGCTCGACCTCTCCCCTGCAGGTGAACGACCCGAGGACCTCGCTCTTGACCAGGCCGATGGCGTTGCGAATGGCCTCTTTGGGCATCTGCCCTTCTCTCTGGGCACCGTGGGTGGAAAACAGGGCGACCTTTGCCGAGGGCGGGATCTTTTTCAGAAAGTTCTGCGCGGGAACGGGCACACTGTGAGCGTGAACGGGAAACCCGCAGAAAATGAGATCGTAACCCTCTATGCCCTCGACCTCCTTCATGGATTTCAGCTCCTTGTCATTCTTGTCCAGGGCCTGATAGATACTCTCTGCAACCTTTTTCGTATTGCCGGTCTTCGTGTAGTAGGTAACCAGAATCTTCATAATGCTCTCCTCTCCATTGTTCTTTCTCTCTAGAACCCTGTATGGGCCCAGTGTATGATGATTTCTCCCTTTTAAAAAATCTCCCCCCAAGATCCTCCTGTTTTCTCTCCAGCCTCTGCCTTAGGCGGCAGTATTCCTCTTAAAAAACCGCATGGCAAATTGAGCCCGAATCCCTTATGATAATCAATATACGGTTGGGGGTGGCACTTTGAAAGAGATCGACGAGACAAATTTAGCTGAATTTTTACGGCATCAGGTGTCGGTGTTGATTTTTTCCTCCCCCTGGTGCACGTCGTGCAAAAAGATATCGTCCTCCCTTGAAGGGCTCGCGCGCAAGCACGATGACCGGTTCTGCCTGGGAGTCTGCGACATCAGCACCAGTCCCTCGATCCCTTCCCGGATGCAGGTGTTCAGCGTGCCCGCCGTGATCATCTTCAGGGACGGACATGAGGTGGAGCGCCTTCAGGGCTCCCTTTCGGAGACGGCAGTGGCGAAGGCCCTGGAAGGCCACCTATGAACGGGGATATCCTGGCGAGCTTCCAGACATATCTTTCCGGTACGTCTCCCATGGCGTATGTGGTCGCCTATGTCGCAGGCGTGCTGGTGAGCTTCACGCCCTGCATCTATCCGGTGATCCCGGTGACCGTGGCATATATCGCGTCCCAGAGCGCGGGCTCCAGGGCCAGGGGTTTCGTGCTCTCGCTGTTCTACGTCCTGGGGACATCCTTTACCTACACGATCCTGGGATATGTTGCAGCCGTGACCGGCCGGCTCTTCGGGCAGATCCAGACCAGCCCCTGGACGTATCTCGTGGTGGCGAACATCAGCATCCTGATGGGCCTTTCCATGCTCGGGGTGTTCACCCTGCCGATGCCCGGGTTTCTCACCCGGCGATCGGCACGGCCTGGGAGCGGCTTTCTGGGTGCCTTCGTCCTGGGCGCGACCGTGGGCCTTGTCCTGGGGCCGTGCTCGGCCCCGGTTCTCGGGGTGCTCCTGAGCTATGTGGCAGCGCAGCAGAACCCGATCTTCGGCACCAGCCTGCTGTTTGTCTTCGCCTTCGGCATGGGAACGCTCCTGATCGTCCTGGGGACGTTCACCGGGCTTCTCGCCAACCTTCCCCGGGCGGGAGGGTGGATGGTGATCATCCAGAAGGCCTTCGGCTGGGCGCTGATCGCCCTGGGCGAGTATTTTCTGATCACCGCAGGACAGCTCATGATCTAAAAAACAGGAGTGTATCCATGATGCGAAGAATACTGGTTTGTTCCGTGCTGCTGCTCGTCGCGTTTCTCCCCATCGCCTCCTGCGACGAGGGCACGACCTCCCGGGAGAAGGCCGGGGCAACCGCAGCCAACCTGGGCCAGGCGCCCGGGTTCAGCCTCCAGGACCTCTCCGGGAAGACCTATCACCTCGAAGACTACCGGGGCAAGGTGGTACTGGTGAACTTCACCACGACCTGGTGCCCCTACTGTAAGAAGGACATCCCGGATCTCAAGAAGTTGTACGACCGCTACAAGGGCCGGAATTTCGAGATCCTGTCCGTCTACATCCAGGAGAGCCGGGACAAGGTTTCGTCCTTTGCCCGGAAGTACGAGCTTCCCTATCCGGTGCTGCTGGACACCGAGGGGTTCGCCTCCTCCCGCTACGGGGTCAGGGGCGTGCCCACCAAGGTGGTCATCGCACCTGACGGGTCCATCGTATGCTGGATGTGCGAGGACGTGGAAAAGGTCGTGGCCGGGCTGCTCGGGCAGGGCTAGTCCCCCTTACGCCCCCTGTCCGGTGAGGGCTTCAACCACCCTGACCGCCTCCACGCCATCCTTTGCATAGTGGGCGTCGATGGAATCCGCATAGGCCTTCGTCACCACGGCCCCGCCCACCAGGAAGGGGCACGAGAGCCCGGCTTCGCGGGCCTGCCGGATGACGTCCTTCATGCGCACCATGGTCGTGGTCATGAGCGCCGAGAGGCCCACAACCTGGGGTTCGTGGCGGATGACGGCGTCGATGATCTCCCGGTCCGGGACGTCCTTGCCCAGGTCGATCACCTGATACCCGTAGTTCTTCAGCATGAGCGAGACGATGTTTTTGCCGATGTCGTGGATGTCGTCCTTGACGGTCGCCAGGATCACGGTGCCCTTTTGTTTCGGGCACGCGTCCGAAGCCTCAAGCAGCGGCGCAAGGTGCTCGAACCCCTCCTTCATGGTCTCTGCGCTCGCGATGAGCTGGGGCAGGAAGTAGACCTTCTTCTCGTAGAGCGCCCCCACCTCCTGGATGGCGGGCACCATGGCATCATTGACGAGCTGCTGGGGTGAGACGCCTCCCGCCACGGCCTTGTCGATCAGGTCTCTGATCTCGCCCCGGGACCCGTCGATCACGGCGTCGTATACCCGCTGCGCGGGCAACCGGTCTTTTTCCTGCACCCGGGCGGGGGCTTCCGGGCGGGTCGCTCCGCCGCCCCTTTCCTCCGGGCTGGAAGCGTGCGCGATGTACTCCCTGGCCTGGGGGTCACGGTTCATGAGCACGTCGGACGCCCGCTTGATCTGCATGAACTCTTCACCCATGGGGTTGGCGATCGCCAGGCTGAGCCCGCAGGACGACGCCATGGCCAGAAAAGCCGAATTGATCCACTTTCGCTCCGGCAGTCCGAAGGACACGTTGGACAGCCCCAGGACGGTGCGCACGCCGAATTCTTCCGAGCACCATCTGAGGGTGGCCAGCGTTTCCAGTGCCGCGCCTGGATCGGCCGATACCGCCAGGGTGAGCGCGTCCACCACGATGTCGTCTTTCGTGAACCCGTAGCCTTGAGCCCGTGCATGGATGTCGCGGACGATCTTCTGCCGCTCCGAAGAGCTCCGGGGAAGCTTCTTCCCGGTCAGGGGAAGGAGGACGAACATTGCCCCATAGCGAGCCGCGGTCTCCAGGAGCTTCTCGAGCTTGTGCTCCTCGCCGGAGATGGAATTGATGAGCGCGCGGCCGGGGTAGATCCGCAGCGCCTTCTCGATGGCCTCGGGCACGGAGGAGTCGATGCAGACCGGGGCGTCGGTTGATACCGCCAGCGTCTTGACCACCTCTCTGAGGGTCAGCGCCTCGTCGATCCCGGGCATGCCCACGTTCACGTCCAGCAAAGCAGCGCCCCTTCTGACCTGCTCCTGGGCGAATTTTTTGACCAGTGCCATCCGGCCCGAGAGCAGCTCTTCCTGGAGGTCCTTTTTGCCGGTGGGGTTGATGCGCTCCCCGATGATAAGAAGCGGGCCTTGACGGTCCATGCACACGGATTTGCGTGCGGAGCTCACCACCGCGGGCACGCGCTCTCGTATTTCCCCGGGCTTCAGGCCCCGGGCCCTTGCATGGAGCATGCGGATATGTTCCGGGGTGGTGCCGCAGCACCCTCCGAGAAACTTCACGCCCGCTGATGCGAACTCTTCGGCAAACCCCGCAAACTCCTCAGCAGACATGGGAAAGAAGGTCTCACCCCCGCGGAGGACCGGCAGGCCCGCGTTGGGCTTGGCCACCAGGGGAACCTTCGCGTACGGCGCCATGGCCCTGACCAGCGGGATCATCCCCTCGGGGCCCGTGGAGCAGTTGCACCCCACCGCATCGGCCCCCAGGGCCTGGAGCGTGACGAGGGCCGAGACCGGGTCCGTGCCGTTCAGGGTCCGGCCGGCCGGCTCATAGGTCATGGTGACCATGGTGTAGGCGTCGGTGATCTCCCGAACCGCGATCAGCGCGGCCCGGGCCTCCTGGATATCGACCATGGTCTCGATCACCAGGAGGTCCACCCCTCCTTCCAGAAGGCCGCGGACCTGCTCCCTGTACGCGGTTACCGCCTCCTCGAAGCCGAGGTCCCCGAAGGGCTCCACGAATCTCCCCGTTGATCCTATGTCCCCGGCCACGAGGCAGGTCTCTCCCGCCGCCTGCCGGGCCAGCCGGGCCAGGTCCCTGTTGATCTGAAAGACATCCTCCCCGGCCCCGTACTGGGCGAGCTTGTACCGGTTTGCCCCGAAGGTGGCCGCGTAGACGATATCCGCCCCGGCCTCCCGGTAGTCCCGGTGCACCGCCTTGATGCTCTCCGGGTTCTGCAGGCACCACAGCTCCGGGCAGGCGCCGCCGGGCATCCCTCTGGCCTGCAGCTGGGTCCCGGTCGCCCCGTCCAGGATCACGAGCCGCGCCGCTGCCGTTGCCTCGATTCTCTCTCTGTTTTTCACTGGCCCTTGCCTCCGTCTTCCCGCTTCGCCTTCCTGATCCCTGCAATCGCTGTCACGGATTTTTCAGGCAGAAGAATGCATGCATCGGTTATGCTCACGCCGATTTCGCCCAGCCTCAGCCGCTCGTACATGACCTTCTGATTTTCCAGATCGAAATCCCCGTACCCTGCGGAGAAGCGCCTGGGGGTGACCTCCAGGCCCTCCCGCCTCACCTGCTGACCGATCAAGGCGGATATCCAGTCCAGCGCGCTGTCGGTCATCTCGCTCGCCGCCGCGTCGAGCACCACGGCCCGGGCAAGGTTTCCTCCCGCTGAGCACGAGCGGATCTCGTCCATGATCCGGTTGCCGGCCGTCGCCCCCATGAGGAGGACCTTTCGGGACGCGGAGAGCATCCGGGCAAGCCCCACGCTCCTGAGCACGTCCCCTGTTTCCAGCGAGATCTCACCGTCCCGGCCCACGTCCGCCGGGAGGATAAGGGCGGAGCCCTTGAGCTCGATCATACCGGCGGCATCTTCCAGAACAGTCTCCATCTCCCGCCGCTGCCCGGACCCGAGCTGCGTGTGCGCCCTGCGGTAGCCCAGGCGGCGATAGACCGCTTCGACGGGCATGTCCAGATGGATGGCATGGAAAAAAACCGGATCTCTCACCATCTGCACAGATCTAGTCAGAAATCGGCCAAGTTTCAAGCCATTCTTTTTCTCCGCATGCCTTTTCCCCTCAAGATCGGGGTGATAAAATCCTTGCTCTGATTCCCGGTGTCATGTATCTGTCTTTCGGAAGGTTCGGTACGCAAATCACTGATGGAACAAGGAAAATATCTTGGTAACTTGCTTGTCTTATGATAACATCATAACACACTCTGTGTATTGAAGACCGGGGGTTCGCATGGATCTTACGAGGCTTTTTTTTCCACGCACGATTGCGGTGATCGGGGCATCTCCCAATCTGGGGGGAGGGAAGCTCCCCTATTATCAGGTTATCCAGCTCGCCGGATACACGGGCAGGCTCTATCCGGTAAACCCGAAATACCAGGACATCGCCGGGGCAAAGGTTTATGCCTCGCTCGACGATATTCCCGAGCCCGTCGATCTGGCCATCGCATCCGTTCCGGCCAAGCTCGCGCTCGAAACCGTGGAGGCCGCAGCCCGGAACAAGGTCAAGTTCCTCCATTTCTTCACCTCCGGCTTCTCCGAGGTCGGCAACCGGAAGCTCGAAGAGGACATGCTCGAGGCAGCCCGCAAGGGCGGAACCAGGATCATCGGCCCCAACTGCATCGGGGTCCACTGCACGCAGTCCGGAATAACCTGCGATCTGCCCAAAAGCCCCATGAAAGGCGTGGGAAACGTCGCCTTCCTGGGACAGTCGGGGGGCATGACCCACAACTTCATGCGCATGGCCCACTCGCGCTATCTTGAGCTGAACAAGGTGGTGTCCTACGGCAATCAGATCGACCTGAAGGTGGAGGACTATCTTGAATACTTCGCGCACGACGACACCATCGGTGTGGTGGCCGCCTATATCGAAGACATCAAGGATATGGGCCGGTTCCTCAAGGTCCTCCGGAAGACGACCGCCCGCAAGCCTGTTATCATCCTGAAAGGGGGGTCCACCGAGCAGGGGGCCCGCGCGGCGGCATCCCACACCGGGGCCATGGCCGCACGCCAGGACCTGTGGTCGTCGGTCATGCGGCAGTACGGCTGCGTCGAGGCGAACAATTTCGAGCACATGGTCGATCTGACCATGATGGCCGTCGCCCTTCGGGTGCCCGGCGGAAACCGGCTCGGCTTCCTGGGCGCAGGCGGAGGGACCTCGGTGCTCTTTACGGATTTCGCCGCCAGGCACGGGCTCGTTCTCCCGGAGCTCGACAGCCGGGTTCAGGAGAAGATCGGGCTTAAGATCAGCAATGTGAACACGAGCACCGCCAATCCCGTCGATCTTGGCTTCTACGGCTTCGATTTCACCATCATGGGCTACACCATCGAGGCCATGGCTCAGGACGAAGCCATCGACGTCATCATCCCCTACTTCTCCCTCGATTTCATCACCTCGTTCCAGAGCGACCAGGTGGAAAGCGGCCCCCATGCCATCGTAGAGGCGTTTCAGAAGACGGACAAGCCCGTG
Source organism: Deltaproteobacteria bacterium (assembly GCA_018433775.1). Lineage (GTDB taxonomy): Bacteria > Desulfobacterota > Desulfomonilia > UBA1062 > UBA1062 > Phosphitivorax. The sequence continues at coordinate 169,107 of JAHDQN010000035.1, forward strand.
GTGCCCATCCTCTCCCGGTTTACGGAGAACATGGTCGACGTCGAAAAGGTCCGCATCCGGATCACCGAGCTGTTCCGCAAGGCCGGGCTCGCGGTGTACAACACCCCGCAGGACGCCATCGCATCCATAAGCGGTATTCTCGAATGGAAAAGGTATGCCGTGCGGGTCGCCGCCGGCGAAGCACCCTCGCCGAAGCCGCAGCTCGCGGAGGGAGGCAAGGGATGAACTACCTCGTCATGGGCGCAGGCGCCCTGGGGAGTGTCTTCGGAGGCCTGCTGGCCGAGAAGGGGCACGAGGTCACCTTCGTGGGCCTTGACGATCATCTGAAGGCCATGCAGGACCGGGGGCTCACCGTCGGGGGCATCTGGGGGGACCACGTGGTCCCGGAGGTCAGGGCCTTCTACGGCGTGCAGGGGCTCCAAGGGACCTTCGATATCGTGCTCCTGAGCGTGAAATCCTATCACACCTCCCGGGTGATTCAGCAGGCCCTGCCCTTCATGCATGACCACACCCTGGTGTTCTCGATCCAGAACGGACTGGGGAACTGGGAGGCGATCGCACGGGTCGTGGGGTGGAACCGGACCGTGGGGGCCCGGGTGATCTTCGGGGCCGAAATCGAGGAGCCGGGCATTGCGCGCGTCACGGTCTATGCGGACAAGGTGCTGCTGGGGAGCCCCTCGGGCGACGTGCCCGAGGAGAGGATCCGGCAGGTTGCCGACGACTTCAATCAGGCCGGCATCCCGACCGCGTTGAGCGACCACATCGAGTCGTCCCTGTGGGGCAAGGTCCTCTACAACTGCTCGCTGAACGCCCTGGGCGCCATCCTGAACGTGCCGTACGGGCATCTTGAGACCGTGCCCGAGCTGCGTGAAACCCTGCGGCGGATCATTTCCGAGATCTTTGCCGTGGCCAAGGCCAAGGGGGTCACGCTTCCCTATGAGGGGCCGGAGGAATACTACCGGTTTCTCATGGAAGAGCAGCTTCCGCCCACCGCGGCCCACCGGTCGTCCATGCTCCAGGACCTGGAGAGGGGGAACCCGACCGAGATCGATGCCTTAAACGGCGCCATCGTGCGCTATGGAAAGGATCTCTCGGTACCCACGCCCGTAAACGAGATCGTCACGGCCATCGTCAAGGGCATAGAGGCGAGGAGCGCAGGGGCCTGATCCTTTCAACAGGATGGCCCTTTGAAGGGCACGCCCTCCGGCCCCATGGAAGCCGCCACATCCAAGGGGAATGTGACCCTCCTTCTGAATTCCTTGATTAGCAGACTTCAGAAAGAGGATTCGGGAACGCCCCGGAATCCCGCCATCCGGAAAGGCGCGTGACGACCGTTGCATCCTGGGCATGGCGCCTGTCCGTTCGCGCTTATCGTCACGGGCAGACAGGAAACCCCTGGACGCGGAAGAACCGGAAACGGCCTGACAGTCCGCCTGCTCATTCCGGGCCGGGCCCCTATCCAGCCTCCTGCGCAGAGGGCGTGCCGCGCCCGGCTGCGAGCCTGATCTCCCGGTACATGGACAGATCGAGCCCCTCCCAGGCGCAGGGAAGCAGCGTGTTGTTGTGGAACAGGGGGTCCTCGTCCAGGGGATACCTGCTGGACCGTAAGGCCTCCTCCCACGTGCCGGTCCCGGGAAGGGGCGAATACTCGGTGATGACCGGCCTGGCACCCGATCTCATGACGAACTCGACGGCATCGAGGACCTCCCGCGCATGCTGGCCCGGCAGGCCGCAGAGGATATACACTCCGATGTCCGAAGGGTCGAATCCCGCGCGGGAGAGGTTTTCCAGGGCCCGCAGAAACTCATCGTTGGAGACCTTTCCACCGGTTTTATCCTGCAGGGCCGGGTCCGAGGTCTCCAGGCCGAGCCGTATGGTGGAGAACCCGCTTTCCTTCATGGCTGAAGCCACCTCCTGGCTCAAGTATCGTACGTGCAGGGCATTGGGACAGTGGAACCGGACGTCCAGCCGCCTCCGGACGATCTCCCGCATGAGCGGCAGGGCGAGCCTCCTGCTCCGGAAGAGAAAGGCGTCGTCATACAGGGCGAAATCGTCAACCCGGTGTCGCCGGTGCCAGTGCTCTACCTCGTCGGCCACCTTAAGCGGATCTCTCATGCGCAGGCCGGGCGCGAGCAGGTGTGAGGCGCAGTAGGTGCAGCGGTACGGGCATCCCCGGGAGGTCTGGATGCAGACATACCTCAAGGGCTCCACGAGATCGAACAGGGGGTAGGGGAGACTGTCGAGATCGTCCATGTCCGGATAATACTCCGGGCTTGCCCCCCAGACCGAGCCGAGTACCCGTAGAACCTCAAGCTCGCCTTCCCCGCACAGGACATGGTCCGCGCCCGCGTGTTCCCTGGCGTGGCCGCTGCACAGGGTCGCATAGATTCCCCCCAGCAGGACCGGGATCCCGGGAAATGCATCCCTCACGCACATGATCGCCTCGTGTACGCCCGGATACCAGTAGGTCATCCGCGAGGTGACCAGGATCGCATCCGGCTGTCCGGCCTGCTCAAGATCATGACGAAACGCATCCCTGCTGATGCCGTACCTGCCGTATCGCCGGGGAAATCCTTTCAGGGGCGCGGGGGATTCCACGATCTGACGATAGAACTTGCCGTGCCCGCCCGAATACACCTTAGGGGGCTTCCCGTTCATCTGTTCGTGAGGCGTCTTCAGACAGTCCACAAAGGACACCTCGCACCCGTTGATCCTCAGGAGTGCGCCCAGGGAGAGAAGTCCCAGCGGCTTTGCCCACAGATCGTACGCCGCAAAATCATAGATCCAGGGGTTGACCAGAAGCACCCGTTTTCCCTTCATGTTTTGTCGTCCTTTTATCCTCGTCCCGCCATGGCCTCGTCGGCCAGGCCCGGTTATCCTACCTCTGCTGCTCTATGGATGGCAAGCCGTGGAAGGAAAGGAGGGGCAACGATCGCCGAAAAACCCTGAAGAGAGGAGGTCCCAGGTCCATTTCCCGATCACGCCCTGGGCCCACTTCTGCCTCTCGCCAGGGGAAACAGCCGCAGGAGAGATTCAAGACTTGACATATACTGTGTTTTCAAGGTAATAGGAAAAAAATGATCGTCAGGAAAGAAAAACGTGCATTCGAGAGAATCAACCTGGGAAACCTGAGCGGCTCTGTCGAGCTCATGGAGATCGTGAAATCCATCTCAGTCCTCAACGCCTCGGAAGAGGGTGTGTGCGTGGACGGCGCGGATTTTCCGGTAGGCTCTGTGGTGCGCCTTGCCATCAACTCTCAGGAGGAGGAGCCGGACATCTCTCTGTACTGCAAGGTTGTCTGGGCGTCACAGGGGAAGGACCCCGAGAAGAAGTCGGGACTTCTTCTCCTGAACACGAACAAGATTCTCTTCCGGAAGGATCTGCTCTCGTTTGCGAGGCTGATCGACTCGGCCCGCAGACAGGCGGCCCCTTAGCCCCCCAGGGAACTCATCAGGGTCCGGCATCCCTGATCGGCTGCCGGGTGGCTTCCTGCACAGAGGCGGTGGTTCAGGTTTTTCATCCTGACCCCTTCCTCGATGAGGAGCTCGAGCTCATGATCGGAGACGCCCTGTCTCATGGGGTTCCTCAGGTCGAGCTCATTTTCCGAAAAGAGGCACGGCCTCAAGCACCCGCTTGCCGTGATCCTGATGCGGTTGCATCTGCTGCAGAAGGCGTGCTCGCTCAATGCGCCGATGAGCCCGATGGTACCCTGAGCCCCGCCAATGCGGTAAACCTGCGCAGGGCCGTGTTTGTATTCGACCTTCTGAAGCGCACCGAAGCGCTCCTCGATGATGCCCCGGATCTCGGGCGCACCGATGAGCTCGCATTCTCCGTACCTGGTTGCGCAGCCCATGGGCATGAGCTCGATGAAACGAACCTCGACCGGAGAGTTCAGGGTCATCTCCGCGAACGCGGGTATCTCGTCGTCGTTGAACCCCCTGATGGCCACCACATTGACCTTCACCGGGGACAACCCGACATCGAACGAGCGCCGTATGCCGGCACTGACCCGCTCGAAGGCGTCAACCCGGGTGATGTGCGAAAACTTCTCCCTGCTGAGCGTGTCCAGACTGATGTTCAGCCGGTTCAGGCCGGCTTTTTTGAGATCTTCCGCCATGGTGGGCAGCATCACCCCGTTGGTGGTGAGCGAGAGGTCCTTGAGCCCGTCGAGCTCCTTCAGATTCCGGATGAACGGGACCAGACCCTTGCGCAGGAGCGGTTCGCCTCCGGTGATCCGGATCTTGTCCACTCCCCGGGAAACGCCGATGCGAGCGATGCGCAGGAATTCCTCATACCGCATGATATTCTCATGGGGGATCCATTCCACCCCTGTTGCAGGCATGCAGTACCTGCACCGCAGGTTGCACCGGTCCGTGATGGAGATCCTCAAATACCGGATCTGTCGCTGATAGTTGTCCATGAGGGGTTTCATCGCCTTATCTCCCTGATGATTTTCTTCATTGCTGCGTTTTTGTACAGGACTTGGGTCCCCCCTCCTTCCATGACAATATCCATGGCCTTTCCGGCATCGACCACCCGGCATCCGGCGAGAAAGGTCACGGGTGTGGACGAAAACGCCCGGGAGAGCATGGGGGTAGAAGGGCCCATGAGAATCACGGCCCGTGCATCGCTCTTGAAGGCAAGGATGTCCGGAAGGCTCCCATTGATGATCGAGGTCGCAGTCACGATAGCGACATCCGCCAGGGAGAGACATTTTTCCATGGCTTCCTGCGGCCGGATACGCACATCATCGTGCCTGCGGTGCTCGAATATGTCGACCGTGCATCCTTTTGCCTTGAGCATTGCAACCACCGGGGCTATGAACCCCACCATGACCACCCTGTCGCCCTCACGCACGGCAACGGTTTCAAATATATCATCTTCAATGCCGCTGTCTTTTCCCTGATTGCTCACGGCATTGACCGCCGCCAGGGCAATGGACCGGCCCAGAAGATCGCCTTTCAGCCCGAGCTCAAGCAGATCGGACACCCTGGAGCCCTTGAGTGAGCCTGCCCGGGGAAAAACCGTACAACTCGCTTTTTCTTCCGGCAGGATATTGGCGCACAGCCCGACTCCCGAGCCTTCCACCTCGACCGCGATATATCCCAGACCCAGCACCACCCTTGATATCTTCTGCTGCTGTTTTGTCTCCGGCACTTCCCTGACGAGCTCGCTGAACATAATCCTGTTTGTAAGCCTTTCGGATATGCTTTGTCAAATATATGATGCGGCTTATACAACAAAGAGCGGGCGGATGCTCGATGTTTCAGTCTTCAGCCCGAATACGGCACTCATTGGAGCATGGGAAGGATCCCTTTTCTGATGAGCCCTGAGCTGAATCCGCCCAGGGATCCCCGGCCCACGACACGGTGACAGGGCACGATGACCGGTATGGGGTTTTCCCTGCACGTCCGGCCCACGGCACGTGCCGGATCGGGGTTCCCGAGGCCTGCCGCAGGGGGTGACGATCTCGGCAATTACACAAACGACCCCGGTTTGGGCCTGATGCTCATGTCGTGCTGTTCGATCTTTTCGACCAGCCGTTCCAAGAGCTCCCGGGTCCTGCGCTGTTCATCCAGCAGCTTGTGGAGCATGCCCCTCAAGTCTCCGTTCTTCTGGGTGTCTGCGGCCTGACCGGCCGGCACGACCTTGTGCTTCGGGGCCCTCACGAGCATGGTGATGAGCCGTGTCCAGAACTTTTCGTGGTCTGCCTCCACCGAGTCCTGCCCCAGAAGCGTGGATGCAATGATCCGGTAGCAGCGGGCGATGTCCGAAGTGGGGTACCTTACCACGGCAGGAACCTGGTCGGTAACGGCCCGGGAGAGCTTGTCGTCGTGGTAGATGCTCCCCAGGTATTCCACGTGGGTGTCCAGGAAGCGCTGGGAGGCCGACGAGATCTTTTTGTAGAGGTTGTGTCCGGCGGAGCTGTTCTTTACCATGCTCGAGAACATGGATATCCTCCCCGGGTAATCGTTTTTCCTGAGCACCTTGATCATGGCGTATGCGTCCGTGAGGCTGGTGGGTTCGGGCACGACGCCCACGATCACCTCCGGCGCGGCCATGAGAAAGGAAATGACACCGGCGGAGATGCCTGATGCCGTGTCGACGAGCAGGTAGTCGGAGGACGCGGACACGGCGGAGATCTGCTTTACCAGCTCTTCCAGCTGCTCCCTGCCCAGATCGGCCATGTCCTGCGTGCCGGAGCTTCCCGGTATGAGCTCAACGTTGTAATCGGTCTTGAAGATGATCTCCCCGATGCCGAGCCTGCCCAGGATGACGTCTTCAAGTGTTCTGTTGGGGCGGATTCCCAGGAGCACGTCCATATTGGCAAGCCCGAGATCGGCATCGAGAATGCGCACCCGGTGGTTCATCATGGCGAGACAGATGCCGACATTGAGCGTGAAGTTGCTTTTGCCCACGCCGCCCTTTCCTGATGTTACCGCCATGATCCTTGCCATAGTCACTTCCCTGTGTTTTCAGAAGCCTGCAATATACGTGCAAAATATGCATATGAAAAATAAACGGGTTTTTCAAGAGCTTTGCTTGAGAAGAGAAAATTATTTCTCCGTCAGGAGAACTATTTGTCACCTATGTCCCCTGGAGGGACATGGACACCACCTTGCTGATCCCCGGTTCATCGAAGGTCACGCCGTAGAGGATGTCGGACATTTCCATGGTGTGCCGGTTGTGCGTGACGATGATGAACTGGGAATCGCAGGCAAAGGTCCGGATCAGACGATTGAAGCGGACCACATTGGCATCGTCGAGAGGTGCGTCCACCTCGTCGAGGATGCAGAAGGGAGACGGCCGCACCTTGAACAGGGCGAAGATGAAGCTCAGTGCGCACAGCGTCTTTTCGCCCTCCGAGAGCAGACTCATGGACTTGAGCCGCTTGAAAGGCGGACAGGCCAGTATCTCGACCCCGGAGTCGGGTGAGTTGCCGTCAAGGAGCACCAGGTCCGCTTTCCCCCCTCCGAACATGGCCGTGAAAAGCTCCTGAAAATGGTATTTCACCTGCTCGAAGGTCTCGGTGAAAGCCTTGACGCTCTGCTTTTCGATATTGGCGATAACCTCTTTCAGCCGCGCGCTCGCCTGAACGATGTCCTCATACTGCCGGTGAAGGTCGTCCCACCTGGCCTGTACGTGCTCGAAGGCATCCAGGGACGCGAAGTTGATCTGGCCCATCTTCTCGATCCGGCCCTCCAGGGCTTCAACCTTCTGCCGGGCATCGTCGGGGGAGAAATCTTCCGCGACAGCGGGGAGCTCTTCTCCGGAAAACCGGGAGGCAAAACGTTCATTGCTCATGGTCAGGGCGATCTCCTGCTCCCTGGTCTTGAGGAGGATCTCGTTTCGCTTTTTTTCCAGGGAGGCCATGGTTTCCCGGCACTCGTCCCTGCTCTGGGTGAGCGCGGCCAGGGCATCCGCGAGTTCTTCATGTTCGGGGGTGGCGTTCTCAAGGGCCTCACGCTGCTTCCCGGCCTGATCCTTAAGCGTCTGGAGCTGGTTGCGGGACTCCTCCAATGCATCCTGCACCGTGGCGTGCGTCTTGACGAGTTCTTCCTTTTTGCCGGTATCCTGCGAGATCTGCCGCGATATGCCCTCGAGCTGCTCTTCGATTCCCTGGAGCCGCTGCCGTGTGGCCGCTGCTGCAACCTTGAGCTCGCCCGTCCGCTGCGCGTGAGCGCTGATCGCATCCCGGGCGCTCTGAAGCCGCTGTCGTGCGGCCGCCCTCTTTTCGTCGAGCCCCTTGACTTCAACCTGCATGGATTCGATCTGCTGGTCGAGTTCCTGTTTTTGTGTGTGGATATCTGCGAGATCGCTCTCGACCTTCCTCACCATTTCTTCCCACATCTCGATGTCGCGCCGGTAAGACTGCTCACGCTCGGAAATGCGTTCCACCTCCCGCGAGGCGGCATTCTTTTTTTCAGAAAGGGTTGCCGTCTTTTCCCTGAGCGACCGTTCCTCGCTCCCGGCCTGTTCCTGGTCTTCTCTGAGCCGCTGCATCTCCTGCCTGAGCCGGGCGAGACGCTCTTTTGCCGAGACGATCTCTCGACCCAGGGCGATCTCCTGCCGGGAGAACTCTTCCTTCTCGGCCTTGGCTTTGAGCCCTTCGGCATACTTGGCCATCTCGGCGGTGGTCCGGACGACCCCCGTGGGCTCGAGGATGACGCCGTCCCGGGTGACAAAGGTACAGGATCTCATGCCCTGCTTCCAGAACGAAAAGGCGCAGTGGATATCCTCCACCACCCACATGTCGCCGGACAGGGCGTGAACCACATCCTCATAGCCCTCATGGGCCTCGACGAGCTCCTCCAGACATGCCACGACCCCTTCTCCCTGCGGGCCGGCCCCTGTCGGCCGGCCGTTCAGGTGCGGTCTCCGGGGGATGTACCCCGGGCCTCCGTCCTCGATCCGGCCCAGCTTCAGGATCTCATCATGGTCCTGAACAATCAGGTAATCGAGCGCCTTTCCCAGGGAGAGGCCCACAGTCTCCTCAAACCCGCTTCTCGCCCTCAGGGCGTCCGCGACCCGCCTCGTGCCGTTGCTCGTGGATAAATTCCTGGGCGGGGGCATGGTTCCGGCGAGAATGATCCTCTCGAGCATGGATATCTTTGCCAGGAGCTGAGCGTGCGTCTTCTCCAGGCCGGCCTGAGTGTGGGCCGTGTCCTCGATCCGGGACTGGAGCTCGCGCATCCCCTCCGACAGCAACTGTATCTTTTCACCGAGACTCTCGGCCCGTGACCTGGCCTGAGCATATTCCTCTTCCAGCTCTACGTATTTCGCCTCCAGAGAGGCCTTTTGAGCCCCAAGCTCGGACAGATCGGCGCGCCTTTTTCTCGCGTTGGTCTCGGCCTCGCGCTGTCTTGTCTCCATGGACGAGATCCGCTGCTGGGTCGCCCTGGAGTGGCCGATCGCGTCGAAAAGCTGCGCCCTCTTCTGGTTGTACTCCCCCTCAACGGACCCGAATTCCTTTTCCACGGATTCGAGGTGCTGGTGCCGGGAATCCATTTCCTCTTCGATCAGTGCTATATCCCGGGAAAGTTTTTCCAGCCGGTTGCGGTCCTGCTCGCTTTTTTCCCGGAGATCGCCGGTTTCCCGGGTCATCTGTCCGATACGGCTCTGGAGCATCTCGATGGTGGACGATATGTCCCGGGCCCTGTTCGTATTCGCCTCGATCTCGCCCTCTGCCAGCAGCTCCCGGGAACGGGTGTCTTCGATGGCCCGCCTGATTTCATCCATCTTCCCGCGGACCACGGACAGCTTGGCATCAAAGCCTGCCATAGCCCGGGTATACTCCTCGTGCTGCCTGTGGAAGGATTCCTCCTGCTGCCGCACTTCCCGAAGCATCTCGTCGAGCTTTTCTTTTTTGCCCGTGATCTTGAGGATCTCGGAGGCCCAGAGCATCTTCGTGAGCGAATTGATTTCCGAACGCAGGTTCTGATATCTGCGGGCCTTGTTGGCCTGCGATTTCAGCTCGTCTCTCTGCCGGGAAACCTCGGTCAGCAGGTCCCGCACCCGCTCGAGGTTTACTGCCGTGGCTTCGAGTCGCTTGATGGCGTCGGCCCGCTTGAAGCGGAACCTTCCCACCTCCGCCGCCTCTTCAATGAGATAGCGGATGTCCTCGGGCCGGGACTGGATGATGTCCTTGACCTTGCCCTGCTCCACGATGGCATACCCGTGCCGGTCGAGGCCGGTGTCCAGGAACAGGTCGGTGATGTCCTTGAGCCTGCATCTGACCCCGTTCAGGGAATAGATGCTCTCGCCGGTGCGGTAGAGCCTCCGGGAGATGGACACCTCGTCGAAACCGTCCAGGCTCTTGGGAAAGTAGCCGCCGTCCCGCGCAAACTCCATGACCACCTCGGCCATGGACCCGGGAGGCGCATCCTGGGTGCCGGAAAAGATCACCTCGCTCATGGACCCCGCACGGAGAGAGCGATTCGACTGTTCACCCAGGGCCCACCGGACGGCGTCGATGATATTGCTCTTCCCGCAGCCGTTGGGCCCGGCGATGCACGTCACCCCGTCGGCGACCGGCAGCGAGGACTTCTTGGCAATGGATTTGAAGCCCCGGATCTCAATCCTCTTCAATTTCACATCTTTTGTGTACCAGAGCTTCCCCGGGATCGCAAGAGGGGTTCTCCGGGATGAACCTTTCCTGCATCAGTACCCCGGGGGGCTCTTATACGCGCCAGCAGCCTCGTCGAGCATGGCGGCGATTTCGAGGAGTTCCATGTCGCGCCAGCGCTTGCCGACGATCTGCACCCCGATGGGAAGCCCCTGCCCGGTGTATCCGATGGGTATCACCACCACCGGGCTCCCGGTCAGGTTGAAGATCGTGGTGTACGATCCGTTTGCCACAAGATAGTTGACCGGCTCTTCATCCACCATGACCGGCCGGTCATACAGCACATACGGCCCGAAGTATCTTTGTGGTGCGATGTGCGTATACGCAGGGGTACAGCTTACCGGACAGAGCCAGACATCCCACTCGTCCAGGAATCCCTCCAGGGAAGCGATCTGATCGTCGCGGATGGTAAGCGTTCTCATGTACTTGTCGTACGTGACAGGGTAGACCATTCTCAGGAAAGGGACATCTTTTCTGTACGATCTCCCGAACAGATAGCTCAACAAACGCAAGCCCGACGAGACATGTACCCCTACTTCCATGTCCATGATCCGTCCATACGTGCTCCAGATCTCTTCCGGGCGGAAGTTGTCCGGGCATGCCCGCTCGACGGTGCATCCCTTTTCTGAAAGGGTGTCAGTGAACCGTATCAGTGCCTGCCGTGTCTCGCCAGTGACAGGGACCCCGCCGATGTCATCCGTCCAGGCGATTCGCAATGCTGCAAGCTCCCGCTTGGGAGGGTCAACGGCCGGAACATACGGGACATCTTCATCTTTCCTGTCCGGGCCTGCGATCACCTTCAGACAGATCTTCAGATCTTCAACAGACCTGGCCAGCGGACCGCAGGAGACCAGATGGCGGATGCTGCGATACTCGGGGCTTGGAAACCCCGGGTGCATACCGTGTTTCGAGACCAGATTCTCCGTGGGTTTGATGCCGTATATCCCGCAGAAGTGGGCAGGCACACGGATCGAACCACCGATATCATTGCCCAGAGACAGGGCAGACATCCCGGCAGCCACCGCTGCGGCCCCGCCGCCCGTGCTTCCTCCCGGGGTCCTGCCGAGATCCCATGGATTGTTCGTCGCGCCGAAGACCGGGTTGTTCGTCTGATAATCCAACGCCAGCAGAGGCAGGTTGGTCTTGCCGATGATCACCGCCCCTGCCTGCAGGACCCTTTCCACAACCGTTGCATTGAAATCCGGGACATAGTCGGCGTGCCCGGGGTAGCCGGTCGTGGTGCGGATCCCCTTGGTTGCATAATTGTCCTTGATGGTAACCGGCACTCCGTGGAGCGGCCCCCAGATCTCTCCCCGGGCAAGGGCCTCGTCCGCCTGTCGCGCCCGTTCCCGTGCACCTTGGGCATCGATGGTCACAATGGCGTTGATTTTTCCGTTATGCCGGGAAATCTGATCCAGGTAGGCCTCCAGGGCCTGGACCGCGGTGATCTCTCCCGCCCTGATCATACCGGCAAGCCGGTGTGCCGGGAGAAACACCAGCTCATGATACGAGCCCTGGTTCCGGCTGTCTGCCCCGGTCGTTGCCGATGCGCCGCTGGGCCCGGTGGTGAGGCAGAAGAAAAGAATCCCTGAGCACAGAAGTGCACACCATGATTTTCCCGATCCTGCTCGTTTCATGCCTGCCAATCCTCCTTTTCAATATGATCAGAACACTGCATCTTTTCCCGGATCAGAAAGGTTTTCTGATCGAGACCAGCGGGAAGCAGGTCAACTACCCCTTTTTAGGCCGGCCGGAAAGATGCCGCTGCAACACCGATAGTGAACAGGTGTGATATTACCGTGCCCTTGCGTGATCACTCAAGGGCAATGATGGGCAAACGTGACATATCTGCAATGTCCAGAACTGGTAACCATATGATACGGATAATCCGGCATGGATACAAGCAGCCAAAAGTTCTGTCGAGGCAATCGGAACAGCACAGACCGTGCTGTTTATACCCTGATTTTCGCCGTCCGGAGCAGGAAATTCACGCTGATAAGCCGGGATCATGCAAGAAGCAGGTACCCTCCGTGCTCTGGCAGGGGTGAAAAATCCTTGCAATATCTTCCGGAAAACGGCAATACAGGAAGGAATATTTCCCAAGGGTGTGCCAGGAGGGAATCATGTACGGAGTGAACAATCCCCTTGCGTTTGCCGGGCAGCTGCTTCACGTTGCGCTTACGGTCTATCTGTGGATCATTATCATCGGCGCCCTGATATCCTGGGTGAATCCCGATCCCTATAACCCGGTGGTACGGTTTCTCCGCAGGGCCACCGACCCGCTCTTCCTCTGGCTCAGACGCCATATGCCGCTCATCGCGGGGGGTGTGGACTTCTCTCCCATCATCGCAATCGCGCTCATCATCTTCCTCGATTCTTCCCTGGTCCCCATCCTGATCGAGCAGGGGAACATCCTGGCGAATGTCCTCATCGGGCTCGGGCAGTCCGTCTCGATGCTGTTGAGCTTTTATCTCATCGTCGTGATCGTTTCCGCGGTATTGAGCTTCGTGAGCCCCAACCCCTATAACCCGATCGTTCGCATCATCTCCGCGCTGACCTATCCCGTGTTCTCCTGGTTCCGAAGGAGGCTTCCGCTGGTTTACGGAGGCATCGATTTCACCCCGGCACTGGTCATCGTCTTGATCCTGCTCATCAACTCCTATGGAGCCCAAACCCTCATCCGTCTGGGGGTCAACTTAAAATTGAAAGGAGTGTTCTGATGCAACTGACGCCTGAAATGATACGGGAGCAGCGTTTTCGGGGGAGGTTGTCCGGGTTCGACAAGGAAGAGGTCACCAGCTTTTTGGTGGGGATAGCCGAGGACATGGAAGAGCTCCTCGAGGAAAACAATCTGCTCAGGAGCGAGCTGGATTCCATGAAGGAAAAGCAGAAGGACCTCGAAGACCTCTTTCTTTCCGCCAAGCAGTTCTCCGACGAGAAGAAGAGGCTGGCCGAGCAGGAGGCGCACATGAAGATCGCCGAGGCGCAGCGGAAGGTCACCGCGATGCAGGAAGAGGCCCGGCAGAAGATCGAGGGTGCCGACCAGAAGGCGCGGGAGATCGAGGAGCAAGCCCAGGAAAGGACGCGCGAGATCCTCAGCGAGGCCCAGCAGATGAAGTCGGCCCTTGAAAAAGAGCTCGCCGAGCTGAAGGCTAAGAGAACAAACCTCTTCACCGAGCTCAAGTCGGTTCTCGACTCCTACCAGAACTGGATCAGAGAGATGGGGAATGTGGATCCGGCCGGAAAATGACGGTACGGTCCTCGTGTGCAGAGTCCGCCCCAACGCAGGCAGGGACTCGATCGAGGGTATCCGCGAGGACCAGTTGTCCGTTCACCTGAGCGCCCCTGCCGTGGAAGGCAAGGCAAACAAGGCACTGGTGGCGTTTCTCGCCAAGCGGCTCCATATCGCGAAGTCGAAGATCTCGCTGAAAACCGGGGAAAAGGCGCGGACCAAGGTGATTGTCATCAGCGGGATGGCCCCGGACGATGTGGCCGGGCTTCTGGGGCTTTAGTCTACCACCCTTACACCGCGATAGCCCAACTGGATGAGCTCTTCGGCAATGGCCGCAGTGTCGCCGCCGGAGATGCGGAAGTGATGGGTGTTTTCATCGTCGTCGATGGTCATGCCTGCGCTGATGATAGAACCGCCCTTGCTTTCGATGATCGAGACCACCTCGTCAAAGGACCCGTGGACGCCCTTGAGGACCACGTCGAGCCGGGAGCCCGACTTGAGGACCCCCATGATCTCGATAAAGGCCTTGAGAATGTCTTTGATGGTGATGATCCCGACGATCTTCCCGTCTTCCACCACCGGCAGGCACCCGATATTCTTTTCGTAAATGATCCGGGCCGCCTTTTCCAGAGAGGTGTCCCGGGCAATGGTAATCGGGTTCTGGAGCATCACGTCGCCGACCTTCAGGGTTTCGAGCATAGAGGCCAGGACCGCCTGCTTGAGGTCTCCGGAGGTGACCAGCCCGATGAACAGGCCTCCCTCCACCACGGGGAGATGGCGCACGGAAAACTTCTTCATGACCGTCAGGGCATCTCTGATACCCGCTTCTTTTCCTATGGTGACGAGGTCGGTGACCATCCATGATTCGACGTTCATAAAGACATGTATAACAAACCCGATCGGAAATTGAAACCGTGAACCTGCGAGGGATCCGGCGGGGAAAGGAATTCCCCCTGATCCGGGAATGGGGCTTATCCGATTTTTCGGCGGAGAAACTCCATGGCCTCGCCCCTCGTCCGGATCTCTCCCCTAGCCCGGGCCTCCTCAATGGCGCGCAGCCATTTCCCCACCTCCGGCCCGGCAACGCCTCCCAGGACACCGACCACGTCGTTGCCGGAAATCAACGGGCTCTTCTTGTGCCCCTGATATGTGGTGCGATAATACTCCCAGACCCTGGCCACGGTCTGCCTGGGAAGGGCCTCCTGCGTATGTGTCCGGGAGAGGGACAGAAGGAGGGCCTCGGGGAGCTGCTCCGCGGTATCTTCACAAAACCGGTGAATATCCAGGGAAGAAGGATCCCGCTGTGCGAGAAACCTCTGTGTGCGCTTCTCCCGGCCCAGAAGTGAGCTGATCGTCCTGACGGAGCGGGTGGAAAACCGGAGCGAGGAGCAGAGATCCCTTGCCCTGTCCTCCACGGAGCGATCCCGGACCGGTATTCCGCTCTCCCTGCTCTGGTGATTCCCCGATCTCAGCTCCTCCAGTCCCAGCAGAAACGAGGCGAGCCTGAGCAGGGCACCCCGCTGGACACCGTTTTCGATTTCCTGTGTCAGAAGGTCCGAGCATCCCGGCATCAGGGCATCGCAGGCATAGATGATCCCGTCCAGCTCCTGACAGGCCGGGATGACCAAAGAAAGGAGGGCGTGCTGCTGATTATTTTCCTGCTCCCGCCACGGGAAGTACGGGGCGAACAGAACGGGAACCAGGGCATTCCAGGTGAGCAGCCGGAAGAAGTCGGCCCCGTGAACGGTGCCCAGCGCCTGGACGAACTCCTGCTTGATGCGCTCACCGGAAACCCCTCTGAGCCTCCCGGCATGCCGTTTGATCATCCGGGAGGATTCCTCGTGCACGGCGAAATCGAGCGTCACCGAGAACCTCACGGCCCGCAGGCTCCTCAGCGGGTCGTTCAGCAGGTTCTCCTCCGAGACGATCCTGATCATCCCCCGGGAGAGGTCGTGAATGCCTGAAAGCGGGTCGATGAGCCTGTGGTGGGAGATATCGTACGCCATGGCATTGATGGTGAGATCCCGGGCTCTCAGGTCTTCTTCGATGCTCAGGCCCTTGGGCTCGGAAATATCGATGTTCGCGCCTGAGGATTTCAGAGCGATCCGTATGACCCCGCGGCGTTCATCCATCCAGAACGGTCTGGAGCCGAGCCGACCGGCTATCCTCCCGGCCAGATCCGCTACCGGCGCATAGGTGACGAGATCGAAGTCCGGAGGAACCCTGCCCAGGAGCATATCCCGGATGCATCCTCCCACGAGGTAGGTCCTCTGGGGGAGGAGGTCTTCGATTCGCTTCAGGATCTCATTGCTTGAGACGGTTCTCGACAGATCGTGCATGAGCCTCCAGCCCTTCCGCCCGTGCGATCTGAACGGCCATTGTACCGAGCTCCCGGACGGCGCGCTCGGGTGCATAAAGGATCGACGACCTCTTGAGGAAATCATGGACCCCCAGAGGGGAGGAGAACCTGGCCGTAGAGCCTGTGGGGAGGGTATGATTGGGCCCGGCGATGTAGTCCCCCATCGCTTCGGGGGTCTGGTACCCCAGGAATATGGCGCCTGCGTTTTTGACCTTGCCCAGATGATCGAACGCGTCCGCCATCATCAGCTCCAGGTGCTCGGGGGCCACCGTGTTGGCAACGGCGAACGCCTCGTCGAGATCTCTCGTGACCACGCACAGGCTGTGCTCTCCCAGAGACGCCTTAAGCACCTCCCTTCGGGGAAGGGACTGTGCCAGGGCGTCAATCTTTTCCATGACGGCACGGGCCAGCTCCTCGTGGGGTGTCACCAGGATGGCCGATGCCGAGGGATCGTGCTCTGCCTGGGAAAGGAGGTCCATGGCCACGGTGTCGGGATCGGCCCCGCCATCGGCGATGACGAGGATCTCCGAGGGACCGGCAAAGGCGTCGATCCCCACCCGGCCCTGGACGAGCCTCTTGGCGTGGGCCACATAGATGTTCCCGGGGCCCACGATCTTGTCGACCCGGGGGATGGTGCCGGTGCCGAAGGTCAGCGCCGCCACGGCCTGGGCGCCTCCGATCCGGAAAATCCTCTGCACCCCGGCGATGTGCGCGGCAGCCAGGAGCACATCGCTCACTACGCCCCCCGGCGTGGGGGAAACCACCACGACCTCTTCCACACCCGCGATACTCGCGGGAATGACGTTCATCAGGAGGGTGGAGGGGAACGCATTTCTCCCTCCCGGCACATACACGCCCACGCTGCCCAGGGGGGTGACCTTCTGGCCGAGGATCATGCCGCTTTCTTCGGTAGTGATCCAGGAGCGCTCCCTCTGCCGGGCGTGAAAGGCCTCGATCCGGGACGCAGCGGTGCTCAGCGCCGAGAAAAGGGCCGCGTCTATCCGGGACGGCGCTTGTTCGATCTCCTGGCGCGTGATCACGAACCCCCCGGCAGCGGGGTCGAACCCGTCGAACTTCCGCGTATACTCGGCCAGCGCGGCGTCCCCGCGGCTGCGGACGTCATGGAGGATCGCCCGGACCGCATCGTCCACCTCACGGGGGGTGCCCGTCATCCGGTCCAGGATGGATGCGAGCGTGTCCCGCCACCCCGGTAGATTTGTCGAGAGCATCTCCATCACAAATCCCCCTTCTCCCTCATAACCTGGGCGCCGAGTTTTGCCAGCTTCACGTCCAGGCATTCATATCCCCGGTCAAGATGATAGATCCTCCTGATCTCGGTGTATCCCCTGGCGTTGAGCGCCGCCAGCACCAGGCTCGCCGATGCCCTCAGGTCGGTGGCCATGACGGAAGCTCCCTGGAACCGGTCCACTCCCTGCACGATCACGGTGCTCCCCGCTTCCTGAAGCCCGGCACCCATGCGCACCAGCTCAGGTACGTGCATGAACCGGTTCTCGAAGATGTTCTCCGTGATGCGGGAAACCCCCTTTGCCACGCATGCCAGGGCCATGATCTGGGCCTGCATGTCCGTGGGAAATCCGGGGAAGGGCACGGTCTCCACGTGGGCCGGCAGCAACTCTCCGGTTCCGTCCACCAGGAGCCCTCCATCCTGCTGCTCGCTGATGGAAACGCCCATCTCGGCCAGCTTCTCGATCACGGCCACCAGGTGTTCCGCCCGATGGTTCCTCAAGACGATCCGGCCCTTCGTGATGGCGCCCGCCACGAGCAGGGTGCCGGTTTCTATCCGGTCCGGGATGATCCGGTAGTTCGTTCCGGAAAGAGATCTGACCCCCTCGATGGTGAGCGTGCTCTCTCCCACGCCCTCGATGTGCGCCCCCATGGCATTGAGCGCGTCGGCGAGATCCACCACCTCGGGCTCCTTGGCAGCTCCCTGGATGATCGTGGTGCCTTCTGCAAGCGCGGCCGCCATGAGGATGTTCTCGGTCCCGCCCACTGTGGTGTTGTCGAACACGATGGTGGCGCCCTTGAGACGGCCGTTCGTCCTGGCCATGACATATCCGTGGGAGAGGTTGATCTCCGCCCCCATCCTGGCCAGGGCCTTGAGGTGCATGTCGATGGGCCTGACCCCGATGGCGCACCCGCCCGGGAGCGACACCTTTGCCCGGCCGAATTTTGCCAGGAGCGGCCCGAGGACCAGAATGGAGGCCCTCATGCTCTTTACGAGATCGTACGGGGCCTCGCACGAACGGATCCCCGCCGGATCGATCTCGACGGTATCGTCGCCGGTCCTCTGTACCCTCATACCCAGGGTGGAGAGAACATCACCCATGGTCCTGATGTCCCGGAGCTTCGGCACGTTTGTATAGGTGCAGAGCCCGTCCGCCAGGATGGAAGAGCACATGACGGGCAGCGACGCATTCTTCGATCCCGAGACGCTCACCTCTCCCTGCAAGGGGGTGCCGCCGCAGATGATGAACTTATCCATTGACCCTCTCCACGATCACGGTCCGGTCGATCCCGGACAGGTCCCTGACCCACTGGAGCTGCCTGAGCTCCCTGTTTTTCCGTATCATCCGCTCCACCTCATGCCTCTGGTCATATCCAGTTTCCAGAATGAGCTTTCCGCCCGGCGCCAGGTTCCTGTGCACCGCAGCCAGAATTTCTCTTATTACATCGAGACCGTCATTTCCAGCAAAAAGGGCCCCCTTTGGTTCGAAGCGGACGACCTCCTCCTGGAGCCTATCGGCATCGGCCAGGGCGATATAGGGAGGGTTTGCGACGATGATGGAAAACTCCTCGGAAAGGGCGTGGAAATCGGCTCCCAGGAAAAGATTGAGCCTTGGAGATACACCGTGGTGACGCGCGTTTTCCCTGGCGATCGCCAGGGCTTTTCTGCTGGTGTCGTTCCCGAATCCGACGAGATCCGGCCTGCTCAGGAGGATGGAGATGATCACCGCACCCGAGCCCACGCCCAGCTCGAAAACCGCGCTGTCCGAAGGTGCCAGCTCGACTGTCTTTTCCACGAGGATTTCCGTCTCGCCGCGGGGGATGAGGACATCGGGGTTCACCAGAAAGGTGTGGGAATAGAACTCCTTGCTCCCGAGGATGTACGCCACGGGCTCGTGCGCGGATCGTCTCTTCAGGAAGACGCGGTAGGCCGCCAGCTCATCGGGCGAAAGCGGCCTGTCCATGTCGAGGTAGAGCTGGATCCGCTCCTTTTCCAATGCATGGGACAGAAGAACCTCTGCATCCAGCCGGGGGGTGTCGACTCCCTTATCCTGAAGATACCCCTTTGCCCAGGCGAGAACCGACCGGATGGTCCATGTCACGCCTTTAGCTCCCGGTGTGGTTCAGAGCCTCTGCCTGGTAGTGGGCGGTAAGCTCGTCCACGAGCTCGTCGATGTTTCCCTCGAGGATCTGAGGCAGCTTGTGCAGGGTCAGGTTGATCCGGTGGTCGGTCACCCGGCCCTGGGGGAAATTATAGGTCCGGATGCGCTCGCTCCGGTCGCCGGTCCCCACCTGCTGTCGCCGCTGGGATGCGATCTCCTCGGCCTGATCCTCCTGATACTTCTGGAGGAGTCTGGACCTGAGCACCCGCATGGCCTTGGCCTTGTTCTTGTGCTGAGACTTCTCGTCCTGGCAGGAGACCACGATCCCGGTGGGAACGTGGGTGATCCGCACCGCGGATTCGGTCTTGTTGACATGCTGGCCGCCGGCGCCAGAGGACCGGTAGGTGTCGATGCGCAGGTCCTGCGGATCGACGTCGACATCGACCTCTTCGGCCTCGGGCAGCACCGCGACCGTGACCGCCGATGTGTGGATCCTGCCGCTCGCCTCGGTGGCGGGCACCCGCTGCACCCGGTGCACCCCGCTCTCATACTTGAGGCGGGAGTAGGCGCCCCGGCCGGTGATCGCGGCGACGACTTCCTTGATCCCGCCGATGCCGGTCTCGTTGATGCTCAGGAGCTCGACCCGCCAGTTTCGCTCTTCGGCATACCGGGTGTACATCCGGAAGAGATCGGCGGCGAACAGGCCTGCCTCCTCTCCCCCGGTTCCGGCCCTGATCTCCAGGATCACGTCCTTTTCGTCCAAGGGGTCTTTGGGGATCATAAGGGTCTTCAGGGTATGCTCGAGCTCATGCTTGCTTTCTCTTAAAGCGGCGAGCTCCTCCCGCACCAGGGCCTTTATCTCGGGGTCCGGGTCGTCGAGCATGGACTCGTGCCCGCTGATCTCTTCATTGACTTCCTTGAGGCGCAGGTAGGGCCCCATGAGCTCTTCGAGGGAGGCGTGTTCCCGTGCAAGCGCGGTATACCGGGAGTGATCTTGAATGACCTTGGGATCGGCCAGGAGATCGGAGAGCTCGTGGTAGCGAGATTCGATCTCCTTGATTTTATCCTGCATACTGATGGTTCGGTGCTCTTACTTCTTCTCCGCCTTGTTGAGGTAGTCTCCGTATTTTCTCCTGAACAGCTCTGCCTTTCCTGCGGTGGTGGTCAGTCTCTGCTGCCCGGTGTAGAAGGGATGGCAGGCGCTGCATATTTCCACCCTGATGTCCTTTTTGGTGGAGCGCGTCTTGAAACTGTTGCCACATGCGCAGGTAACCGTTGTTTCGTGATACTCCGGATGGATATCCTTTTTCATGGTTCGTTACTCCTATTTATTCATTGACTCCAGGAAGTCGGCATTATTATCCGTCTTTGATAATTTGTCCAGCAGAAATTCAATGCTGTCTACGGGATTTAAGGGGCTCAGGAGCTTCCGCAAGATCCAGATACGATCCAGCTGCTCCTTGGGAAGGAGGAGCTCCTCTTTGCGCGTGCCCGACTTGGATATGTCGACCGCCGGGAACACCCGCCGCTCCATGATGGTCCGATCGAGATGGATCTCCATGTTGCCGGTCCCCTTGAACTCTTCGTAGATGACCTCGTCCATGCGCGAGCCCGTGTCGATCAGGGCCGTCGCGATGATGGTGATGCTCCCGCCTTCTTCGATGTTCCTGGCGGCCCCGAAAAACCGCTTGGGCTTCTGCAGGGCATTGG
Source organism: Deltaproteobacteria bacterium (assembly GCA_018433775.1). GTDB lineage: Bacteria > Desulfobacterota > Desulfomonilia > UBA1062 > UBA1062 > Phosphitivorax. The sequence goes on from JAHDQN010000035.1 coordinate 189,881, forward strand.
CGTCGATTCCGCCGGAAAGAAGTTTTCCCGAAGGCGGGCAGACCGTGTTGTGGGCACGGGCCAGCCTGGTGAGCGAATCCAGAAGGATGACCACGTCGCGCTTGTACTCCACCAGGCGCTTGGCCTTCTCCATCACCATACGGGCAACCTGAACGTGCCGTGAAGCGGGTTCGTCAAAGGTGGACGCCACCACCTCGCCGTTCACCGAACGCTGCATGTCGGTCACCTCTTCGGGCCGCTCGTCGATGAGCAGGACCATGAGAACCACCTCGGGGTGGTTGGAGGTGATGCTGTTGGCGATGTTCTGGAGCATCATGGTCTTACCGGCCTTGGGAGGCGACACGATGATCCCCCGCTGGCCCTTGCCGATGGGCGAGAGCAGGTCCAGGGTCCGGCCGGTCAGATTGTCGTGCGCGGTCTCCAGGGTGAACTTCTCCAGGGGGTACAGCGGCGTCAGGTTGTCGAAGGGCACCCGGTGCTTGGCCTCGTCGGGGTCCTCGCCGTTTATGGTCTCCAGCTTGAGCAGGGCGAAGTACCGTTCGTTGTCCTTTGGCGGACGGATCTGCCCCCGCACCTCGTCGCCGTTCTTGAGATTGAACTTGCGGATCTGGGACGGGGACACATATATGTCGTCTGGACCGGGAAGATAGCTGTAGTCTGCCGAGCGCAGAAACCCGAACCCATCCGGGAGTATCTCCAGCGTGCCCTGCCCGGAAATATAGATGTCCTTTTCCGACTGGGCCTGGAGGATGGCAAAGATCAGCTCCTGCCTGGTCATGGTAGCGGAACCCTCGATATCAAGCGCGTTTGCGGCTTCAAGAAGTTCTTTGGGCTCCACCTTCTTCAAGTCTTCTAAATGCATATCAGTATCCTTTCGGCTATTTGAGTGATGTGATGCGAAATAGTGAAGAAGCACTACAAACAGTTTGGTACAGTCTGAACTAAATGAATCGATAAATAATGTCAAGGAGAAAAAAAGCGGGAAAAAGCACCTCAGACCTGCGATTTCCCGCTTTTTTCGTCAATTGTGAATCCTTATTCCTTGTCGAGCAGGCCCTGGGGATGGAACTGCCTGCCGCAGGCCTTATCCGAGTAGCCCATCTGATCGAGGTACGGCGTGATGCCGCCCATGAAGAACGGCCAGCCGGCACCCATGATCACGCCGGTGTCCACGTCCTTCGGGCTTGCCACAACGCCCTCTTTCAGGATGAGATCGACCTCCTGGGCCACCCTCATGAGCACGCGATCCTTGATCTCCTGATCGGTGAAGCTCTTGCTGCCCTGGGGCCAGCCCTGTTTGATCTCGGGATCCACGTCAATGCCCGTATCCGTAAAGGTGAGCAGCTGTTTCTTGCCCTTTGCCACCAGGTTCTTCAGACCCTCGCTCACCGGGAACCTCTCGGGCCATGCGGCATTGAGCGTCTCCTGAACGTGCAGCGCAATAGCCGGACCTACGAGACCTGCGAGAGTGAACGGAGACATCGGGAAACCCAGATCGACCACGGCGTTGTCCACCTGCATGAAGTCGGCGCCTTCGTCGATGCACTGGAAGATGCCGTCCATCCAGGCCAGCAGGATCCGGTTGACCAGGAAGGCCGGTGCGTTCTTCACGAGAACCGGGGTCTTCTTGATCCGCTTGGCGATGTCGAAGGCCGTGGCCAGAACCACTTCACTGGTCTTCTCGGCCTTGATGATCTCCACCAGGGGCAGCACCGCGATGGGGTTGAAGAAGTGGAAGCCCACCACGCGGGACGGCTCCTTGAGGAATTTGGCCATCTCGGAGATGTCGAGCGACGAGGTGTTGGTGAGGAACAGGCACTCGGGCTTGCAGACCTCTTCGAGCTCGCCGAAGACCTTCTGCTTGATGCCGATCTCCTCGAATACCGCCTCGATCACGAAGTCGCAGTCTTCGAACCCGTCGTAGGTGACCGTGCCGGTGATGAGCTCCTCGCCCATCCACTTGGCATCGGCTGCGCTCATTCTGCCCTTCTTCGCCCGCTTGCCGAGCTGCTCGCGTACATAGGCAAGGCCCTTGTCCACAAACTCCTGCTTGATGTCCTTCATGACCACGGGGCACTGGAAGCGCTGTGCAAAAAGCAGCGCCATCTGCGAGGCCATGAGGCCGGCGCCGATGACACCGATCTTGTTGATGCCGTAGCCCTTCACCTCTTTCGGAGGTCTTCCGGGCAGCTTCTTTGCCCTCCTCTGGGTGAGGTCGAAGGAATAGACGCTGCTGAGGAACTGGCGGGATTTGATCATGTCGGCCAGGGTCTGGTTCTCCTGCTCGAAGCCCTCGTCCAGCGACCAGTCGGCAGCGCCCTTGATAAGGTCCAGGGCCCGGTAGGGGGCCATGGCACCGGAGTGCACCCTGCCCAGGACGGCGAACTTGGTGTTGTTGTAGAGGTCGTCGCTCATCTTCGGGTCGACCTTCTTGCGCTCGATCTTCTCCTCGCCCGTGATGATGTTCTCCAGGAGCCTGATGGATTCGTCCACGAACTCGGCCGGTGCGATGAGCCGGTCGGCCAGGCCCATCTCGAAGGCCTTCTTGGAGTTGATCATAGCGTTCATGTTCAGCGGGTTGGTGATGATGAGCTGGATGGCGACTTCGGGGCCTGCCAGCTTGGTGACGAGCTGGGTTCCGCCCCATCCGGGCACGAGGCCCAGGAAGCACTCGGGCAGGGCATAGTGGTCGCAGCCGCCCGGGCTCTTGGAGATGGTGCGGTAGTCGTGATACAGCCCCACTTCCACGCCGCCGCCCATGGCAGCGCCGTTGATGGCCGCCAGGGTGGGGATTTTCAGGTTCATGATCCTCTTGAAGGAGTTGTGGCCCATCCTGCCGATCTGCACCGCGTCGTCGCGGGACATGTCGGGGTCCACGCTCATGATGTCCGCGCCCACGTTGAAGATGAAGGGCTTGCCCACCAGGAGCCAGCCTTTCACGTCCGGATCGCTCTCCACGATATCCAGAACCTTGTTCAGGGACTCAAAGGCCTCCACGCCCCAGGTGTTGGGGACGTTGTAGCTCTGCCCATTGTCCATGGTGACAATGGCGATCTTGCCTGCCTTCTTTGATTCGTAAAAATTCAGCTTGCATGTCATGATATATTTAGCCATATCACCAACCTCCTAAAAGTCTTTGCCCACGACGTTTTCCCACAGGATCGAACCGCCCATGCCCAGGCCCACGCACATGGTGGTGAGGCCGTAGCGCGCCTTGGGGTTCATCTCGAAATCCTGGGCCAGCTGCATGCTGAGGCGAACGCCGGAGCTTGCCAGGGGGTGCCCCACCGCGATGGTGCCGCCGTAGGGGTTCATCCGCGGGTCTTCAGGCAGATTCATGCCGAAGTGCTTCATGAAGCCCACTGCCTGCACGGCAAAGGCCTCGTTGAGCTCGATGATGTCGAGGTCGTCGAACTTCATGCCGAAGCGCTTGAGCACCTTTTCGGTCGCCGGGACCGGGCCCCACCCCATGATGGAGGGATCCACGCCCACGAACCCGGCGCCGATAAAGCGCATCTTGGGTTTGATGCCGAGTTCCTTGCACTTGGCGCCGGACATGAGAAGGGAGACGCAGGCGCCGTCATTGAGGCCGGACGCGTTGCCCGGGGTGACCCTTCCCGCCTTTTTGAAGGGGGTCTTGAGCTTCTTCATGCCCTCCAGAGTAGCGCCCCTGCGAGCCTGTTCGTCCTTGTCGGCCACGACCCAGCCGTTGGGGGTGAACACGGCCATGTTCACGCAATGCTTGTCGTAGTATCCTTTGTCCAGGTTCTCGAAGTACCTGTTCGTCACCCGCAGGGCGTACTCGTCGGCCTCATCCTTGGATACCGGCTGCTCGCCGTTCTCGGGCATCCAGTCGTGCAGCTTCTCGGCAGTGACGCCCATGTTGAAGTACTTGGGCTCAACCATCTTCTCGGTGACGATCCTGGGATTGGGATCGGCACCGGCGCCCATGGGGTGATGCGCCATATGCTCCACGCCACCGGCGATGATGATGTCGGCCGAATTTCCCTGAATGAACGAAGCGCCTATTGCCTGGCAGGTCATCCCGCCCGCGCACATCCTGTCAACGGAGAAGCCGGCCACCTTGTCCGGGAGGCCTGCGGTCAGAACCGTGGTGCGGCCCATGGTAGTTCCCTGATCGCCCACCTGCGTAGTTGCGCCCCAGATGTTGTCGTCCACCTCGTCCCAGGGCACCTTGGGGTTCCTCCTCATAAGCTCTTTCATGACCTTTGAAACCATGTCGTCGGCACGGGTGGTCCAGTAGAACCCGTCGGGCCTCGCCTTGCCGAACCAGGTACGTACGCCGTCTACAAAATAGGCATCTCTTAAATCCATATTACCCTCCTTCTTAGGATATTCCGTCGCCTTGCCTTTATCCCTGTAGAGACTGTGGACAGCCTGAAGATCTGGCTATTTCAAGCTGTTTTGAGTAATTACGAGATATACTCTCGTGAGAAGACAGGTGTCAAGGCATTTCTGAATGACGGCTCATTTTTGGCTGCCGGACCGGCTGCATGGACAGGACGGCATGGGATGGTATTCGTATCTTTCACATATAATTAGGAAGATATTGTCAGTGTAATTCATGTCTTAAAGGAACAAAGATTGGGCGTTGTCGTCTTGTCCGGGCGCTTGACCCTCTCCACGATGGCCCCTGGGAAGGGCACGCGGGGAAACCGCTTCCGGCAGGCTGACGGGGCATCTGCTACCGTGCATCTTCCTCCGGGAGAGGATTCCTGTCGTGATAGATGACCTTTATGGGATTTACATCCCGTTCGATGCCTTTGACACGGATTGTCCCCATGGGCTCGAAGCTCACCGCGATCCCTGATCCCTCGGGAATCATCTCCATGGTGATGCTGGAGACGATGATTTCCCCCGGCATGCTCACGGACTCGAGCCTCTGGGCGAGATTCACCGGCTCGCCTATCACGGTGTAGTTCATCTGGTTCTTCGTTCCGATGTTCCCGGCAAGAACCACGCCCGTGGCAATCCCTACGCCGACGTCAATGGGGAAAAGCCCGTCGCTCCGGAGCTTCTTTTTCAGGGCCTTCATCTCCAGCTGGATGTCCACCGCGCACGCGATTGCCCGCACCGGGTCGCGATCATCCGGGTCGGGGATCCCGAAAACGGCCATGACGCCGTCGCCCAGAAACTTGTCGAGCATGCCCCCGTGCTTGAAGATGATGGGCACCACGGTGGCAAAAAACCGGTTCAGGACCTCCACCACGTCCTCCACCGTGTGTTTCTCCACCAGCGAGGTGAATCCCGAGATGTCGGCGAACACGATGCTCACCATTTTTCTCTGCCCGCCCAGCCCGGTCATCCGCTCGTCCGCCACCAGGCGCTCCGCCAGGCCCGGCGAGAAATATCTGCCGAGATTCATCCGCTTCTTCTCCAGATCGAGCAGGTCCTGATAGGTCCTCACCAGGGATGCTGTAATGGAGAGCTGGTCGGCGATGAGCTCGAAAAACCGCAGATCGTTGGGCCCGAACGAGCTGGCCACGTTGTCGCGGAAATTGATCACCCCGATGCAGCTTCCCTCGGAGATGATGGGAACACAGGCGAGCGACCCCTTCTGGTTCGTCCCCCGGTTGGAAAAGTTCGGGTCCTTGGTGACGTCCGGGATATAGAGGGTCCGGCCGGTTTCCAGCACCTTGCCCGCCACCCCTTCCCCCTTTTTCAGCAGAATGGGAGGCCTCTTGGGTGAATCGCCCCGCACGGAGGCGCTCACCACATAGAGCTGCTGGGTATCTTCATCCACGAGCATCACCGAGACGCTGAAGATGCCCGTTGCCTGCTTGATGATATCGAGCTGTCCGATAAAGAGCTGGTTCCAGTGGGCGAGGCTGGCTCCCTTGAGCGCGTCCCCCAGCTCCTTGAGCAGGGAGAGCTCTGCGATCTTCTGTTCGTACCCTTCTTCCAGGGATACGATGCGCTCTTTGAGAACGGTCTCGATGTCCGGGTTGATCATTTTTCTGCTTCCAGTATCGTCTTGACCCGCTGCACGATATCTCCAGCTCTCCGGGAGAGCTCGTCCTGTGATATGGCCGGCCCCTTCCGTTCGGAGAGGTAGCTCACCGCCGCACTGTTGACCTTTGCCAGATCGATGCCCCCGCAATGCGCCAGGACATCGGCGAGATGCACCGTGACTGCGAGCGACATGTCCCGTGCCTTGGAGGGCAGGTGGTGGCTCATGAGCCCGTCGACGATCGCCTCGGGCAGGTTCCACCGCTCGGCGATGTATCCCCCCATCTCGGCATGGGAGATGCCCGAGTCGATCTCCTCGCCGGCCAGGTCTTCCAGCGAGGCGGGCCCGGTGAATCCGCCGATGAAATGGCCTCGCTGCAGAAACACGATCTTGCCCAGATCGTGCAGCAGCCCTACCGTGTACAGACGCTGCTTGTTGGTATAGCCCATGTGGGGGCCCAGCCACTGGGAAAGGTGCGCCACCACGAGGCTGTGCTCCCAGAGCCGCTTCGCGACTTCAGGGGAGATGGTGTCGAGAATCTTGTGGATCGCGATGGAAAAGGCCAGGTTGATCACCTCGTCGTTGCCCAGGATGACCACGGCCTGCTCGACAGAGTCGATCTGCCGGTGGAACCCGTAGAACGCCGAATTGACCACCTTCAGAATCCGTGAGGTCAGCACGGGATCTTTCTCGATGATTCCCGCCATCTTCGAGGCCGCCAGCAATGTATCCCCTGCAAGACCGATGATCTCCTGAGATATGGACGGCAGGGTGAAGAGGTGCTCGATGTTCCGGAACCTCCTGAGCGTGTTCTTTCCCTTTTCGCTCTTGGTCTCCATCTTTTCCTGATATCGCCACGACCGAAACAGCGCCGTGATATCGGCCTCGCTGACATTCTCATCCTCGTGGCTTTCCCCGGTGTTCCCGTGTCCATAGGGAAGGTAATCCCTCACCCAGGAGAGCTCGGGGTTGTCCGATCCTTTAAGGAGGTACTTCATTTCGTTTGGATGGGCTGCGAGGAACGCCAGGAACTGGTAGAATGTCGACGAGATGAATCGGCTTTCCGGATCGTCCTTGAACTCGCTGCTCCGTGTGTCCTTGATGGAATCCCACAATCGCTTCACCCAGGGGGTGGTCCCCATGAACCGGAGCCTTTCCAGTGCCTCGAAGAACAGGGTCTCGATCTCCTTGCCGTCCTGGGGATACACGGCGATGCCCTTGGGAAGAGAGAGAAATCGGGCGGAGGCCTCGCTGGCCTGCGTGTTGAAGAGCCCCACCACGAGATAGTCCTTCATGCTCACCGCAGTATCCACGGCTCTCTTGTATCCCAGGGCCTTGTCCGCATACCTCTGAGGGATGACCACGATGGACATGCTTCCCCCCAGCGAGCGCACCTTCTGCAGCTCGATGTCCAGCGGGGCAAGGACGTCGGTGTGTTCCATAATGCTTCTCTATCGTCCCGAGCCGATCGAATCTTGACTTTCAGGGCATTGCTCATTTAGGATACCTGATCATCATAATCTTAAGGACCAGACAATGATCACTGTAGAACAAGCCCGTGAAACCATCGTAAGCCGGATTACGCCCCTTCCCGCGGAAAAACTCGCCCTCGACCAGGCCCTGGGCAGGTACCTGGCCGAGGATATCGTCTCGGGAATGGATATCCCGCCATGGGACAATTCCGCCATGGACGGTTATGCAGTGCGCATCCAGGATGTTCCGAGGGAGGGCGTGCGCCTTGACGTTTCCTATGAAATCCCCGCCGGGAGTTTGCCGCAGGGGCCCCTCGGTGAAGGCCGTGCAGTGAAAATCATGACCGGAGCGCCGGTGCCCCCGGGCGCGGACGCCGTGGTCAAGAGGGAAGATACCGAGGAGTATGGCGATTCGGTCGTCATCCGCACCCTTCCCCGGAAGCACGACAACATCCGTCTCGCGGGAGAAGACATCCGCACAGGCGACCTGATCCTGGAGGAGGGGGCCCTGCTGGAGGCACCCGAAATCGGCGTTCTTGCGTCTCTCAGGCGGAGGATGGTGTTCTGCCGGCAGAGGCCCGTGGTGGCCATCATCGCGACCGGAGACGAGGTGGCGGATCTCGATGAGGAGCTCACCGAGGGCAAGATTCCGTCGTCCAATTCATCGTCCCTCATCTCGCGGGTGAGGCAGCTCGGGGCGATTCCTCTGTACCTGGGGATTGCCAAAGACACGGTGGAGGATCTCAGGGACAAGTTCGCCCGGGCATCGCGGGCAGACCTCATTCTGACCTCCGGCGGGGTGTCCATGGGGGATTACGACGTTGTACGCGATGTCATGACCGAGGGCGGCAACTCCATGGAGTTCTGGAAGGTGCGGGTGAAGCCGGGCAGACCCCTTGCATTCGGCGTCATCAACGGCATCCCCGCCATCGGGCTGCCGGGAAACCCCGTGTCGACCATGCTCTCGTTCGATCTGTTCGCCCGTCCCGCCATCCTGAAGTTCATGGGCGCCCGCACCCTCACCCTGCCCAAGGTTCGCGCCAGGCTCACGGAAGGGATACGAGGCTCCAGCGACCGCCCCCAGTATGTCCGGGGCATCCTGAAGAGATGCGGCGACGAGCTGTGCGTTTCGCCCACCGGACCGCAGGGCTCGGGCATCCTGTCTTCCATGGCCAGGGGAAACTGCTACATGATCGTTCCCCAGGGGAGCAAAATACTCGAGAAGGGAGAGTACGCCGAGTGCGAGATCTTCCGTTCCTCGTGGTAATGCCGGAGAATCCCTTTTGCGGGATAGAACATCTAAAAACTCCGAAAAATGCTTGTATATGCTGTGGCAGCCAATATCTTCTATGATGAGCATTTTATGTTGACAGCTTGAGATTTATCAGTATAAGTACCCTACTTCCTAAGCGAAACGGAGGATAGAATGCTGAGAAAAAATGAGCTCCTTGAGATTAAGGAGATCTTGGCGGAAATGAAGCACGAGATCCTCAAAAATCTGGAAG